>DASPQJ010000001.1:0-4381 GCA_035625025.1 Acidimicrobiales bacterium
GGTCACTGCCATCGGGCGACCAGGCTCCGTTCGATCGGGATCCTCGCCGTGGGAGAGGAATTTCTCCTATGTGTATAGTAACAACTCCCTCGGGCCGCGCGACACGTCCGACCTGCCCGTCAGGTACCAGAACACCCCCGCTCCCCGGTGTCGCCGGGCCGCGGAGTTCCGGCGACACCGGGACCGGTCAAGCTGTGCGGTGACTGGTTGATCCCACCCACCCGGTCGAGCAACGGCGCGATCTGCGTGTCGTTCCATGGGTATCGCGCGATCCCCGAGACCATCGCCAGCGTGCTCAATCTCCACAATCGCTGTCGTCATCGTTGCGCGGCGCGACGACGAGGGCCTCAATCACCAACACATCGTTGCGACTTGTGGCACGCACGGTCCCTCGGAACGCGTCGTCGTGATCCGCTTCAGGAGCCCCACTGTGACCCGTCGTCGGGTGCAGCACTGCCCGGGATCTGTTAGCTTGCCCGACGGGCAAAAATTGGGGAACATCCTCGATTCAAGACGCCCGCCACAGGTGAGGGATTGACCTTGACTACACATGTGCCCATCGGAAGCCCTGATGCACCCGCGCCGAGAGCCCTCTCGGACAGCGAAATCGTCCGGTCCGTCAGGGAGATGTACCGACGGCATCCGTTCCCTCCGCCACAGCGAAAGTACACGTATCGCCGGCACGCCGCCTCTGTCCGTCAGTTCCTGGAGGAGCGAGGCATCGATCCTCGGGGCCGGAGATTCGGTGACATTGCCTGCGGCACCGGCCTCATGATGCTCGACTACGCCCGGGAATTTCCCGAGACGACGTTCGTCGGCTACGACCTCTCCGAGACTTCCGTCGCGCTGGTCAACGAAACCTTGGAAAAGGAAGCAGTCACAAACGCGCGGGCTTATGTCCAGGACATCATGACCCTCGATCTCGAAGGGGAGTTCGATTACATCGTGTCCTGGGGGACGATCCACCACCTCCCCGACTCCGAGAAGGGGATTGGCATCCTCTGCCGGGCCCTCAAGCCGGGCGGGATCCTCCGCACCGGGATCTACGGCTACTACGGGAATTGGGAACGCACCGTGCAGCAGGAGATCATCCGGACGATTACGGAGGGGGTGACCGACGACGCCGCCAGGATCGAGGCAGTGAGGACCTGGGCCCGAGGGGACCGCAACTACAAGAACTACTACACCGCTCCTCCCATCGACTTGGAGGACGACAACTGGGTGGTTGACGAGTTCCTCCATGTCTGGGAGCAGCACCTGCGCCTCCGGGACGTCGTGTCCTGGCTCGGCGCGCAGGGAATGCGGGTGCTGCGCATGACCGACTACTACGACCAGGAGATCTCACTCGACGTGGCCAGTCACTCTGGCAGTCCCGCTTTCGTCGCCACGGTCGAGAAACTCCCCTTCGAGGCCCGATGCCACGTGATCGACATGATCGTGCGCCCCTACTGGCTGTCCCTTTTCGCAGAAAAGCTCAGTGCCTAAGGGGTTAGCGGTGCACACCGGGCGGGCGACCG
The DNA here is from genome assembly GCA_035625025.1 of Acidimicrobiales bacterium. Lineage (GTDB taxonomy): Bacteria > Actinomycetota > Acidimicrobiia > Acidimicrobiales > Bog-793 > Bog-793. The sequence continues at coordinate 1,518 of DASPQJ010000001.1, forward strand.
CGAGGATCGTCGCGGTAAGCACGGGCAAGACGGCGCGGTTCCTATCCCGGGGCCTCAAGCGCGGAGGGGGCACGACGCTCCCCGGCTTCCTGGCCGAGCGGATCGACCCTGGCCTCGTCGCCGACCTGGCCCGAGGGATCCCCAACGGCTGTGTGCTCGTGACCGGGACTAACGGGAAGACGACGACGACCCGGATACTGGTAGACGCCCTGAGCGGGGCCGGACTCGAGGTGATTACCAACCCGGAAGGTTCGAACCTGACCCGGGGGATCGCCACCGCGCTCCTCGTCCACGCCAACTGGCGGAAGGGCCTCGACGTCCCCCCCTCCGCGATCGGCGTGTTCGAGGTCGACGAGGGTGCGTTCCGACCGGCCGTGGACGCCCTCCAGCCCCGACTGGTCGTCATCACCAACCTTTTTCGCGATCAGCTGGACAGGTACTTCGAGGTCGACTTCGTGGCTCACCTCTGGTCGCGAGCGCTGGGCCAGTTGCCTGCCTCGTCCACGGTGGTGCTCAACGCCGACGATCCCCAGGTGGCCTACCTCGGCGAAGACCTGACGGCGAAGGTCTTGTACTTCGGCCTGGACGACCGACGGCGGGCGCGACCCGGCCGGGAGCACGCGGCCGACTCGAGGCGGTGCCCGAGGTGTGGCAGCGACCTGTTCCACGAGTTGAGCTACTACGCCCACCTTGGTCACTACTCCTGCAAGCAGTGCGGCTGGCGACGCCCGGATCCACGCTTCGCGGCCTGGAAGGTGGACGTGCTGGGCCTGGAAGGGAGCCGGTCGCAGGTCCGTACGCCCGCCGGGGACCGCACCCTCGAGGTGCCGCTCGCCGGGCTCTACAACGCCTACAACGCGCTGGCAGCCTCGGCCGCTGCGGCTTGCCTGGGGGTGGAGCCGGACCTTGTGCAAGCGGCCGTGCGGGGGGCCGTCGGCGCCTTCGGGCGACTCGAGCAGATCCGTCTCGGCGACAAGCAGGCTTGTGTGATCCTCGTGAAGAACCCCAGCGGCTTCAACGAAGGGCTCCGCCTGGTGCTTTCCATGGACGGCCCCAAGCGGCTGCTCGTGGCCCTCAACGACAACGGTCCGGACGGGCGAGACGTGTCCTGGATCTGGGACGTGGACTTCGAGATGTGCAAGGGGCGCGCCGACCTCATCGCGGTCACAGGACGCCGGGCACGAGATCTCGCACTCCGCCTGAAGTACGCCGAGCTCCTAGCGTCGGACGGCGAACCGGGAGCCGGTCGACCGCCTGTACCGCTCCTCGTGGAAGAAGATGTGGTCCGGGCCTTCTGGTCGGTGCTGGAGCAGACACCGCCGGGGGAGACGCTGTACGTGCTCACCACGTACACGGCCATGTGGACACTCCGGCAGGACATGGTCCGCCGGGGCTACCTCGTGCCTTTTTGGCGGCAGAGCCAGACAGAAGGCTCGGTGGCGGGATGAGGCTGGTCATCGGGTACCTCTATCCCAGCGTGATGAGCCAATACGGCGACCGCGGGAACGTCCTCACCGTGGTCCAGCGCTGCCAGTGGCGAGGGATCGAAGCCGAGGTCGACGAGCTTGAAATGGGAGACCGCGTGGACGCCGACCGCGTCGACCTCATCCTCGTCGGCGGGGGTGCCGACGCGCACCAGCGGCTGGTCTGCAAGGACCTCCTCGAGGTAAAGGGCGAGGGCATCCGACGAGCCATCGACGAGGGCGTGGCCGCCTTCGCCGTATGTGCCGGGTACCAACTGTGGGGGCACTACTACCGAACAGCGCGAAAAGAGGAGCTTCCCGGGCTCGGTGTCTTCGACGCCCACACCGTTCACCGCGCCGCCCAGACCGGCACGCCCTTGGACACGATCACGAGGGCCGGGAACGTTCGAGCTGTCGGCAACCTGGTGGTGCGGTGGGGGGAACACCTCCTCGTGGGGTTCGAGAACCACGGCGGCAGGACGTATCTACACGACGGGTCCCAGCCGCTCGGCAGGGCACTGGCCGGCGGCGGGAACAACTCCGAAGATGGCTGGGAGGGCTGCGTCTACAAGAACGCGATCGGCACCTACCTCCACGGCCCCGCCCTGCCGAAGAACCCCCGGCTGGCCGATCACCTCATCCTGACTGCGCTGCGCCGACGGTACGGGGATGTCCAACTGGTGCCCCTCGATGACGCGCCAGAGATCGCAGCACACGACCGGGCGGCGGAGCAAGCCCTGGCGAGAACGAGCCTGTGGCGGCGACTCTGGGGACAGGGCGTCGCCTGACTGCTGACTTTGGGGGCGTTCGTCGCCGGGGCCATCGTGCCGGGACGGCGCCTCGGGATCGCCGCTGCGCGGCGCGAGGCGACGGGGGGACGCCGCGGTCGGCTGTGGGATGTACTGTGGCTCCCCCACCCGGCCATTTGGCAGGCTCGTGGCGGCGACCACATCGTTCACTCAACTGCGTGTCGTGACCGAGAAGGGCGTCCGGCGCTTCACGCTCGTCGCCCAGTCTGGGGCCAGGGACATCGATGACCCGTCACCGGTCATCACGATCATGTTTCCCGACGAGAACTAATGGTTATGTCTTCGCTGTACCGCCATTAGCCTGCTTCGCCCTTTCGTAATTCCTCCGCATCTGCGCGACGGCGTTATGCACAAAGGCGCGCTGCTCTTCGTCGGTCATCTCATCCCAGGGCTTGCTCGGTTTTACCAGGATGAGCGGTTGCTTAGTCACATGACGCTCTCCAACTCGCGGCTCGACTGCCGCTGGGTCGGTCAGCCGACCGCGCCCTCCATCTGCAGCTCGATGAGCCGGCTCCACTCGACGGCGTACTCCATGGGAAGCGTCCGCGTGATCGGCTCGATGAAGCCGTTGACGATCATGCCCGTCGCCTGG
>DASPQJ010000002.1:0-14132 GCA_035625025.1 Acidimicrobiales bacterium
CCAGGCGACGGGCATGATCGTCAACGGCTTCATCGAGCCGATCACGCGGACGCTTCCCATGGAGTACGCCGTCGAGTGGAGCCGGCTCATCGAGCTGCAGATGGAGGGCGCGGTCGGCTGACCGACCCAGCGGCAGTCGAGAGGTTGGGCCAATATCCTTTGGAGGGGAAGCTGAACCGGGAGGTCTGGCGCGGTTGTCGATGCGTGAGGATTGCAAGCACTTCCAGTCGAGGACCTACAGCTCGGGCGAGGTCGCCCGTTTCTGCGTCCTCGACCTCGCGCCGGAGGCGCCGTGGCGTTGTCCCGAGAACTGCCCTTCCTACGAGCGACGGCTCGCCGACGTGACGTGGACCCACGGTTCGCTGGTCGCCCCGCCGACCGAGTCCGAGCCGGACGAGCCTCCCGCCGATGTCGGCGATCTGCTCGCTTCGGCCGAGCAGATCGTCGACTCCGCCGCCCCCGAGGAGCTCTCCGAGGTCGAGGCCGATGAGGAGCGCGCCGAACGCCGCTCGCAGGGATCGGCGGTGAAGCGCGTTCTCCACCGGATCGGGCGCCGAGGCAAGCCAGACGGCTCCCGTGAGGGCGATCGGTCCTGAACGATCACCGCTTCACGCCGGAGCTCGCCCGTTCGATCGCGGGTCCGGAATGGTTACGCCGCCTCCGGGGCGCGGCTGCCGAGCGATTCGCGGGTGCGGTCCTGCCGACCGAAGCCGACGAGGACTGGCGTTACGGACGCATCGACGCCCTCGACCTCGCCGAGTTCGACCCCGTCGTCGTCGAGCCGGAAACCAACCCGCCGCATCTCGCCCGGGCTCCAGCGGACCTACTCGCAGGGCTCGCCACCCCGGCGGCGCTCGTGCGCACGATCGATGGTCTCGTCGTCGCGACCGAGCCCGGTTTCGACCCGGAGTCCGTCGGGCTGACGGTCGCATCGGCGAGGGACCGGCGTCGTTCACCCGCCGCTTTCGGGGCCGTCCTCGCGGCCGCGCAAGACGCCTTCACCCTCCTCGCCGAGGGTTTCGCCCCCGACGCCGTTGTCGTCGCCGTGCCGCCGGGCGTCGACGTCGCCGGTCCGATCGTCGTCGTCCACGAGCTGCGCGCCCACCGCGGCCGGGTAGCAGTCTTCCCGCGAACCTTCGTCGAACTCGGCGAGGGGGCCCACCTGACGGTCGTCGAGCACTTCGTCTCGCCGGAAGGTGCGGCGCTCGCCTGCCCGGTCACGGAGCTGGAGATCGCGCCGCAAGCCGACCTCGCCTACCACTCGATCCAGGAGTTCGGCCGGTCGGCCTGGCAGCTTGGATACTTGGCGAGCCGGATCGGTCGGGAGGGTTCGCTGCGGTCGTTCGCCGCCGCCTTCGGCGGCGGCTACGCCCGCCTGTGCACGCATTCGACCCTCGCCGGCGAGGGGGCGACGAGCGAACTTCTCGCCGCCTATTTCGGTGACGGGACCCAGGTCCAGGACATGAGGACCTTCCAGGAGCACGCCGCCCCGCGCACGAGGAGCAACCTGATCTTCAAGGGCGCGGTCGATGATGCGGCGCGTTCCGTCTACAGCGGGCTCATCCACATCCACAAAGGGGCGCGCAAATCCGACGCTTCGCAGACGAACCGCAACCTCGTGCTCTCCGATGCCGCGCACGCTGACTCGGTGCCGAATCTCGACATCGAGGAGAACGACGTGCGTTGCAGCCACGCCTCCGCAGTCGGGCCGGTCGACCGGGCCCAGCGCTTCTACCTGGAGTCGCGCGGGCTGCCGCCCGAGGTCGCCGAGCGGCTGATCCTGCTCGGGTTCTTCGACGACCTCTTCGCGCGCGCCCCCGAACCAGGTGTCGCGCGCTACCTGCGCGGCGTCGTCGCCCAGCGGCTTTCGGGCGCGAACTTGGCTGGCACGCCGGAGGGCCTGGCGCGATGAACGACGCTGCCCCCCAGCTGGTCCGGCTCTGCGCTGTCAAAGACGTGGCAGTCGGTGCGGCACGCAGATTCGAGGTCGGAGGCGTCGGTATCTGCGTCGTGCGCTGCGAGGACGGGTTCCACGCCGTCTCTGACACGTGCAGCCACGAGGACTACTCGCTCGCCGCGGGCGAGGTCGACGCCGTTGCGGCCGAGATCGAGTGCTGGAAGCACGGAAGCCTGTTCTCGCTCGTGACCGGCGAGCCGCAGACTTTGCCGGCGACGCTTCCCATCGACGTCTTCGAGATCGTCGTCGAAGCCGGCGACGTCTGGGTGGTGTGGCCCTGATGACGCCGAGAGCGCGGGCTGGAGCGGTCAGATGAGCACCCTCGCCGTCGACGGGCTCACGGTCGCTGTCGCGGGGTCGGAGATCCTGCGGGGGATCGACCTCGAAGTCCGCAGCGGTGAGGTCCACGCCGTGATGGGTCCGAACGGAGCGGGAAAGAGCACGCTCGGCAACGCCCTGCTGGGTCACCCGGACTTCACGGTGACCGGAGGGGCGGTGACGCTCGACGGCGTCGACCTGCTCGGTCTGTCGACCTGGGAGCGCGCCGCCCGCGGGGTGTTCCTCGCCCCCCAGTACCCCGTCGAGCTGCCCGGCGTCCGGCCCCTCGACGTCCTCACCGAGGCGCTCCTCGCTCGGCGGGGCAGGCCGGATCCCGATCGCGTCGCCCTCGAGCGGCGGATCGCGGCCGAAGCGACCGAGATCGGGTTGGCGGCGGAGTTCACCCGGCGCCCGTTGAACGTCGACGCCTCGGGCGGGGAGAAGAAGCGGCTCGAGACGCTCCAACTCGCGGTGCTCGAGCCGCTGATCGCCGTTCTCGACGAGCTCGACTCGGGACTCGACGTCGACGCGCTCCGGGACGTGGCGCGCCGCATCGAACGGGCTGCCCGCCCGGCGACGCCGGGTCCGGCTCCGCGGCGAGAACCGCTGGGTGTGCTGGCGATCACCCACTACAAGCGCCTGCTCGACGAGCTCCGCCCCGACCGGGTGCACGTTCTCTTCCAGGGCCGCATCGTGGAGTCCGGCGGGCCCGAACTCGCCGAGGAGCTCGAGCGGACCGGTTATCAGCGATACGGCGAAGGGCCTGCCGACTAGAGCAGCTCGCGGCGCCGACCCGCCCCTACCATGGCCCACATGGCTGAGCCGAGGACGATCGCGCGGGTCACGAAGGTGGTGCGCGCCGCGGTCCACGGCCTGCTCGACCAGTCCCAGCCGTTCGGTCGTCTCGCCCTGGTCCACTCGGTCCAGGCCGCCGGCACGACCTGCATCGCGGTCTCGCTGGCGGGATCGCTCTTTTTCTCGATCTCGGCCCACGCTGCCGAGGGCAGGGTCCTTCTCTACCTTGTGCTCACGATCGCCCCCTTCGCGCTCGTCGGGCCGGCGCTCAGCCCGCTTCTCGATCGGGGGCGAGAAGCGCGTCGGACGAGCGTCGCGATCGCCAACCTCGGTTCGGCGGTTCTCTGCCTTCTCATGGCCCGCGACGTCCACGGGTTGCTCTTGTTTCCCGAGGCGTTCGGGGTTCTCGTCCTCGGGAAGCTCTACCTCGTCGCCCGGGCCGCCCTCGTGCCGGAGATGGCCGCGGCGGGCGACGACCTCGCGAGCGCGAACGCCAAGCTCGCCGTGCTCGCCTCGCTCGCCGGGTTCGCGACGGCACCGATCGCCGTCGGTTTCTTGAAGATCGGCCCCCAGTGGGCGTTGTGTCTCGCCGTGCTCGTCTTCCTGACGGGGACAGCGGTGTCGCTCCGGCTGCCGAGGCCGTCGCACCGCGTCGCGGTCGCGCCCCCCGTCTCGCTGTCCGGCGAAGTACCTGCCGACGGAGGGGAGCGCGTCGCGCCAGCGCGTTTTGCCGAGATCCGCCACCACCGGAGCATCCTCGGTCTGCCCCTTTACCCGCCTGAGGTTCTCGCCGCGGTCGGCGCGATGTCGATCGCCCGGGCGACGGTCGGCTTCGTCGAGTTCTTCCTCGCCTTCGCGCTGCGCCGGGAGCACGCCGCGACGTGGTGGTTCGGGATCCTCATCGTGGCGAGCGGCGCCGGGTCGCTGCTCGGTTCGGTCGTCGTGCCGAGGCTCCGCCGCTACCTCACCGAACGTCAGATCATCGTCGGCGCGCTCGCGTCGATCGTCGTCGGATCGGTGGCGACGGCCATCGTCGGGGGGCTGTGGGCCCAGGTGATGCTGACGTTCGTCGTCGGCGTGGGACCGACGAGCGCCAAGCCGGCGCTCGACTCGATCGTGCAGCGCAACGTCCCCGCCGCGCTCCTCGGCCGGGCCTTCGGTCGGCTGGAGACCCGCCTGCAGCTCACCTGGGTTGTCGCGGCCCTGCTCGCGGTCGTCATCCCCTTCCCGCTGAAGCTCGGCGACGTCGTCATCGCCTTGGTCTGCGCCGTCGCCAGCATCTCCTACGCCACGTTCGGGGGCACCCTGCGCCGGCAGGCGACCCCGCGGCAATTGCCGGGACCGGCAGAGATCCGCTGATGGGCCGGACGCCCGGCGCGCCGGAAAGGGCGCTTCCGCCCCGCGTACCTCGCTCCAGTAGGGTGCGCCCGTGACGGACGCGGCGTCAAGGCCCCGCGAGCTCGAAGCGATCGAGCTCCTCACCCGGCTCGTCGGCCCTCCTGTTGGTGATGAGGTCTGGATCGGCGACGACGCCGCGGTCCTTCATCGGCCGGGAGGGCGCCTGCTTTTCGCGACCGACCTCGCCGCGGAGGGCGTGCACTTCGACCGGCGCTTCGGGACGCTCGCCGATCTCGGCTGGCGAGTCCTCGTCCAGAACCTCTCTGACATCGCGGCGATGGGCGGGCGGCCCCGCGCCGCCGTCGCCGCCGTCGCCGGCGCCGAACTCGACGAGCTCGTCGAGATCTACGAGGGTCTGCTCGAGGCGTCGCGGCGTTTCAGGTGCCCGGTGGTCGGGGGCGATCTCTCCGACGCCGCCGCGCTCAACATCGCGGTGGCAATCCTCGGCGAGACCGGCCCGGCCGCGCCAGTTCTCCGCCGGGGCGGGAAGCCGGGCGAGACCCTCTTCGTCACCGGCGCGCTCGGCGCAGCCTCCGCCGGGCTGCGCGAACTGCGGGCCGATCCCTCCGCCTCGTCGCCGTGCGTCGGGGCCTTCCTCCGACCCGAACCCCGGCTCGCCGAGGGTGTCGCGGCCGCGGACGCGGGGGCGAGCGCGATGATCGACGTCTCGGACGGCTTCGGGATCGACCTGCGCCGGCTCGCCGACGCCTCGGGTATCGGCGTGCTCCTCGACGAACTCCCCGTCGCGCCCGGCGCTTCTTTCGACGAGGCCCTCGGGGGCGGGGAGGACTACGAGCTCATCTTCAGCGTCCCCGAGCCCGCCAGAGCCGTTGTCACCTTCGCCGAGCGCGGGCTGCGAGCGCCGACCCGCGTCGGCGTGACCACGGCGGACCCGGCGGCATTCCTCCTGAACGGCGCAAGACTGAATCCGGCCGGCTTCGCGCACCGGCTCGGTTGAGGGCGCCGGTTCGGTCCCCGACGCGTCGACGTGACCCGAGGGGCGTCAGCCGGAGGACGCGGGGCGCCGGCGGCGCGTCGGCTTAACGACGCGTCCGGCGCGAATGCACGAGGTGCAGACGTGGAGCCGGCGAGGCGTGCCGCCGACGAGGACCCGGACGCGCTGGATGTTCGGATCCCAACGCCGCTTGGTGCGGCGATGGGAGTGCGAGACGTTCATCCCGAAGCTCGGTGATTTTCCGCAGACTTCACAGACCGCAGCCACGACGACCCACCTCGCACTCGGTTTCGGAATCCCCTTCCGGCGGCGGGCCGCGCCGAGGTGCGCAAAAACCCAGGGACCAGCGGGGGAGGTTACCATCCTCGCCCATGAGGTCGCACACGGGGCCCTCGACCGGCGGCGATCGTCGATGACGCGACGCACGGCTCCGGCCGGTCGCGCCGCCCCCCCGGCGACGCCGCCGGCCGCCCGGCTTCTCGAGGCGCCCGAGATCGTCGCCACGATGCTCGTCTACCGCGACGCGCTCCGCCGGTACCAGGCGACGCTCAACCGCCTGAACGTCTACCCCGTTCCCGATGGCGACACAGGGACGAACATGCTGCTCACGATGGACGCCGTCGCCCACGAGATGGCCGAGCACACCTCCGGCGACGGCGCGCGCGGCGGCTCCGAGGGGATGGGAGACATCTGTCGGGCGATCTCCCACGGCTCGCTCATGGGGGCGCGGGGCAACTCCGGGGTCATCCTCTGCCAGGTGTTGCGTGGTCTCGCGACGACGTTCGCGCCGCTCGGCGGCGTCGGGGGGTCTGACGTGGCGGTGGCGTTGGCGGCCGGGAGCCGTGCGGCCCGCGAGGCGGTCCTCCGCCCGGCGGAAGGGACGATCCTCACCGTGGCGGACTGCGCTGCCCAGGCCGCCCAGGAGGCCGTCGGCGGGGGCGCCGACCTTCCCGAGGTGCTCGACGCGGCGCGCACCGCGGCCGTCGAGGCGCTCTGGGCGACGCCGACGCTGCTCGCCGTCCTCGCCGAAGCCGGCGTCGTCGACGCCGGAGGCGCGGGGCTCGTCCCGTTCTACGACGCCCTGCTCCACGTCGCCGCCGGACGCCCGATGCCCGACGAGCTCGAGCTGCCCGAGGACGTCGCGCGCCTCGTCGCGGGAGGGTCGTTGCCGGCGGCGGCCCCGGCCCCGGCCCGCGCCGGAGGCGAAGGTCCCTCACCCCGCTACGAGGTGATGTACTTCCTCGCGGCCGACGACGAGCTCGTCCCGGCCTTCAAGGACGTCTGGGCCGGCCTCGGGGATTCGATCGTCGTCGTCGGCGGCGACGGACTCTGGAACTGCCACATCCACACGGACGACGTCGGCGCGGCGATCGAAGCGGCCCTCGACACCGGGCGTCCCCGCGAGATCCGGGTCACCGACCTCGCCGAACAGGTCGAGGAAGAGCGCTGGGTGCGCGAGGCCGCCCGCCGGCCGGTCGCGGCACCGCCGCCGACGGACAAGGTCCCGGTGACGGCCGTCGTCGCTGTCGGGACGGGCGAGGGGATCCACCGCATCTTCTACTCGCTCGGCGCGCGCTACCTCGTCGCCGGCGGCCAGTCGATGAACCCCTCGACCCGCGAGATTCTCGAGGTGATCGAGGCGACGCCGGCGCAACAGGTCGTCGTCCTGCCGAACAACTCCAACATCGTTCCCGTCGCCCGGCAGGCGGCGGAGCTCGCCGCCAAACAGGTTTACGTCGTGCCCACCCGCGGGGTCCAGGAGGGATTCGCGGCGTTGCTCGAGTACGACCCGTCCTCGTCGGGCGAGGACAACGCGCGTCTCATGGAAGGGGCCGCCCACCGGATCGTCGCCGGCGAGGTCACCCGGGCGGTGCGGGCGACGACGTGCGCCGCGGGAGACGTCGTGGTCGGCGACTACATCGGGCTTTCTCGCGCCGGGATCGAGTCGGTCGGCAAGGGACTCGCCGACGCGACGATCGGACTGCTCGCCGCCCTCCTCGGACCGCGCCACGAGATCGTCACGCTCGTCCAGGGTGAGGGGTCGACCGCAGCTGAGACGAGGCGCGTGACGGAATGGCTGCGGGCCGTGCACCCCGAGATCACGGTGGAACTCCACCACGGCGGTCAGCCCCTCTACCCGTATCTCGTATCGATCGAGTGAGCCCGACGCCGTCCGGCCGCAAGCTCGGGCAGCTCGAGAAACTCCCCGTCTCGGAGCTGCGGTGGGTCGGGAACCGCAAGAGGGCGGCGCTCGAGTCCATGGGGATCTCGTCGGTCCTCGACCTGCTCACCCACTACCCGCGGCGCTACGCCGACCGGACGAACGCCGTCGCGATCCGTGAGCTCGTCCCCGGCGACGTCGGTGTCGTCTCGGCGACCGTGCGGCGCGTGGTGGCTCGGCGCCTTCGCGGCCGGCGGAGCATCGTCGAGGTCGTCGTCGACGACGGCACCGGTGAACTGGGCGTTACCTTTTTCAACCAGCCCTGGCGTACCAAGCAGCTGGCCGAGGGCCGCGAGGTGGCGCTGTTCGGCAAGGTCGACGTCTACCGGTCGGCGCTGCAGATGGCGAACCCCGTCGTCGAGGTCGTCGGCTCGGCAGAGGCGCGCCAGACCCGCCGGATCGTGCCCATCTACTCCCAGTCCGGGCGGGCGGGCATCACGTCAATCGAGCTCGCCAGGTACGTCAGCGAGGCGCTCCGGCGGGCCGGGGAGTTCGCCGATCCCCTCGACGAGTCCCGGAGGGCGGAGTCCGGGCTTGTGAGCCGGACCGAGGCCTTTCGCGCCATCCACGAGCCCGAGACGATGGCGGAGACCGAACCCGCCAAGCGTCGGCTCGCCTTCGACGAGCTGTTCCGCATCCAGGTCGCCCTCGTCATGCGCAAGCGGGCTGCGGCGGCCGACTCCCGCGGCATCCCCCACGACGTGGAGGCGCGGCGCGGCGTCCGGCTCGTCGAGGGCTTCCTCGCCACTCTCCCGTTCGAGCTCACCGCCGCGCAGTCCCGTGTGATCGACGAGATCCGGCGTGACCTGGCCTCGCCCGAGCCGATGCACCGGCTGCTCCAGGGTGACGTCGGCGCCGGCAAGACGGTCGTCGCCCTGGCGACGCTGCTCTTCGCCGTCCAGGGTGGTCTTCAGGGGGCCTTCATGGTCCCGACCGAGGTCCTCGCCGAGCAGCACCACCTCGCGGCCCAGGCGATGCTCGCCGGGCTCGAGGTGCCCGATCCCCGGCGCCTCGGCGGGAGGCGGCCGGTCGCCGTCGAACTGCTCACGAGCCGCACGCCGGCGACGGTGCGGGCCCGCCTCCACGATCGGTTACGCCAGGGATCAGTCGACATCCTGATCGGGACGCACGCCCTCATCACCGAGGAGGTCCGGTTCGCCGCGCTCGGCGTCGTGGTCATCGACGAGCAGCACCGCTTCGGCGTCGACCAGCGCGCCGCGCTGCGGGAGAAGGGTTCGGCCTTCGGGGCCGCGGGTCGCGACCCGGACCTTCTCGTCATGACGGCGACGCCCATTCCCCGCACCGCGGCGATGACCGTCTACGGGGATCTCGACTACAGCGTGCTCGACGAGCTCCCGCCGGGGCGTTCGCCGGCGACGACCCACTGGGCAGCTGACGACGCGGCCGAGGCCGAGGCGTGGTCGCGCGTCCGCGCCGAGGTCGCCGCCGGTCACCAGGCCTTTGTCGTCTGCCCGCTCATCGCCGCGGGGAGCGACGTCGTCGACGACGACGGTCTCGCCCTTGTCGACTCCGACGAGTTCTTCGAGCCCGACTTCGACGACGGGCGGCTCTTTGGTCCCGAAGTTCTCGCGGCGGCGCGGCGCCCGTTCCGCGCGGCCGTCGACGAGCTCGCCCGACTCTCGGCCGGCGAACTCCGGGGCCTGCGCTTGGGGCTTCTCCACGGCCAGCTCCGCCCGAAGGACAAGGAGGAGGTGATGGCGGCCTTTCGTGCCAGGGCGCTCGACGTACTCGTGGCGACGACCGTCGTCGAGGTCGGCGTCGATGTGCCTGCCGCGACGGTCATGGTCGTCGAAGACGCCGATCGCTTCGGGATCGCCCAGCTCCATCAGCTCCGTGGTCGCGTCGGGAGGGGAGCGGACCCCGCCTGGTGCTACCTCGTGGCCCGCGACGTCAGCGCCGAGGCCCGCCGTCGCCTCGAGGCGCTCGAGGGGTCGAACGACGGCTTTGACCTCGCCGAGATCGACCTCGAGCTGCGCGGGGAGGGCACCGTGCTCGGCGCCCGCCAGAAAGGGCGCAGCGACTTGAAGCTGGCGTCGCTCCGGCGCGATCAGGATCTCGTCGATCTCGCCCGGGACCTCGCGGGCGACGTCGTCGCCGCCGACCCGGCGCTTGCTCACAACCCGCTCCTCGCCGACGAGCTGAGGATCTTCGTCGGCGACGACGAGGCGGAGTACCTCCTGCGGAGTTGACGGCTCATCCGGCAGCCGGCCGAGGCGGGGTTAGCGTTGGGCGTGCGCGTCATCGGCGGGACCGCCCGGGGCAGGCGGCTGCGGGCGCCGAAGAGCGTCGCGGTGCGCCCGACGGCGGACCGGGTGCGGGAGGCGATCTTCGACGTGCTCGCGCACCTCGGCGCGGTCGAGGACGCCACGGTCGTCGACCTCTTCGCGGGATCGGGCGCCCTCGGCATCGAGGCGCTCTCTCGGGGTGCGGCCGCGGCAACCTTCGTCGAGACCGACCGTGACGCCGTGGCGACGATCAAGGCGAACCTCGAGGCGACGGGCCTCGCGTCGGCGGTGACACACGTCGTGCGCGCCGACGCTGTTTCGTGGTGCTCGTCGGTCACCGAGCCCTTCGATCTCGCGTTCGTCGACCCGCCGTATGCGTTCGCGGCCTGGCACGAGTTGCTCTGCTGCTTGCCCGCCCGCACCGCCGTGTTGGAATCCGCGCACGAGATCGAACTGGCCGGGGATTTCCTCCTCCACCGCAGTTACCGCTACGGCGGTACGCTCGTCACCGTGGCCGTGACCTCGCCTCCGGTGTCGTCGGCCACCACGGCCCGGCGCAATCGATGACGAGGGCGCTCTTCCCGGGCTCGTTCGACCCGTTCCACAACGGTCATCTCGAGGTCGTCGAACGGGCGCGGCGCCTCTTCGACGAGGTCATCGTGGCGGTACTCCACAACTCGCACAAGGGCCCGCCGCTGTTCAGCGCCGCCGAGCGCGAGGAGATGGTCGCCGAGTGCCTGTCGCCGTTCGACAACGTGGAGATCGTCGCGATGACGACGCTCGTCGTCGAGGTCGCGCGCCAGGTCGGCGCCGACGTCATCGTGAAGGGGCTGCGGGCCGTGACAGACTTCGAGAACGAGCTGCAGATGGCGCAGATGAACCACGAACTCTCGGGGGTCGAGACGCTGATGCTGCCGACCGGCTCGTCCTACTCGTTCATCTCGTCGCGTCTCGTGCGCGAGGTCGCCCTCTACGGCGGCGACGTCAGCGCCTTCGTCCCCGACGCGGTCGCGCGGCGCCTGAGGGAACGTTTTCGTGCCTGACGACGAGCTCGAAGAACGCGACCTCGTCGGCGCGCCGTCGCGCCTCGAGCTCGCGGAGATCCTCGACGAGCTCGTCGGGGTCATCGAGCGCGCCAGGTCGATGCCGCTCTCGTCCTCGGCGATCATCGGCCGCGAGGAGGTGCTCGATCTGCTCCACGGCGCCCGCGAGGCGCTTCCGATCGAGTTCGCCCGGGCCCGCCGCGTCCTGCAGGACCGCGCCGAGGTGCGGGCGCGCGCGGAGCGCGAAGCCGACGAGCTTCTCGACGACGCGCGCTCCCAAGCGGCGCACATGGTGCAGCGCACCGAGATCGTCCGCCAAGCCCGCAACAACGCCGAGCGGATCCTCGCCGACGCCGAGGCCGAGAGCCGCCGGATCCGCCACGAGGCGGACGACTACGTCGACCGCAAGCTCGCGGCGTTCGAGATCGTGCTCGACCGGACGATCCGCACCGTCCAGGCCGGCCGCGACCGCCTGAGCGTCGCCGTCGAGGACGACGAGGCCGACGAGCCTGGCGAGGCGGATGCCGCCGAGGATGCCTTCTTCGATCAAGATCGCCAGTGACGGAACGGGCAACGTGAGGCGGCGGACGACGGCCGACCGTACGCTCATCGCGCCGGTTGCCGCGCTGCGGCGCAATCCCGGGAGCCGGTTGCGCGTCGCCGCAGTGGTGCGCGCGCACGACCTAGCCGTTAGCGGCTCGCACATCCCCGAGGGCTCGCCGGTGACGGTCGATGTGGTGCTCGAGTCGGTCCACGACGGGGTCCTCGTCTCGGGCGGCATCCGGGCGATGTGGGAGGGTGCCTGCCGCCGTTGCCTCGAGACGGCGAGGGGCGATCTCGCCGTCACGGTGCGGGAGCTTTGCGTCGAGGACGCCGACGACGAGACGACCTACCCGCTCGGCTCGGACGAGGTCGACCTGGAGAGGATCGTCCACGACGCGTGTATCCTCGAGCTGCCGCTCGCACCGCTGTGCGGAGAGGGATGCCGGGGGTTGTGCCCCGAGTGCGGCAGCAACCGCAACGTCGAGACGTGCTCGTGCGCCGAACGTCGGGGCGGTCGTCCCACCCCGGCCTAGCGGTCGCGGCGAACGCGAGGGCGGGAAGTCCCGTCGGCGGCGATCGCCGGCGCGAGGAGTAGGAAGACAGATGGCCGTCCCGAAGAAAAAGACCTCGAAGTCGAGGAGCCGGAGCCGGCGCGCGTCCGCCTGGACGCTTGCCGAGCCGGCGCAGAGTCGCTGCCCCAACTGCCAGCACGCCAAGCTTCCGCACGTCGTCTGCCCGAACTGCGGCTGGTACAAGGGACGCCAGGCGATCGAGGTCGACTGATCCTCCCGGTCGCCGTCGACGCCCTCGGGGGTGACAAGGCCCCTGGCGAGATCGTCGCTGGCGCGCGTCGCGCCCACGACGAGCTCGGCATCCCCGTGCTCCTCGTCGGGCCCGACGACGGTCGACTTGGCGACGTCGGCGAGCTCGAGGTCCTTGTCGCAACCGAGTCGATCGGGATGGACGAGGATCCCGTTCGCGCCGTGCGGCGAAAGCGCGACGCGACGCTCGTGCGCGCCGCCGAGGCGGTGGCCGAGAGGCGGGCCTCGGCGATGGTGTCGGCCGGGAACACCGGCGCGGCGATGGCGAGCGCGCTGTTCCGGATGGGGCGGCTCGCGGGCGTGGCGCGCCCGGCGATCGCGGCGCCGCTGCCGATTCCGTCGGGAGGAAGCCCGACGGTGCTCATCGACGCCGGCGCCAACGTCGACTGCCGTCCGGAGTGGCTCGTCCAATTCGCCCAGATGGCCTCGGCCTACGTGACCAGCCGCTACGGGGTCGCGGAACCTTCCGTCGCGCTGCTGTCGAACGGAGAGGAGGCTTCCAAGGGCAGCCCGCTCGTCAAGGCGACCCATGAGCTCCTCGCCGCCGGGGCGGGCGTGCGGTTCGTTGGCAACGTCGAGGGTCGGGACCTGCTCGCCGGGGGGGTCGACGTCGTGGTGGTCGACGGCTTCACCGGCAACGTCGCCCTGAAGTCGCTCGAGGGCGCGCTCCACGCCTTCATGGGCATCCTCGGCGCGGTCTTCGCCGAGTCGCCGGAGAACAAAGTCGCCGGCGACGTGCTCGTGCCGTCGCTGCTCCGGTACTCGGGCTATGTCGACGCCGAAGAGACCGGGGGGGCGCTTCTACTCGGAGTCGACGGCGTCTGCATCATCAGCCACGGGAGCAGTTCGGCGCGCGCGATCGTCAACGCAGTGCGGTGCGCCGCCGACCTCGTTGCGGGCGACCTCGTCGGGCAGGTCCGAGCGGCGGTGAGCCGGTAGCATCAGGGCCGGCCGGCGGGGCAACGACCCGCCATCGAGCGGATCTGGTCGATTTCCGACCGGAAGGCTGTTCACAGGCGGAACCGCGGGAGGTGCCGTGACAGCGGAGGCATCGAAGGGACGGATGAACCGGGAGCAGGTTCTCGAACTCGTTCGACTCCAGCTCGCCGACATCTTGGAGATCTCGCCGGACGACATCAGCGAGTCGTCGTCGTTCAGCGAGGACCTCAACGCTGACTCGCTCGTGTTGATCGAGCTCGTCGAGTTGCTGGAAGAGGAGCTGCGCAACCAGGTCGCCGACTTTCGCATCGACGACGAAGATCTCGAGGATCTTCGCACCGTGCGCGACGCAGTCGACTACGTCACCGCGAAGCTCGGGACAGCCTGACGGAGCGCACCCTGCCCGGCCGGGCCGCTCCGGGGAGCGAGGTGGTCCAGGAATCCGCCGAATCCGTCGGCGCTCGCGCGGAGCTCGGCGTCCGGCTCGGCCCGGGCGTCGTCGACGCCGAGCTGCTGCGACTCGCCCTTTGCCACCGTTCGTACTGCGCCGAGGTGGCCGGTCAGGAGTCGAACGAGCGCCTCGAGTTCCTGGGCGACGCGGTGCTCGGCCTCGTCGTCACCGCGGACCTCTATCGTCGCCGACCCGAGTTGCCCGAGGGCGACCTCGCGCGGATCCGCGCCGCCGTCGTGAGCACCGAGGCGCTCGCACCGGTCGGCGCCAGCCTCGGACTCGGCGCCGCGCTGCTCCTCGGCCGCGGCGAGGACGCCTCCGGCGGGCGCGAGAAGCCCTCGATCCTCGCCGACGCCCTCGAGGCGGTCATCGGCGCCGTCTACCTGTCGGGAGGGATGGAGCAGGCGAGCGCGTTCGTCCTCGGGCTCATCGGCACCGGTCTTGA
>DASPQJ010000003.1:0-10243 GCA_035625025.1 Acidimicrobiales bacterium
AAGACGATCCCGTGTCGATCGCAGATATCCCGCACCCCGGCGAGATAACCGGCCGGCGGCACGATGATGCCGGCAGTGCCGGGAATCGTCTCGAGGATGATCGCCGCGACTTTCTCGGGTCCTTCGAAGGCGACGACCTGCTCGAGGTGCTCGAGGGCGCGAGCGCACTCCTCGTCTTCGCTCGTCGAGTGGAAAACCGACCGATACAGAAAAGGTCCGAAAAAGTGCACGACGCCGGCGCTCCCGTAGTCGTTCTCCCAACGTCGGGGATCACCCGTGAGATTGATCGCCGTCGTCGTCGCCCCGTGGTACGACCGATAAGCCGCGAGAACCTTGATCCGCCCGGTGTGAAGGCGCGCGAGGCGCGTCGCGTTCTCGACCGCCTCGGCCCCGCCGTTCGTGAAGAAGACCTTGTTCAGCCCCGCCGGTGCGATCTCGGCGAGGAGACGTGCTGCCTCGCCGCGCACGTCATTGGCAAACTGCGGCCCGACCGTGCAGAGCCGGGCAGCCTGGGCTTGTATCGCCGCGACGACCTTCGGGTGCTGGTGGCCGATGTTCGTGTTGACGAGCTGGGAGGAGAAATCGAGGTAGCGCCGGCCCTCGTAGTCCCAGACGTAGCATCCGGCCGCACTGGCAATTGGCAACGGCGAGACGAGACCCTGCGCCGACCAAGAGTGAAAGACGTGCGCCCGATCAAGGGCGCGGACACGTTCGCCTGCTCCGGGATCCGTTCTCTCCTCCATGACGGATGTCCCTCCCCGGGTCCTCGGCGCGACAAGTCGCTTGCCCGCGCCGCGTTGGCTCGACTGATGAAGTCCTACGGCCAAACGAGACCTTCGTCAACGCGGCACCGCGCCAGGGGCCGCGGCTACGGGAATCGCGCCCTACCCGCTCCCCTCGCGCCGCGCGCCACTCTCGAGATGCCTCTCGCAGAGGGTGGCTATCGAACTCGCCGCCTCCTCGAGCGACGCCACGGCGTCGTTCAGGCTCGCGAGCAGTTGCACCATGTGCTCGTGCATCCGGCTAATGCGCACCTGAACCTCGGAAAACTCCCGGCTGGCGGACTCCCAGAAGGCCTGTGCCTCGTCGCGGGCCGTCTCCCGCAGCGCCTGTGCCTCACTCCCCGCCTCCTGCAACCTGGTCGCCAGGGCCTGGGCTGTCTCCTTGCGGAGCCGAACGACCTCCTCGGTGGCTTTCGCGCGCATCGCCATGATCTCTTCCTCGGCGGCTTGCAGCTTCATCGAGACGAGCCGCACGGCGTTCGCGCGGATCTCGGCGGCGGCGTCCTTGGCCTCGGCAAGGATACGGTCGCGTGTCTGGTTGGCGTCGAACAGCACGGACTGCTGGCGAAGTACCGCCGTCTCCGCTCTCAAGGACGCGTCCTCGCTCGCCCGGACACTCTCTGGGGTGAGCGGTTCGAAGGCGCCGACTCGTCGCGGCTCGTTCGGTACCTCGGGATTCGGCGAAGTGTCGGCCGCGCTCGGTGAGTCAGGCTCGTTCGACGTCCCGGGCTCCTCCGGTGCGCCGGGCTCGCCCGGTGCGCCGGGAGGTGGCGGGCTGTCGTCGACGTGCTCGGCCGACACTTTGGATTCCCCGGTTAGCGCCTCGAGGTCCTCAATGGAGACGCCAAAAGACCGCAGCTGCTCAATGAGGGAGTCTGCTTGCTCGCTCACGTGCCGGAGCTTAAATCTCAACACTTCTTAGTACAACACTCCCCAGCTTCTTTCCACTTCTTTTTGAATCTTCTCACGCTAGGTGGCCGCATATTCCCTGAGTGTGGCAATAGTCCATTCATCTCATGGTGAACGAACAATGGTGCAGCTTTACACACATGATTCTCGCGCCATTCGGTCAATGCTTCCCCGCCGTAGCGCGATTCAAGACCCGCAAGGGACCCTACCGCACGGCCATCCTCGACCGCGGAAAAGGACACCAACACCTCCAGCCGTGCCGGCCAGGAAGCAGAGGAACCGGTCAGCCTTCGAAGATCTCGTCGTAGTAGCGGAGCATCCGAACCCCCGACCGGTAGCGGAGCCTCTCTGGATCGATCGGGAGATCGAACACGCCGTTCACGAACTGACCGACGAGGTCGGCACCAGCTGCGAGCGACAGCGCGAGGCCACCCGAGAACCCCGGGCTCACCGCGGTGAACATGACGTTGCCTTCGCGAGAGGCGAATCCCTGCACGTTCGCCGGGCCCCGTACGGCGAGACCCTTGAGCAGATTCTCAACGAGCCGGACGAGGCCCTCGTTCTTGAACGTCTCGCCCTCCGCGGCAACCCCGTCCCGCGTCGCGAAGTGCCAGCGCGGCACCGCACCGGCGAGCGACCCGTCCCGCGAGACCAGCGCGTCGACCGTGAACTCTCGGCCTGTCAGGCGCGACTGCACCAGCGGACTGGGAACGTGACTCAACGCCCAGTCGAGATCCTCGGGCTCGTCGACCCACATGTTCTCCCGAGATCCACCCCCGAATCGCGGCTTTACGATCCACGGCCCGGGAATACCCTCTGCAGACCCGAGGTTCGTCGGAGGAACCGGCAAACTGACGGATTTCGCCGCCAGATGGAACAGCCACTTGTCGATGCAAGCCTGGACGACGCCACGTTCCGGGAACCACGTCGCGATGCGCTCTTCATCGAACAGTTCGTGATGATCCGCGAGACTCGGCAATTCCTCCGCCACCGTGGAAATGATCGCCTTGACGCACTGGTGGACAGCGAGCTTGCAGAGGAACGTCGCGAACTGCGGATCGTCCGCGCTCGGAATGATCTGAGCCGTCGGCGCCAGCCGCAACCCGGCGGCAAGCGGGTCGCTGTCCACCGCGACGACACGGTGCCCGGCCGCCACGAGCGACCGAATCAAGGTCACTCCTGCCGCGCCGCTGGCACCCGTGACGAGGATGCAAGGCCTCTCGGCGACGACCCACTCGGGCACCGCTTCCTCCGAGACCTCGACCGACTCCGGTGCCGCTTCCACCGGTTCCTCGACCAATTCAGGCACCGTCTCCGCCGGCTCCTCGACCGACCCGAACGCCGCTTCCTCGGGCACGACGATTGAGGCGAACGCCGTCTCCTCCGGCTCCTCGACCAATTCAGGCACCGCTTCCGCCGGCTCCTCGACCGACCCGGGCGCCTTTTCGTCCGGCACTTCCTCGTGACGCGCCCGCCACCGCCTCTCCAGATCGAGCACCGTGAACGGCCCCTCGGTCTCCGGTTAAGCCAAACCAGCCAGGGACCCGGCTGGGCTCGGAGGCAGCGAAATCGTCGGCCCGGCTTCGGCTGGACTCGACGGGACCGCAATTGTCGGTACGGCCTCGGCTGAGCCCGGCGGCACGTCGACCGTCGGCACCGGCACGGTCGGGGTGGACGGCACCGCGATCGTCGGCACCGCGACGGCCGGGCGCGGTGGCGTCACGACGCTGGGCGCGGCCCCGGCCACGGGCGCTTTCGGCTCGATCAGCGACACGGGAGGCTTGGTATCGCGCCCGTGCGGCCCCACACGTTCGGCGTAGTAGCGGTGGGCCCAGACACGCAATTCGACGGCGTCAACATCGTCCGATGGTTCCCACTGATGACGAGCGACGGTCTCGGCGAGCTCCTTTAGCACCAGGGGGTTCTTTTCCTCGTCAGAGAGATGACGCAACGAACGCAGGTGTTTTTCGAGCCCTTCGGTCGCCGCCACCTGGATCCCGGCGATGCGCTCCGCCGGATCGGCGCTCGACAAGAACTTGCTCACGCCGCGTCCCGCGAGCCGGGTGCGCGCCGGGGTCGGTGCCCGGCCGGTGGTCCGTGCGTGCTCCAAGAACAACAAGACGATGAGGATCACCACCACAACGCCGCCGATGATCCCGACGATCTCTTTGAAATCGAGCACCGTGTGGAGGCCGGGAATCTTCCAGTTCACCGTCGGGAGATGCAACGCGGCGAGCACGAACATCAGAGGGCGCCTGCGCTCTCGACGTTCCGGAACGGGGTCACGGCGCGCGCCGAGAACAGTGTCCGGAGATAGCCACGAATCCTCCGATCGCGAACACGAATCCGATGATCCTGCCGACCCAGTCGTGGAACTAGACGAGGCTTAAGTTACCAGCGCAGAAGCCCGCAGCCATTGATCATTCGATCCGACGAGGAAGTCTGGCTCTGGGCGCGACGGCGAAGGCCGCCGCGAGTGTCCGCTGTTTCGTGGCCTTCGGCACCACCTCAGCAACACCGGCGAGCGCGAACGCCGAGACAAGCGCCGAGCGTGACAGCGGGAGGATGATTCCCGACGCACCGTGACGAGACGAGACGAACGGCAGCGCCGGGCCACGAGCCGCGGCCAGACCGTCCAACCCGTGAGCGAGAACGATGATGTTCCCTCGTCGTCTCCGGCACCGGACCGGATCTGTCCTAGCCCGCGGGCGAGTGGCACGCCCGCGGCGACAACGACCGGCAGTCAGAGCCGCCGTTCGCCCCGCGACGGCCGATCCGAGCTTCCCCGATCAAAGACCCCCGCTTGACCGCGGTGCACCCTGATGAGCTGTCGAGAGGACCGCGGCTTCGACCCGCCGGCCCCAGGCGGGGCGGCCGGCTGCCCGCGGACCCGTCGCGGGCCTCCGTCCGGGACCGTAGCCCCCGGCGCGGCGATCAGGTCGAACCGCTGGCGTACTCCCGGAAGGCGTCGAGCGCCCGAGGCCCCCAGACCGTCCCCGGACCACCGTTCATGAGAATCGTCACCGCCATCGCCTCGGCGACCTCGGCTTCGGTCGCGCCGGCCCGGGCCGCCCCCCGGGCGTGCGACGCGATGCAGGCGTCGCACTCGCGGGTCGCCCCGATCGCCAGGGCGATGAGCTCCTTTTGCTTCGCGCTCAGCACCCCCTCGGCCATCGCCGCACGGTCGAGCGCGCCGAACGCCGCGTAGACGTCGGGGATCAGTCGGCGCAGCACGTGTCCGGGCTCGCGCAGCTCGTCGAGGACCTCGTGGGCGTGGGTCATCGTGCCTCCTCGGAAGGGTCCACTCCGTCCGGTCGAATTCACCCGAGGGTAGTTGAACGGTCAGCGCCCGCCCGCCAGGGGTGCGGGCGGCGCCGCGAACCGCCGGCCTTCGACCAAGCGCGCTGATCCGCCCAGGTACCCCGGTAACCTCGACATTGCCCGACCCCGCGTGCGTCCGACGTGGGCCGTCCGCCACTCTCCCGGCCCGCGACGACGCGCAACCCGGCGAAAGCGACCGACCAGACTGTGACTCAGACTCTCGTCGCGACCGAGGAGGTCGCCTACCGCGTCCCCGCCTTCTCGGCCGAGCGGCGCCGTTTCATCATCGGCGCCCTGCTGCTCGGACTGTTTCTCGCGGCCTTGGACCAGACGATCGTCTCCACCGCCCTGCCGACGATCGTCGCCGACCTCCACGGGGAGACCCACCTGTCGTGGGTCGTCACCTCCTATCTCCTCTCGACCACCGCCTCGACGCCCCTGTGGGGCAAGCTCGGTGACCAGTACGGCCGAAAGGGGTTCTTCCAGGCCGCGATCGTCATCTTCCTGCTCGGATCGGCCCTGTCGGGACTCAGCGCCAGCATGACCGAACTCATCGCCTTCCGGGCCCTCCAGGGCCTCGGCGGAGGGGGGCTCTTCGTCGGCACCCAGGCGATCATCGGTGACGTCGTTTCGCCCCGGGAGCGCGGTCGCTACCAAGGTCTGTTCGGCGCCGTCTTCGGCGTCGCGAGCATCATCGGCCCCCTGCTCGGTGGGGTCTTCGTCGACGACCTCTCCTGGCGCTGGATCTTCTACATCAACCTGCCGATCGGCGCCGCCGCGCTCTTCGTCATCGCCGTGACCGTCCCCGGGGCGCTCACCCGTATCCGCCACGTCATCGACTACGCCGGCACGCTCCTCGTCGCACTGGCGGCGACGTGCTTCGTCATGCTGACGAGCCTCGGCGGGACGACCTACCCCTGGGGCTCGTCTCCGATCTTCATCCTCGGGATCCTCGGCGTCGTCCTGACCGCCACCTGGGCACTCGTCGACCGCCGCGCCGCCGAGCCCGTGCTGCCCCTCCACCTCTTCGCGAACCGCACCTTCGCGGTCGTCTCGGCGATGAGTTTCATCGTCGGTTTCGCCATGTTCGGCGCGACGGTCTTCCTGCCCCTGTTCCTCCAGTACGTGCGGGGCGCGACGCCGACGGTCTCCGGGTTGTCGCTCCTGCCGCTCATGGCGGGCCTCGTCACGACGTCGATCGGCTCGGGCCAGATCATCACCCGCACCGGCCGCTATCGCCGCTTCCCGATCATCGGGTCGGCACTCACGACGATCGGGCTCTTCTTGCTGTCCTTCCTCCACGCCCAGACGAGCTCGCTCGTCATGTCGGTCTTCATGGTCGTGCTCGGCGCGGGACTCGGCTGCTTGATCCAGGTGCTCGTGCTTGCGGCTCAGAACGCCGTTCCCCACAGCGAGCTCGGCGTCGCCACGTCGGGGACGACGTTCTTCCGCACGATCGGGGCCGCATTCGGGACGGCGATCTTCGGCGCCATCCTCGCCAACATCATCGACGGCAACCTCGTGTCGGCGCTCGGCGGCATGGCCCTCCCGGCGGGACTGCACCTCGCCGACCTCACGCCGCAAGCTCTCCAGACGCTCCCCTCCCCGGTGCGTCACGCCTTCATCGCCGCCTACGCCCACTCGCTCGACATCGTCTTTCTCGTGGCCGTGCCGGTTGCGGCCCTCAACTTCGGGCTCAGCTGGCTCCTTCCGGAGATCACGCTGCGTCACACGACCCACGGGGCACCTTCAGCGCACTGATGCCCGCGGGCTGGCAGGATTGCCCCCATGGATCGTTTCTTCGGCGCCCTCGGTCGCGCGACCGTGCGGTTGCGCTGGTACGTCATCGGGTGCTGGATCGTCATCGTCGTCGTCGCGACCCTCACGCTCCCGACGCTCGGCAGCGAGATCAACAACGACAACAGTCACTTCTTGCCCGCGACCTCGCCGGCGATCCAAGCCTTCAACCTCGCCACACCAATTCTCGGCAACACGGCAAAGAACAGCATCGTCGTCGTCGTCGCGGCACGGAACAACGCCCCCCTCGGCCCCCCCGATCAAGCCGCCCTCAGCCGTGAGGCGGTCGCCGCCAAGCAGCTGCCCCTCGTCCGCCTGGTGCGTTTCATCGGCACCTCGCCAAACCGCCACGCCGCGGAGCTGCTCGTCAGCGCCCACGTCAACGAGAACGACATCACGGACGAAAAGACCCTCATCGCCAACCTGGAGACGAGCTTCGCCTCAATCCGGGCACCCTCGGGACTCGGGATGCACGTCGCCGGGGCTGTCGCGACGAACGTCGCCAACCAGGCCAAATCGGCGATAACCGGTAACCGCGTCCAGGACTTCTCCGTCCTTTTCATCATCGTCCTGTTGTTCATCGTCTTCCGCTCGGTCCTCGCGCCCCTGGTTACCCTCATCCCGTCCGCGCTCGCCCTCGTCGTCGCCAACCGCTTCATCGGCGGGCTCGGCGCCCACGGACTGCAGATCTCCGTGTTCACCGAGCTCCTCCTCATCGTCCTCATGCTCGGCGCGGGAACCGACTACGGCTTGTTTCTCGTCTTCCGCGTCCGGGAGGAGCTGCGCGCCGGGAGAACCGCCGACGGAGCCGTCGCGCACGCCCTCGCCCGCATCGGCGAGTCGATCACCGCCTCCGGGGGGACGGTGATCTTCGCCCTGCTGACTTTGTTGCTTGCGACCTTCGGCATCTACAAGGACCTCGGCGTGCCGCTTGCCGTCGGGATCGCGGTGATGCTCCTCGCGGGTCTCACCCTTCTGCCGGCCCTGCTCGCGGTCCTCGGGCGAATCGCCTTCTGGCCGTCGCCGGTCGCGCCGGGAACCGAGCGCGAAGGTTGGTGGACGGGCATAGCCCGACGGCTGCTCAAGCGGCCCGGCGCAACGCTCGGACTCGGGTTGCTGCTGTTCGCCTGCTTCGCGTCGGCCGCCCTTTCCTACCGGTCAGGCGGTTTCGGCGGTGCCACCAGTGCCCCGGCGGGCACCGACGCCGCGGCCGGCAACGCGGCCCTCCTCCGCAACTTCCCCGAGGCGGCGACGAACCCGACGTACATCATCATGAAGTTCGCCTCGCCGATCTGGGAGCCGAAGCTTGCGCAACAGGTCGCGGCCGCCGAATTGGCGCTCGGACATTCGGGCGCCTTCCGGACCCTTGTCGGACCGCTCAACCCCACGGGAGACCCGATCCCGCCTGTCGACTACGCCAAGCTGTACTCAGCCCTCGGCAACCCCCTCGACCTGCCCTCTGCCGAGCCGGCGCCGTACCGCAAGCTCATCCCCCTCGGGGTCTACGAGCTCTACCGCTTCACGGAGGCGTCCGCGTCCCCCGACGGCGCCACGATCACGTACATCGACTACACGAGGCTGCACCTGCTCCTCGGCAACCCGGCCCGGCTCCCCTCGACCGAACCGAGCAGGTACATCGCGGAGCAGATCCCGCTCGCCGCCTACGAGATCTACCACGCCACGGAAGCGTTCGTGTCCGCCGACGGCAGGACGATCATGTACGAGGTCAGCCTGCGCGTCGGCAGTCCCGACTCCACCGCGGCGATCAACTCCGTGCCTCGGCTACGCCGGATCGCGGCTACGGCCGCCGCCGCGGCCCACGCCGAGGCCAACGGCGTCGCCGGGGACGCGCCGGCCCTCTACGACGTCGCGAACACCTCCAACCATGATCTTTTCCACATCATCCCGATCGCGATCCTCGCGATCGCGGTGCTGCTCGCTCTCGTGCTGCGCAGTTTCGTCGCGCCCTGGTACCTCATCGTGAGCGTCGGACTTTCCTACCTCGCGGCGCTCGGCGTGTCGGTGATCGTCTTCCTTGACATCGGGGGCGAGTCGGGGATCACCTTCGTCCTCCCCTTCCTCATGTTCATCTTCCTTCTGGCCCTCGGTGAGGACTACAACATCCTCGTCATGACCCGGATCCGCGAGGAAGCGCGCCGTCGGCCGATCCGCGATGCCGTCACCCACGCCGTCGGCCGGACCGGGCCGACGATCACCTCGGCCGGGCTCGTTCTCGCCGGGAGCTTCGCCGTGCTCGCCATCGTCGGTGGCGGGGGGCCGAGCGGCAGCCAGGTCGAGGTGATGGGGTTCGGGCTGGCGATCGGCATCCTCATGGACACGTTCGTCGTGCGGGTCCTCCTCGTCCCGGCGACCGTCGCGCTCCTCGGTCGCTGGAATTGGTGGCCCTCACGCCTCGGACGCCGCCACGACTCCCATCCCGCCTATTCCGGCCACGACCCGGCAGCCCTCGGGCGCACCTGAAGCGGCTCCCGATGCGTCCCTGGACCCTGGAACTCGCCGGTCGGCTCGAGAAGCGCGAGCTCACGGCGGCGTCACTGCGCGACAACCCGCTCGGCGATTCCCCGACGCGTCCGGTGTGGGTCTACCTCCCGCCGGGATACGACGAGTCCGCCGCGCCCTACCCCACCATCTACCTCTTACAGGGTTTCGGGGCTTTCCTTGGGCGTTGGGGCCAGCGCGCGATGTTCGACCTCGCCGCGCCGGAGCTTGTCGACGCGGCTTTCCAGGCCGGCGCGCCACCGTGCGTCGTCGTCTACGTCGACGCCTGGACCTCGCTCGGGGGCAGCCAGTTCCTCGACTCGCCCGGGACGGGCCGCTACCACACCTACCTGTGCGAAGACGTCGTCGACTTCGTCGACCGGGAATACCGCACGATCCCCGAGGCAGGCCAGCGCGCCGTGATGGGACATTCCAGCGGCGGATTCGGCGCGATCGTCGCCTGCCTGCTCCGACCGGACCGCTTCTCGGCGTTCGGGTCGCTCGCGGGCGACTGCTGCTTCGAGCTCTCGCTGCTGCCGGATCTCGCCCGCGCCCACCGTGCCCTGCGTGACCACTACGAAAACTCCTACGAGCGCTTCTTCGCCGATTTCTCGGCGCGTCCGCCGATGTCCCGGCCCGAGGACTTCACGCTCGTCTCGGTCTGGGCGCTCGCGGCCTGCTACTCGGCGGAACCGGACGGATCGGTCTTACTCCCGTTCGACCCCGCAAACGGCGCCCTCCGCCAAGAGATCTGGGCCCGCTGGCTCGCCTGGGACCCGGTGCGGATGGTCAGCCGACACCTCCCGGCGCTGCGCGCGATGCGCGCGATCTGGATCGACGCCGGCCGCCACGACGACCACCTTCTCGACGTCGGCGCCGAGGTCTTGGTCGCCGAGCTCCACCGTGCCGGGGCCGACGTCGCCTTCGAGTTGTTC
>DASPQJ010000004.1:0-5971 GCA_035625025.1 Acidimicrobiales bacterium
CGCCCTCGGCATGTCGGTCGTCGGCGAGGGGATCGAGACGGCCGAGCAGCTCGGCGAGCTCGCCTCGCTCGACCTCGACACGGCCCAGGGCTTCCTCTTCGCCCGTCCCCTCCCCGCCGCGGCGATCGCCGCCTTCCGGCATGGCGGGACGCCCCAGACTGGCTAGACGTCCCCGGGGCCGGGCCCGCCGCGGCCGGCTGGCGCCAGCCGGCGAGGCGGCGCGGGGGACTTCGCGCGCGACATCGGGCGATCCGACGGTGGGCGAGCGCGGGCCGTGGCGTCGGCGAGGGTTCTGTTGCCTGGATGATGTCACGGCTCTCCCAGCGATGACCAAATTCTCACTGTGCGCCACGGCGCGGTGGGACGAGAGGGAGACGATGTCGCGGCGAGCTGGCCCAGGTTCGGCGGAGGTGTAAGCGTCATCGGAGGGTCCGTGCTCACCCGGATCGGCGGGACGTTCCCCGCCGGTGAGAGGCGGCCCGCGCCAGCAAGTGCAAAAAGTCGGTACCGGAAGAAGTCCTGGCAGGACCGAGAGCGGATGACCGGATTCGAAGGCGCGATCTTCACTTTGGCGATTCGATCTTTGCTCTCGGGCCGTCAGGGTCGGAACAGAAAGGATCTGCTCAGCGCGTCTATGACGGCAGTCCACGTCCACGGCGCGCAACCGGATCTTGCGTGCTAGTGGCACGATTGTGGCACGCGGGGAAGTGCCAACTGGGCAGGTCAAGATCGAATTTCAGCGTTTCGTGACGGGTCGAATCGAGATCGTGCGGCACAGTTTCGGAAAAGCTACCGCGGCAGGTTTCGTGAACAAACGGTCGTGGGGGTCGTTCCCGGGGCGAAGGAATCTGACACGGAGAGATCGAGGACCTGGAAGAGTCCGTCGCGTCGGGACCGCAGCTCAAGGGGTCTTGACGCGCAAGTTCGAGGCGAAATCGAGGCCCCATCGCACCAGGGCTGACGAGCATTCCGAAGCCCCGTCCACCCGACGGCAACCCGACGATCGGGGCAGTTTGGCGTTGGGACTTGCGGATGTCTTTTGGGAACGTTGTGGGCGCTGTGGCCCTGAGTCGGTTGCGCCGTACCGCCTCGACCTTCGGGTTCGCCCTCGATGGTCGTACCACCGGTTCGGGGGTTGGCGTGCCCGGCCGAGGCCGCGGATCGCGCCGGCGTCGCAGCTGATCGCGCCTGGTTGATCGTCTCCAGGGTGGAGCTCGGGCTGTCGACCTGGATAATCACCCGTCGGTAGCACTCGTCGTCGAGGCTCGGCCAGTCGCACTTCGGGCTGCTCGGCGGGGGGCCGGCTCGTCTCATCGGCCCACGAGCGACGTCGGACGTCCCCTTCGTGGTGGGTGCGGCCGCCCACGCTTCGGGGGTCGAACCTGGAATCGGCTCTGTGCGTCCCCACTACCGCAGCAGGCCGCAAGCGCCTGCTTCCGCATCACCTCTTGAGCGTCGTGCCCGGTGTTCATCGCGGTCGCCCGTCCTTGTCCGGCGGCGCAAAGGAACGAGCCTCGTAATAGCTGGGTCCTCGGAGGCGCGGGCGACGCCCCGTGGGATCACTGACGGCTCGTGGGACCAGCCCGGCATCCGCGAGGATGTCCTTGTGATCAACCGAGCTCCCGTGGTGGTGGCGGCGGCCCCTGCGGTCTGTGTCGAGCATTTAACCGTCGTGCGCGGCCGGACACGCGCCGTGGACGACGTGAGCTTCGAACTCACGGCAGGGACGCTGGTCGGCCTGTTAGGGCCGAGCGGGTGCGGCAAAACGACGCTCATGCGATCTCTGGTGGGCACGCAGGTCGTGAGCTCGGGGACCGTCACACTGCTCGGCGAGCTGGCGGGCTCGCCGGGGTTGCGCGACCGGGTGGGATACGTCACCCAGGCGCCGTCGGTCTACGGGGATCTCACGGTGCGGGAGAACCTGTCGTACTTCGCGACCATCCTCGGTGCGTCTTCCGGGGCCGTCGAGCGCGTGCTGGCCGACGTCGACCTCCGCCACCATGCAAGGTCGATGGTGGGACGGTTGTCGGGCGGCGAACGGGCGCGCGCATCACTGGCCACTGCCCTGTTGGGCTCGCCCAGCCTTCTCGTGCTCGACGAGCCGACGGTCGGCCTCGACCCGCTGCTGCGTCGGAGCCTGTGGTCGCTCTTCCGCCGGCTGGCGGCTGTCGGGACGACCCTGCTCGTCTCCAGTCACGTCATGGACGAGGCCGCGCGCTGCGAGCGGTTGCTGCTCATGCGCGACGGACGGATCGTCGCCAATGACACCCCCGAAGGGCTCTTGTCGAGCACGGCCACCGAGGATTTCGAATCCGCGTTTGTGGCACTGATCGAGGGCGAAGTCCTCGGCGAGGGCGGCATCTCGCGTGCTGGGGAGGGGAAGCCTTGAGCTGGCGTCGGACGCGGGCCACAGCGGGGCGGGTGCTCCGACAGCTGCGCCACGACCCGCGCACCGTGGCGCTACTGGTGGCCGTCCCTGCGGTGCTCATGGGGCTGCTCGCCTGGATCTTGCACGGCCGGGACCGGGACTTTGACACTTTCGGGCCACAGCTGCTCGGCATCTTCCCGCTGATCGTGATGTTCCTGGTGACGTCGGTGGCCACCTTGCGCGAACGCACCGGCGGGACGCTTGAGCGCCTGCTCACCATGCCGATGGGCAAGGCCGACTTCGTCTTCGGCTACGCCATCGCCTTTGGGCTAGCCGCCATCGTCCAGGCTCTCGTGGTCTCCGGGCTGTGCTTCGGCCCTTACGGCATGGCCGTGCGCGGCGTGGCGTGGCTGGTCGTGGCGGTGGCGGTGCTCGACGCGCTGCTAGGCACGGCCCTCGGTCTGTCGGTCAGCGCTCTCGCCACCACCGAGTTCCAGGCCGTGCAGTTCATGCCGGCCTTCATCCTCCCGCAGCTGCTCTTGTGCGGGATCATCGTGCCGCGCGCTGAGCTGCCCACCGTCCTGCACTGGGTCTCGTACCTGTTGCCCATGTCTTATGCCGTTGACGCCACACAGCAGCTGAGCACGTACGTGGTCGTAACCACCCAGTTCGTGGTGGACGTGATTGTCATCGGGGGTTTCCTCGTTGCCGCCCTGGCGTTGGGGGCCACGACGCTGCGGCGACGGACGCCCTGAACCGACGCACGGCTTCGCTCTCACCTCGCGGCACCTTCGCCACCTTCCAGTCTTCATCCGTTACGGAAAAGCGGGCGCTTCCCCCCAGGTGGCTCCTCACCGAATACGAGCCCGACCGCGAAGACGAGGAGGCACAGCGCGCTCGGGCACAAGGTCCGCATCAGGAGGAGATCGCCCCCGCCAAGGCGGGATGGTCGAGCGCAAACTGGCAACGTTCAAAAAGCTGGCCTCGGAAGCCGCCAACGTCGGCGGATCGCTCCGGCGCGGCTCGAGGACGAAAGCTGTATCGAACGAACCTTCGTCACGCGGGCGCTCGTGGACCTCGCTACTCGCGACGAGAAGGTGCGCGCCCGCGCAGCCCCCATCCTGCAGCTCCTCTCCGCGCACGGGAGCCCGGTGATGCGCGTCCGCGGGCGCAGGCTCTCGAGGGGTTGGGAGAGCCACCGCAACCTGAGGACTGTTAGGACGTCTCGTCGCAAGGTCGACGTGACGCGGGATCGCCAACCGGCTTCCGCCTCAGGCGAAGGGCCCCCCTTCCTGTTCACGACGCCCTGCCGCACAATGCTCAGACTTCTGCCGCGCCCGGGATGGCCTCGAGGCGCCGATCGGCCACATTCGCCTGGCGCCGTCCCAGCGTTAGGCGGCGCGTTTAGCGACGATCAGGCGCGCATTCTGGGTCGCGTCACCGTTGCCAGAACCGTTCGGGGTGTCGCCGGGTTCGTGGGTGACTGTGTTCCGAGCGCTAGTTCTGGGCCACCCCTTCGGCACTCTGCATGGCCCGCAGACCGAGAGCGACGGATTCTTTCCTGTAGCGAGCTGACCATCGGCAGGCTTTGGTGGCAACCTTTTCCAGTTCCGGCAGGCACTTGCGGGCCTGCGGTACGGGTTACCCCGGCCCCGGGAGTCCTCTTTCGGCGCCTGTATTCTCCTCGGCCGCGTGATGAACTGCCGTTAGCCGCAGGCTGCTACGGCCAATCGCTTACTTCCAGGGCTACCGAGCCGCGCTGCGGTCCTCTTGCTCTGGCGCAGCTTCGAGTAGCTCGAGAGCTGGACGAGCTACGCGGATTCGGTCGTCGACCTCGTTGTCCATCACCCAGAGCGCGTGGCTAACGTGCTTGACAACCGCTCGAACCAGGGGTGCGGCGGAGAAGATGACTTTGCCTGAGTCGTCGAGTGCGACGAGCGCGCCAATGTGCTCCGATGCCACGAGGCCGAAGATGTTGGCCACGACGAGGGGGAGTTGTATCTGTCGGCACGCCAGGGACCTTCAGAACCGGCGTCCGAGGCGAGCAGTGCGGCCTGCTCATCGGCGGCTCTGGACCGCTTCTCCGGTATGAGAAAAAGCCCGGACGAGCCGGCGGTGCGCCAGGTACGAAGTGAGCTCGCGCGCAGTCCTGAGAACTCGTCGAGGCGCGCTCGTGCGTGCGGGAGCGAAGTTCAAAAAAGGGGGTGCTAGTCGAGCGCGAGACGAAGACCCAGGAAGTCGCCGCGTGGTCAGCAGATCACGTCGATCCACAGGTTTTGAGTATTGCTCCACCAGTCCCAAGATCGCGGCATGGTCAGCACAGTCAACCTGTCCGGGAAAGCGGGTCAGGCTCCGACTGGTCGGGTGAGTATCATCGCCGCCGTCGCCGTGGGAGTCGAAGTTCTCACCGGCTTCGGTGCGGCTGGAACGGCAGGTGGAGCAACACCGGGCGCGTCGATCACGCCGGTGAACCTCTCGGGACCTCGGGATGACACCGTGACGGTCGGAGGGACTGGCCTTGCAACCCAGCTACCACGATCCCTATCTGGAAGGGGCGGTCGCCGATGAAGCGCAAGGGATGGGTTCTTGTCGGTGTTCTTGTCCTGGCGCTCCTAGGCGCCCAGGGCACGACCGCGTTAGCGAGCAATAGACCGCCCGGTCCGATAGCCCAGCGGAGCGCCAGCCACGAGCTCACAGGCGTCCACGTCTTCGGGTGGGAGTTCAACAGCCCCGCGGCCCTCGCGGTGAGCGGGAGCGACCTCTTCGTGGCGAACAGCAAAGGCAACTCCGTCACCGAGCTCATCGCCGCGACGGGGAAGCTCGTGCGGATGATCTCGGGCTCGTCCTACAAGTTCGACTACCCCTATGCCCTCGCGGTGAGCGGGAACGACCTTTTCGTGGCGAACCTCGACGGCGACTCCGTCACCGAGCTCGTCGCCGCGACGGGGAAGCTCGTGCGGATGATCTCGGGCTCGTCCTACAAGTTCGACTACCCCTATGCCCTCGCGGTGAGCGGGAACGACCTCTTCGTGGCGAACGGGTCTAGCGACTCCGTCACCGAGCTCGTCGCCTCGACGGGGGCGCTCGTGCGGGTGATCTCGGGCTCGTCCTACGAGTTCAACAGCCCCTCCGCTCTCGCGGTGAGCGGAAACGACGTCTTCGTGGCGAACTTTGACGGCGACTCCGTCACCGAGCTCAATGCCGCGACGGGAGCGCTCGTGCGGGTTATCTCGCGCGGGTCCGACGAGTTCTTCAGCCCCTCAGCCCTCGCGGTGAGCAGGAGCGACCTCTTCGTGGCGAACGCCGACGGCTACTCCGTCAC
Organism: Acidimicrobiales bacterium; assembly: GCA_035625025.1. Lineage (GTDB taxonomy): Bacteria > Actinomycetota > Acidimicrobiia > Acidimicrobiales > Bog-793 > Bog-793. The sequence continues at coordinate 5,691 of DASPQJ010000004.1, forward strand.
CGAGCTCGCAGCCTCGACGGGGGCGCTGGTGCGGTGGATCTCGCGCTCGTCCTACGCGTTCAAACACCCCTCAGCCCTCGCGGTGAGCGGGAGCGACCTCTTCGTGGCGAACTTTGACGGCGACTCCGTCACCGAGCTCGATGCCGCGACGGGGGCGCTCGTGCGGGTGTTGCGGGCCCGGCTCGTCGCGTTGGACAGTTTCCATGAGTATCACACGACGTCGTGAAGCGTTGCCTCGGATCCGAACAGAAAACTCGCGTGAAGTCCAATATCGGCGGATC
>DASPQJ010000005.1:0-29088 GCA_035625025.1 Acidimicrobiales bacterium
CGCCCTCGGCATGTCGGTCGTCGGCGAGGGGATCGAGACGGCCGAGCAGCTCGGCGAGCTCGCCTCGCTCGACCTCGACACGGCCCAGGGCTTCCTCTTCGCCCGTCCCCTCCCCGCCGCGGCGATCGCCGCCTTCCGGCACGGCGGGACGCCCCAGACCGGCTAGACGTCCCCCGGGGCCGGGCGGGCCGCGGCCGGCTGGCGCCAGCCGTCGGCGCGGGGAACTTCGCGCGCGACATCGGGCGATCCGACGGTGGGCGAGCGCGGGCCGTGGCCGCCCGGCTGCTGCAGTGATCTCGGTAACGGTGGACGGGGGAGCTCGACCGGTTGGCTCCGCGAAGGGCCGGCATCCGGGCCGAAGGCTCGTAGCATCGGACCGTGGTGTCGGCGCGCCCGGGTCCCGGCGGGGACCTTGGCCCCTGGTGGGCCCGCACCTTTTTCCGAAGACTTGCCGGCGGTGGGACCGTCGGTACTGACGGCGAGCGGGACTAGGGAGCAGCGGATTGGGTCGATGTCATGAGATGGCATAGGCGCGATCCGGTCGGCGCCGGTGTCGGACCGCGCGTCCGTGGGCCGCGCCGCCACGGCGACCAGCGGCTTCGAGTTTCGAGATCTCATCGGATCTCCGGGCCGGTGTCTGGTCCCGGGTTTCGTCCTCCGGCTTCGCATCTCAATCGCGAGCTCGTCGTGCTCGTAGTCGTTGTCGGCGTCCTGATGGCTGCGGTTGACACGACGATCGTCGTCTTGGCCCTTCCGGCGATGGAACGGTCACTGCACATCGCTCTCTCGGCTGTCGTCTGGGTGATCGTCTCCTACGTCCTCGTCGTCACGATCCTGGCGACGCAGGTCGGCCGTCTCGGTGACATGTTCGGCCGCACACGGATGTACGAACTCGGCTTCCTCATCTTCATCATCGGGTCGGCTTTGTGCGCGACGGCCACTGACGCGTCGACCATCATCGTGTTCCGGATCGTCCAGGGCGTCGGAGGGGCATTCCTCACCGCCAACAGTGGTGCGGTCCTGGCGGAAGCCTTCCCGAAACAGGAGCGAGGCAAAGCCTTTGGCTACAACTCGATCGGTTGGAACGCCGGGGCCATTCTCGGGATCCTGCTCGGGGGGCTCATCATCACGTACGCGTCATGGCGGTGGATCTTCTGGATCAACGTCCCCACGGGAATCCTGGCGCTGGCGTTGGCGCTGAAGGTCCTGCGCGAGCAGAATCCGCGCCGCCAGCAGCGTCTCGATCTCGTCGGCATGGTCCTGCTCGGTGCTGGGCTCTTCGGCGTGCTCTGGGCGATGACGAGGCTCGCGACATCGAGCCTGTTGGGCTCCCTCCTCGTTGCGCTCGTCGGAGGCGTCGTCGTGCTCGTCGTATTTGTGATTGTCGAGCACCGTCGGGAGGATCCGATGGTTAATCTGCGTCTCTTCCGGATACCGACGTTCGCCCCGACACTTGGCGCCGCGCTCTTCCAAGGACTCGCCAACTTCGCCGTGCTGTTCCTCGTCCTCATGTACCTCCAGGGCGTGCGACGCCTCACGCCGCTCGACGCGTCCCTCCTCCTCGTGCCGGGGTATCTCGTCGGCGGCGTCATCGGCCCGATCTGCGGCCGGCTGGCGGACCGGTTCGGCGCGGTCTGGCCGGCGACGATCGGGCTCGGTGTCCAAGTCCTCGCGCTCGTCGTCTACTCCCAGCTCACCGCGTCAACCCCGCTGGGTGTCGTCACAGTCGCAGCGGTTTTGAACGGCATCGGTGCCGGCGCGTTCATGCCGGCGAACAACTCGGCGGTGATGAAGGTGGCGCCGGGACATGACTTCGGGATCGCCTCGGGAATGCTGCGCACCTTCGCCAACATCGGGATGGTGTTCTCGTTCTCTGTCGCGATTCTCGTGGCCGCACGGTCCGTCTCCCGCCAAACCGCCTTCGCGATCTTCGTCGGCACGACGAGCCTGTCCCGCAAACTGGGACCGGCCTTCACGACGGGTCTCCACGCCGCGTTCTTCTCCTCGATCGGCTTCATGGCGCTCGCCGCGCTGCTCTCGGCGACTCGAATGCTCGGAGCGGGCCGGAAGTCGGCCTTGCCGCACGCGGTCGAGGGAGACGGGTCAGTCGCTCAGATCGTGCTGGATCAGACGGCCACCCGCGTGGGAAAATCGTGAACGTGATCGACCGCGTACCACGCGGGGTCGTGGTTTCGGGTCGGGTGACGTTGCTTGTTGCGACCGTAGTGCTGGCGACCGCCGGTGCAGCCCAAGCGACGACTTCATCGGGTTCGTGGGTCGGAGCGAGGATTCCGGCAGCCGGCGCGACGGTCGTCGTGCGGGCCCCTGCGGCGTCGGCGAGCGCGCTCGTCGGCGATGACGTGCGCGTCGAACTCCTGGCGTGCGCCGCGAGCTGCGGTTACACGTGGCGGGTGACGAGCGAGCCGGCGGCAGCAGTCGCGCGGTACGTGTCGACGAAGTTCCGCCGGTCCCAGGCGTCCAAGGGCGTCGTCGGGGGGGATGAGATCGAAAGCGTCACTTTTCTCGCCACTGGGGAGGGGTCAACGTCGATTGTGCTCAAGTACTTCCCTCCGGGCCGTGACCGCCAACCGACCAGGACCTACCGGTTGCAGCTTCGGGTCCGCTAACCCGAGGCGATCCTCAGTCCGGTTCAAGGGAGCAAGAGCGCAGCCAGGCGTCGTGCGGTGACGACGAGCCCCGCGAATCCCAAGATCGCGAGGTAGACGCTATGGCCGACGAGCGACAGCGACAGCTCCCCGGCGTCGAGGCCCCGTTCGAGGGCCACAGCCTGGTAGAGAGGCGTGCAGCGCACGACGAGCTGCAGCCAGCCGGGGTAGACGGCAAGCGGGTAGAAGGTCGCCGAGAACAGGAACATCGGGATGATGGCGAGTGACACCTTGTCGAAGTCTTGCCAGCTGCGCATGAACGAGGTCGCGGCCAACCCAACCCCGGCGAAGGCGAACCCGATGAGAACCGCGGCCGGGTAGCAAAGGATCGCCCACGGCGATAGGACGTAGCCGAACAGCGCCATCACGACGATGAAGACCCCCGAGTAGGTCGATCCCCGGATCAACGACCACCCCAGCTCGCCGAGCGCGACGTCACCGGGCCCGAGGGGCGTGGAAAGTATCGCGTCGTAGGTCTTGGCGACTTTCAGTCGGAAGAACATGTTGAATGTCGCGTCGAAAAGCGCCCCGTTCATCGCCGAGGATGCGAGCAGCCCGGGGGCGACGTACGCCGCGTAGGCGACGACCGCGTTTCCGAGACGGAGAGCTCCGACGAGCTTGTTGAGGCCGACGCCGATCGAGAGCAGGTAGAAGAACGGTTCGAAGAACCCCGAAACGAAGATGAGCCAGCTCCGACGGTAGACGAGCAGATTGCGCTCGACGAGACGCAGGGCGCGACGCGAGCCGAGAACGCCGATCGGCGTGATCCGGAGCGGGATCGTGCTGGCCGAGCTCATACGACGAGCCTTTTCCGGTAGCTCCGCAGAGCGACCAGGTAACCAGCGACGGCGAGTGCGACCAGGTAGGAGGCATGAACCATTCCCGCCGCCCACCCGAGGTCGCCGATGACGAAACCGCGGCACAGCGCGACACCGTGGTAGAGGGGCGTCGCGTAGGCGACGAACTGGAGCCACCGGGGGAGCTGGGCGACAGGGAAGAATGTCCCGGAGAACAGGAACAGCGGGATGAGGCCGAATCGGTAGAGGGTGGAGAATCCCCGGTCGCTCTCCTGGGCGGCGGCGAAGGCGGCGATCGGGACGACGAAGGCGAGCCCGGTGAGTACACCCGCCGGGATGGCCAAGACGGCGAGTCCCGAACGCAGGGTGCCGAACGCCCCCATGATGGCGAGGTAGATCGCGCACACGGTGAGGAGACGGAACGCAATCCACGCGAGATGACCCCGAACGACGTCTTTCACGGTGAGCGGAGTCGCAAGCATCGCGAGGTAGGCGCGTCCCCACTTGATCGCGTCCATCACGGGGTACATCGCTTCATTGGCCCCGACCTGCATCGCCGTCGACGCGAGCAGGCCCGGAGCGAGGAAGTCGAGGTAGCTCACCCCCGACACGGCGTGCGCGTGGTGATCGACGAGCGAACCGAGACCGACGCCGAGCGCGGCGAGATAGAGGACGGGATAGAGGAAGCTCGTCGTCACCGAGCCCCGCCAGGTCTTCTTGTACTGGTAGGACCAGTAGGCGAGGGAGCGCAACCAGCGTGGGGCACCGACGCGGGGTTCTCGGGCTGCGAGCCACGCACTCGCGGTGTCGTCCACGGCCTAGTCCACGAGCGTGCGGCCGGTGAGGTGCAAGAAGACATCCTCGAGGCTGGAACGCCGCACGAGAGTGCTCTCCGGGGTGATCCCCCTCCGGTGGACCTGCCCGAGGGTCGCGTCCCCGTCGTCGGAGTACAAAAGGATGCGATCCGGCAGTACCTCGCGGCGCACGGAGAGCCCTTCCAGCCGTCCGGCGACATCGGCTGGCTCGGCGGCCCCGAAACGCAGCTCGACGACTTCGCGCGTTGAGTATCGGGCGATGAGCTCCTGGGGGGCGCCTTCGGCCGCGAAACGGCCACGGTCCATGACCGCGAGGCGTTCGCAGAGCTGTTCGGCCTCATCCATGTAGTGAGTTGTGATGACGAGCGTCACGCCTCGGCGTTTCAAGCGATAGAGGCGGTCCCAGAGCAGGTGTCTCGCCTGCGGATCGAGGCCGGTCGTCGGTTCGTCGAGGATGAGGAGCTCAGGGTCGGAAACGAGCGAACGCGCGATCGTGAGACGGCGCTTCATCCCGCCGGACAACGACTCGACCTTGTCGTGGGCGCGCTCGTTGAGCTGCACGAAGTCGAGCAGCTCGTCGGCGCGTTCCCGAATCACCCGACGCGGAAGGTCGAAGTAGCGCCCGTAAACGAGAAGGTTGTCGAGCACCGTGAGCTCGAGGTCGAGCGTGTCCTCCTGGGGAACGAGGCCGATCCGGCTGCGGATCTCGGGTCCGTCACGGCTCGGATCGAGGCCGAGCACCCGGAGCGACCCTGCCGCGATCGGCGACATGCAGGCGATCATGCGCATCGTCGAGGTCTTCCCGGCGCCGTTCGGTCCGAGGAATCCGTACGACTCGCCGCGTCCGATAGCAAAGTCGACCCCGTCGACTGCAACGAACTCGCCGAATTCCTTCACGAGCCCACGCGCGACGACGAGGGGTTCATCACCTCCCGCTGGGGCGCGCGTCGAGGCGGAAAAAGCATTCAACGGATCCACGGTCCGCGAAGTTACTCGCCGCAAAAACAACCCCGACGATGAGCTTGTCCGTGGACCATGTCGAAACGGAATCGTTGCCGTGTCGCGTCGCGCGCCCGGTGAACCTAGACCTGGCGACTAATTTGGGGTTGCCGGGGAAAAGGGTGTTCTCGGCTCTTGGGCAGAATCGCAAACTTGTCGCGCGGGAGGAAAGACGTGGGAGAGCCAGGAAGGTGACCGATCTGTTCGCCGGACCTGACGGACCTTCGATCAAGGTCATTGGGCTGACACGTCGTTTCGGAGACCTCCAGGCGGTCCGAGGCGTGAGCTTCGATGTCGCGGCGGGCGAGACGTTCGGTTTCCTCGGACCGAACGGGGCTGGCAAGTCGACGACGATCTCGATGCTCTGCACACTCCTTCGCCCCACTTCGGGGATTGCTCAGGTAGCGGGATTCGACGTAACGGCTTCCCAGGCCGAGGTCCGTCGGCGGATCGGCCTCGTGTTCCAGGACACGACGCTCGACGACTACCTCACCGCGGGAGAGAACCTCCGGTTCCACGCCGAGCTCTACGGTGTGCCGCACCCGGAAGCGGCGCAACGAATCCGTGACGTGCTCAGCATGGTCGGCCTCTGGGATCGACGCGACGGACTGGTCCGGACGTTTTCCGGCGGTATGAAGAGGCGCCTCGAGATTGCCCGCGGCCTGATCCATTCGCCACGGGTGCTCTTCCTCGACGAGCCGACCGTGGGCCTCGACCCGCAGACGCGGGCGCACATCTGGGGCTACATCAACGATCTGCGCCGTCGGGAGCAGGTCACGATGTTCCTCACCACCCACTACATGGACGAGGCCGAGAACTGTGACCGGATCGCCATCATCGACGAGGGCGAGATCGTCGCCAGCGGGACACCGGAGGCCCTGAAGGGCGGTGTCGGTCAGGACCGGGTCCAGCTTCACACCGACGATGACGCCGCCGCGATCGCGGCGCTCGCCGACCGCTTCAAGCTCACCGCGACGATGAGCGAGGGGGCGGTGACGGTCTACGTCCCGGGCGGCGAGCAGTTCGTTCCTCGTCTGTTCGCTGAGCTCGGGGTCGGCATCTCTTCGGTCAGCATCGCGAGGCCGACCCTCGACGACGTCTTCATGGCGCACACCGGTCGCACGATCCGGGATGCGGAAGCGTCGACCGCGGATCGGAACGCGGCGTCGACCTGGCGACGGGCCCGGGCGGGACGAAGATGAGCGGCGTCGGCGACATCGGAGGCGCAGGAGTTTCGCGGGCTTCGTCCGCCGCGGCTCCCAGCGCCGTGGCGACGTCGCGACACCCGCGCGCCGTACCAGCGGCGGTTCGGGTGGCCGGTGGCGGCTGGCAGGACGACGTCCGCGGCGCGACCGTCGTCTGGCGGCGTGAGCTGATCCGCTTCTCCCGCAATCGCCTGCGGATCCTGACGTCACTGGCCCAGCCGGTCCTATTCCTCTTCGTGCTGGGAACGGGACTCTCGTCGCTCATCTCGCGTGGCGTGAGCTCCGGGGGCGGGGCGAACTTCAAGACGTTCATGTTCCCCGGGGTAGTCGCGATGACCGTGCTTTTCACCGCAACTTTCTCCGCCGTCTCGATCGTCTGGGACCGGGAGTTCGGATTCCTGCGCGAGATGCTCGTCGCGCCGGTGCGGCGCGGCGCGCTCATCGCCGGCAAGTGCGCGGGGGGTGCGACGGTCGCCACGCTGCAGGCGCTCATCATGCTTGCGTTCGCGGGGCTCGTCGGCGTGCCGTATTCGCCCGCCCTCATCTTCACCCTCATCGGGGAGATGCTGCTCGCCGCGGTGGCGATCACCGCGCTCGGCACGGCGCTGGCCTCTCGCATCGCCCAGGTGGAGTCATTCCAGGTCGTGCTGCAGTTCGTCGTGCTCCCGCTCTTCTTCCTGTCCGGGGCCCTCTTCCCGTTGCACGGGCTACCGACGTGGCTCTCGGTGCTGACGAGGCTCGATCCGCTCGCGTACATGGTCGACCCGATGCGTCGGGCCGTCTTCGCGCACGTGACGACAAACCCAGTCGTCGCGCGATTGTTCGGAGCGACGATGACCTGGGGCTCTTGGCACCTGCCGATCGGAGTCGAGCTGGCGTTGACCGCCGCGTTCGCGGCGCTCATGCTCACGATCGCCGTGCGGGAGTTCTCCAAGACCGATTGAAGGCGCGCGCCAAATCCCGCGGGCAGCCCGTCTAGAGCGAGGGTGCCTCCCGCTCGGAGCCGGCGCCGAAGACCCTCCAGGCAGCGGGGAGCAGGGCTGCGGCCAGTGCGATCTTGATCCCCTCGCCGACGAGGAAGGGCGTCAATCCCTTGGCGATCGCCTCGGCCGCGCTGAAGTGATAGGCGACGGCGAGCCACGGGACTCCGATCGCGAAGATGATCGCGTTGCCGAGGAGCATCGCCGGGATCGCGCTCACGACGCGGCGATCCGCCCGCCGTTCGGCGAACCAGCCGCAGACGATGGCGGCGACGAAGAAGCCGACGATGTAACCGAACAGGCCCCCGGGCCAACCGGAAGCGTGGTCGGCGAACCAGGGCAAGCCCGCGAGCCCGGCGACGGCGTAGAGCGCAAGGGCCGCCCCGGCCCGGCGTACACCGAGGACGCTGCCGGCCAGGACGACTCCGAGCGTCTGGCCCGTGATCGGCACCGGGGTCCACCACAGCGGGATCGAGACCTGTGCGAGCAGGCCGAGGAAGCAGGCGGCCCCGATGACGGTGCCGATGTCACGGACCCACTCCCCGGGGATCAGGTCCGCGAGAACGAGCGGGCGTGACCGACGGAGTGTCGCGGCCTGTGTCGGCATGGCGCGTACCTTATCGAGCGTCCCGGACCAGGCGGGACCGGGCGCTTCGCGGCACTGGCGACGAACTGACGGCGAGCCGTTCTTCCCGGGGCGCCGCCGCAGGTCCCTCAGGCCGGCGTGGCGGCCACACCGAGCGTCGCGCCGATGCGGGCTGACGACATCGAGCTCGGCCTCGATGGTCAGCCAGCCACCCGTGTCGCCACAGTCCCGCGCCGGAGGTTGACGTCCGACGCGCTCGCCTCCGACGTAGGACCGATCCGCGTCTGACGTGCTCAAGGTGGCAGGCGGCCATTTCGCGGCGGTGTCGGCCGTGTGAACTCCGTGTGAACTGACCCGGCCTCAGGACGCGCCGGATTGCCAGACCCTGAGAGCGGCCGACCTCTCCCGGGTCGAGGCCGTCGTCCCAGTCCGCGAGGTGCTCCTTTTCCGGCATCCGGACGGAATCTCCGGGTCAGGAGTAGGCATGGTCGAGTCGCGCCAGCACCTCGGGATCGAGGAGCGGCAGCACGTCGAGGGCGTGCAGGTTCTCTTCGATCTGTTCCACGCGACTTGCGCCGGTTATCACCGTCGAGACGTGCGGGTTTGCCGCGCACCAGGCGATCGCGAGCTGGGCGGGGGTACAGCCGAGCTCGTTCGCCAGCTCCATCAGCGCCGGAACCTTCGCGTTCGTCTCCGGCGCTGTCACGATGTCGCGCAGCCACTCGAAGCCCGCGACGGTCGCGCGCGAACCCTCGGGAATGCCGTCGATGTACTTGCCGGTGAGGACACCCCACGCCAACGGGCTGTAGGTCGTGAGACCGAGTCCGTAGTCCTCGTAGAGGCGGGCGTATTCGAGCTCGACGCGTCGCCGCTGGAGCAGGTTGTACTGCGATTGCTCCATCACCGGCTTGTGCAGATGGTGGCGCTCGGCGAGCTCGAAAGCCGCCCGCAGGTCGTCGGCCGGCCACTCCGAGGTCCCCCAGTAGGTGGCCTTCCCCGAGCTCACGATGTCGTGCATCGTCCAGACCGTCTCTTCGATCGGAGTGTGCGGGTCGGAGCGGTGGCAGAAGAGGAGGTCGACGAAGTCGAGGCCGAGTCGTTCCAGCGAGCCGTCGATCGCTTGGAGGAGGTACTTGCGATTGAGCGTGTTCTGCGTGTTCACGTCTTCGTGGATGCCCCAGAACAGCTTTGTCGACACGACGTAGCTGTATCTGGGCCAGCCCAGCTCGGCGAGCGCCCGGCCCATGATCCGTTCCGACTCGCCGCCGGCGTACTGCTCGGCGTTGTCGAAGAAGTTCACGCCACGAGTCCGAGCCGCTTCGAGGCACGCCTTGGCGAGCCCGATGTCGAGTTGTGGGCCGAACGTCACCCACGACCCCAACGAGAGCACGCTGAGCCGCAATCCCGACTTCCCGAGCCGTCGGTACTCCATCGCTGATCCGTCTCCTTTCGTGCCGGCTCGCGCATCGTCGTCCCACCGGGACCGGCGCGTGTCCAACGGTCTGACGAGGTCCGTCATAGCATGCGCGTGGGTTCGACCGGCCCGAACGCGAGGCGCGTCAGCGGGCCGGTCACGAGGGGCGTGCGCTGTGGCGATCGGCCGGAGGAGAGGAACTCGAGCAACAGGCCCGCGCGACACGGTCGTGCTCGTCGACGAGGTGGGGGCGCCGACGGGCGTATCGGGCAAGCTGGCGGCGCACGAGGCACCCGGGCAGCTCCACCTCGCCCTGTCCGTCGTCCTGTACCGGCCCGATGGACGCGTGCTGCTGCAGCAACGAGCCGGGACGAAGTACCACTTCCCTCTCTACTGGGCGACTTCGTGCTGCAGCCACCCGCGACCCGGAGAGGACATCGTCGAGTCCGCGGAGCGACGGGTGCAGGAGGAGCTCGGCCTGGTCTGCCGCCTCGAGGAAGTCGGCACGTTGACCTATCGCGCGCAGTGTCCGGTCTCGGGGCTCGTCGAGCACGAATTCGACCACGTCTGCGTCGGCGTTGTTGACGCTGATCCCGATCCTGACCCGGCTGAGGTCGCCCGCGTCCGCTGGGCCGTGACGACCGACGTCCTGTCAACGCCACCGACGAAGAGCGCGCCCTGGCTCGTGCCGGTGCTGCGCCTCGCCGAGAAGGCACGGGGCGCGACGGCGGTGCCGCACCGCTGAGGTCAGTCGTCTTTTCCGGCTCCGAAGATCCGCCGACCGCACTGTCGCTTTCGGGCGCGATGGCGGTACCGAGGGAGATCGTTCTGCCGGCGGCAGCGGGCCGCGGAAGCTCGCGATGTCGCGGCGCCAAGCGATTCGTCGACGATTCGGGTAGCCGTTGGCGGTTAAGGCGCTGCGCCCGGCCGCCCGCGGGGAAGCGACACCGGGCGGCGCAGGAATCGAGGGAGTCGGGGATCCCCGCCGTCAGGGGCGACCCGCGGCGTACGGGTCGGGCGGGATCGGGGTTATCGAGATCCTCGTGCCGGTTTCCTCGGCCTGGACCACGTTGCCGTCGCCGACGTAGATGACAACGTGGTAGATGTAGCCGTCCGCGGCGTAAAAGATGAGATCACCCGGCTGCAGCTCCGAGAACGGGATGTGCTCGATGGAGTCGTACTGGTCCCCGGCGCTGTGCGGCAGGCTCACTCCCGCCTGGGCCCAGGCCCACATCGCCAGGCCCGAGCAGTCGAAGCCGTAGCCGGGCGATGCGCCCGACCAGACGTAGGGCACGCCGATCTGCGACTCCGCCGCACGAACGGCCGCGAGACCGGGTCCGTCCCCGGCGGTCGCGCTCGTTGTGGCGGCGGGATCGGGAGCGGAACCCGCGTCGGACAGTCGTTGCGCTCGCTGGATGAGCTGGGCAGCCGCTGCCTGCGCGGCGGCCTGGGTTGCCTGCTCCTGCTGCTGCTCGGCGACCGCAGCGGCGAGTGAGCCGTTCACGCCCTGCAGTGTCGACGTGAGTTGGGCGTCGAGTGTCGTCGCGCTGGCGCGCGCCGCGGTCAAGGTCTGAAGTGTCGACCGGGATTGCGCTTCGTCACGCTCGAGCTGCGCAGTGCGCTCGACAAGGGCGTGCTCCGAGATGCGCAACGAGCTGACCGCGGTCGACAGGTTTCCGGCCGCGGCCTGGAGATAAGCCTGCTGTGCGGGAAGCGCATTCTCCTGCGCCGTGAGGGCGGAGAACACCTCCGAGGCCGTGGCGTCGTTCACGTAGGCGTCGATCGCTTGGCGCTGCAAAGACTGCTTGTCCTCGCTGACGCTCGATTGCGTGGACGCAATTGACCGCTCGTCCTTGCGGATATCGCGGACGATCAACGCCTCGCGCGTCGCAGCCTGGTCGTACTCCTCCGAGAGGACTTGCAGCTCCACCTGGATCGTGGAGATCTTCGCGGCGAGGGCGGCGGCTTTGGAGCGCAGAGTCGAGACCGGCTGTGAGGCGCCGGCCCTGTCCACCGAAAGAGCCGGCAGTAAGACGCCGGCTGCTACCAAGGTCGCTGCGCCGACGACGAAGCACCGGCGTTGGTGCGACATTCCCGAGGTACGGCATCCAGTGGGGTGGGGAATCACTGGCTTACCGCCCGCGACAGAACCCTCGCCAGGTTGCACAATGTGAACCACACCGTACGGCCGCCGACGAGGTCGTGCAAGGAAATGCGTCGTGAACTGGAGTCGCGTCGTTTTCGACGGTGCCCCACTACGGTGAAGCTGCCCTGTTGACAGGGGAAGGGCGCGCTGGCGTCCGTTCGGAGAGAAAGGGCGACGACATGGGCGAGGTCACGCCCGTTTCGACGGACGGTTTCCGGATCGAGCACGATTCGATGGGCGAGGTGCGTGTACCGGCACACGCACTCTGGGGGGCGCAAACGCAGCGGGCGGTCGAGAACTTCCCGATCTCGGGACAGCCGGTCGACGGGTCGATTGTCGAGGCGCTCGCGATTCTCAAGGGAACCTGCGCGGAGGTCAACGGCGAGCTCGGGACGATCGACGCCGCCGTCGCCGAGGCCATCGGATCCGCGGCGCACGAGGTCGCGTCGGGTCGCCATGCTGACCAGTTCCCTGTCGACGTTTTCCAGACCGGCTCGGGGACGTCGACGAACATGAACATGAACGAGGTGCTCGCGCATCTCGCCGGCGAGCGGCTGGGACGGACGGTGAGCCCAAACGACGAGGTGAACGCGTCGCAGTCCTCGAACGACATCTTCCCGTCGGCGATTCATCTCGCCGTCGTCCGGAAGATCGAGACCAACCTAGTGCCGGCGCTCGAAGAACTTTCCACCGAGTTGCGGGGCAAGGCCCGGGACTTTGCCGCGCTCGTCAAATCCGGTCGTACGCACCTCATGGACGCGACGCCCGTCACCCTCGGCCAGGAGTTCGGCGGCTACGCCAGCGCGGTCGACAATGGGATCGAGCGCCTCCGTTCGATCCTGCCCCGCGTCGGCGAACTCCCGCTCGGGGGGACGGCCGTTGGCACGGGGCTCAACGCCAAACCTGGTTTCGCCGCCGAGGTGATCGAGCACCTGCGCCAGGAGACGGGGTTGGTGGTCACCGAGGCCCAGGACCATTTCGAAGCCCAAGGGGCGCGTGACGGCCTCGTCGAGGCCTCGGGCGTGCTGCGCACGATCGCCGTTTCGCTGTACAAGATCGCCAACGATCTGCGCTGGATGTCGTCGGGTCCGCGTTGCGGACTCGGGGAGATCCATCTTCCTGATCTCCAGCCGGGTTCTTCGATCATGCCCGGCAAGGTGAACCCCGTCGTTCCCGAGGCGGTGTGCCAGGTCGTCGCCCAAGTGATCGGAAACGACGCGGCGATCGCCTTCGGTGGTGCGTCCGGGAACTTCGAGCTGAACATCATGGTGCCGGTCATCGGACGGAACCTGCTCGAGTCGATCCGTCTGCTCGCGTCGGCGAGCCGTGCCCTCGCCGCGAAGTGCGTCGTCGGCATCGTCGCCGACGCCGAGCGTTGCCGTGCCTATGCGTTGTCTTCAGCGTCGATCGCGACGGCCCTCAATCCCTACATCGGCTACGAGAACGCCGCCAAAGTCGTGAGGCGTTCCTTGGAGGAGGGCAAGGACCTCCGCACCGTCGTTCTCGAAATGGGCTTGCTGGGCGAGGCGGAGGTCGACCGGGCTCTCGACGTCCTTGCCATGACCCGAGGCGGCATCATCGGCTGACGTGTTCGGGTACTCGCACGTCGACATCGGTATTGTCTGGTCCGTTCGGCGTTCTGGGGGAGCGGTCGTGGGTGGAATGATCACGTTCCCGAGCCAAGGCGGGGAGGTGCGGGCCTATCTGTCGGCACCTCGTGCCGCGAGCGGTCCCGGAGTCGTCGTCATTCCGGAGTTCTGGGGGCTCGTCCCCCATATCACCGACATCTGCGATCGGTTTGCCGCGGAAGGTTTCGTCGCGCTGGCGCCGGATCTCTACGACGGAGTTGTGACGACTGATCCCAAGGAGGCCGGCGACTTGATGATGGCGATGCGTCCTGCCGAGGCAGCCGAGGACCTCTCGGCCGCGGTCGATGCCGTCGCTCTCCACGCGCCCGATCAGGGGGTCGGGGTCGTCGGTTTCTGCATGGGCGGCGGACTCGCGTTCGTCGTCGCGAGCGAGCGCTCGGACCGGGTGCGGGCGGTCGTGCCCTTCTACGGTGCGATTCCCTGGGAGGGTGCCGAGCCAGACTATGGGTCGATCACGGGCGCTGTGCTCGGCCATTACGCGGCCAACGACCCGTGGGCGACGCCGCAGTTGTGCCGCGACATCGAACGCCAGATTCGAGTGGGGGGGAACTTCGACGTGACGATGCACGTCTATGCGGGCACGGAACATGCGTTTTTCAACGACTCGCGCCCCGAGGTCTACGCTGCCCGCGCCGCGGCGCTCGCCTGGGAACGCACGGTGGCATTCCTGCGCGACCGGCTCGCGTAGTGTGGGTGACAACGGGCCGAACGCTCGGCGTGACGGGGTCGGTACCGTGATCGTACGGGGCGACATCGACTTCTCCAGAACGGCCGAGCCGATCGTCTCGGTGATCGTCGTTGCCTGGGGGCCCGCACCGCACCTTTTCGACTGTCTGACATCGTTGTGCGCGCAGCGCGCCACGATTCCGTTTGAGATCGTGCTGCTGCTGAACGACGTCGCGCCGGACGTCGCCGACGCGGTCACGCGGCGTGTCCGGGGAGCAATCGTCCTCGAGTCCCGAGCGAACCTCGGTTTCGCGGGTTCGGTGAACGTCGCCGCAGGGTCGGCGCGCGGGGACCTGCTCATTGTCGTCCACGATGACGTCGAGGTCCCGCCGGAGTGGCTAGACGAGCTCGTCGGCTCGGCGGCGACGCATCGCGAAGCCGAGGTGATCGGTTGTGCGGTGCACTCTGACCCGCCGTCGGTTGCGGCGGTCGAGCGCCCGAGCCCGAGCGGCCCCGTTGGGGCGCCTGACGGGTCCGAGATGCCGGGCGGCGCGCCGAGCGACGGCGAACCGGTCGACGTGTCGGACTGCGCCTTCCTCGTGCGACGCGCGACGTGGGACCGGCTCGGCGGTCTCCAGGAGATCTTCCATCCGTTCGGATTCGTCACCGCCGATCTCTGCGCCCGAGTCCTCGAGGCCGGCGGCCACGTGCACGTCGAGACCCAGGCGGTGGTGCGGCGTCGGCGCTCGAGACGCACGGGCGATCGGTTCCGAGCCTTCGTCCTGGCGGTGAACGGGGAGTTGTTCGCGCGACGCCACTTTCCGGGGCGCGAGGTCACCGAGGATCGTGACTCGTCACAGGTCCGGTCAGCACCGTCGGCATCGGGCGTTGCACGTCCGGGCAAACTCGCGAGGGGAGAATCCCGTCCCGGCGGCTCCGGGATCGCTCGGTGCCGCGTCCTCGTCATCGACGATGCGGTGCCCGATCCATCGCTCGGTGCCGGGTCCGGTCGGATGGCCGACGTGGCGCGCGAGCTTGTCGCGGATGGTCGCTACCCGGTGGACTTGCTGCCGTTCGTTACGCGCCGCGACGACGATCGCAGCCGGGCCCGGGCGCTCGGCGTCGAGGTCATCGACCAGGGTCTCGAGGAGCTGTTGGGCCCGAGCGGGCGGCACTACGGGATCGTCATCGTTTCACGGCCCCACAATTGGACTGCATCGATCGCGACGCTGCGCCGGCTCCGCGGGGGAGTCCCCGTCGTCTACGACGCGGAGGCGTTGTTCCACCGGCGCCTCGAACGCCAGCTCCGTTTCGTCACTGACGCGCCGACGGCCCTCCGGGTGGAGCGCAACGCGGCGGAGTTGGCCGAGGTCGAGCGGGAGATCGCGGCCGAGGCAGACTACGTCGTCGCGATTTCGGAGGAGGAAGCGGAGTTCTTCCGGGAGAACTCGCCGAGGCCGCGCAACGTGGTCGTGCACCCTCCGTTCTTCGCGATCTCGAACCCGACTCCGGCGGAGCTCGGAGCGCGCCGGGGTATCGGATTTGTCGCCGGATGGTCGGCGGGTCCCGACTCACCGAACGCGGACGCGCTGGCGTGGTTCGCGCGCCAGGTCCTGCCGAAGGTGCGAGCGCGGGCGCCGGGGTCGCGCCTGCGGGTGACGGGCGACGATCCCCCGGCGACCGTGCGGCGCCTCGTCACCCCGGCGATCGAATTCGTAGGGCAGGTGGAGAGACTTGAGGATTTCTACGGCTCGGTGCGCGTCATCATCGTTCCGCTTCGTTACGGGTCAGGCGTGAAGCTGAAGACCGTGGAGGCGGTCCAATATGGCGTCCCGACCGTCGCGACGACGGTGGGCGCGGAGGGAATCGACCTCGATGAACCGGGCGCGGTCCTCGTCGTCGACGAGCCCGAGGAATTCGCGGCCTCCGTGGTCACGCTCCTCGTTGACGACGCCGCCTGGAGGTCTCAGCGGGGAAAGGCGCTGGCCCAGCAGGCCAGCTGGGCGGCGCGGCCTGCGGGATCGATCTGGCCGTCGCTCGTCGCCGATCTCGTCGCCGCCGGGTCAGCCGACAGAACACGGCGGTGAGCTGGGAATATCGATCCTGTCGAGTACCGTGGATCCTGTGGTGGGAGTGACCTCGGACGAGGGGCCCGGGTCGGAGACGGAACTGGCCCGTCTGGAGCGAGCCGAGGCGGAGCAACTGCGCGAGGCGGAATTGCAGGCGGTCCTGCGCGAGCTCGCGGTCAAGGACTCCTACATCAAAGAAACCGAGCTCGAGCTCACGCGGATCGAGGTCAACGTGCGCGGCGAGCTCGCCCAGGTGCGCGCCCGCGCCGCAGAACTGTTCGGTGACCTGGAACGGGCGGAGGCGATCATCGCCGATCTGCGTGCGGAGATCACGGCGCTGAAGGCCAGGCGGAGCTATCGCTGGTCGGCGACCGCGGCATCCCTCCGTGGCCGCCTCGCCGCGGTCGTTCGGCGGATGGGACCGGGAGGATCGCGTCCCGACCGACCGGGCGGAGGAAAGCCGCCGGGTCAAGCGCGCGTTTCCCAGTAGGCGCGCAGGAAATCCTCCGTCTCCCGGATCGACTCGGTCCGGCCGATCTCGAAGAAGCGCTCCGTCGCCTCGAAGCCGAAAAGGAGCGATCGTGCCGCGAGCGCCGCGTACAGGTCCGAAAGGTCATTCGTCTCCTGGCCGGCGAAGTCGATCACGGCGGCGGTCATCCCGCCGAGGCCGTAGTCGACCCACGCCATGTCCCGTGACCGGTGCGCCTTGTCATACCGGGTGACGCGTCCGGCTTCGAACACGGCGTTCGAGGTCTCCCAGTGGTTGTCGTTGCGCAGGACCGTCATCGCCGCGGGCAGGCCGCTCATCTCCCAGCGGTCGGCGAAGTCCTGGTAGTCGAGGCGGAGGAACGTGTCGCCGTAGAGAACGAGGAAGCGCGGCCCGAGGAGCGGCAGCGCCTTGCGGATCGCCCCGAGCGTTCCGTCGAGACCCGGCGAGTCGTAGCTGTAGGTGACCTCGACCCCGTAGAGCGCCGGACCGATCACCTCTTCGATCATCTCGCCGAGGTAGCCGACGCACATCACCACCCGCGTGACGCCGTGCCGGGCGAGCAGGTGCAACTGGTGGATGAGGAACGGTTGCCCGGCGACGGCGAGAAGACCCTTGGGCGTGTGGCGTGTCATCTCGCCGAGGCGCGTCCCCCTGCCCCCCGCGAGGACGCAGACAGTCGGGGGTGTCGACGGCGCCCGGCGCCCGGCATCCTGGCTGTCAGCGGTCAGCGTCTTCCCATCCGTAACGGGATTCGACGATGTACCTCGGGCGATCGCGCACCTCGTCGTAGATCCTCCCGACGTACTCGCCGATGACGCCGAGTGACAGCAGCTGGATGCCGCTGAAAAGTGAGACGAGGACGACGACCGTCGGGTTGCCGACAGGGAACTTCACTCCCGCCAGCTTGCAGGAGAAGTAGGTCATCCCGAGCAGCAGCGCCACGGTCGCGAGGGCGATACCGATCATCGAGATGAGTTTCAACGGATAGCGCGAAAAGCCGACCACGCCGTTGAGGCCGATGAGGACCGAACCGGTGAAGCGGTTGTACTTGCTGCGCCCGCCGGTGCGGATCTCGCGGTCGTAGAGCACGCTCGTTTGGGGAAAACCGACGTAGCCGACGAGACCGCGCAGGAACCCGTGCTTCTCGGGGAGCGCGACGACGGCGTCGACGACCCGGCGGCTCATCAGGCGAAAGTCGCCGGCGTTGGGAGGGATCTCGACGTCGGCGATGTGCCGAATGACCCGGTACCCGAGCGCCGCGACCATCCGCTTCACGAGCGTCTCACCGGCCCGGGTTCGCCGTTGGGCATAGACGACGTCGTAGCCCTGTCGCCATCTCTCGACGAGCTCGCCGATGAGCTCGGGAGGGTCCTGCAGGTCGCAGTCGATGACGACGATGGCGTCTCCCGATGCCGCTTCAAGTCCGGCGATCGTCGCCATCGGTTGGCCGAAGCGCCTCGAGAAAAGCAGCATGTGGACGCGCGGGTCGTGGGCGCGCAGTTCGAGGATGGCCCTTTCCGTGCGATCGGTCGACGGGTCGACGCAGAAGATGATCTCCCAGTCGCAGTCGAGACCGTCGAGCGTCGCGGCGAGCCGCTCGTAGAGCGCGGCGATGTTGCCCTCCTCGTTGTAGGCGGGGATCACCACGCTCAGCAGCGGGCGCGGCGCCGCCGGCAAGGTCATGCGGCGCCCGACTTCTCGAGTATGGCGAGCTCGCGGATGCCGAACGGCAGCCCGACGTGGTGAGAGAGGAGCCAGCGCTCAAGCCGGCACGCGATCTTGCCGAGCCGGGAGTCCTTGGTCAGGGAGATGCTGTTCACCACTTTCCTTCGCAGGGAGGCGCCGTCGAGGTGGTCGAACATGACGCGATTCTTCTTCTTCAGGAGCCAGAAGGGGGGGAAGAGGAAAGAACCCAGGTAGACGTGTTCGACGACCGAGAGTCCGGCGCTTTCCGCTTTGGCGCGCAGCTCCCCGCGTCCGTAGCGACGCTGGTGGTGCAGGTACCGATCAAAGTAGTCGTAGGTGCCCGGCGCCGAGGGCACGACGACGACCGCCCGTCCTCCTGGTCGCAGGGTGCGCCTCATCTCGCCCAGGGCGCCGACGTCGTCCGGGACGTGCTCGAGCAGGTTGGCGCTCACGATGGCGTCCGCGCAATCGCCGACCACTGGCAGGTGGCAGGCATCGGCCTGGACGACAAGGGCGCCTGAGAGTCGGGACCTAGCCGACTGCAGTCCGGCCAGCAGATAGTCGACCCCGACGAGATGGAGCCCGGCTTCACGCCGGGCGAGATCGTCGAGCAGATAACCGGCCGAGCAGCCGATGTCGATGATCCGCATCCCGGCCGCGAGTTGTCCCAGGCGCTCGATCATCGCCGTCCGGGTCCAGACGTCGATGAAGCTCGTCCGGCTGGTCTCGTGGTGCAGCTCCTCGAGCTCGACGGACCAGTACGGCTCCTCGGTACGTGCTGGTTGACCGTCCGTTCGGGCGGAGATCATGTGTCCTTCGTCTCGGCTGCGGAGAAGAACTGGTCGTCGATCCGTCGCAGTGTCGCGAGGCTGTGGTCAGCCCGGAGACGGGCGCGGAACGCCTCTTGCTTCCAGGGATCCCACTGCGCGCTGATGACCCGACCTGTGATCCCGGCGGATTCGGCGGACAGGAGGTACGTGACGAGTTCATAGACGAGTTCGGGGGGGTCCCCGACGCCGCGGTCCTCGGCCTGGCGGGTCCGAGCGAAAAAATCGGCGCCGACGGCTTCGGGCCCGGCCGCGAGGATCTGAGAGTGCATCGGGGTGACGATGAAGCCGGGAGCGACCGCGTTGACCCGGATGCCTTCCTCTGCGAGCTCGACGGCCAGATTCTCGGTCATCCTTGCAACTGCGGCTTTCGAGGCGGCATAACCGTCGAAGCGGGGGAACGGCGTCGTCGCCCCGCCGCCGGAGAAGGTGACGACCGATCCGCCGCCTCGACGGAGGTACTCGAGACACGTCGTGACGGCGAGAAGCGTCCCCGTGACGTTGACGTCGATCGTCCTCCGGAACTCAGCGACCCGCCAGGATCCGACCGGGCCGATCGGTCCGATGATCGCCGCGGCGGTAACGACTCCTTCGACGTGGCCCGCCGGGGCGATCGCGGGCCGCGCGCGCAGCCAAGCTTCCTCGTTTGCGACGTCGAAGGCGACCGCGTCATGCGGTCCGCCCGGCAGGCCGCTCGCCAGGGATTCAAGCGCCTCGAAGTCACGCGCGATCAATACGAGACTCGCCCCTTGGTCCGCGAGGGTGACGGCGACGCCACGGCCGATGCCCTTGCTAGCGCCGGTCACGACGATTCGTCGGCCCGCAAGACTGCTCGTCACGACGTCAATACTGTCCGTTACGCAGGTTGCACGCACGGTGGGCGAGGGTCGGCGTCAACGGAAGCGGGACGAGCAGAGGATGCCGAAGGCTCGGCCGGCCGGGGGAATCCCGGGTGCGGCGGGAGGCAACTTCAGAGAGCAGCTACTCGTGGCGCGCGGCTTCGAGGCAGGACCACGCGTAACGCGCCGAGGCCAAGTCGCCGAGAAGATCCCGGCCGTCGTTGGCCGCGATCGCCGCGGCGAAGTGCCGCCACTCGAGCTCCCAGGAAACGTCGGTGTCGGGATAGCGCTCGATCTCGAGATCCGGTGGTCCAAGTTCCGGTCGCATGCGGAAGATTCGGAGCACCTGGGGTCCGTAGCTCCGGACGAGACCGTCGACCGCGAACTTCGCGTCGTGGCAGGCGATCTCGAGCGCGAAGGTGTTCTTCCAATCGGTCCAGCTGACGTGGAAGAGCGCGAACGGCGAGTTATCACCGACGCCCCCCGGGAGTCCGAGCACGAGCACGGCGTTGTCGTCGACCGGTGCCCGCCAGAACTGCGTCCGGAGCAGAGCGCTGTGCAGCGGCAGATCGCCGAGGAGCCAGTAGCTGAGGTCGAGGAGGTGCATGCCCTGGTCGACGATCTCGCCACCGCCCGATCGGCGCGGGTCGGCGCGCCACTCCCGTTCGTAGCCGGGGCGCCCGCCGTGGCCGTACCAGGCCCGCAGGTACAGGACGTCGCCGTAGGCGCCGGAGCCGGCCTCGCGGATCGCGCGGGCGATGCCCGGGTAGAAACGGTGGTTGAACCCGACCTTCACGAGACGGTCGGCGGCGCGCGCCGTCGCCGCGACCTGGTCGATCTCGGCGACGCCGATCCCGCCGGGCTTCTCGACGAGGACGTGCGCCCCCGCCCGGAGCGCTCGGGAAGCGATCGCGGCGAGCTGGTCATGGACGGTCGCGACCACGACGACGTCCGGTCGCAACGAGAGCAGTTCGTCGAGGGTCAAGCAGGCCTGCCCTCCGAACTCGGCGGCGAGGCGCGCCGACGACTCGGCGTCGATGTCGTGGCTCGCGACAAGCGCGCCGGGCTCCAGGGCCGCGGCCCGCTTGCGGCCGACTAGCCCGCAGCCGACGATCCCGACCCGCAGCGGTCGGGGTTCCCCGCCCATTAGGTGTTCTCGGTCGCGTAGGCGCCGCTGCACTCGAAGTCGAACGTCAACTCCGGGGCGTTCTCGGCGGCGAGGGCCTGGCGCGTCTCCTCGGGGTGTGCTGAGTAAAGGAGCAGGAAGCCGCCACCGCCCGCGCCGATGAGCTTGCCGCCGACCGCGCCGGCGCCACGGGCAGTCTCGTAGAGGTGGTCGACGCGATCGTTCGCAATTCCCGGCGATCTCTTGCGCTTGTTCTTCCAGTGCTCGTCCAGCAGGTGCGCGTACCCCTCGAGGTCTCCGCCCTCGAGCATCGTGCGGCTCGCGTAGCCGATCTCCTTCGTGCGGTGAAGGTTCTCGAGCATGTCGGGGTCCTTGCGCCGGGACCGGGTGTCCTGGTCGGCGAGCATCTTCGACGCCGGGCGCGCGTCACCCGTGTAGAAAAGGAGCAGGTGCTCGCGGAGGCGACGGAACGTGCCCGGGTCGAGCTCGAGCGGTTCGACTTCGACGCGGTCGTCCGGCCGGAACGTGTAGGCGCAGATCCCCCCGTGGGCCGCGACGTACTGGTCCTGTTTGCCGACGGGTTCGCGCAGCACGTCGATCTCGATGTGGCACGCTGCCTCGGCGAGGGCGTCCGGAGTGATCGAACGGCGCCGCGCATGCGACAGCGCCTTGATGAGGCACACCGTGAACGACCCGGAAGAGCCCATGCCCGTGCCAGCGGGGACGTCCGCGACGGACGCGATCTCCAAAGGGCTGCCCTGCCAGTGGCGGAGCAGGGCCTCGCGCAGGATCGGGTGCTTGATCTCGGAGATCTCGTCGACCTCCTCGGACTCGGAGTACTTCATCCGGTAGCGCTTCTGGAAGGCGGCGTGGACGAACATGTGGACGTACTTGTCGATCGCCCCGGCGACGAGGAACCCGCCGAACTCCCGGTAGTACGACGGGAGGTCGGTCCCGCCGCCCCCCATCGGAAGGCGAAGCGGTGCCCTGCTGTAGACGACGCTCATCGCCGGGACCCCCTTTCTCCCTGCGGCGCGACGCCTCCGTCGCGCCACGCGTATTCGTTGGCGTCAAGCCAGTCAAGGGTGAGTTCGATCGCCTGTCTGATCGTCACCTTCGGGGACCATCCGAGATTCCGGATCCGAGCCGTGTCGAGGTGGATCTGCGGACTGTCGCCGATCCAACCGCGAATCCCGCCAGTGTGGACGATCTCCGGTGTCGCGCCGAGATGGGAGGAGATGATCTCGACCGACTCGTCGACGAAGATCGTTTCGTCGGTCCCGAGGTTGTAGACGTACGTTCCCGCCTCGTGACCGTGTCGGCTGGCCACCGCGAGCATCGCGTCGATGCAGTCCTGGACGTAGAGGTAGGACTTCTCCTGACGTCCGTCGCCGAGGACGGTGAGGTGGGTCGGATGGCGCTTCAGCGCTCGATAGAAGTCAACGACGTGGCCGTGGGTGTACCTCTCCCCGAGGATCGACACGAAACGGCAAATGACGCCCGTCATCCCGAAGGCGGTCGAGTACGCCGCGATGAGCGCTTCGCCAGCGAGCTTCGAGGCCCCGTAGAACGAGGTCTGCTGGGGGAACGGCGCGTCCTCAGGGGTCGGGAAGACCTGCGGCTCGCCGTAGACGGAACCGCTCGAGGCGAAAAGGATTCGTTGCACGCCGGTGGTCCGCATGGCCTCGAGAACCTGTGACGTTGCAGTCGTGTTCTGATCGAGGTCCAACCTCGGGTGCTCGAACCCGTGTCGGACGTCGGCGTTCGCCTGGAGGTGGAAGACCCAGTCACAACCGGCGAACGCCGTCTTGAGGACGTCGGGGTCGAGCACGTCGCCCGCGAGAAGCGAAAAACGCGGGTGGTCTTGAATCGACTCCAGGAACCGGTGTTTCCCGGTGCGGAAGTCGTCGACGACGACGACCTCGGAGCCGCCCTCTATGAGTCGCTCGGCCAGATTGCTGCCGATGAACCCCGCTCCACCGGTGATGCAGGCTCGCCTTGCCGGGTTGACCGCGTTCACGATGCGCGCTCCGGTCGACCGGGCCAGGTCGTCCCAACGGCACGCCAACGCGTGGGCGATTTCACCGCTAGAGCGAGTAGCCGGCGGACGCCGCGTCTCGGTGGAACATCTGGACGGTCTCGAGCGAGAACTGGGCGAGGTCCTTGCCGAGACCGTCGAGCTTGCGGAGCAGGTCCGGCGTCATCGTGATGATGTGGCACCCGACGCTGTTCGCCTGGATGAGGTTCAGCACCTCGCGGGGCGAGGCCCAGATGCACTCCGCGAGCGGCGCCACGGCCATG
This sequence comes from Acidimicrobiales bacterium, assembly GCA_035625025.1. Classification (GTDB taxonomy): domain Bacteria; phylum Actinomycetota; class Acidimicrobiia; order Acidimicrobiales; family Bog-793; genus Bog-793. The sequence goes on from DASPQJ010000005.1 coordinate 23,262, forward strand.
ATCTCGACGGCTCGCCGCACGAGTGGCACGGGATCGACCCCGGTGTCGGCAATCCGTCCGGCGAAGAGCGACAAGTACGACGGCGCCCCTCCGGTCACCGCGTCAGTGATTTCGCTGACTTGATCAAGCGTGAACATAGCTGTGATGTTGACCTTCACCCCGTCGTGGGAGAGATCACGCACGAGCTCGCTCATCGGCGTGCCCGACGTCGTCGTCACGGGGATCTTCACATAGACGTTCTCGCCCCACGAAGCGATGGTCCTCGCCTGGCGGCGCATTTCTCCCGGCTCGTCGGCGAACACCTCGAACGACACGGGAAGCGTCGTGACGTGGCTGAGAAGCTCTGCCGCGAAGCGCGCGTAGTCTGTGACACCCGCCTCACGCATCAGGGTCGGATTCGTCGTGAATCCAGAGATTCGGCGATCATCCGCGAACTCGAGGATGCTCTGGGGATTGGCGCCGTCGACAAAGATCCGCGTCGTGATCTTGCCCAACACCGAAGGTGATGCTATCAGTCGACCTATCTGTTGAGCAGGACCAATACCGCTCCTGCGAGGTCTGGCGCGCGCAGGTCGGGCGCAATGTGCGTGGATCTTTTGTGCACACTGACCGGTAGTTCAAGGAGCACTGTTCTGCAGCCGGCAGCCTTGCCGGCGAGCACATCGGAGTCGGTGTCGCCGATCATCCAAGAGCTGGCGAGGTCGATGTCGAGTTCCTCGGCTGCCGAGAGCAGCAGGCCGGGAGCCGGTTTACGACAGTCGCAGGATCTGCCGAGCTCGGGATCAGTCCCCTGGGGGTGGTGGAGGCACATCCTCCAGGCGTCGAACACGACGCCGCGCGCCCCGAGCAGCTCGACGGCGCGTGCCTGTACAGCCTCGATCACTTCGATCCGAGCCGTCTGTTTCGCGGCGGCGGGCTGATTCGTGACGCCGACGAGCAGATAGCCGGCGCCCGCGAGGGCGTGCAGGGAACTTGCCACACCGGGGACGAGTTCCGTGTCCTCGGGACGCAAGGGGGACTCGAACGTGCCGGTCGACGGGTCGCGGACGAGAACCGTCAGCACCCCGTCGCGGTCGAGGAACACGGCGGGCCGGGTCACGACGGCGTCCGTTTTCTCGCGATGACGGTGACGAGGACCGGGAGGACGATCGGATCGTCACCGGGGTCGACCCCAGACAGCTCCTCGAGATAGGAGGCCACGGGACCGGGCCCCGCGTCGGCCGGGGCCTCCGCCCAGGCCGCGACGAGCGTGCAACCGCACTCGACGGCGAGTCTGGGCAGCAATGCACCGATGTCGGGTTGCCGGGCATCAGGCATCGAGATCGGAACGCCACCGACCCGACCGGCTGTCGTGATCGGTTCTTGGGCGATGACGTAGCCGCCCGGGCGTGTCGCTGCTGCCATCCGTCGCAGGACCCCGAGGGGCTCCACGACGTGCATGAGGAGGAAGCGGCAGAAGGCGAGGTCGACGCTCTCGGGCAGCGCGAGATCCTCAGCGGCCTGCACGAGCGCCACGACCTGTGACGTCCCTACCTCGACAGCCGACATCGCGACCACTTCGCAAGCGGTCGCCGCGTGGTCGACCGCGTAGACGCGACCACTGGCGCCGACCAGCGCGGCGAGAGCCATGGTCGACTCACCCGTGCCGCAGCCGACGTCGGCGCAGCGCCAGCCTGGTCCGACCGAGATCCGGGCGAAAGCGGTGACGAGCGCCCCGCGGTACACGTCGCCTTTGTGCGGGAAACCTTCCATCCGCTCCAAGCTACCGGCGCGCATGATGTGCTCTTTGTCGGATGCTTCGCTGACCTTTCGGTCAACTGTCGCAGCACGCGTGCCAAGGAGAAACACTACGGTGATCGCGGTGCGGGTGACCCTGCTTCTGTGTGACGCCGCCCAGGTTGCGGACGGCAAGCTCTACATCCTCGGCGGCGGGTGGAGCCTGATCGGACCGGACCCGACGCCGTCGGCAGTGGCGATGAAGGTCGACGTCGACTGGACCGAGGTCGACCGGATGCACCACTGGGAGCTCTTTCTGGTTGACGAGGACGGACAACCGATCGTCGCCCAGACCCCGGATGGACCTCAGCCCATCGAGGTGCGGGGAGACTTCGAGGTGTCCCGCCCCGAGTCGGTCCCGGAAGGGAGTCCGGTCGACGTCGCGCTCGCCCTCAACTTCGGTCCGCTGCCATTGACGCCAGCGTCGCGCTACACGTGGCGACTCTCGATCGACGGTGAGACCCAGGAAGACTGGGTGTTGCCGTTCTCGACGCGTACCCCTCGAGATTGACCACGTCGGTTCGTGCGACGGTTGTCGAAATGCCGGGGTCACGGCGGCGCAACTGCCGGTTCGCCCCGGCGATTCGCCGGTGGTGGGTAGGCGCGCGGGTCGAACGGGATCGACTTCCCTGGCGTGGGACGCGGAATCCCTGGGAGGTGCTCGTCGCCGAGATGATGCTCGCTCGGACTTCCGTCGGACGCGTTGCGGCGCGTTATGAGGAGTTTGTCAGGCGGTTCCCGACCCCGGGGTTGTGTGCCGCGGCACCGGTCGGCGCGGTCGTCCGGGCCTGGTTCGGCCTCGGGTACTACCGCCGCGCGTTGGCTCTACGCTCGGCCGCAGCCGCGATCGTGCACACCGGCGACGGGCGCGTGCCGCGCATCCTCAGCGAGCTCGTCGCTCTCCCCGGGGTAGGTCCTTACACGGCGCGGGCCGTGCTGGCGTTCGCTTACGACGACGACGTCGCGGTGGTCGACACCAACGTCGCCCGGGTCCTCGCGCGCGCGGCTGTCGGTCGGCGGCTCCGCCCGAGCGAGGTCCAAGCATTGGCCGACAGTCTTGTCGCGACAGGGCAGGCTCGTGAGTGGAACCTCGCGCTCATGGACTTCGGCGGTCTCGTCTGTTCTTTGCGTCGCCCGGCGTGCGACACCTGTCCGGTGCGCGCCGTCGGCGCCTGCGCTTGGCGGTCGCGTCAGGCGGACGAACCCGACCCTGCCGCCGGGTCAGCGCGGGTGGCCTCCCGCCAGTCTCGGTTCGAGGGGTCCGACCGACAGGGTCGTGGTCGGCTCGTGCGGGCCGCCTGCGTGGGGCCAATCGCGTCCGCGGACCTGGCCCAGATCGCCGGCTGGCCGTCGGATCTCGAGCGAGCGCGGCGCGTCGCCGGGGCTCTCGTCGCTGAGGGGATCCTCGTCCGCGGGCCGGCGGGAGACCTGAGGCTCCCCTGAGCGGGCTCGCCGGCGCGGAGCCGTTCCCGACAACGGCCGGCGGGCCCAAACTGTCTTGCGTAGCGTCGCGGTTCTCATCTCGGAAAGGAAGCCAGTGGCTGAAATCAGCGAGTCGAGCGCCATCCGTGACGTCATCCATGTCCGACCGATCGTCCACGGGGACGAGCGTGGCCGCTTCGTGGAGACCTATCGCCGTTCGTGGTTCCCTCTCGGGCGCGAGATGGTGCAAGCCAACCGGTCGGACAAGTCACAGGGCGCGGTCGTCGGCCTCCATTACCACCTGCATCAGGCCGACTACTGGTACCTGACGCGCGGTCGGGCGCGTGTAGTCCTCTACGACCTGCGCGTCGGATCGCCGACCGAAGGGGCGCTCGAACTCATCGATCTCGGCGACGAGGAACGCGGCGTGTTCATTCCACCCGGCGTCGCGCACGGCTTTGCGTCCTTGACGGACCTGACCCTCACCTACCTTGTCGACGCCTACTACAACGCGCATGACGAGCTGGGGGTGGCGTGGAACGATCCGGACATAGGCGCCAATTGGGGCGTGGCGGACCCGGTGTTGTCCGAGCGCGACGGGAGGAATCCGCGCCGGTCGCAGATCCCGGACGCGCTCTTGCCGCGTCTCGGCATGCGAACGTGAACATTCGATAACCGCGGTGCGCTGCTGAGGGCGGCGCGCTTGAATGGTGCACGTGGTAAGTGACGCCGGGCGAGGTGCGTCGTGATCGCGGGCATCGCCATTGGCGCGCTCGCGCTCGTGGTGGGATTCGCAACTTGGTCTCGCGTCGCGTCCCGTCGCGCCGAGCGACGCTCGGTCACGACCCACCAGCACGCCCTTGACGTGCTCGGCACGGCGTCGCGGCGCTGGGAAGGTGTCGCGCCGGTGCGCCTCCCGAAACCGGACGAAGTCGCACGCGCCCATGTCCAGCCGACGGGTGCCGCGCCGAATGCGCGCCGCCGCCCCGACGGCGATCCGGCACCCACCCCCCACGCCGGCGTGCGTCTCGTGCCGCCAGCGGGCTCGCCGCTCAAGCTGCCGATCTTCATCGACGAAGGCTTCGCAGGGCCCCGGGCCCTCGGTGGGGCGGTGCCGGGCGGTTCCGAGACCGAGTTTGTCAACGAAGGCCGCGGCTCGCTGGGCCGAGAGGGAAGCGCAGCCCTTTTCGATCACGAGGCCCTGGCCCCGCCCGTTGAGGCCGGACCGCGTGGCTCTCATCGTCGCCACCGTGGCCGGCGACCCGCCCGGCGAGCGGCTTCCGTCGCCGCGACGGCGGTCGCGGTCGCCGCCATGGGCGTCGCCGGCTGGCAGCTGGCGTCCGGGGGGACGTCCTCGCACCACCCGGCGGCGCAGACGTCGGGATCGAAGACACCGGGCACGTCGCTCGCCCGCCCGGGTGGCCGCGCCCCTGGGCAGGGTCTCGCGCCGACGTCGGTCTCGGGAAGCGTTGTCACCTACGCGATGGCGAGTCCGCACTACACGGTCGCTTTTTCCGCCTCGGGTCCCTGCTGGCTCGGTGTGGAGGCCACGGTGAACGGCAGGTACCTCTGGCAGACGACGCTCGTGGCGGGGGGCAGGGCCTCGTACCGAGCGAACGGCTCGATCGCGGTACGCATCGGCGCGCCGCGCAACGTGAGTGTGCGGGTAGACGGCGTGAACGTCGAGCTTCCGGCGAAGAACGTCCAGCCCTACGACATCACGTTTTCGCCTCCCCGCGGCACCACTGCCTAGGATTCCGGACCCGCCGGGCCCGGGCTATCTCGGATCTTGGCTAGCGGCTGACCGCTTCCCACCTCGTCGGCGCCCGGGCGAGCGCGGGGTGGCTCACCAACAGATGCCAGATGACGGCGCAGAGTCCTTCGGTGTGCGCGGTGACGTGGTCAGCGAACAGTGGCGGGATGACGACGCAGGCCCGGGCGACTCGCGCCGTGTACCCGCCGTCGCGGCCGACGATGCCGAAGATCGCGGCGTCGCGTTCTCGAGCGAGCTTGAGCGCGGCGACAATGTTCGGCGAGACGCCCCGGATGGCGTCGCCTCCGCCGACGCTGAAGACGAGGACTGCGTCTGCCGCGCCGAGCCGTGATCCTTTCAGCCACTCAGAGAACGACGTGTCCCATCCGTCGTCGTTGATGCGGGCGGTGAGCTCGGAAATGTTGTCGACGGGCGAGTACGCCTCGATGTCGCAGATCTTGCGGAAGTCGTTGACGGCGTGCGAGGCGTGCCCCGCCGATCCGCCGACACCGAGGACGAAAAGGCGACCGCCGCGTTCCCGCATCTCGGCGAGCCCCGTCGCGCACCGCTCGATCGACCCCGTGTCGACGGCGGCGAGCACCTGGGCCGACTCTGCCAGGAAGCTCTCGCTGAATGACATGACGACGTTCTCCGTTCCTGCTCCGCCGCCCGGGCCAGGCCGGGCGGTCTTTTTCGGGGCCCGCTGTAGACCAGCCAAGCACACGGAGCGCTCTGGCGGGGGTGTTCTGGTACCTGACGGGCAGGTCGGACGTGTCGCGCGGCCCGAGGGAGTTGTTACTATACACATAGGAGAAATTCCTCTCCCACGGCGAGGATCCCGATCGAACGGAGCCTGGTCGCCCGATGGCAGTGACC
>DASPQJ010000006.1:0-26122 GCA_035625025.1 Acidimicrobiales bacterium
CAACGGGTATGGGCCCGCATTGCATGAAGGTCTTCGACGAGGCAGGAGCGCGTACCTGGCATGCGATCGCGGAGGTCAGCATCCCGTTTGATCACCCGGGGCTTCTGGCGGATCCCCTCGAGGAAGTCATCGGACAGCTGCCAGACGGCTCGCCCTCGGTGAGGGTTGCCTTCTACGTTGCCGAGGACGAGGGAGAGCCGGTCGCCGCCGGGTCGGTGGAGCTCTCGATGCTCGACAACCTGCACCTTGCGGCCGTTCAGATCTTGGTGCCGCCCCAACTGCGCCGTCGGGGATACGGACGCCAGATGTTCGAGTTTCTGCGCGCCAAGTGTCGTGAAGAGGGTCGTAAAGTCCTCGTCGGCCAGGTCGGCTCCCCGCTTGGCGGCACCTCGGCGGGGGAGTCGTTCGCTCGCGCCCTTGGCGCCAAATCGGTCCTCGAGGAGATCCGCAGGGAACTGCGGCTCGCGGCGATTAATCCCGAGGCGCTAAACGGTCTGGAAGAAGGGGCTCGGTCGCACGCGACGGACTACGAGGTCTTGCAGTGGATTGATCACGCGCCCGACGACGTCCTCGAGGACGCGGCACGACTGGCGGGGCGTCTTATCCGCGACGCACCGATGGGCGATATGAACGTCGAGGCCGAACGCTGGGATGCGGCGCGGCTCCGCGAGTGGGAACAGATCTCCGCCCGCCGCGGCCGCATGCGCGTGAGCACCGGGGCCCGTCACATCGCCTCCAACCGCCTCGTCGGCTACACCGATATCGGCGTCTCCCGGTCACGGCCGCAGATCGCGTACCAGTGGGGCACGCTCGTCGATCCCGAGCACCGAGGTCACCGGCTCGGCATATTGATCAAGGTCGCGAATCTCCGACAACTCGCGCGCGAAATCCCCGGGGTTCAAACGCTCCAGACCTGGAACGCGGCCGCGAACGCGCACATGGTCGCGATTAACGACGCGATGGGCTTTTGTGCGGTCGAGCGGTTCGCGGTGTGGGAAGTGGAGATCTGAAGGCGGGTTGGCGGCTTGACAGGGCGTCCCTAAACCGCCGATAAGGTTCGTTATGTAAGGTTCACATCGATTTAGGCCAGGGAGGCGAAGCGCTCTGGAGTGGGTCGCGCTCCCCCGTCTGACGCAATCGGAGGTGGAGCAGGACCACTGGCGGGCGGGGGGACGTGGTGTCGATGGAGCGAGGAGTCGGGTTGTGACTACTTGCAGCTTGGGCCGAGCGGTCGGGCCCGGTGACGGGGGCCGTTCGCGTTGTGGGTACGCAGGATCGGAGCGACGGCGTGGAGCAGTGAGGATGCGGGGTCACTGAGAGGTTGATTGAGGTGATCGGGCGCGGTGACCGGTAAGACCGCGCCGTGGCGACGGGTGGGCGCGGGAGTAGCCCAGCTGCGCGGAGTACTGGTGGGATTCGTGGAAGGAGAGGCCGATGTCCACGTTGGCCCGATTCTGATGTCCATGGCCATGAGAAGGTGCCTGCCCTTTGATGGGGGACGCTTCTCCCCCGCGAGTAGCAGCTAAGGCGCGTTGAGGGTCGGTATCAGGTGGTCGCTTGACCCACGGCGCTTGCGGCGTCTATCACCTTCGAGCCAGCGGCTCGAAGGTGTTTCGGCGGTTCACATCGCGGGGCGATCAGCGGAAACGGGGCCATCGGTGCTGTAAGTGGGCGGTTGAGCCTCGCACGGTGTCGGACACGGGAACCTTCTGGCAAGGCTTGTCGTACAGGATTCGGAGTTGCGTCGTTGGTTGAGGGGCGAGGGCCCTCAGGCGTCGATCATCCGTCCGTGGAGATAGTCGTCGTACGCGCTGAGATCGAGGAGACCGTGGCCAGAGTACGAGAACAGGATGACCTTTTCCTGGCCGGCTTCCTTCGCGGCTAGGGCCTCATCGATGACCGCCCGTATAGCGTGCGCCGTTTCGGGCGCGGGAATCGTCCCCTGAGTGCGGGCGAACTGAATGGCGGCGTCGAACACCTTGAGCTGCGGATAGGCAACAGCACGCATGCGGCCGTGTTGTACGAGGTTGCAGATGATCGGCGCGTCACCGTGGTATCGAAGGCCACCGGCGTGGATCGGGGACGGTACGAAGTCGTGCCCGAGCGTGTACATCGCCAGCAAGGGGGTCATCCCTGCCGTGTCGCCGAAGTCGTACTGGAAAGGGCCTTCCGTGAGGGTAGGACAGGCGGTGGGTTCCACGGCGAGCAAATCCACCCCCTCGTCGGGCACGAAAGGCGAGGAGATGCCCCCGAAGTTGGAGCCGCCGCCGCAGCAGCCGATGACGATGTCCGGTCGCTCCTCCCCCGCGAGTTGCAACTGTTCCTTGGCCTCGAGGCCGATCACCGTCTGGTGCAGTAAGACGTGGTTCAGCACCGAGCCGAGCGAGTAATGAGAGTGGCCCTGAGTCACCACGTCGCGCACCGCGTCACTGATCGCCGCACCGAGCGAACCGGGGCTGGCGGGATCATCGATCGGAGAAGGCTCGACATCCGCCCCCCAGGTCTCCATCATCACCCGGCGATACGGCTTCTGTTCGAACGAGGCGCGCACCATGTAGACCTTGCATTCGAGGCCGAAGAGCGAGCAGGCGTAAGCGAGCGCGCTCCCCCACTGCCCCGCGCCGGTCTCTGTCGCAAGGCGTGAGACGCCTTCTGTTCGGTTGAAAAAAGCCTGAGGTACGGCGGTGTTCGGCTTGTGGGAACCCGCGGGCGAAACGGACTCGTCCTTGTAGTAGATGCGCGCCGGCGTCTTTAGGGCGCGCTCAAGGCGATCGGCACGCACGAGAGGCGTAGGTCGCCAGGCCCGCAATACGTCGAGAACTTCACCCGGGATGTCAACCCAGAGGTCGCCCGTAACCTCCTGCCCGATGAGTGCCATGGGAAAGAGTGGCGCAAGGTCGTCTGGACCGACGGGTTCGCGGGTCACCGGGTGCAACGGCGGCTGGAGGGGCGCCGGAAGGCGCGGTACGACGTTGAACCACGCCGTGGGAAGTCGATCTTCAGGGAGGATCCAGCGCATGGTCACTCTCCTTGTCGTTTTGTCTTGTCGATCGTCTCGCTTCTTGTCCCCGCTCCAAGCGCGAACCCCAGGTGGAATGACGGAGCGACGGACTTCGGTCATTGGCAATGTACTGGGTGACCGCCTTGCCGTGCCGGGCAGTGTCTTTTGGGCACGGTCGCGTCGTTAAGGGCACTACGCGCGACTATCCGGCAAGGGTCAGGGAGCTGGTGTCGGCAATCTGGGAGTGGCGATTACGGTTTGGCAGATCACAACCGCGTCGAGAATCTGAGTTGCCTACGAGGCGAGCGGGATGCCAGGGCTCGATCGAGGGTCGCGGGCTTGAGGTGTGCTCCGTTGGAGCTCGGCGACAGCCTCCGGCGGGAGCGGGCGGGCGAAGAGGAAGCCCTGGCCGACGTCACAGTTGAGCAGGGCGAGCTCGTCTAGCTGTTCAGTGGTTTCGATCCCCTCGGCCACGACGGACATGCCGAGCGCGTGCGCCATCGCCGTGACGGCGGCGACGATCTCGCGGTTACGAGGACTTCGACCGACCTGTTCGACGAAGCTGCGATCGATCTTCAAGATGTCGACCCGAAGTCGCTGCAGGTGGGCGAGCGTCGAATATCCGGTCCCGAAGTCGTCGAGGGCGAGTCGCACCCCGAAGGCCGAGAGCCCTGCGAGCGTTGCTTCGACGTCGCCGGCCTCGCCTATGAGGGCTGTCTCCGTGACTTCGAGACAGAGCCGCGAGGGATCAAGGCCGTGGTTCGCGAGCACCTTGGCGACTCGTGTCGCCAAGCTCGGATCGGTGAGCTCGCGACCAGAGACGTTCACTGCCATCGTGAAATCGTCCGGCCAGCCATCTTCACCCAACCAGGCGGAAAGCTGGCGACAAGCCTCGTCCAGGACGAAACCGTCGACCTGTGTGATCAATCCTCGTTCCTCGGCGAGCGGGATGAACTCGATCGGTGGGACGACCCCCCGCGTCGGGTGGTTCCAGCGCACCAGGGCCTCGACACCCCGCAGAGAGCTGTCTTCGACTGAGAACAGGGGTTGGTACAAGAGGAACAGTGCCGAAGTGTCAAGAGCTCCCCGGAGTTCAGCTTCCAGCGCGTGGTTGGCCATCACCCGGGAGCGCTGTGAAGGAGTGAACACTTGGAAACGGTTCTTTCCCGCCTCCTTCGCTTCGTACATCGCGGCATCGGCTTCCTGCAAGAGCTCACCGGGGTCGACGATCGGATCGCTGGTGAGGACGATTCCGACGCTGGCGGTAGTGGAGAGGTCGACGCCGTCCTCGACGAAGGGCTGAGCAACCGCCCGGACGACCCGGTCACCGAGCAGGCGCGGGTCGTCGTCGTCCCGCAAACCGGTGCAGAGCATGACGAATTCGTCCCCGCCGAGGCGGGCGACGGTGTCGGCCCGGCGCGTCACGTTCGTCAAACGTCGCGCCACCTCGACGAGCACCTTGTCCCCGACGTCGTGTCCAAAGGAGTCGTTGATCGTCTTGAAATTGTCGAGGTCGACGAACAGCAGCGCGAGACGTCCCGGATGGCGTTCAAGAAGCGCCAAGGCCTGGGAAAGTCGGTCTGTAAGTGCGACCCGATTGGCTAGGCCCGTCACGGCGTCGTGGAGCGACTGGAAGGTGAGCGCCTGCTCCGCCGCGATCTGGGCAGTCACGTCCCGGGAGATGCCAAAGGTGCCGATGACCCGACCCTCGTCGTCACGCAGGGGGGACTTGGTTGTCGAGACCCAGACGTCGGGGTGGTTCCGAAAGGTCTCGCGCTCGACCTTGCCGACGACCGGTTCGCCGGTCCGGATGATGCGCTGTTCGTCCTCGAAGGCTGCCACGGCATGCGGCTCGCTGAAGATGTCGAAGTCCGTCTTGCCGAGGACGCCCTCGGCCGAACGTCCTGAGGCCTCGCCGTCAATCCATCCCTGGCTCACGAAAAGGAAACGGCTTTCGAGATCCTTGAAGTAGATGCGCTCTTCCGGGCTCTTGAGCAAGTTGTCCATGCAAAGACGCTTCAGGTCCCCTCGCGAAACCTGTCCGTTCCGGCGGCGAGGAGTTGACCTCGTTGATTCGGTCATCGCGTTGTCCTTCCGGTGGCCCGGGTGCTCGAATAAGGGCGCACGTCGCCGGTTTCCGTCCAGAGGACGAGCAGGTATCGTCCGGTCGCTTGGATCGGTTTTTCGATGCATACCATATGCGTATGGTATCGATCGAGATTGGTGGCACATGGTGATTAGACATATGTTGCTCAGTCGGGCTGGGCAATATATGGCACAGTTATCCGGGAGACCTGAACAATATATGTCACGATTCGGGAGTCGATAGTGATGATCTCGGACTGGTGAGCGCGGCCAATCGAGTCGCGTCAGTGTTGGAGAAAGGAGGTCATCACTACGGCGAGGGGTCAAACGCGTGATCGAGACCGTGCTTCATCCGATCCGGCACGGTGTGGCGCTCTCGAGGTGGACGGTTCGTTGTCCGTGGCCCTATTTGTGGAAGACGGGTGCTGATATGCGCGCGACATGGTGCTCGTCTCGCTGGAAATAGGCGGCATATCTTCTCGAACGGTGAGGGTTGGAAATGTCCCGGCGGGGTTCGTTATGGGCGGTTCCGTGTTGGGTCGGCTCCGGGCTGCGGGAAGGCCGGGCCCCGGGGACCGTAGGGGGAGGCGTTGTCGGGCAACACTGAAGACGTTCCGGCCGCTGAGGTGGTGGACGGTAAGTGTGCGCGTTTGGAAGCTGAGAGGGGCCGGTAACTAAGAGTTGGTGGAGTAGCTGTCCGGGAGGGCGGCGCGGAGGCGGACGGGCCCGTTCGGGACCAGCTCGAGAATCGCGTAGCAGCTCAGGGGGAATCCGCGGGCGAGGGCTTCCTGCAGCCGGGGGTACGGGTGCGGTTCGAGGAAGCCGACCGTTTGGCCGTCGAGTGAGAGTGCCCAGTGATCGTCGTCCGGTGCGAGAAGCGCAGTTTGTTGGTGTTGCGTTCGGTTGGCGTTGCCATGGCGTGACTGGATCAGCAGTTGGGAGTGACGGGGCCGGAGCTCTACGGGGAACGCGTTGATCGGCGGAAGGAACGGTTCGCCTTTGGAACGAACCGCGGGTTTCGTATGGAGCCAGACGCGGCCCTCCTCGTCGGCGTCGAGTTCGGCGCGACAGGTTGCTCGGAGGCCCCGTTGGTGGAGCTCGTCGATGACTTCTCGGAATGTGTAGGCGGAATCGTACGGGATAGCCGCGACCTGTGAGCCGCTTACGAACACGCGGATTTCTCCGGCGTATTGGCCCGCTGTTTGGATTCTGAGTTCCGCGGTGACGAGCCGTCCGTATTGCTGAACAAGGCGCTGTGTGTCGCGACAGAAAGAGGCCCCGGCCGCGGGGAACGTCTCGAGCGTCTCGTGGAGTGTCGGCCAGGCGAGCCAAGTGGCGGCAGGAGGCCGTGGCGAGTAGACGTGCCGCCGCAATAGGGGCATGGGACGAAGTTAGTGCGAGGGCACTGCTTGTCGTGCCGGGTGCGCGCGCTGGGACGGGACGACCCGTGGAGCTGGGATCGTGCCGCAGACGGGTAGGTCGGCAGAATGGGGTGCCGGACGCGGAGCGGATTCCCACCCCGTGTTTGACGCGGACCATTTAGAGCAATCGACGCTCGCGGATGGGGCTGTGTGGACTCTCCGACGCAAGTAGTTTTTCGGGCGGTGACCGGGGACCTGAGCGCCGCAGAGTGGTGCTGTCGGGTCTGTCATGGCGACACGAGGCCCGCGGGCAGGTGTTGGGGCCGAGCAGCAAACCGAGAATTCGAATTACGACAATGTTCAGGTTGCGGATTTGTATTCGTGGCCGATCCATGGCTCGAGTTGGAGCGTATCTACGATTCGGCGTACTACGAGGGTCGAGGCGCAGATCCGCGAGTGGACTTTGAAGGAGAGCGTCGCCATCCGCAAACGACGATCCGCCGGCATGAGTGGGTGGGGATCGTCCGACGCGTGGGCTCACTCGTCCCATTGACTGCCGAGTCGACCTGGCTGGATTACGGGTGCGGGCTCGGTGGATTCGTGGCGTTTCTTCACAGGCTGGGCTATCGGGGGGCCATCGGGTTCGAACCAAGTCCGGCTGCTAGAGATCTCGCCCTGCCCGGAGTCAGGCTGCTCCCCCCCGGTCAGCTGGAGGAAGGTCTTCGACAGTTCGATGTCGTGACCGCGATTGACGTGATGGAACACGTGTCGGATCCAGTGGTCGAGCTCACACGGATGCGCACGCTCCTCCGTCCAGGTGGGTTGTTGTTCGTGATGACCGGTAACGTGCAGCGCCACCGAAACCGTGTTTCGAGCTGGCGTTACGTAAATCCTGACTTTCACATCTCGTTTTTCGAACCGAGGACGCTCGCGATCGCGATGGAAAAGGCGGGGCTTCGGCCGGCGTTCCCGGGTTACGGTCCGGGTTGGACAGAGATCCTCCGCTATCGAGTCCTCAAGAATCTATGGCGGCACCGAGATCACCCCCTTGACGGTCTCGTTCCGTGGTCCGTTGTGTGTCGAGTCGTCGATCGCTGGATCGGTCTGAGCGGCCAGCCAGTGGGTTGGAGCCCGCTTCCCCTCGAGGCGTGACGGTTACGCGACCCGTGACGCGGGTAACGCATTCGGATGAGAGCGCGCCGTCAGTGCCGCGATGGCTTGTCGACACCTGGCCTGATTCGGTCGATGAGGGGATCGGGAGGGTGCTTTAAGCATTCCGGCAGCCGCGCGGTCTGAGGTCATCGAGGATGCGCGCCGGGATGAGACGGCGTGTGGCGCCACGGCATCTTGCGGCGGTTTGCCGGGAGTGTGGGGTGCCGTGCTGGGAAGAGGGAACGCTCTCCCGTCCGTCGGGGTCAGGTCGTTTCGCGGGGATTCACTGGCCGGCGGCTGCGCGCTCCGCGAGTCGTCGTGTGGCGGCGTCGAGAAGACATTTCAGAGACAAAGGAATGAATTGAGACGTGACTTGGTGGCGGACACATTACGGAGATTAGGGAACGAAGGGTGGCGCGATACGGAACGTGCAAGGACCTGAGATATGGAGGTCGAGGCGGCGCGGAAATCGCGAATCGCGCCAGACTCTTTCCGAGGTCGGTCAGGACGACGGTGTCCTCGCCATCCTTATTCCGGGATAGAAAGGCGAGATCTCTGGAAACCAGCTCTTTATCTATTCGCCTCGGGGGGTTGAGAACCGGTCGACCCGATTCGAGTTCCTCGATTAGGCAGTAGGCCGCGAAGGCGAATGGCCATTGCGCATCATTCGAGAGTGCCCGGTATTCCGGCACAAGATCGGGGGTTTCCTCCTGGGTTGGCCACGTCTTCAGCCAGGGAAGAATCGCGGGGTCAAGCGAGGAATGCGCAAGGTCAGCTGTCCGCGGCGCGGGCTGGATGGCAGCGCGGCGAAGATGACGGCGAAGGTGGTCGGCGTCGGCTTGCCTTTGGTCCATCGACGCGATCCTAGATCCCCGTCCCGTGGCGCCGAAGCTCGCAACCGGGACGGCGAAAGGCGTGTGATGGAGATTCCCGGCACCGTCCCGTCCTGCCTGTTGGGTGCGCGGACCGGAGGTGGGCGGGAGCTGCCGGTCAGGTCTCACCGGCACCTAGCGCGACCGTGTGGATAGCCGCGGCGAGTTCTTGGGGGCGGGACCACATGGGCCAGTGGCTCGTCGGCAGGTCGACGTAGGTCACGTCGCGCAGGGCGGCGAGATCGGCGATCCAGGGGTGGCCCTCCGTGACTAGTCCCTTGACCCGCTCGGCCGCGATCGAGGTGCAGACGACCGTGGTTGGCACGTCGAGGCGCGCGTCGTTCGTCGGGTGGTGCCCTTCGCGTAGCGCGGCGCCGGGCTCCGGGACGGCGAGCCGCCGGAAGGTGTCAAGCTGCTCCGGGGTGAGTCCTTGGAGGCTGTCGCCGCCTTCTTCGAGCTCCTTCCAGGATCGCAGGGGCAGCTCGACCGCGGTGAAGTCGGGGTCGATCGGGCCCGTCATCGGGAAGCAGTCGACGTAGACCATGGCCGCGAGCTGCTCCGGGATGCGGTCGGTCACCGCGTAGCCAGGGACCGCGGTTCCGCTGTGCACGGTGAGCACGGCGGGGGCCCCTGCCGCGGCCACGACCTCACAGATCGCTTCGATGTGGTCGGCAAGCCTGATGGCGGAACGGTCGTCATCCGTCGACTGCAGGCCGGGCAGCGTCACCGCCGTGACCTGGTGGCCGGCGGCGTGCAGGGTCCCGGCGACCTCGTCCCACGCCCACGCGCCGAGCCAGAACCCGGGAACGAGAACAATCGGTGACGTCCTCATGCCCCAAACGTAATGTCGGCGGCCGACTCTCCGGGTCGTGGCACGAGGGTGGGGACGGGCCGGCTCTCCGGGAGCCGACGACGAGTCGTGTCGTGGTCGAGATGCGGTGTCCGTCTGATCGACTTCCGCTCCCCTCTCGCCCGTGGCGAGACCGGCCGGAGGTGCTGATTGCCGATGGCGGTGGTTGGCAGCACCCGCGAAGACCGCGCCGGCGTGCGGGTCTGATCTGTTCAGATTGGTGCGGCGGGTGCGGTCGGCTCGTCGATTTCCAGCCAGGATCGATGCCACATCAAAGCGCAGTTCCGGTCACACCCGCCGCTGCCACGCGGGGCGCCGGAGCACCGGACGCCGTCGAGGGCGTAGAAGGCGCCGCGAGGTTGTTTCCAGCTCGGAAGCTCGACGTCGAGGTCGGCGATCTGGCGCACGATCGGGAACTCCTGGCCGGTGAACTCGATCATCTCGGGCGAGAAGCTGATGCCGTCGAGGCGTCCCCGGGCGTCCAACGTCGCGGCGATCTCCTCGAATGACCTCACCTTGGCCGTCGGTCCGAATACACGGGGCTCGGTTCGGTCTTTCGAGGACGGCTCCAACCATTCGTCGAGGAAGTACAGGGAGCACGCCCTCCCGCAACCAGGGGAACCGTCTGGCGCGTCGCAGATCGCGCCGGCGAGCGCGACGGTTTCGGAGACCTCCTGCATGCGGTGGCTGTGATCTGGCCTGCGGCGCACGACGCGTTCGACCTGATACGTCAGGCCACAGTAAGGCCAGTGGTGGGCCGTGAACTTCCGGCCGCGGAGCTGATCGTCGTCATCAAGCGTCGTCCGAATCTCCGCGGCGTCCTTCACGCGGACCCAGTCGCCAACCTGGAAGCGCGACGGACGGCCCAACCCGACGTGGCGTCGGTCTTCGACACGGTGGCCGGCGAGAAGCCGATACGTGTTGAGAACCGAACGCACCAGGTTGTAGGGAAACGCCCGGCGATAGAACGAGTTCTCGAACTGACAACGCTCGAGAGTCCGTCGCTTCGGCCCCTCTCGGACACGGCCCACGGACCGAGAATAGACAGTCGCGTGTTCCCCTGGCTCTGTGGGCTCCTGGGGGGTGGCAGTTGAGGGAAAATTCTGTCTTCGTTCGACGCGCCCCGGGCGGAATGCCCTCCTTGTCGACCGGCTGGGGGCGAAGAAATCTGCCGGCGTCGTTCTCAGGACGCCGTGCGCGGTCGATCGAAACCCGACGTTGGCTCCGAACCTCAGCAGCGCGGCGCGAAGCGACGTGAGGGCCCGCAGGGATCCGGTCGGCAGCGAGATCCGGAAGCGTGCTCCGCAACCGCCCGTGTTGCCCCGAGGGCAGGCGGGGCCGCGGCACCGTCAAGACCGGTTGACTGGAAGAGGATGTGATTTTCGAAATCGGTTCTTTGATGGGAGCGACAGGGTTGCCGAATAGCCTTTGTCAGAGGGAACCTGAGACCTGATCGATCATGGCCAGCTCGTCAGCGTCAAGCCGCCAATCCAGTGCGCCTGCATTTTCGATCGCGTGCGACTCCTTTGTGGCGCCGGGTATTGGGATCACACAGTTGTCGCGGCACAACAGCCAGTTGAGAGCGACCTGTCTGAGGGAAATGCTCCCCCGATCACCGGCGATCCGGGCCAAGTTCTCTAGGATCATCGCCTTGTCGCCATCACGCCCCGAGCCGGCTCGCACCGTCCCACCCCCGAGCGGCCGATAGGCGACGAGCGCGACATCGAGTTCCCGGCAAGCGTCCAGGACTCCATCGCGTTCGGGCTTGCGATGCAGCACGCTGTACTCGACCTGATTTGCAGCCAAGGCAACGCCGCGCCGACCCAGTGCGTCCCGGGCGCGGCGCATCTGAGAGACGTCGTAGTTGCTCACCCCCACGGCGCGGATCTTTCCCGAGCCGACGGCCTCAGCCATCCAGTCCATCCATCGCTCGATGCGCACCGGGCTGGAGGGAAAGTGCAGGTAATAGAGATCGATGCTTTCTCGGCCCAAGCGCCCCAAAGTGTCGTTGAGGACTCGCTCGAACTGGGCGTGAGATAGACGCCACGGGTAGGGCGCGAGCTTGCTCGCCACCACCATGGGGCGACCGTCTTCTCGACAGGAGCGGCCGAGGGTCCGTTCGGACCGACCCGCCATGTAAACCTCGGCCGTGTCGAAGAAAGACACCCCGACGTCGAGGGAGGCTTTCAGGACAGCGAAGGGCCCCGAGTCGGGCTGACCCCGTCTTCCCCATCGGTTGGTGCCGACGCCGAGCGCGGAGACCTCGAGCCCTGAAGCACCCAAGCGGCGGGGCCCAAACAGGTGGTCTTGACCCACGTCGCCGAGGCTACCGGGCGGAGCCAAACCCCGGGGTGAAGCATGATGCGAAGCGGGCGGGCCGCCTCGCCCCCGCGAGGGGGGCAAATCTTGCCTGACGCGGCATTAGGGAGAGCGCCAAAGTCGTACGGTCTCGTCCTCGCTCGCCGAGGCGAGCAGGCCCCCGTCGGGACTGAACGCGACGCCCAACACCCATCCCGTGTGACCCGTCAGGGTGTACGCGCAGCTGCCGCTGGCCGGATCCCAGATCCGCACCGACCTGTCGTCGCTCGCCGAGGCGAGCAGGTCGCTTTCGGGATGGAAGGCGAGGCTGTAGACCCAGCCGCTGTGCCCCGTGAGCGTTCGCAGGCAGTGGCCCGTCGTCGGGTCCCAGATCCGGACCGTCTTGTCGTCGCTCCCCGAGGCAAGACGGCTCCCGTCCGGGTTGAAGGCGACGCTCCACACGGGGCCGCTGTGCTCCTCGAGGCTGCGCAGGCACTCGTGAG
The DNA here is from genome assembly GCA_035625025.1 of Acidimicrobiales bacterium. Classification (GTDB taxonomy): domain Bacteria; phylum Actinomycetota; class Acidimicrobiia; order Acidimicrobiales; family Bog-793; genus Bog-793. The sequence continues at coordinate 12,123 of DASPQJ010000006.1, forward strand.
TATGAGGATCCCAGAGCCGCGCCTTGCGGTCCGCGCTCGCCGAGGCGAGCAGGCTTCCGTCTTGGCTGAACGTGACGCCCAGCACCGAGCCCGTGCAACCCTCGAGCGTCTCCAGGCAGGCGCCGCCGTCGGGATCCCAGAGTCGGATCGTCCTGTCTTTGCTCGCCGAGGCGAGCAGGTTTCCCTGGGGATGGAAGGCGATGTCGTACACCGAATCGGTGTGGCCCTCGAGGGTCGCCAAGCTGTTTCCGCTGCCTGGATCCCAGAGCCGGACCGACCTGTCATCGCTCGCCGAGGCGAGCAGGGTCCCCGCGGAATTGAAAGCGACGCTCGACACCCAGCTTTCGTGACCCTCGAGAGTGCGCAGACAGGTGCCGCTCTCCGGATCCCAGAGCCGCACGGTCGCGTCGTGACTCGCCGAGGAGAGCAGGATCCCGCGGGGGTGGAAGGCGACGCTCACGACCCAGTTCGTATGCCCCGCGAGCGTGCGGAGGCACTCGCCGGCTCCTCGGTGACGGTCCGGTGGTTGCCCTCGACGTCGATCTCGATCGCGAAGCCGCACCTTATTGCTCTTTCTCGCAGAGGTACGCAAGCTTTCCTGGCGGTTGGGGGCCACGCCCACCCCGGGTTCGGGACCCGACCGTGACCAGCTCGTTCACACCTCTCACGCGACCGGCTCGCTGACCTGGTGAGGATAGCGGATGCCCGGCCGAAGTCGTCTGCGAGAAGATCCGTGGCTCGGGCCCGTCGGGTGGACCGGTTCAGATCCCTCGCTCGGGTCACTCGGCGCGGCGGTCCTCACGCGGCGACGGGACCGGCTCCCGTTTCCGGGTCCCACTTGCAAGGTGATCCCCCGCCTAACCGGCGAGATCCGGAGGGCGTTGACCACGTCGTCGGGAAGACTCCGTGGGCGACGAGACGCCGGGCGAGCACTCCGGCGCGGATCGCCCCAGCCCGCCCGTCGCCGGACCAGCGGCGCAGGTCGTCCGGTTCGCGAGGCGTCTTTCTCGACAGCGCTTCGCTGTCCCGGCGAGCTCGTGCGCCGGCCGACCCCGTCTTTGGAGCCGATGCCCCGCCGAGAGCCGAGGCGAGAAGGCCGAGAGTCGTCTCGTGTCGGGCGCGAGCAGTGCCTTCAGCGGGTCGGCTCGCGCTCTTTTCGCCGCGCCGACGGCGGCAGTGCTTCTAGGGCTGTTTGCACTCGGGATTGGACGAGCTGATCGTCGTCTCGCCGGTCGCGGACGATTTCGCGCTCGTCCAGATGGTCCCGTAGAGCGCGACGACCTCGTACCAGTAGTTGTAGCCCGTTCCGAGGGTGCCGCTCGTCCACGAGGTGCCGGTGACCCCCGTCGCGGTCAGGGAGTAGGTGCCCGGTGTTCCTGTCGTCGACTTCGCCTGGTAGATGGTGTAGCTCGACACGTGGGTGTTCGGGGCTGTCCAGGTGACCTTGATCGTGTACCCGGTGCTCGAGACGCAGGCCGCCGCGACGCCGGTAGGGGGGGAGGCGGCGAGCGAAGCCGCCTCCCCCGCGCTACCGGTTTGGAGGGTCACAGACCAGTTGCTCCCGGCGGCGGGTCGGATCCCGCTGACAAGGCTCGCAACCAGAACGACGGCGAAAAGGAGCCATCGATTGGTAAGTCTTCGCGCCATCGGAGCTGTGACCCTTCAACTCATTGTTGGGGCAGACCAGCCTTACGCGGTCCAGGAATCCGTCGCCGGACTCGTTGTCGGCGTTGCCGCCCCACCCGTTGCCGTGACGCCCGTGAACGACGGCATCGAGAAGTACGTGTTGGCACAGGCGGCTGGGGCCGAGCTGGTCATGCTCGCGTCGTTGGTGAATGTGACTGTCAGCGTGCCGGACGCCGCGACGGTGAGAGCGGAGGTGAGCGTGTGTGAGCTCCCGGTCGTAGCCGTCGAGTAGTTCCAGATGACGTCGCTCGGCGTAGTGGAAAGGCATCCGGTCTGGGTGGTGGTCAGCGCGCTCGTTGTGTACCCGTTCGCGTACGTCGTGTTCGTCGGCAGCTGCACCGCGGTGAGAGTCACCGGGTAGGGGTTCGGGTTCGAGATCGTCACGACGACGTCACCGTTTCCCCCGGGGTACAGCAGGTTGCTCGCTGCCGGTGTCGCGACCGCGCTGATCGTCAGGTTCGCGATGGTCGCGGACTGACCTTCTCCGCTCGATCCGGCACCCAGGCCGACCACCCAGCTCGACGCGGCATACGCCCCGCCACCGGCCAACAGGGCACCGATCGCGGCGGAGACGATGATCGAACGGCGTGACCAGAACCGGGTCCGCTTGTGCAGCTTCGCCGGTTTTCGCTGCGTTTGTGAGGACATGTTCCAAACCTCCGTAATCCACGACCCGGATAGGTCGTTGGCCACCTCGGCACTTTCCTTTCACTTTCTTTGCTTTACCAACTTCAGAAACAGCTGCCCGGACTGATAGTCCCAGCGCAGCTGCCTCATACGTCACTCCTAACGACATTCGTGACCTCGTGTTGTAATGACCGACTGCCCTCGCGGAGGCGCAATCTCCGTCCGCCACGTCCCGTGGTCTGCTCGCCGCGACACGTGAGAAATGGCAGCAATGGCTGGACGCCGAAATTGCGAAATGGCGCCGGGATTCGTCGCGCGGGGCGAATCGGCCCGTAAGGACGCGATCTGGGAGGCGCGTCGTCTGATCCCGCGCCAGGCGGGCGCCGGTGCGGGGCGCGCCCGGCGGCGGGTCATGCCCAACGGGGATGATCGCGAGACTCGCCTCCGCAGTGCTTCGTCCTGTCCGACGACACCCACCTCGCGGAGCGGCGCGACGTTGGCGACGAATTGAGGTCGTCAGGTCGCGTTCGCGAAATGCGTTGTTCTACGGGCCAAGTACGGCGTCGCGAGATGACCGGGGTGCGGGGTGCCGCTCGGGCGCGTCGCGCGAAGAGAGGTTTAGGCGACGGCGCGAGTTACCGGAAAGACGTCTCGAGCTTCAGGTTTCCCGTCGTGCTTGCGAAGGCGGTAGGTTGACTGCGGTATGACGAGGCGTTTGGAGATCGAACTGACCTCGTCCCGGCACGACGGGACCTGGACGTGGCGGGCCGCGGGGGCGCGGGAGCCGCGCGGCGTGATCGCGGGCAAGCTCTTGGAAGACGGGGCGAAGGTCGGTACTGTCCTGCGGGTCGAGGCGGAGTTCGAGCTCGAGGGGATTACCGTCGTATCGGTGTTGCCGGCCCGAGAGCGTGTCGAGTCGCAGGAGCGGATCGAACTCGCGCCGACGAAGTCCGCGACATCAGGACTCGTGACGACATCGCTCGTTTCGCACGCGGCCCGGGGCGCGCGCGAACGCGCGGTCGACGGGACGAACCGTTCGCGCCCGCGCGAACGGGGAGCGTCGGCGCGGCCTCGCGGCGAGACTCGACCGCGAACGGAGCAGACCGAGTTCCGTCGGCCGCCCGCCGAACGCGAGCCCACGGGCCGCCACGCCCGCGAGGGCGCGCCCCGACGCGGACGTCCCGTGGCGCGCGCCGCACATCCGGCGGCGGGCGACGGCGAGCGCGCACGGGCGGGGTCTGCGGAAGCGACGCCGGCCCGACGGGCGCGCAACCGGCCGGAACGGTTCACGCCAGGGACGCGTCATCGCGACGAGTACCTCGCCACCCTTCCGCCCGAACAGCGCCCGATCGCGGAACAAGTCGCGGCCGGCGGCATGCCGGCGGTCCGTCGGGCGTTAGCCGGGGAGAAGGCGATTGCTGGCGCGGCCGGTCGACCGGTGGTCGCCGGAGAGGCGATCATTGCGCTCGCCGAGAGGTTCCTCTCCCCGGTCCGTCAGGCCGTCTGGCTCGACCGGGCGGAGGCGGTCATCGCGCATCTCGACACGGTCGCGCTGCGAGAGCTGCGGGCGACGGTCCTCGGGGCGTCGCCGCGCGAAGAGCACGGACGCGAGCTTCTCGGCATGATGCGCGAGGCGTTGAAGGCTCGGCTGGCGAAACTGCGTGCCAGCTGGGAGGGGGACATCTCCCGGGCGCTCAGCGAGGGCCGTGTGCTCCACGCCCTGCGGCTTTCTGCCCGCCCGCCGGACCCCGGGGCGCGGATTCCCTCCTCGCTCGTCCAGCCCTTGTCGGAGGCCACGAGCGACGCCCTGGCGGCGACCACCTCTGTCGGGCGCTGGCTCTCGCTCCTCGAGGCTGCGGCGGCGTCCCCGGTGCGACGGGCGGTCAAGCCCGCCGGATTGCCCGAAGACCCCTCCGGCGCGGTGCGTCAAGCCGCGGCGCTCGTTGCGGGGCGGATTCCCGCGCTGGCGCCGTTGCTCGGCCTGTCGATGCCGCCTCCGCCCCGTCCGGTCGCGGTGCGCCCGGCCAAGCCGACCGGCAAGCCGCGGGCCCCGCGCTCGAGGCGGGCTCGGCCGAAAGGACGGGGCGGAGAGCCCGACGGTGCCGAAGCGCCCGTTGCCGATGGCACGGGGAGCGCCTCTGAGGCGCGAAAGACACCTCCGGCCGACGGGAGTGCCAACCGGTCGACCCACGTTTTTGGCGCGCTTGTCGTCGAACAGGCGCAACTTGTCGCGGGACCGAGCGCGGCCCGAGGGAGCGCCGATGGCGGTTCGGCCGACGAAGTCGCGCCGACCGGGTTGGGATCAACGGGCGATCACGCCGTGGGCGAGGAGCCACTCGTCGAGACCGTCGACGAGGTCTAGGTCCCCGAGCAGATCGAGCGGCACGAACTCGGCCTTGCTGGCATCGCTCGCGGGGCGCGGATTCGCCGTGGAATCTCGGCGTTGGGCGAGGAAATCGCAGATGACGAAGCGTTCCTTGGCGGCGGCGAGCTCGACGGTACCGAGAAGATCGCCGATCTCGAGATGGAGGCCGGTCTCCTCCTCCGCTTCGCGAGCTGCCGCTTGGCGCAGAGTCTCGCCGACCTCGACCCGGCCACCCGGCAGCGACCAGCGTCCCGCGCCCGGGGCGCGACGCCGTCGGACGAGGAGCAACGCGCCGGCTTCGACGTCGACGACGCCGACGCAGAGGGTCGGTGCCACGGCCACGACTCGGCGCCGACCGCCGTCCGGTCTAGCGGTCCTCGTCGCCGAGGAGCTGGGCGATCCGCGCGAGGACAGTCCTCCGGGCGCGGTGGGCCATCTCGAACGATCGCACCTCGAGGAGCTCGCGACGCGTCAGCCCCGGCAAGCGGGTGACGACCTCGGCCGCCGAGAGGGTCTCATAACCCGGGATGGCACGCGGCGCGGACCCCACCGGTCCGGTCTCCTCGCCGCTCGGACCGGGCGCGGGCCCCGTCGCGCCGGGGGAAGCGGGGCGGCGGAAGAAGGCCTCGGCGCGTCGTTTGGCCGAGTCGGCCGCGACGCGCCCGAGCATCTGGGCGAGAGCAAGGCGCGGCCCGAAGCGCTCGCGTCCGCGCCGGACGAGTTCGGGTAGCTCCTCCGCGACGGCAATCGCCGCCCCGAGGGGGGCGTAGATCGCGTAGTCGACGAGATCGTCGGCGATCCGGCGCGCCTCGGGTCTCGGGTCGTTCATCGGGTCGTTCACACGCAGTCCCGGCAGAGTTTGCGCCTTTTGTCGGCGAGTTGCGTCTGGCTCTTCACGAGGAAGCAGGACTGGCAGACGAACTCGCCCGGTTGCTTCGGAAGGACGCGCGGCGTCCCGTCGACCCGGTCCTCGGCGTCGGTGGCCTCGGCCTCGTCCTCGGCGTCGATCTCGTCGGACACGACGAGTCGCTCTTTCAAGATGACGTCGAGACTCGCCTCCACGTCGTCGTCGTCGAGCTCTTCTTCTTCCTCCTCCAGCTCGGCGAGCGGCTCCTCCCCCTCGGCGACGGCGACATCAGCGTCGGCGTCGTCGAGCTCCTCCTCGTCGACGAGGTCCTCGGCGACGAGCTCGTCGATGCCGAGGTCCTCCTCTTCGAGGAGCTCCTCGTCGGGCGGCTCCTCGAGTTCACCGTCGGCAAGGGCCTCCGGTTCGAGCTCGCCCTCAACTTCGCTCGTCATCAGACTCTTCAATCTCCTGTTCTCGTCGTCCCGGTCTCCCGCCGGGGGCGGTCCCGCCCCTCCCAGGAGGTCCTCGGGCGCGGTCACTATACGGCACATTTCCGCGTTGTCGACGGCGCTTCAACCAGGGATTCCCTTGTCGGGATCGACAAAGCCCCCGGGCCGCCCGGGACGGGGACAGGTCCAGGGAGCCTTTGGCGCCGTCCTCCGCGCCCGCCCGAGCGCAGGTCGCCCGTACCGGCGAATGACGTTCTCTACTCGGCTCCCTGGACCACGTCCTGCGCAACTGCCCCGCCGAGACGACCCGGAGCTACTGACGGAGGCTCCCGAACAGGTGCCTGGCGAGCGGGACTCACCTATTCATGCACCGCTGGGTCGAACAGTCAAGTGTCCCCCGAGGCGTTCGACCACGGGCCGGCGGTCGCCCCGCTGTCGAGGTGGCCGGGATCCGCCCCGGGGTGCCGTCTCGGCTCGGCCCGCCGTTCGGCCTCCAGCCGCCCCAGCCCGTCGGGGCGGAAATCGACGAATCGCATCGCCTCGGCGAGGGCGTGGTGCCCGGCGACTTCGTCGATCAGACGATGCATCCGTTGCGCGATCCGTCGGTAGACCGGGTGGCCCTGGGGTGTACTGCGCAGTTCGATGAGGTGCATCGCCTCGCGGGCGTTGAGCTGCAGCGAGTAGCGGATCCGGAAGGCGAGCGGGACGGCGTAGACCGCCTGGCGGGGGAAGCCCGGCGCCAGCGCGTCGTGGAGCTCGCGGGCGTGCTCGAGCGAGTCGGCGTACGCCCCGGCGAGTCCCGCCTCGACGATGACCTCGGGGATCTCGTAGCCGAGGTTCGGCGAGAGTTCCTGCCATTCGATCGTCAGCATCCGGTGGCGCTGAAGGTCGCGGAACGCCCCGTAGTCCGAGACGACCTCGAAGCGGTAGCCGGTGCGTTCGAGGGCCCGCCCCGGTTTGTGGCGACGGTTACGCCGCTCGCCGACATAGGCGGCGACGATCGCCTGGCGCTCGGCGGAGCCGAGACCGCGGATCCGGCTGGCGAGCTCGGACTCCGGAAGCGACGAATGCGAGTAGCACATCGCGACGAGCACCTTCTCCTCGCCCGCGGGGTCGAAGTCCGTGAGCGTCACCGACTCCCTTGCCGCCACGGCGTCGCCGGCGCTGCGGTCGGGCGGGAAGAGCCGGGCGACGAGGGCGTCCATCTCCTCGCGGCGGGCCGCGAGGTACCGACTCCACTCCCCTCCCCGATCCGGCCGGTCGAGGCGGGAGAGAAACGACGGGATCACCTTGCGGAGCTCTTCTAAGATGAGATCGGCGTAGCTGCGGACCTCCGGCAGGGGGTGGCATCGCATCCGCAGGAGGAGCTGCTCGTAGGACTGCCCCGAGCCGTAGATGCCGACGTTGGAAAGTGCCCCCGCGGGCAGCAGCCCCCGCAGGGCGTCGAGAGCTCGGGCCCGTATTGACTGGCGGTAGGCGAAGTCCGAAGCGGTGCCGTCGTGCGGGAAGACGCGCACGAGATGAGCCTGCAAAAGCGGCAGGAGCTCCGTGTAGGTGTCGAACATCCGGTCCATGTCGCCGACGTAACGCGCCCCGAGGCCCGATTCGAGCACGTCGGGATCGCGCCAGTAGCGGTAGTGACCCGTCGCGAGCCGGGAGTCGTACGGGATGTAGCGCGTCGACTGCTCGAGGTACGACATGAGGCGGCCCCACTCGAGGACCTTGGTGAGCACATTGGAGGCCTGCTCGCAGGCGAGGTGGACACCGCCGAGCTGGGCGACGGAGTCGTCACCGAACTCGACGAAGACCCGCTGGTAGAGCTCCTCGGCCCGGCGGAGGCCGACCGTCGCGTCGACGGAGGAGTCGCCCGAGACGTCGAGGTCGCCGAGGAACTCGTCGAGGAATAGCCGCCGCAAGCTCTTCGCCGATCGGGAGTATCGGGCGAAGAGCGCCCCGCAGACGACCTCGGGCAGGTTGACGAGCGCGAACACCGGGCCGTCGAGGTTCGTCACGTAGTGGCGCAGGACCTCGCGTTCCTCGGCCGAGAATGTCTCGCTTGCGTAGGGCGTCACCCCGTCGAGACTACGAGACCGCGCCGAGCCGGTCGCGGATCGGCCGCGCCGGCTAGTCGCCTTCTGGCTCGCCCGGTGTTGAGGCGGCGACAATCCCGCGCTGGAGTTGGTCGACGGCCCGTCCCGCGATCGTCCCGAGCCGCGAGTCGGCCTCGGTGAGCGCGAGCTGGCGCAGCAGGTCGACGAGCTGCTTCACGTTTCGGACGAAGTCCCCGCCCGAGACCGCCGGCGCGGCCCGGCGCCACCTCCTCCCGCCGACGGGCGTGAGGAGGTGGCACAGCTCGGCGCCGCGAGCCCACTCGTAGGCGAGGCGGGCGAAGCCGGTGTCGAGCTGGCGCGTCCGGGGGATCCGCCGGGCGCGCTCTTCAACCCGGAGGTCCCTTGCCAGGTTGTCGAGTTCGTCGGCGCGACGCGCCAGCCTGGTGTTCGGCAGGTCCCCCGGTGGGTTGACGCGGCGGGACTCGAAGGTGAACAAAGAGACGAGGGCGGCGAGGCTCGGGGCGTCAAGCCCGCCGAGGAGCCCCCCGCCGACGGCCTCGGCGATGAGGAGATCGCAGTCGTGGTAGATGCCGGCGAGGCGCTCGCCGGAGCTCGTCAACCGCCAGCCGGAGAGGTACTCGCGGTCGGCGAGGACTTCGAGGACGGCGTCGAGCTGACGGCCGAGGGGCGCGTCGCTGAGGAACTGGGCGAACGACGAGCGCACGAGCCGGTAGGCCTCGTCGGGCGCGTAGCGCCGGACGAGGTTGACCGCCATGTTGTAGGTCGGGTGGAACGAGCTGCGCAGGGCGCGGGATCGCGCCGCGGCGAGCGTGGAGACCTCGGCGAAGCTGTGGTATGGCGACCAGAGAACCGCGGCGTGACCGACCTCGTCGATGCCGCGCCGCCCAGCTCGTCCGGTGAGCTGGGTGTAGTTCCCGGCTGTGAGGTCTTCGTGCCCGCTCCCGGAGAACTTCGTCAGGGACTCGATGACGACGGAGCGGGCCGGCATGTTGATCCCGAGCGCGAGCGTCTCCGTGGCGAAGACAACCTTCACGATCGCCCGGCCGAACAGTTCTTCGACGGCCTCGCGGAACGGCGGGACGAGGCCGGCGTGGTGGGCAGCGAAACCGGCCTCGAGTCCCGTGACGAAGGCCGAATAGCCGAGCACCCGCAGATCGGAATCGGAGAGCGCTTCGACGTGCTCGTCGGCGACATCACGGATCACGCGCCGTTCTTCGGGGGTGGTGAGCCGCAATCCCGCCTCCAGGCACTGGCGGACGGCGTCGTCGCAGCCAGCCCGGGAAAAGACGAAGTAGATCGCCGGCAACAGGTCATCCGCGGCGAAGCGCTCGACGACCTCGGCGCGCCGGGGCCGGAAGAGCGGCGAGCGCGGGCTCGTGCGGCCGACCCGTGGCGCGACGATCCCGGGTTGGTGTCGCGGCCGAGAGCGGGCGTCGAGCGTCACCGCCTCGGGATTTGGGACGCCGTCGACGAACGTGGGGAGGATCTCGAGCCGGTGGGTGGCGCGGATTCCCACGACGTAGAGGTGATGGAGGTCGATCGGGCGGTGTTCCTCGATGACGTGGGCGGTCGAGCCGCGTACATGCTCGATCCACCCGGCGAGCTCCTCGGCGTTGGAGACCGTCGCCGACAGACAGACGAGCACGACCGACGGCGGCGCCGACAGGATGATCTCTTCCCAGACCGAGCCGCGGTAGCGGTCTTCGAGGTAGTGGACCTCGTCGAGGACGACGCAGCGCAGATCGTCGAGGCGCGCCGAGCCGGCGTAGATCATGTTGCGCAGCACCTCGGTCGTCATGACGACGATCTCGGCCTCGCCGTGACGGGACACGTCGCCGGTGAGAAGTCCCACGCGGGTTGGCCCGTACTCGGCGACGAAGTCGGCGTACTTCTGGTTCGACAGCGCCTTGAGCGGGGTCGTGTAGATGGCGCGCCCGCCCCCGGCGAGCGCCCGGGCGACGGCGTACTCGGCGATGAGCGTCTTGCCGGACCCCGTCGGCGCCGCGACGAGGACGGATTTGCCCTCTTCGAGAAGCTCGAAAGCCTCCTCCTGGAAGGGGTCGAGCCGGAGGGCCCGCCGGGCGAGGAAGGCCCGCCGGGTTGAGCTCTGACGGGTGGTCCCGCTCTCGGGCGACCCCGTGGTCTCGGAGCTCATTGGCGTGGCGGGCTCGCTCGGCCCGCGGGATCGAGACCCGGGTCAGTCGTGCTCAAGGGGTCAGGTTCGGGCCACGCGCCCGCGTCGGCGCGTGACGAACTTGCCGAGCTGGATCGACGCTTCGTAGAAAAGCAGCATCGGCACGGCCATCGCGAGCATGGAGAACGGGTCGGAGCTCGGCGTCACGACACCGGCGAAGATGACGATGAGGACGATCGCCGGCCGTCGCCAGTGCGCCAGCTTCTGTGGCGTGAGGACGCCCGCGAGCTCGAGACCGACGAGGATCACCGGGAACTCGAAGGTCGCGCCGAAGATCGTCATGAGGGCGATGATGAGCCCGAGGTACTTCGACGGCGTGAACAGGTCGGTGATGTTCGATCCCCCGACAGCGTGGAGGAAGCCCAGCGCGTGCGGGAACGTGAGCCAGGCGACGAAGGCTCCGAGCAAGAACAACGCCACTGTCGAGACCGCGAACGGGATCGCGTAGCGCTTCTCGTTGGCTTTGAGCCCCGGCGTGATGAAGCGCCACAGCTCGAACACGATGACCGGTGAGGCGAGGACGATCCCGCCGTAGCCGGTGACGTTGAGGCGCACCATGAAGGCGTCGAGCGGTCCGAATACGTAGAGCGAGCAGTGGTTGCCGGTGAGGTGGGCCTGGACGCAGTAGGGGTGGAGGAAGAACCGGAGGATCTGGTCATAAAAGACGTAGGCCACGACCGCGGCGAGGAGGAAGGCGATGAACGAGACGATGAGACGCTGACGCAGTTCGGCGAGGTGCTCGGTCAGCGTCATCGTCCCGCCCGCGGCGGTTGTTCGCTCTGCGCCTCGGGTCAGGGTTGCCATCTCTTTGATTCGGCGGCTTTGGCCGGGTCAGTTCATGCTCGGGTCGTCGGCCGGCGGTGAGAAGTCGCCGAGCGCGGGAGAGATCGCATCCGCCGACCGGGGGTCTGTTTCGGTCGTCGAATCGGCGGCGCCGTCCTTCGCTTCGGCCCCCGGGGTCTCCCCAGCGGCGTCGGAGGGCGTCGAGCGGGGATCAGCGAGGAAACCCGTGAGGGTGCCGCGCACCGAGGGGATCCGCGGGATCGAGGTGAGGTCGAGATCGGGCATCACGGCACGGACCTCGTCGGTCACCTCCTGACGGATCCGGGTGACCTCGTGCCAGGCGGCGCCGAGCTGACGGGCGACCTTGGGGAGGCGGTCGGGGCCCATGACGATCAAGATGACGACGAGGATCATGAGGATCTTCGCCGGATCGAGACTGCCCACGACGGCTCAGTCTACAAGGCCATTTCCCTGCCGACGAGGGCGGGTCAGGGCTTGCTGGGCTAGAAGATGATGAACTCCGGGTGCCAGTGCCGCCAGATGACGGCGATGACCCGTCCGACGATGTCCCGGCCCGGCAGCGCTCCCCAGACCCGGCTGTCGCAGGAGACGATGCGGTTGTCGCCGAGAACGTAGAAATCGTTTTTCGGAACGGTGTACGGCATGATCGGCGGACCGAGCGGGGTGTTCCGGCCGTCATCGGGGAAGTAGCTTTCCGGTAACAGATGAAACTTGCTGTTCCGCCCGGGTTCCTTGATCAGCACCTCGTCGCCCCGGGACTTGATCGTCTGACCCCCGATCGCGACGACGCGCTTCACGAGATCGCCGTCAGTGGTCAGGCAGCCGTTCTTCGCTGCCGGTGGCGTGCGGAAGACGATGATGTCGCCGGGTCGGAGGGAGTGGTAGTTGAAGTCGAACTTGTCGACCAGGATGCGGTCACCGACCTGCAGCGTCGGCGCCATCGAGCTCGAGGGGACGAAGTAGGCCTGCAGGACGAAGGTCCGCAACCCGAAGGCGATGAGAATCGCGACGAGCAGGCCGACGACCGTCTCGATGACGGTGCGGCGCCGGGGGTGCCTGGACTTGGCGGGGCTTTTCCGGCGGTGCTGGGGACCTGGTCGCGTCGCGACTTCGCCTGGTCGGTCGTCCCTCACATCCGGCGGCTCGCGCCCGTCTAAACCGTCGCTTTCCACGAAATCCCGGTCTACATCGACTCGATGAGGCGTTCGACGCGCTCGTCGTGTGCCCGGAAGGGGTCCTTTAACAGCACGGTCCGCTGAGTCTGGTCGTTCAACTTGAGATGCACCCAATCGACGGTGAAGTCGCGCCGGCGGTCCTTCGCCCGACGGATGAACTCCCCGCGCAGGCGGGCCCGCGTGGTTGCCGGTGGCGCATCCATCGCCTCGACGATCGCCGTGTCGGTGACGACCCGCTCGAGGAGCCCGCGTCGCTGCAGACGATAAAAGATGCTGCGTCGCCGGCTGACGTCATGGTACTGGAGATCGAGGAGGGTGATCCGCGGATTGCCGAGCGGGAGGGCGTGGCGCTCCCGGTAGCGCTCGACGAGGTTGTGCTTGATCACCCAATCGCACTCCCGCACGAGGAGCAACGGGTCGCGCTCGATCGTCTCCACGCAGTGCTGCCACATCTTGAGGGCCCGGTCCTCCATCGGCGACAGGCCCCGCTGGCCGGCGTAGCGGATCGCCCGTCCGAGGCACTCCGACTGGATGTCGAGCGCGCTCACCTCGCGACCATTCGCCAGGCGGATCTTGCGGCGGCACGTGATGTCGTGGCTGATCTCGCGGATCGCCCGGATGGGGTCCTCGAGCGTCATGTCGCGCAGGACGACGCTTTGGTCCTCGAGCATGCGGAGCATGATGCTCGTCGCCCCGATCTTGAGGAAGGTCGCGTACTCGCTCATGTTCGAGTCCCCGACGATGACGTGGAGTCGCCGGTAGCGCTCGGCGTCGGCGTGCGGCTCGTCGCGGGTGTTGATGATCGGACGCGAGCGCGTCGTCGCCGAGGACACGCCTTCCCAGATGTGCTCGGCGCGCTGCGAGATGCAGTAGACGGCACCGCGCGCGGTCTGGAGGACCTTGCCCGCACCGGCGTAGATCTGGCGCGTGACGAGAAACGGAATGAGAACCTGCGCGTAGTGGACGAAGTCGTCCCGCCGGGCGGTGAGGTAGTTCTCGTGGCAGCCGTAGGAGTTTCCCGCCGAGTCCGTGTTGTTCTTGAAGAGATAGACGATGCCGCGGATCCCCTCATCTTTGAGGCGGGCCTCGGCCGACTCCACGAGCCCCTCGAGGATCCGCTCCCCCGCCTTATCGTGAGCGACGAGGTCGTCGATCGAATCGCACTCCGGGGTGGCGTACTCGGGGTGGCTGCCGACGTCGAGGTACAGGCGCGCCCCGTTCTCCAGAAAGACGTTGGAGGAGCGGCCCCAGCTCACGACGCGGCGGAACAGGTAGCGTGCGATCTCGTCGGGGCTGAGCCGTCGCTGTCCCCGCAGCGCGCACGTCACGCCGTACTCGTTCTCGAGCCCGAAGATCCGTCGGTCCACAGGTTTCCCACGGTAGTGCCAGGCGCGCGGGTAGCGGTGGTGGCGGGTCCGATCGGGGGCTACCCTCGCCTCGGTGCCTGCTCCGGTGATGGTCTTCCTCACCACCGCCGGCTCGACCTTCGAGGGCCGGGTGGTCGTGGCCCGCCTCGGCGCGCACGGCATCCTTGCCCAGCTCCGCGGCGGGTCCGACGGCCCCTATCCCCTGCCCGAGACGGTGGACGTCCTGGTGGACGAGGCGCAGGTCGACGAGGCACGGGCGCTGCTCGCGGACGTCCCCGACGTCCCCTGAGCGTGCGGCGCCCCGGGGGGCGACCGGCGCGGGCCCGGTCTACGAGCGGGCGCCGCGGCCGCGCCCGCCGGCGGCCAGGCGCGTGGCCAGCTCCTCGTGGCCGAGGCGGCGGAAGGCACGGCGCC
>DASPQJ010000007.1:0-41148 GCA_035625025.1 Acidimicrobiales bacterium
AGCAACCTCGCTCTTCGTCCGCCCCTCGAGCACCACCGCCGTGATGACGAGCCGCGCCATCGACATCCCGCACCTCCCCCGTTGAGGTGCGAACTATGACGCGAGACACCTGTGAACGAAGTCCTCGATTCTCACACCTCCCTCTCCGCGCCGGTGATCTCGTCTGACATGGTCTGAGGTGCTCGAGGCCGATCTGGCTGAAGCGCCACCTTCAACGCGATTCCTCGATCTTTCCGGAATCGTCGTTGGACGACTCGCCTGATTCCCCCGGTGTCGGATTGTCATTCTGCGGACGTGCCTTTTGGCCTGGAACCGGAGGCTTCGGTGACAGAGCTGGCCAGCCCGGCGGCCGACTGGGCCGTCCGTCTGCATCTGGCACTTCGCTCGGGGTTTCGGACGGCCACCACGATCCGGCCGACTGTTGCGCAGCGGGACCTGTCGGGGCCTTCCACGGTGGCGTGCCTCCGACCAGACCGTCCCCCGACCAGGGTCCGGCCCGCATGGCCCCTCCGTCGACGCCATGTGACGTCGCCTCAGACTCGCGAACGACCTTGGCAGGCGAGGAACCTTCTTTGCGCAATCGGAGATCGAGATACGCGATTGCGACGAAAGCGACGATTATGGGTGTGAGGGCAAGCTCGACAAACGCCGACGTGAGTTGCTGGGTGACAGCCTGGTTCGTCGAAGACGCGTGGAAGACGCCGCCGACGATGATGCTCGCGATATACGCCCAGATCACCACGAACAGATCGGTCAACAGATAACCGCCGAATACGGCCCACCATCTGCCCCGGACGAGATACGAGGAGCGAGAAAGCGCCTCCCGGCCAGTACGGCCCTCCAAAACGACGACCGGTATCGCGACGAGCCAGGTGAACCACAGGTAGATACCCGGGAGAATGAAAAGGAGCAATCCGAGGCCGCACAGAACGGCGATTTCAAGGCTCACCGTCGCGACCGCCCCAGCCCTGGCAAATCCCACCCGAACCGATCGGCGCCAATTAGCTGGACGGCCTGCCGCGATGTTCGCCGCGGCATGCACGCCGACCGCCTGTGCGAAGAGGTTTCCAAACACCAACACCGTGACGCCGATCAGTTCGGCCACGCGGGCGGCCCCCGTCGGGTTCAGACTTGTCGCGCTCTTCGCCCGCCAGTATCCGAGTGCAGCCCCTCCGACGACGAACGTCGGGATGAGAACCACGGCGACCGCTCCAATGAGAACCCGATAATTCCCCAGGGCGAGACGAATAGCCCTCGAAGCGAGTTCTGGCGCGGTCTTGGGCGGTAGATCGCTGTCGAAGGTGGCGAAACCAGCCACAGGTCGGACCGTACCAGGTCCGGCGCCCGAGTCTCCCAACGATGAGCGACAGTCGGGATAACATCCAGAGCTCACGAGGTGTCGCGATCGCACAGCTCGGCAGTCGCATTCGGGTGATCTGCGCTCGTAGCTCAATTGGACAGAGCATCTGACTACGGATCAGAAGGTTGGGGGTTCGAGTCCCTCCGAGCGCGCTGGATAAGTCCAGTCCACAGGCCATCTAACAAGTCCCTGGCCTCGACATCTCGCCCTGTTGCCACTGAGTGCTGCTGCCTCGCCTGAAACGACTGCTGGGAGGCCAGTAGCACGACGTCTCGGGGAAATCTCAGGCGCGGTCATTTGCGACGGTGGGGAAACGCCTGGGAATTGAGGGCATACACCGGCGTGGATCCCAACTCGAACCGTCAGAAGTACGTCACGAGGATTTTCCGAGGCGGTAAGCGCAAAGCCGAGGAAGCGCTTGCCCGGCTCGTAACGGTGGAATTCGTCACCGAATTTGCCCAGCCGCTTTCCTTCAAGACACTCTGTGCCTTCCTCGGTTGGCCCTCTGAGGCCTGGGAGAACCTCCGTAACTGGACACGTGGCAATCAGAATCAGGCGTTGTCGGGGGATAAGGAAGCGGGAGCAGCACTCGCTCGCGAGTTCGCGGGATATGTCACCGAGGCGCTCCAGGTTCGTCGGAACGCCGGGGCGGACGCGAGCGATGACATCACCGCGAGTCTCATGGTCACCGTTATCAAGGAGGCGGCGATAAGCGACGAGGACATTGTCAGCCTGCTGCGCACCTGCATAGCTGGCGGCGGAACAGTGGCGGCGGCGCTCGGGACACTTGTGGTCTACCTCGCACAGCACACGGACATGCACCAGCAGCTACGCCGTGAACCAGACTTGATTGCCCCCGCGATCGACGAGATTCTGCGCGCCGACGGCCCGCTGGTGGCCAATCGCCGAACCACAACGCGCGACGTGGAGATAGAGCGCAAGAAGATCGGTGCTGGCGAGAAGCTCTCGCTCATTTGGATCGCCGCGAACCGTGGTGGACGCGCGATTGATAATCCCGACGCCGGTCGCTTTGACCGTGACCCAGGGGACAACCTCTTGTTCGCGGCGGGCATTCACTACTGCCTCGGCGCTCACCTGGCCCGCCTCGAGAAGCGGGTCGCCATTGAAGAGCTTCCGGCCAGAACGACCACGGTCGGGCTCGGTACGACTGAGCCGTTGCGAAGAGATGCCTATCCGAGCAATGGATTTCAGGCGGTGCCGCTGCACCTTCGCTGATCGCCTCGCAGAGACCGCGCTCAGCTCCTGGCGTTGATCACATTCTCAGGAGCCCCGGCCAGGAAGGCCTGGATGTTCGAGCAGGTGGTGTCCAGGATTCGCTCCAAGGCTTCCTTGCTGTACCAGGCCATGTGCGGGGTGAAAATGACGTTGTCGTGCTTGGCGAGCACATGGCCGGTGAGCAGCTGGCGCAGCTGCTCTTCGGTCTCGGGCAGGTGGAACATCTGCGGTTCCTCCATGAGCTGCTCCTCGCCTTCGATCACGTCGAGGGCGGCACCTCCGACATGGCCTGTCTCCAGCGCTTCGAGGAGGGCCACGGTGTCGACGAGCGCACCTCGGGCAGTGTTGACGACGAGGGCTCCCGGCTTCAGCATCTTGAGGCGTTCCCGGTCCAGGAGATGGTGAGTCTCGGGCCGGTAAGGCACGTGCAGGCTGATCACGTCGGAGCGGGACAGGACTTCGTCCAATGTGACGTAGTGGAAACCGAGCACCTCGGCGAGCAGGGGGTGCGGCCGAGCGTCGTAAGCCAGTACCTCCATGCCGAAGGCTCGCCCGATCCGGACCACGTGCAGACCGATGTTGCCCGCCCCGACCACCCCGAGCGTCTTGTCCCGCAGGTCGAAGCCCATCAGGCCGGAAAGCGAGAAGTCCCCGTAAGCGGTGCGCCGCATAGCGACAGCGAGCCTGCGGGAAAGCGCCAGGATGAGGCTGAAGGTGTGCTCGGCGACCGTGTTCTCCCCGTAAGAGGGCACGTTGCACACGGTGATGCCGGACTCACCGCATGTGGCCAGGTCGATGTGGTCGAACCCGGTCGACCGGGTGGCAATGAGCCGCACGCTTGGCATGCGCTCAATGACGGCACGGGTCACCCGTGAGCGTATGAAGACCGAGACCACGGATGCCTCGCCTACCTGGTCGACGGTCGCCTCGCTCAACGGGCCGTCGACTTGGCGGAACGGCAGTTCCGGCAGAGCTTTGCACAGACGTCCCTCCTGCCATGGCTCCGCCTCGTACATGACCAACGTGGGTTGCCCGGCCATCGGTGCCTCCCGGGAAGGAGCAGTGCTTATCCTTGAACTTGTCCTTGACGGTAGATTTGCCCTCAGGGTAACCGCATGGCATCGAGCGATCGAAACGACGCCAAGTGGTCGAAGAGCGGCGATTCGCCCGGCACAGTCATGGACTTCATACGTCAGTTGTCCATGCGTCAGTTCTCCGACGCGAACTCCCACTGACCGCCGACTCCTCGTAATCGAGCTGAGGCCTGGTACCCCCGAACGCCGGGTTGATGCGACACCATTCGGCACTTCGGGATGCCCTCAGAGGTGTCGGGATCGCAGGACGCCTGCAGGTGCACGAATGATTCGATGGGAATGCTGGAGCCCTCGCCGCGGGGTGTGCGAGACGAAGCCGGCCTCGTCGACAATCGTTGGGAGCCGTCAAAAGAACCCCAGCGCAGTTGGCGGGCAAAGAGGAATCAAACTCCGTCGTGTCCGATAACGCAGCCGGCCGAAGGCACCTATTCAGTCGTGACCACCACGGAGTTTGATTCCGCCACCGACCTTGGACGCTCCTCGATCCTGGCCACCGGGCCGCAACGGCTCCACGCCGGGGGGAAGATTGCTGCGATCTGGCGCTTCAATTTTCCCGCTTCCGCCATGAACGAGTGATGAGCTCGCGGTTCACGTTCGGCGGCGGCTCGCTCACGCAAGTCTACGAGTCGCTTGTGGAGCATTCCGACGTGGGCAATCTTGTCGACGGGTCGCAGTACTGGCTCGAACTCACCGGTAGTGACGCGGGGGTCGGATTCGATGATCCGCTAAGTGTTCGTTCGGCTGACTCCAAGCAATCGTCCGACGGTCGACGGCCGCGCCATCGACATCCCGCACCTCCCTCGTTGAGGTGCGAACTATGACGTGAGACACCTGTGAACGAAGTCCTGGATTCTCACACCTCCGAGCGCGCAAAGATTCCCAGCTCAAGCGGCTTGTGTGCGGAGATTCTGCCGTCTTGGGAGGTGACGAAAGCAGTGGCAACGTCGTCCTGATCGGGCCGGTCTCCCAGGCAACGGGCCTGTTCGCGTGCGACAAGGCCTGACTCGGGCGCCCTGGGCGGACGGATCGCATCTGATTCTTCGTCCGACTCCTCTGGACGTGAACAAGACGGGAACTGAGCTGCCATCGTGACGAGACGGGCGACCGCGGCGTTGTTCGGGAAGTTCCCGACCACGTTCGAGCGTCCCTTGATCTCGGCGTTCAGGCGTTCCAGGGGTTCGTCGACCAGATCTTTGGCCAGTGTGCGATGGGGAATTCCCGAAAGGCGCGAAGATCATCTTTGGCCCCGGCGACCATCTTCGCCACCTCCGGGAAGCCGAAGCCGAGGGTGTCCGCCACCACGTCGAGCTGGGTCTCGACATGGGCGGCGTCCGACTGGGCGAAGATCGTCCGAATGGCAGCGGCGACCATCTGGGTCCTGCCTTTCGGCACCCGGGCCAGGGCGTTGCGCAGGAAGTGCACCCGGCAGCGCTGCCAGGTCGCACCGATGAAGACGTTCTCGGCGGCGAACCTGAGGCTGAGGGGGTGTTGGGAGATGACGAAGCGGACGTCCCCGAGACCCCGTTCGCGGAGCTCGCGGAGGAAGGCAGTCCAGAAGGTCCCGTCCTCGGAGTCGCCGACCTCGCAGCCGAGCACCTCGCGGTCGCCATCGGTCCGCACTCCGATGGCGACCATGATCTCCTGGGAGACAACTGGGCCGCGGACCTGCGCTTGCACGTAGGTGGCGTCGCAAAACACATAGGTCTCCATCACCAGCGCGTGGCGCACCCGGTCGACCCGCCGGCGGTGCTCGAGGATCTGGGGAAAGAACGAGCCCGAGCGGAGCTTCGGGATCCTCAGCTCTGCTTCGTCGGCCCTGATGGTGAGGGGCGGCGCCGATTACCGCCGGCGCCCCGGCTTCGATGAGCGCCTGCAGGACGAGCTCGACGCTGTGGCGGATGAGGTCGACGTCACTGCCTGGTAGAGCGTCTCAAGTAGCGCATAGGGGTCAAGATCTTCCAGGGCCACCGGAGTGATCTCCTTTGTCGCGTCTATCCGGACACGCCGACATTCACATCGGTGGTCTGCTACGTGGTGGAACCGCTGCGCGATTTACACCTCTTCAAGGGACGTCAACAGGGGCGAGGTGGAGGTTTCGACCACGCTCTCGGCTCAGGGGTCTGCGCATGAGATTCTATGAGAGGTCGTCGAACGCGGACCAGTTCTCAGCTCCAGCCCTGCCCTGGGTCCTTGGAACGGGCTCTTCCGAGATCAGCAAGCCCACTGAGCTGAAGGAGCTGTTTCCGGATGCGCTCGGACAACCAAACGAGATCTCGTCGCCGTGTGCCGATAGGAGGCACCGGTTCTCCGACCCGGACCTCGATGGTGCCTCGACTCGGCAGACACTTACCCGGCCATAGAACCGTGTCGCTGCCGACGATTCCAAGGGGCACGACCGGTGCCCCGGTCTGCGCCGCCAGGAAGAACGCGCCAACCTGGAGCGGCCGCAATCCGGAACACTGGTCCAACGAGCCTTCCGGGAAGATCAGTAGTCGATCACCGTTACGTAATCTTCGCAGCAGGCGCCGCGTGTCACGTGATACTTGTTGCGAATCACCGCGGTGGACGAATTCGACTCCAAGCCTCTTCAGAACGCTGCTAACAAAAGGCCGTGGTGCGAACTCACTCGCCACAACAATGCAGACCGGATCGGGGAAGCTTCCAACGAGCGCGATGCCATCCAGGAAACTGCTGTGATTGGCCACAATGACAACGGACTCGTATTGCGGCCATTCCAGGTTGCCCTCGATCACCAATCCGATGCCCACCCCACGCATGAACGTTCGGATCGCACGATGGGCGAATCGCCAACTCCGGTACGGCGAACGAATGAACTTTAGACATGCCCAACCTCCGAGCGCGTACAGCATGGCCAAAGCAGCGACCAGGACGCCATACAACCGACCGAGGACTTCTCGTCGAGCCGACGATTGAGCCTCACTCATAGCTGCTGTCCGGCGACAGCGAGACGGCCTTGCAACGGGCACCGGGGTGGTTGTCGCCGGGTCCAACGCCAACGGCCGGAAACGCGGAATATCCCTGCCAAAATCTCTGCGAATGAAACGAACACCTTCACCGAGATGAGACCAGACTTGGTGACCCAGGCGCTGCTACTTCGACTTCGCCCTCCATCCCAGGTCCAACGTTTCGTGCTGTCGTTCGCAAACCTACGGCTCCGCGCCTATGCCCGCGCGACTTCCGATCGTAGGGACGCCGCCGGCTGGCCCGTAAGTGCTCGCCCGTCGTCGACCTCGGATGCCGCCCGCGGCCCCGCTGTGCAAATCTCGCGCTTGCAGCCCCGAACGGCCCCTGCCGCCCCCGGGCGTGGCCGTTGCCCGCCGTCCTGGCGCGGCTGCCCCCTCTCCCCGCCAAGTAGGTTCCGCTAACAGGCCTACCGGCGCGAAGCAGACCGGTCGGCCGGCCGCCAGAACATCGTTGGGACTGAAGATCCCCGCGAAGACCAATGCCGACGAGACCCGAGAGTCCCTCCGGTCGCTCACGCGGCCAATAAAACGTCGCGGTCACCTCGGGACGCGGAGCATTACGCGACAACCGCGAACTGATTCTCCGATGCGCCAGTCACACCACGACACAAGCCGAAAAGGCTCGATGCAAAGCTCGGCCCGGTTCGACGGCGGGTTCGACAAGCTCACTGATGGTGCGCCCACCGTGAACACGTCAACCGGAAGAGGGAACCCGCAACACATCCGGCCGACTCACTCGCCTCTCTCCCGCCGATCGAGGACCGGCGGGAGAGAGAACGTCCGCCTTCCCCGACAATGGCTCAGAAGGGTGGGGCGTTCAGACCAACTCAGCGGTACCCGCATCGGCCGATCAGGTGATCGTGATGACCACATCCTGGTCGTGGGACAAGTAGAGACTCTGGCCCTTGTAGAGGACGACGAGGGTGTGTTTCCCGTGCCGGATTCTCGCTTCGACCGCGGCGCTCAACCTCCAGCTCGCGACGCCTTTCACGAGCGTCGCCGAACGGATCGCCTCGCCAGCGAACTCGACGGTCACCTTTCCCGAAACGGTTCCGCAGCTGCCATAGAGATGGACCCGCAACCGGACCGGCGACCCGAAGCTGACACTCGCCGACGGTTCGAAGATGTCTATTTCCTTTGGCGACACCCTGTTGACGACGACCTGGGTGACCGAAGCAGATGACGAATTGAAGAGCGGGTCGTTGCCGTAGGTCGCGGTGACTTTGTACCTACCCGGGGAGTCAAACGCGATCGTGCACTTCGCGAGCCCTGAGTTGAGGGGCAGTTCCGTGCAACCCGACGCGGCGCTGCCGTCGACCGCGTAGCTGACCGACCCGGTCAAGGTTCCCGTACCCGAGACCTTGGCGACCGATGCCGTGAAGACGGCGCTCGACTGGGACGCGGTCCTCGTCGGAGACGACCGAGCGATCGTGACTGCCGTCGTGCCGCCGTTGGTGATCCCGGTGCTCACCGCCGAGGAGAGCCCAGAAGCGCTCGCGGTCAGTGAGTACCTACCCGCTGGGCTGATCTTGCAGCCGGCGAAAGTGGTGACACCGGCCGAAGCGCTGACGCTGTTCGCCGTGCAGGCGAGCGTGGCACCAGCCGCTGCGCTTGTGAGCGCCAAGGTGACAGATGCATTGCTGTTGGTTCCGGAGGTGACGACGTTGCCACCGGCGTCCTCGACCGAAACGACAGGCTGAACGCTAAAGGCAGTCCCTGGTACGGCGGAATTGCTCGGTTCGGTCGTGAAGCTGAGTTGAGCCGCGGGGCCAACGCTCACCTGAATGCTCGAGCTCACCGCCACCGTGAGAGTCCCGTCGGTCGCGGTGAGCGAGTAAGTGCCCGCGAGGTTGATCTTGCATCCGGCGAAGGAGGCAACTCCCGCCGAGGCCGCCGGGGCATTTGATGTACAGGAGAACGTAACACCCGTCGGCGATCCGGCAAGAGCCAAGGTCACCGTTGACGAGTTGGTGGTGACGACGTTGCCCGTGGTGTCTTCAATCGAGACGACAGGCTGGGTGCCAAACGCGGTTCCGCCCGACGCGGTGGCACTCGGTTCGGTCGTGAAGACGAGCTTCGCAGCCGGGCCCAGGACGACAAAGGGATTGCTCGAGCCGGGACTATCCCCGGAGGTGTCAGTTGCCCCGAGGATGTCGCCGGAACCGGTGCTCGGGTTGTTGATCACACAGTCGTTGAAAGTCGTGACGCCGCTTGCGTTGGCGATCGCCGTGTTCGATGGTGCGCAAACGAGTGTGCTCCCGCTCGGGGCGGTCGTGAGCGCCAGCGTCACGCTCGCCGCGGCGGTCGCGTTGTCGACGTTGACGACGAACCCGGACCCGGCTGTTTGGGGACTCGTCACGGTTGCGATGCTGAGCGACGTCGAAGCCGAGGCGGGAGTCGCCGCCACGTAGGCGAGCAGACCGCCGACGAGCACGACAGAGAACGCGAGTCCGAACAACACTGCGGAGTGACTGAGTCGTTTGGTCATGCGATCTCCCTCCCGACGGCGGGCTTGGCGCAATGCTTCTCAATTTGAAACGCTACGACCCCGGTGAGCTTTGTTCCTGGCACGTCACGAACTGCTAACGGACCTCTAATGATCTTCTGATCTGAAAACGCCGAGTCGGCCGGGCCCGCCACCTGAGACACTGGTTGTCGCACTCGGTAGGTCCAAACTGCCGGAATTCGGATCCTTGACTATGGTCCGAATCACCAGGGATTCAGCTCGCTCGGAAGGAACACCGCCCCATCTCGGATATCGACGCGAGGCGCGCGAGGCGTCACCCAGTGCGGCTGCGCCAAGCGGCTCCGGGCTGAGTTCGCCGATCATCGCGTCACCGGCGTCAACCCGGCGTCAGCAGACGAACAAATCCGCCTTCAGGAGTGATTCGACAGGGTTGACCCAGAGGATCGCACTACTCGACAAGCAGGTGGTTCCCGCCGCCGCGCCGGATCCGGCCTATCCCCCACCTTCTTGCACCCCTGGGAATCGGCCCGATCTCAAGTGCGCGTCGAAAAACGTGACGATTCGTCGTCGCGCGTCCCCGGCGGACGGCTCGTGGTAGCCGTAAGCCATGAACTTGCCCACCAAAGGAAAGAGAATTGGAAGTGGGTCGTGCGCACCTTCATGATCATTGAGGAACCCGTGCCCGGCACCGGGATACTCCTTCACGTCGTGGATCACGCCAGCATCAGAAAGCGCCCGCTCCAGCCGGTCCGCCGCACCTCGGAGCGATCGGTCCTTGGCGCCGTAGCTGGCGACGATCGGGCAACTACCAGCAAGGAAGCTCTCGTCGTAGACGTCTTTCGGCGCCGATCCATAGTTGACACTCGACGCCGCAAAACCGCGACCAAAGGCAAGCGTGAGGGCCAGACCCCCACCCATGCAGAAACCGATGACGCCGATCGTGCCTGCGCACTCGTGTCGACCGATCAACCAGTTGCGTACCGCCTCGACTTCGTCGAAGATCCTCCCCTGACGCGCGACGATGTCACGTCTCGCGTTTCGCACACAGGCCATCCTCCTGCGACCGTGGAACAGGTCGGGCGCCACCGCCACGAATCCTCCGCTGGCTAACCAATCAGCCTGATTCCGCAGGTCCTGCGTCATGCCAAATACGTCGTGGACAAGGACCACCCCGGGCTCGGGATTTGCGCTCCGGGGCAGAGCCAGGTAGGCGGGGATCGAGCCACTGGCCGCCGGAACCGTCACGTCCATGACCGCGCCTCCTTGTCTTTCACCCGCCAGGGAGACCGTATGATCCCTCAACCGATCACACGGTTTCGTCCGCCCGAACAGCCAGAGAACGGTAATGCTTTCGCCAGATCAACCGATAGATGCGCACCCGGCGGGGGATGGCGCGCACCCCGGGCAAGAACGGAACGAGCGCGAGGAGAGCGGTGAGCACGACCATGATGGCCCAGATCTGCGCGTCGGCGTTCGACGAGTTCGTGAAGGGCGGGATCTGGTACCAGAAGGTGTACAGCCAGAGCCAGGACTGACCGGGAAAGTTGCCGGTCTCATTCATCATCCCCCACTGCGTGCCTTGCAGGTGCTGCGCGGCAGCGAGATTCGCCAAGTACGCACCATCGGCCATGAACAGCAGTGGTTTCGTGTAGTCGGTCCCGTAGAACTGATTCGAGCTCACGAGCGCGCCGTCGAGGGCACCGCTGCGTGCCATCGTCGTCAGCGTTCCGATCATCAGGGCGACCGGCCCGTAGCGCCCGGGGCGGGTGCTCAGCTCCCCGTCGGTGAACCGAGCGTGGACTAGCGCGGTGCCGTACGCGTTCGTCCAGCTCTTCTGGGTCTGGGCCGCAGCAGACGTGTACCGCGTGATCGCCAAAGCAAGCGTCGGATCCGCGGGAAGCGTCCTGAGCGGGTCGATGACATCGTCGAGCGCGGTGTTGATCGGGTGGTGAACGCCCATCAGCCTCTCGAGCGACAAGGGACCAATCGACTGGCTCACCCCGGCGGTGTCGTTGTAGGGGGGGCCATAAGTCGCTGTCGGGCTCATGCCGGCGAGTTCGGTGACCGCGGTCCGGGCGAAGTCGATCGGTGCGTGCTGTGCCCAGGTTCTGATCGTCACCGGATGCACGTCGGGCGAGGAAAAAACGACCGACAGCCCGAGCACGAGTAGCAGCACCACGAGGAAGGACGCGGTGAACTCCTTGACGATGTCGTAAGGCACGTAACGACCGTGCCACTCCTCGACGTCGCCATCGGGTCGGAACCTTCCGGTCCGCCCCGCCCTTGTCAGCGTCACGCTCACGGCGCAGCCGTCCGAGCGACGGTCGGATCGCCGGCTGTAGCACCGCGGTCCGGCTCGACGAGGTCACCCGGATCCGGCGCGAATGGTGGGACGACCCCGCGCCGCCGCACGAGGAGGATGTGCACGATAACAAGCAGCCCGACTGCGGCGGGCAACAAAAGGATGTGCCACATCAGCATCTGTCCAAAGTTGAGGACGTTGAAGAACGCTCCAGCCCCGGTGGCATTGATCCCGTCCTTCGCCTGGGTTGCGATCCACTGAGAGTCGAAGTTCTGCTGCGACAGGTAGCCGCTGAACGCCGCCGCCACCGAGACCACGAAAGAGAGGACGCCCGTGATCCACGTCGCCCGTCGACGCCCGCGCCACGCAGCCATGAAGAACTTGCCCCACAAATGGATAACCATGAAAAAGAAGAAGAGCTCGACGCTCCACAGGTGCATCGAGTTGACGAAGAGCCCAACGCGCGACAGATGCCACCACGTCGGGCCTTCGATCGCAAGCACCGAGCCCGATAGCACGACGATCGCCAGCGCGG
This sequence comes from Acidimicrobiales bacterium, assembly GCA_035625025.1. GTDB lineage: Bacteria > Actinomycetota > Acidimicrobiia > Acidimicrobiales > Bog-793 > Bog-793. Next base: position 11,979 of record DASPQJ010000007.1, read on the forward strand.
CGAGCGTCAGGGCACCAAAGACGTAGATCCACGACGCGACGTACGCAGGTTGCCGATCGGGCAGAAGTCGTCCGGGCGGAAACGCTGAGACGGCCGCGCGCCGTAACTTCGCGCTCCACTGGCCGGCGTCCTCGGGCCCATCGGCTTGCACGTCAACTTTCGGCTCACCGGAGCCGGCCGTCATCGATCCTCGCCGCGGCGCTTCGGGAACGGGACAAGGATCGCCGCCACGAACACGACGAACATCAGGGCGATGACGACGAGGTTCGCCACGGAGATCTGGATGAAGCCCCAGTGCACGTAGCGGCCGGGACCGTTGAGATCAATGACCGATTGGGCCAGCCCTCCGACGAGCGCTTGACGAATCGCCATCTGCGCCTCCCCCGGGCGACGCTAGCGGTGTCACCCGATTGCTGACACGCCGCCGACCTGTCACCGCCCCTGGCGCCGCGCCGGGTTCACGCCCCTCCCGGCCTCGTCGGCAACGTTCCTCCCCCGTCTCGTGGCGGCCGGCCGTTCTCGTCCCCTGGACCAGGCCATCGGCCCGTCTGGCGAGCTCCAACAAGACCGTCCTGTGGACAGATCTGTTCATTCTCTGGGGATCGTGTGGGGACGATCTGGGTATGTCTCAAGAACTCTGTCGACAAACAGTGGATCTCGCGCAACCCTCTTGACGTCCGGTGGCAACCGGAGCACGATGCATCCACCAAGGCCGAGTTGTCTCATTCGGACGGGACGGGCGTTCCACTCGAAAGAGGGGGGCGAACGAACCGAAAACGGGGGGCAATGGAGCCTCGGAGGTAGGCAGGAAGCAGCGCAAGGACTCCCTCCGGGGAGGCACCGGTGTTGCGGGGCCGTCGAGAGGCGGCCCGTCGGCCGAGAGCCGCAAGGTCATCGGCAAGGCGCCTGTCGCCACAGGCATTGGTCCCGGGGAGCACGGACGGCTTCGGCTGAAAGGCTACTCGGGACCGTGCCGCGTCTGGACCCTGGTCGACCTCGCAGTTCGGACCGTCAGTAGGGTGATGCCCCAGTGGCGATCGAGGAGCGATCGGAGCGGTATCTTCGCATCCTTCTTCTCCTTCTCATCCCCGCTGCCTTCTTCAACGGATTCGACGGGGAGCTTCGCGCCCTCCTCGCCCCGCAGCTGCAGCGAGCGTTCCACGTCAGCCTCGGGACGCTCGGGCTCGCGAATGTCCCGATCGCGGCCGGATCCTTCATCGCCTTCTTCGCGATCCGGCTCGCCGATCGCGTTGGACGCCGACCGCTCCTGCTCGTCGGGTTGTTCGGTTACGCACTCTTCACCGGGCTCACCGCCACGAGCTGGAGCGTCTGGTCTTTCGTCCTGTTCCAGTCTTTGACACAGATCTTCGCCGGCACCGAGTTCGCGCTCGCGGCGATCGTCGTCCTCGAAGAGTTCCCGATCGCCACTCGGGGACGGGCGCTCGGCAAGCTCCTCCTCGCCGTGCCGCTGGGCACCGCAGCGACCGCAGTGCTGCTCGGCGCGGGACTCCAGCACACGGTGCTCGGTTGGCGCTCCTTCTATCTCGTGGGAGTCCTGCCGGCGTTTGTCATCGGTGTCGCGCGCCGCTACGTGCGCGAAACGGCGGCGTTCACCGAGGCGAGAAAGAACCGCCCGACCAAGGAGCCGATGAGCGCCGCGCTCGTCAGACCCTGGCGACGGCGCGTGCTCGCGCTCGGATTCGTGTCGCTTCTCGTGAAGATCCCTGTCACCGCGGGCGCCGGCTGGTGGGTCTATTACGCCGAACGCGAGCATCACTTCTCGACTGGACTCGTCTCGGTCGATCTCGGAACGGCTGTCATTCTCGGCACGGTCGGCTACTACGTCTGTGGCCGCCTCATCGACCGGTACGGCCGCAAGCCGGTCGCGACTGTCTACTTCCTGGCGGCGTGTGCCAGCGGGGTCGCGCTCTTCCATTCGAGTACTGAGGCGGCGAACTTCGTCTTTCTCATCCTCGCCGTCTTCTTCGGACTCGGCGTCGGCCCCGCTTTGTCAGCGATGTCCGCCGAGTCGTTCCCGACACGGATCCGGGCCCAGGCGTCGGCGATCGTGGGCAACGGCTTCGCCAACACGGGAGAGGTGACGGGAGGTTCCATCGTCGGCGTCCTCAGTGAACGGGGAGGTCTGATTGGCAACATTGGTGACACCGTGAGCGTCCTCACGGTGTTACTGCTCGCCGCGCTGCCGATTCTCTGGCGCTTCGTTCCGGAGACCAAAGGCACCAGACTCGACGCCGTTCCCGAGGAGAACGCGTAGCGCGCCGCAGGCATCGGACTCCGGGGCACGCGCGACCGCCCGAATGACCCTAGACCGACCGCCGAACGAAACCGCCGACCTGTTTCCGGATCGTCGCGGCCATACTGTTCGAAGAAAGGCCTAGGGCCCCAACCCGTCACCCGCCGAGCGGAGGCGCACGCTGAAGCCGATTCCGGTCGTATTTCACATCGGTCCGCTGCAAGTCCACACCTACGGCATCGGGCTCGCGATCACGTTCTGGTTCGGCTACCGATACTTCGCGAAGCGCCTCCGGGACCACGGATACCCCGACCAATGGCTCGGCGTGACGTTCCTCTGGGTTATCGTCGCGGCGATCGTTGGGGCGCGGGCGGCGCATGTCGTCGCCAACTTCGGCTACTACGCACGCAACCCGATCGAGATCCTCGCGATCTGGCACGGCGGCCTCTCCTCGTTCGGTGGTCTGGCGCTCGGCTTGCCGGTCGGCTTCGTCTCGACGCATCGTCGTTGCCCGCAACTCCGGCTCGGCACGGCGGCAGACCTCGTCGCACCCGTCCTCGTCTGCGCGTGGGCGATAGGACGCTTGCTCGGACCACAGTTCGAGGTGGCAGGCGGAGGGAAACCGACATCGGCCTGGTTCGGCATGTACTACGCCGGCGAGATCGGCAAACGACTCCCTGCCCCGATCTTCCAGGCGGTCGAATGCTTCGCGATCTTCGTCGTCGTCCTGTGGGTTGAGCGCCACGTTGTGCGACAAAGGGGTCCCGTCGGTCTTGTGACCGCCACCGCGGTCGGGCTGTGGGGCATCGCCCGATTCGTCGATGAGTACTGCTGGCTAACTCACGACAACGGCACCGACGCGGTCGAGATCGCCTCGCTCGCGTTATTCGTCGCCGGTGGCGCGGCAGCACTCGTTCTCGCCGCCCGTGATCGTCGACGGAGAGCGGTCCCACTTGTCCAAGTGCGCGACGCACCGGCAGGATCGAAGACCTCGACATGACCAAGCTACCCACCCGACCACGAACCTGGCGTCGGTTCCCCCGCAGTGGCCGTCGTAATCGGTTACCGACGCTGATTGTTGCGATGGTGCTTGCCCTCGTAGTGGCTGGACCCAACGCGTCAGCAGACGCGCAGACGAGCACGCCGCTCCCCCCGTTCACCTCGACAGTGTCGACGGTGACGCGATCGACCGTCCGCTACTCCTGGCGGCCCGGGTGTCCGGTCCCGCCGAGTCAACTCCGACTTCTGCACCTGCGCTACTACGGCTTTGACGGTCACAGCCACGTCGGGACGATGATCGTGAACGCGGCCGTCGTGGACGACGTCCGCACGATCTTCGGCCGCCTGTACGCGGCTCGCTTCCCCATCCGCCGCATGGTCCCGGTCGACGCCTTCCACGGGCAGGACCCCGCTTCGATGACAGCCGACAACACGTCGGCGTTCAACTGCCGGTTGGCCGTGGCACCGGGACCACCTCAGTGGTCTGTGCACGCCTACGGCGAGGCCATCGACGTGAACCCGGTCGAAAACCCGTACATCGACGACGGCGTCGTCATGCCCGTGGCCGGGGCGAGGTTCCTCGACCGCTCCGACGTTCGGCCAGGCATGGCCGTCCCCGGAGGCACCCTCGTCGCGGCTTTCGCCTCCGTCGGTTGGTACTGGGGTGGGAACTGGACGGGCTCACCCGACTACCAGCACTTCTCGTTGACCGGTGGCTAACCCGACCGGGTTCGACCTGACGCCGGGAGAGCGTTCCCTGTGACACTGAACCGCTGCGCCGCGCGTATCGCTACTGCGCTGCTCGTGACGTACGTCGGCATCGGCGCTGGCTGGGCCGCGGTGGGGGTCGCTCGCACGGCCGCACCCGACCAGACGACCACCTCGTGCGCGGCGAACCTCGCCAACAGCCTGCTTTCGACAACCAACGCGTCTCAGCTTGTCCTCGTCGAGGCGGCGTCGCTGTCATCACAGGCGGCGACCGTGACGCTCTGGCACCGGGCGAGGGGGTGCTTCTCGGAGGTCGGCGGGCCGTGGTCGGCGTGGATCGGCCGGCATGGACTATCGAGCCACCACATCGAAGGCGACGGCACCACCCCGATCGGTACGTTCGGGATCGGGGCGGTGATGTACGGCACCGCACCTGACCCTGGGGTCGCGTACCGCTACCACCAGCTGGCGTGCGGTGACTGGTGGGATGAGGACCCGACGACGGTCGATTACAACCGCTTCGAGCACGTCCCCTGCGGCACGAGGCCACCGTTCGGTGGTGGCAGTGAAGCGTTGTGGACTGAGGTCACTGCATACCGCTATTTCGCCGTGATCGAGTACAACAGCACGCCGATCGTTCCCGGCCGGGGCTCGGCGATCTTCCTCCACGTCTCGACCGGCGGCTCGACGAACGGATGCGTAAGCCTCAATGAGCCGGAGCTTCTCCACACGCTGCGCTGGCTCCGCCCGACGGAACAGCCGCTCGTCGTGATCGGCACAACAGCGACATTGCGCGCCCTGTAGCCGCATCTGACGCGATGAGGGGGCGCGCCGCCCGCCGGAATCACCGGTAACACTGGAATGCTCTTGCACTGGTGGCACGACGATAATGCTGGCTTTGCCCGCGATCGGCACCGTCGCCGGTTGATCACCGGAATCTCGCCGTGCATCCTGCCGTCCTATCGGTTGTCCTTGTCGCCGGGCGACGCCAGTCGCATCCGATGCGGAACACAGGCGAGGCTGGCGCCCCATCGCCATCGTCGCCGGGCTCATTCTCAATTTCGGCGCCTTCACGCTCTCCGGATCGGCGTGGCTCAGCGCACTTGACCTGCCACAGGACTTCTTGCGGGAAGCCGGACTCGTCATCCTCGGCCTCGTCGGGCTCGGCCTGCTCGTGCCGATACTCGACAGGTTGATCGAGCGTCCTTTCGCCCATATTCGGACGCGACCCCGCGCGGCACGACGAGTGGATTCGCACTCGGGATCGGACTCGGTCCCCTGTTCGTGGGTGTGCCGGCCCGGTCCTGGCCACCATCACCACCGTGGGCGCGACGCGCCGATACGGACCCGGCGCGATTGGGCTCACGCTCGCTTTCTCGATCGGTACGGCGGTTCCTCTGGCCATCGTCGCCCTCGCTGGCGGCGAGCTCCTCAAACGGGTACGGACTCTACGCGGCCAAACAAGGCTAATCCGCCGGGTTGGTGGTGTCATTCTCATCGCGATGTGTCTTGCGATGGCGGTCAACCTCACCGACGGCGCGCAACGACTCGTTCCCGGGTACATGAGCACCCTCCAGAACGACGTCGAGGAAAAGACGTTCGCGGAGAACCAGCTAGCCGCCGTGAAAGGCGTTCCGACCGGAAACCTCGGCGACTGCACCGCTAACTCATCGGTGCCCGATCGCTGTGGCCGCGCCCCGGCGTTCACCGGGATCACTGCCTGGTTGAACACCCCTCACGATGCGCCGCTGTCACTCGCCGATCTGCGGGGTGAGGTCGTTCTCGTCGATTTCTGGATCTAGTCCTGCATCAACTGCCAGCGTGAGTTGCCCCACGTCGAAGCCCGGTACCAGCGTTACCGCCGTGACCGGTTCGTCATCGTCGGCGCGCATACACCCGAGTTCGCCTTCGAACACGTCGAATCGAACGTCGCCGCGGCGGTACGACAACTCCATGCTGGTTTCCTGATCGCGATCGTCAACAACCACACGACCTGGAACGCCTACCGGAAGAGCTACTGGCCAGCGGAGTACCTGATCGACCGCGACGGCAACGTTCGTCACCTCGCGACCGGCGAGGGTGATTACGGCCAGACCGAGGCACTTATCCGCGAACTCCTCATCGAGGCCGATCCCTTGGTGCAGCTCCCCGCGCGAACCGATGTTCCCGACCTCACGCCGAAAACGCCCTCACGCCAGAGACGTACCTCGGCTTGGACCACCTCAGCAACCTGAGCAGTGCACAGGACAGCCTCGACGGTCGCAACGCCTCCCTCAGGGCTCCGAGGAAGTACACGTTCTCGAGCGTTCCGTACTCCTGCAGCGTCGAGCTCGCTGGCACCTGGACGATCGGTCACGAGGCGATGGCCGCAGGAAGCGACGCCGAGGTCCGTCTCGCGGTCACGGCGCACAACGTGTACCTCGTGCTCAGCGGCCATAGCTCATTCGCCGTCCGGGTGAATGGCGCGCTACTGCGGAAGGTCGAGGTGAGAGGAATTCCTCGGCTTTACCCTCTCTTGTCAGGACATTCTTACGAGCAGCCACGCTCGTCCTGTCGGCAACGCCGGGCATCGAGGCCTACGACTTCACGTTCGGCTGGACGGCGATACCTCCGCGATTCGAACAGAGCGCGAATCTCGGGCGAGACGTGTCCGGGCCGGATCACGGTCAGGCGAAGAACGTGGAGGTCGCCCCCCTGCCGGCCGGGCGACCTGCTTCAGCACGCGCGTTTCGCGCCAGCGCGATTCCCCAGACCGCAAACCGTTCCCCGCACAACTCGGACCTGCGCGAGGCGACCGCACGAGTATTCGACCGGCGCGCTCACGTGTCCCGCCCTTTCGACCGGACACGCTGATTTCACGGCCGCGCGCGGGAGTCACCGCTTTTGTGGCGCGCGGCGGTAGCCTGTCGTCATGCTGGTTTTGTCCACTGGCGACATCGATCGGTCGACATGAAGATCCGACGCGGCGATCACCCGCGCACCCGCCAGCGCCCTGACGCCGACGCGACAGTACCCGCGCAGCCGCCCCAGGAACCCCCCGAGTCCGGAGCGCTGCCGTGGAGCGACCTCACCCAGGCGTACTCAACCGTCGGATTCGACGGGAATGGAAATCTCCAGGGCGACGGGCTCGGTGAGATCGTCCGCTTCGGCGTGCACGACGTTGCGGACAAAGCCACGCTCCGTCTCGGGGACCTTCTCATCGGCCGCGGCCTCGTCACCGAGGAGCAGGTCAACGACGCGCTCACGCGACAGCGCGAATCGGGCGGCCGTCTCGGACAGATCCTCGTCGACATGGGAGTACTCGGAGAACGCGGGCTCGTCGACGCGTTGGCGTGGAAATTTGACATGCCCGAGTGCGATCTGCGCACGCAGATCCCACAGAATGACGCCCTCGCCCTCGTACCCGAAGAGACCGCCAGAGCGCAGCTCGCGCTGCCGGTCTCGCTGAACGGCAACATCATCTTCGTCGCCGTCGCAGAGCCGAGCGACGAACTGCAGGAACTCCTCGAGGCGATCACGCAGCGCGAAGTGCACCTCATGATCGTGCCGCTGAGCGACGTGCGCCAGGCGATCGACTCCAACTACGGCGCGCTCGGCGGAGTTACCAGCCTCGTCCAGGTGTTCCAGACAATTGAAGGTGGACGGCGCCGGACGCCGGAAGCAGCGAAACCGGAAGTCATCGCCGACGACGCCCCCGTCGTTCAGGTAGTGAACCGCATCCTCACCCAGGCCCTGCGTGACCGAGCCTCCGATGTCCACATCGAGCCGCAGGACGGTGCGGTGCGCGTGCGCTACCGCATCGACGGTGTGATGAAAGAGATGCTCATGCTCCCGGCCGCCATGGGCCTCGGTCTCGTGAACCGCATCAAGATCATGGCGGAAATGAACATCGTGGAACGTCGTCGACCTCAGGACGGCCAGTTCACGACGACGGTCGACGACCGGTCTGTCGACGTACGCGTCTCGACGCTCGCCACGATCTGGGGCGAGAAATGCGTCATGAGAATCCTTGACAAGACACGTTCGGTACTCCGCCTGGAACACCTGGGAATGCCTGCATCGATCCGCGACGTGTACTCGGGCATCATCCGTGCTCCGTTCGGCATGGTTGTCTGCGCGGGACCGACGGGCAGTGGCAAGACCACGACGCTGTACGCGACCTTGAACGAGCTCAACGATCCGACACGAAACATCATGACGATCGAGGATCCCGTCGAGTACGTCTTCCCGTCGATGAACCAGATCCAGACCAACGAGCAGGCGGGTCTGTCGTTCGCGTCGGGCCTCAAGTCGATCCTGCGCCAGGACCCCGACATCATCCTCGTGGGCGAGGTCCGCGACGTCGAAACAGCCCGCATCGCGGTGCAGTCCGCGATGACGGGCCACTTCGTCCTTTCGTCGCTCCACGCGACCGACACAGTCACCGCGCTCCTCCGCTTCTACGACATGGGGATCGAGCCTTTCCTCATCGCTGCCTCGGTCGTCGCCGTTGTGAGCCAGCGCCTCGTGCGGCGCATTTGCCCCGCCTGCAAGACGCGTTACACGCCGACACCCGAGGAGCGCGCCTTCTACGACGAGACGGGAGGACCCGAGAAGTCGGTCTTCTACCAGGGCGACGGTTGCAACTTCTGCGCCCGCACGGGATACCAGGACCGCATCGGGGTCTACGAACTCCTGGAGATCACCTCACCAATCAAGCGCCTCATCATCGAGGCCGGCACGCACGAGGAACTCCGAGCCGCCGCAAAAGAACAAGGCATGCGAACGTTGCGCCAGGAAGCCATCGACCTCGTCGCCCAGGATGTCACAACGGTGTCCGAGGTCGTCCGAAGCATCTACACGTTGTAGACGGGATAGTCCATGGCCCGATACTCGTACAACGCGATCGACCAGTCCGGCAAGACCGTTTCAGGCGTGATCGCGTCGCCCTCGGCTGGCGCCGCTCACCTCATGCTTCTGAGCCGAGGGCTGCAGCCCGTCTCCGTCGAAGAACGAACAAGTGTCTTGCAGTACGAGGTCACGAAGAAGAAGGTGCCGCGCGAGGAGGTCATGCACTTCTCACGCCAGCTCGGTGTCTTCATCAAGTCAGGAATTCCGATTCTCGACGCCCTCGAGATCCTCGAGGGCGAGACGGGCAACAAACTGTTCAAGAAGGCACTTCAGGATATGGTCGAGTCGCTTCAGGCGGGCGACACTTTCGCGTTGGCGGCTGAGGCCCACCCCGAGGCGTTTCCTCCGTATTACATCGGCATGCTCTCCTCTGCCGAGCTTGCCGGCAACCTCGATGTCGTTCTCGGGCAGCTCTCCGACTACATGGAGAGGGACGCGGAAGCTCGCAGCAAGGTCACCTCGGCGATGATCTACCCCTCGATCGTCCTCGGTATGTCGATCGTGACGGTCGTCGTGCTCGGGGTGTTCGTCATGCCGAGGTTCAAGAACTTCTTCCAGTCGCTCCACGCCAAGCTCCCGCTCCCCACGCTGATGCTGATCCGTATGACGAACTTCTTCGAAAAAGACTGGTACTTCATCTTCGGGGCGATCGCGGCCGTCGTCGTGATCATCGCCGTAGCGTTCCGATCGAAGCAGGGGCGGGCCCGCATCGACTCGCTACTCCTCCGCCTCCCGATCGCCGGGGATCTCATTGAGCACGTCATGGTCGAACGGATCTGTCGAATCCTGTCTTCCATGATTCAGGCCGGCGTCTCACTCCCCGAAGCGATGGTGGTCACGTCCGAGTCGGTGTCGAACATCGTCTACAAAAAGGGTCTCGACACCATCCGGGACGAGATGCTCGAGGGGCGTGGTCTTGCCGAACCCGTCGCCAGCACCGAACTCTTCCCGAGCGCCGCTCGCCAGATGATGCGCGTCGGGGAGGAGACCGGCACGCTCGACGAGCAGCTGCAGGTCGCGGCGCAGTACTACGCGCGCGAGCTCGATTTCAAGATCAAGCGGTTCACCAGCCTGTTCGAGCCCGCGATCATCATCGTCATGGGAGTTGTCGTCGGCTTCGTCGCCGTGGCCCTCATCTCCGCGATGTACGGCATCTACCGCCAGGTGAAGGTCACGTAGCGAAACGCCGGATCTCGTCCTGGCCCGCGACGCCTCGTTTTCGCTCCTCGTCACGCGGAATCGGGGCCGAGAAAATCGCCCACCGGCACGCCGTTTCAGTTCCAATCGAACTGGCCGTTTTCGCGGCAATGGCCGGTGAATTCGACGCGCCGCGCTTCCACGCGCATCACCGGTGACCGATCCCGGCGAAAGACGTATCCGGGTAGCTCGCGGATCCTGAATCGACCGCTGCTCGCACGCGCGGGGGACCTGATTGCGCCGCCACAGCTGACACAGGTTGACCATTCGCCCTGAGTCACATGGACTGAAATCCGCCACTTTGTGAATGACCAGGGCTACCCTTCGTTCGTAGCCCGTTAGAGCCATCGATCTGAAGAAAGGTACCAGCCACCATGTTCAACCGTTACCGCGAAATGCGCAGAGCAAAGATGGAAGGAATCGACCAGGAAGGCTTCACCCTGATCGAACTCCTCATCGTCATCATCATCATGGGCATCCTCGCCGCCGTCGTCGTCTTCGCGCTCGGCGGAGTCACCGGTACCAGCGCCGTGTCGGCGTGCAATACCGACGTGAAAACCGTCGAGGTCGGAGTCCAGGCGTACGAGGCGGACGCCACGATCAACCCCACGGCCGTCCCGCCGCCGTCGATCACGCTCATGCTCACGTCCGGCACGAACGGTGCCAATGCGCCCCTGCGGAGCTGGCCGAGCAACAATTCCTACTACTACGTCGGGCTCGCGACGTCGGCCACGAACATCCAGTACATCACCTCGACCGGCGCGACCGCGAACCTCACCACCACCGGCCTGACGGCGGGTCAGGTCTTTGTTGACGCTGGCAATCCGCCTCCCGCTGTTGGCACCGTGGCCAACTGGCAGAACTACGACTCCTACACCACCACCGGCGGCGGCAACATCTGCTCGCTCGCCTAGGCTGGGAGCATTCTTGATCCGATCTCAGATCGAGGACAAAAGGGGTCCGGCGATCAGCCGGACCCCTTTTGGTCTCCAACGAAAACCCATCGATGAGGCGGCACTAGACAGATGGCAAACGTCGACAGCTCCGCGATAGATCCGTGGCTCCAGCTCCTCTGGGATCACAAAGGTTCTGACCTCTTGATGTCCGCGGGGTCGGCCCCGCGGCTCCGGCTCGATGGGGCGCTCGTCCCCATCCAAGGGGTGCCAGACCTGACGCCGAGCCAGATCCGCGACGTCATCGGCGCGCTCCTTCTTCCTGTCCAGCTCGAAGCCTTCGAGGAACGCAAGGACTTCGACTTCGCGTTCTCCTGGAAGGACCGGGCTCGGATGCGCGGCAACGCTTTCAACCAACGTGGAAGCCCGGCCCTCGCCCTTCGCATGATTCCGATGAGGATTCCAAGCTTCGAGGAGCTCCTGCTGCCTCAGGTCGTGGGCTCGCTCGCGAACACTCCAAGAGGCCTGGTCCTCGTGACGGGACCGACCGGCTCAGGCAAGTCGACGACCCTCGCGTCAATCATCGACTACATCAACGAGAATCGACCGGTCCACGTGCTCACGGTCGAAGACCCGATCGAATACCTCCATCACCACAAACGGGCCATCGTCAACCAGCGCGAGGTCGGAGTCGACAGCCCCTCGTTCGATCGGGCGCTGCGCGAGGCGTTGCGCGAGGACCCGGACGTCCTGCTCGTCGGTGAGATGCGCGACCTCGAGTCGATCTCGATCGCCTTGACGATGGCAGAGACCGGACACCTCGTGTTCGCCACGCTCCACACCTACGACGCTCCGCAGGCGATCGACCGGATCATCGATGTGTTCCCCGCGGAGCGAAAGGACCTCATCCGCATCCAGATGGCCGGGTCTCTCACCGCGGTGATCGCGCAACGTCTCATCAATCGGGTCGACGGAGGGCGGGTGGCCGCCTTCGAGGTGTTGCTCGCGAACAACGCTTGCAAAGCACTTCTTCGTGAGGGAAAGACCTACCAGCTCCGCAACGTGATAACCACGAGCCAGAGCGAGGGCATGCGAACGCTCGAGATGAGCCTCATCCAGCTCGTCGACTCCGGCACGATCTCCTACGACGCTGCTCTGGACGTGTCGATGTACCCCAAGGACCTTGTCCGGGCGATGGCGTAAGCCACCTTCTCTGGATTCGCCGACCGATCCGAACCTCGGATCCACCTCGTCACCGCCCAGTCGAAGTCGCGCGAACTCCACGGCGTCCGACCTCGTTTGCAACGAGGAAGCGAACCGAGGTCTGCGCCTTGCTTGGATATGAGCGCGACAACCATATCGAGCGGCCGACATGCGGCCACAACTGTCCTACTCGGTGAGCACCGCGTCACCGGGTCGACCGCCGCGGGGTGTCCACCGCGGTCGGCATACCGCCCTAGCGGCGCTCGTCTACACGCTGCTCGCGATCGTGGCGTTTCTCCCCGTTCTGCCCTTCGACAACAGTCACATTGTCTCGACACTTCCGAGCGACACCGTGGCCGTCGGATGGTTCCTCGCCTGGCCGGCCTATGCGTTGGAACATGCTCACAATGTGCTCTTCTCCAACTGGATCGACTATCCGACGGGCGTCAATCTCCCGGTAAACCAGTCGATGCCGCTTCTCGGCCTGGTGATGACTCCCGTGACTCTCGCGTTTGGCCCGATCGCCACGATCAATGTCACCCTGCGCCTCGCGATGGTCGTCTCCGCGCTGGCGATGTACCTTGCGCTTCGGCGGTTCTGCGAAAAAGACCTGGCGTCGTTCTTCGGCGGTCTTCTCTATGGGTTCTCGCCGTTCATCGTGGCCCACAGCTCGGTCAACCAGAACTTCAGCTTCGCGCCCTTCCCACCGTTGATCTTCCTCGCCCTTTATGAGCTTGCAAGCGGCAAGCAACAACATGTCCTGCGAACCGGCCTCGTCCTCGGTCTCCTCCTCGCGGCACAGCTCTACCTCAACCCGGAGATGACGGTCGACGCGGTCGTCGTCGCGGCGTGCACCGTCGTCGTCTCGGGAGCCGCCGTCTTGCGGCGCGCCGACCGGGCACGGGTCATCAGATTCTTGGAGGGTTGTTCTGTCGCGGTGCTCGCGGCCGGCGTTCTGTCGCTTCCGTTCCTCTGGTACTACTTCGCCGGGCCCCAGCACGCCACTAATTCAACGACGCTGCCTTTCTTCCCCAGCCTGTACCACGCTGACCTCGCGGGGCTCGTGTCGCCCGGCCGGAATCAGCTCATCGGACCGACAAGCCCGAACGCCACCGGCAATCTGTTCCTCACCGGGATGACCGACGAGATCGGCACGTACCTGGGAGTACCGCTCCTGGTCGGTCTGGTGTGGTTCGTGGCGCGCCACTGGCGAGAGCGCGCGATCGCGGTGAGCGCCGTGACGTTCGTCGTCGCGCTCATCCTCTCCCTCGGCTCGAATCTCTACTTTGACACTCGGTCGCTCGGGATACCGCTCCCGCTGCGGGCGGTCGAGAATCTGCCGATCTTCGACCGACTGGAGAGCGTCCGTTTCTTCCTATTCGTCGACCTCGCGGCAGCAGTCATCGTCGCCGTCGGTCTAGATTTCGTGCTCAGGCAGTGGCGCCCTCGCGCGTTTCTCGCCCGGTATCTGCAGCCGTCCCAGGCGCGCCTTGCCGGCGGCGTCCTCGTCGCCGCGGTGCTGTTGTTCCCGCTGATCCCGCGCTGGCCGTACCCCTCGGAAGGGACCGACGTCCCGCGCTACTTCACTAGCTCCGCCGTCGAACACATCGCGGACGGGGCGGTCGTCCTCACGTACCCCTACACCGAGCCGAACGACACCGACCCCGAGGTCTGGCAACTCGCCTCGGGATTCCGCTTCCGGCTCGTCGGCGGGTACGCCTACGTCGCGAACAACGGCGGCGTGAGGTTCGGCGCCCCGCCGATCCATCCTGGAACGATCGTCTCGTTGCTGCAGGGCGCGTATCTCAAGTACTACCTCGGACGCCCACCTGCTGACGAGACGACCTACCGCGCCATCCGGGCCGGACTGCGGGAGGCGGGCGTCGACGACTTCATCCTCGCGATGCGGGGCGCCGACCCCGCTCTCGTCGTTCGTGAGATGACCGCTGCGCTCGACCGCCGGCCGACCTCGACCGGCGGCGTCCTCGTCTGGTACGACGTGCCCCGCGACCTCGCCACGGTGGCGAATAGCTCCCACTGACCGTGTCGCGAGCCGAGACCCGGCGACCGGTCGTGCCGACCCGATTCAGGCCCCGTGGAAGGGGCGCAGGAGCGCCGAGCCGGCAAGGACGGCGACCTCCGCTCCGATGGCAAGAAAGGGGCCGAAGGAAACCCTCGTCGTGAGGTCGGCCCGCTTCGCGACGATAAGTCCGACCCCCACCACCGCGCCGAAAAAACAGGCGAAGAAGAACCCCGCGAGCACTTCACCGACGCCGAGCCAGCCGAGCGCCAATCCAAGGAAGGGCGCCAGCCGGACGTCACCGAATCCGAGCAACCGGGGGCTGACGGCGTGGATCGCGAAGAAGAGGGCGAACCAGGCCGCGCCGCTGCAAACGCCGGTGACGAGTCGACGCCAATCGCCGGTTTCTGCGGCCGCGACGCAGAGGAGCGCGGCGAGCAGGGCCGTGGCGGGATAGACGATCCGTTTCGGCAGGATATGGTCTTCGAGGTCGATGGTCGCCAACACGATGAGTCCTGCGGCGAGGACCTCGAAGGCTGGTAGTGGCCAGGCGTACCCGAAACGGGCCGCCGTCCCGGCGAACAGGCCCGCGGTCAGGAGCTCGACAATCGGGTATTGCGCCGAAATCGGCGCGCGGCAACTCCGGCAGCGCCCGTGGAGAACGACGTACGACAAGACCGGGATGTTGTCGATCGCGTCGAGCGTCACGCCACAGGAAGGGCAGCGCGAACGCGGCACCACGATCGACTCGTCTCGGGGCACGCGGTAGATCACGACATTGAGGAAGGAACCGAAGATCAGGCCGAAAAGGCCGAGACCCGCGACGAGGACTGTGAACACGCCCCTTACATCCCCCGACCCTCACGCCTCGCGTCCGTCCCGAGGTCCCCCCGGACCTCGAGGCCCCGAACGACCCCCCACCGACGCGTCCCGGCCCGCTCCAACAGGTGCAAGGCATCGCCCGGGCCCCGACATCGCCGATTCCGGCGCGCTCGGCCTGTCGCGCTCGACGTCACGGACACCGGGATCGGTCAGGCCCCACGACCTTGAAGGTAGCTGACAGCTCGAGTCCCGACGAGTGTTCACGTGAACGGCAAGACTCTGTCTTTCTCGCGGACCGGCGCTCTTCGCGGGGCCTGCACCCAAGGCCTCGCCGCCGCCTCAGCATCCCTCGACATCGCCAGAGCCCCGGGTCGATGCGGTCGGCCGGGCGACGCGACGACGGGCACGACTCGGACCCCTTTCGAGAAGCCAATCGCGTGCGTTCCGCCGGCGACGCGACTTGCCGAACCCGCGACCATTCGGAAGGCTGCCGGCAGCTCTCCTGATCTCGCACAGGTGTCGAAAGTGCACGGCGAGGCTTGTGCGGATTCGGCGACGGCGAACGGGTCTTACCCGCCAAGCCCGAGAACAACCCACCCGCCGATCAAGGAACCACCTGCCCTGTCGAAAGGGGTTGCACGTCGCTAATAGGTGAAGATGGGTAGGTACTGGCTCGTCCCCGCCGAGGTCGTTACGGTGACGTAGTAGGTGGTCACCACCTCTCCCGACGGCGCAGGAACCGTGATCGTGGATGATGATGTGATCGTCGTCTGGGCCTGGGGAACCGTAAGGATGGAGTCCGACGTAATGACAGTGCCGTTGTTCTCCGGGACGAATTTGACGACGGCGCCGGTCAAGAACCCGGTCCCGAGGATCGTCACGACTGTCCCCGACGTGCCTGACGTTGGAGAGATCGAAGAAGCGATCGGGACCAACGGCGTGTAGCTGAAGACGTCGTTGCTGCTGGTTGCGCTCGTGCCCGCCGATGTCGTGACGGTGACGAAGTAACAGTAGTTGACCGTGCTGCCCTGGCACAGAGAGCCGCCCGTCACTCCCGGCGAGACCGCAGTGATCGATGTGGACCCGTTCACGGTCACGTTGGGGGAGGCAAGGACCGAACCACCGGTCACGGGAGTACCGTTCAGTTCTTGAACGAAGTTGACGGTCGCGCCTTCGAAGAACCCGCTCCCCGTGATCGTCACGGCATCGCCGCCGGCGATCGTGCCTGTCGCGGGGCTGATGCCCGTGACGGTCGGCGCCACCGGTGAATTGGTGAAAACGTTGCTGGTGCAGTTGGTGCCGCTGGCGCAATAGGCGCTGGTCCCTGTCGGTGTCGTGACGGTGACGTAGTACGTGGACCCCTCCGTCATCGGCGGCGAGAGGGCCGTGATCGACGTGGATGAGTTGACCGCCACGTTCGTCGCAGACAGGACGACGTTGTCACTCGTGGGGACACCGCCCGATTCCTCGACGAAGTTGACACTGGTTACGTCAGGTACAGACCCAGTGGAGGTGATTGTCGCAAACCCGGTCCCGGTGATCGTCACCGATGTGCCACCGGTGATGGAGCCCGAAGCGGGGCTGATGGACGCGACAGTCGGGACCGTGGGCGACCACGTCCAACTATCGGTGATCATGCCGGTTCCGCAGTACAGGTAGCACTCCTCCGAGGATGGCGCGCTTACTCCCGAGGGGTAGTCGTCAAAAGTGACCACAGCCTGGAGAAATGGTTGCGCCGCGCACAGTGCTGCGCTCTCGCCATCTGGGCAGGTTGAAAAGGTTACGACCCGGCTGGCCGAGCTCGTTGGGTTCCAGGCCGTGGAGCACCAGACGTCCATCGACACGCCGTCGACCGTGAACTCGGACTTCGGGCCGTTTCCCCAGCAGTAGCCCGGCGGGCTGGCGTTTAGGGTCTGGGACAGCAACGTGTTCGTGTTGCACCCAGGAGCGCTGGGAGAACAACGCGCGTAGCGGATGCTGTTTATCGCGAGATTGGTCGCGCTCCTCGCCGCGTACTGTTCCGAGCGCGCTGACTGAAATACCTGCGAGCTACGAAGGTCACTGGTGAGCGCGTTGGCGAGCGCGCCGATCACCACGGCTCCGATGATGAGAAAGACCAGCGCCAGCACGAGGACGGCGCCAACCTCGTCGCCTCTCCCCTTCCGTCGGGCGCGGGTGCTGCTGCCAGCGCGACGCTCGGGGGCGGCGAGTCCCGCTCTGCGCACTTGTCTCATTGCCTGGCCCCTCGCGTCGTCGACATCTCCATGACCAATCAACTGATCGTCTCGGTCTGCGACCAACTCAGACTTCCCGCCGATGCGGTGATCACCGGACTGCCAGCTGTCGTATCGCCGTAGTAGAAGGTCTGGTACGACGAACCGGAGCTGATGGTCACCGAGGTGACCGCCCCTCCACCGGAAGTGGAGGCGAACGTCCCGGTGCCCGAACTGCTCGTCAAGCCGACCGAGGTACTCGAGCTGACGTTGACGGGGTTGCCGTACTGGTCCTGCTCCTGAACGAGGATCGGCCCGATGGTCCTTCCGGCGGTGTGCGATCCGGAGACCGGGGCCGTCATGATCACGAGCTGAGACGCCGAACCAGGACTGATTGTCAGCGTCGCCGCGGACTCTGATCCTGCGGTCAGCGTGCTACAGGCGCTGGTGGTAAAGCGCTCAGCGACGACCGCGAGGCTCGTCGCCGCGGCGGGCGTGCTCCCGGCATTTGTCACGCTCAACGTCCATGTGGCCGTCGAGCTGCTCGTGATCGTCTCACAGGTCGATCCCGTCGGCGACAGTGTGCTTGTGGCGCTTGTCGGCACGCCATCGACGAGGACTTCGAAGTACTCGCTGCTGCTTCCAGTGTTCTTCACGCTGATCGAGTACGTCGCCGTCCCGGTGGGGGCGAGTGTCCCGCTCTGAGTTCCGACCGTCAGTGTTCCGTTGAAGGTACCCGGCGCCGATGACGTTTCGGTCTGGACACTTGAAGTGATACTGCTCGCGGTCACCTGAATGCCCGGTGAACCGGCACCAGTATCGGTCATGTAGAAGGTCGCCGTCGATGACCCGGCCGCAATCGCGCAGGTCGTGCTCGTACAGGCTGTCGTCGAGCCGTACGAAGGGACGTATTTCACCCCCGAGATCGTGTTGAAGGTGAGCCCAGCGGCCGAGGTGGCGTCGACCGGGTTGCCGTAGGCGTCCTGCAGCTGGACGGTGATTGCGCCAGAACCCTTGCCCGAACCGGTCCCGTCGATGAACGACTGCACGCCGGTCAGGTAGACGAGCTGACTCGCTGGCCCCCGGTTCACGGTGATGGAGTTGGTCGTCGCCGAGGTCACGTTCAGGGGTTCCGTCGTGTCAGTGGCGGTGATCGTGTAGCGGCCTGCCTTGTTGATCTGGAGGCCCGTGAAGTTGGCGACGCCGTTCACCGCCGCCACCGTGGTCGTGCCGCCGGCGAAGCTGCCCGAGGACAGTGTCACCCCGATGTTGTCGGTCGAGCCGGGGTTGCCCGTGGTGATCTGGTTGCCGTACTGGTCCTCGATCGTCACGCCGAGCGAGACCGTCCCCCCGACGGTGATCGAGGAGGCGGGTTGGGTCGTGATCGCGAGCTTGTTAGCCGCGGCGGGGACCACGGAGATGGAGTTGGTCGTCGCCGCGGCCACAGTTTCCGACGTGTCACGGGCGGTGATCGTGTACGGCGAGCCGGCCACCGAGGTGATCTGCAGGCCCGTGAAGTTGGCGACGCCGTTCACCGCCGCCACCGTGGTCGTGCCGCCGGCGAAGCTGCCCGAGGACAGTGTCACCCCGATGCTGTCGGTCGAGCCGGGGTTGCCCGTGGTGATCTGGTTGCCGTACTGGTCCTCGATCGTCACGCCGAGCGAGACCGTCCCCCCGGCGGTGATCGAGGAGGCGGGTTGGGTCGTGATCACGAGCTTGCTGGCCGCGGCCGGCGAGACGGTGGTCGCGGCGGTGGGCTTGAGGAGCAAGGGGGCAGAGGATGACGAAGCCGTGAGCGTGTAGGCGGAGGTGCTAGCCACGGTGTAGGAACAACCCGTGAAGGTGGCGACGCCGTTCGTGAGGTTTGTCGGAGTCGTCGCGCAGGCGAACGCGCCACCACCGTTATTCGCCGACAGGGCCACCGCCGTCTGGGAGTCGGCCGTTTCGATGTTGCCGTAAGCGTCCTCCTCCGCGACGACGACCGAGAACGTGGACCCGGCACCGATCGCGCTCGGCGGGCTCGTCGTGTAAACGAGCTGGGTGGGAGTGCTCGGCCCGACGCTGAAGGCGCTGCTCGTCGCTGGAGTCAGTGATCCGTCGGTCGCCGTGAGCGTGTACGTCCCGGACTTCGTAATGCTGCAGCTCGAAAAGGTGAACACGCCCAGGTTCTCGATCCCGACGCAGGTCCCGGTCCCCGGGGTTATCGCCAGGCTGACAGACGACAGATCGTCCTGGTCGACGTTGCCGCTTCCGTCCTCAACCGCGACCATCGGCCAGGGCGAGAGATTCGAACCGGCGGCGATGCCGCTACTCGCGGGTTGCTGAACGAAGGCCAACTGGGTCGACGTCGTGCCGACGGTGAACGAGGGGGCCAAGGGATCGTCGACGACGATGACGATCTGGTAAACGGTCCCTTTGTACGTGACGGAGATGGTGTCCTGCTGGGCGGCGTTGGGGATGCACGGTGGAGGACTGACGAAAGCACTTCCGTTCCAGTACGTCGCGGCGATCTGCGCCGTGTAGCCCGTCGGAAGGCTGAACTGCACAGAAGACGCGCCGCCACAGTCCCCCCAGAGTGTGCTCGACTGCTGTTGGAGTTGGGTCGTGGCTTCCTCGGCGGCACTTCTCAGCACGGTGTCCACCGTCGCGACGGTGCGGTAGTCCGACGAACCCCAGATCGACGTGCTAAACGCGACGAGCAAGGAGAGCGCCGCGACCCCGATCACGACGAGAGCGATCAATACCTCGACGAGGGTGTCGCCAGCTTCCGATCGGCGCGAAGGTCCAGGATCGTCGCAACGATCCCCCTTTTCGACCGGGAAGCGAGCAAGAGATCTCATGCGTCGAAGGGGTCGGACACCGGCATGTCCGACAGGTCGGCTGAACGGGCATGACGCCGCATGGCCGAAACCATCCGGCGCGCGCCCCGGGCGACTCCGCCGCCGGGCTCGTCACCGCCCCGCGCAGGCCCACGGCTTCTCAAGGTGAGCGGGCGTGTCACGTCGCTCACCATGGCAAGAGCACACCAAGGAAGATCGCCTGGAGGCCGGCCCCCTTCATGGTCACGGTCAGCGACGTCGGGGCTGGGGCCTCGAGCATGACGGTGCCGGTTTTGTTGGTGGTCACCGATGACGCGCACTCGACCGTCGGCGTGCCGACACCGGTCAAGCCGTCATCGTTGGGGTCGTTCGAGTCGTAGCAAGCATTGCCGTAAAGCGACGTCGGGCTGTTCGGGAGCAGGTTCAGATCTTCGTTTGCCGTCCATATCGTGTATTCGCCTGTGTCGGTCGTCTCGGCGTCGCCGGTCACGAGCTCCCAGTTCGTCGCCGGACGGCCGTTCTGATCCAGCAGCTGGATATTCGAGATGTAGATGTACGCGAGGGCTCCGTTCGCATAGTAAGGAGAACTCGGCAGACAATCTTCGTAGAGTGCCGGATCTCCAGGGATTCCCGTGTAGAAGCCGTTATTGCCCAAGAAAGCTTCGCTCGTCGACGTCGGCGTGCAGATCGCGGTGGGATAGGTGGGAATGACCCACGGAACGACCGCTCCGACCGATGACGACGTGCTGAGACAGAAGGACAACGTGAACGGGGTGTTGGCGATTCCCTCTGTCATCTGCTGGCAGTTGCTGGGCGCGGGGCTGAGCGGCGAATGAGCTGGGTTCGGGCTCACGGTGTACTGGCTGTAGTTGTAGCTGGAGAAATTCGCGAAGCAAAGTGTTGCGGCGTACGAGCCCGTCCCGGGCGTGGCGAAGCCGCAGGTCGTTGTCGGCGTAATCACGCTCGACAACTGACTCGACGATGTGCTTTCGCGGGGTACCGCGAACAGAGAGAACGAGTACTTGCTTCCCGGCTCCGTGGTCGAGAAATCGACGCCCGTCACGCCTACGGCAGAGGCCCAAGCAGTCGACGGGATGCCGGTGTAACTGGACGTAGTGGTGATCGTCGGGACTGACTGGCTGGAGGGGATATCGGTGGAGATGTACGTGCTGCTCGTCGGGGTCGAAGAAGCCCCGGTGCAGTACTGACGCACCAGCGAGTACGTCGAACCGCTCGCGACTTCGACGTAGGAGACAACGGTCTGGTACTGCTGTGTCCCTTGATCGAGGCCCCATTCCAGTCCGAGCAACTGTGTTCCGGATCCACATTGCGTCATGGGGTTGGTCGTAGAAGGGCCTGAATTACTTGGGCTAGCGCTTGTTGTCAGGTTGACAGCACTCTGAACGTCCTGCTCGAAATTGGCCGAAACGGTCTGGGCATCTGCCGTGTCCGAGATGCTCATTACGGTCCCGTGCTGGAGCGAAAGGAGCGCGGTCAGCGACAGACCGAGTGCCCCGATAACGATTGGCAGGATCATGCAGACGATCAGCATTTCGATGAGCGTGAAGCCATCTTCGGCGGTCGTGACTAACTCGCGCCGGTTCATGATGCGCTCCACCTCACAATGGGATCACCATCATCGAACATGGCGACCACCTCAAGTTGCAATTCCAGCGCACTCGTCCACACGGTGATTCACCTTGTCTATACTACCTCGCCTCACCGAATCTTGTCAGCAACTATGCTGTCAGGTCCAGGCGGAAGATTAGATTCAATCCTAGCCGACGGCGTGCCCCGCTTCGTCGTTTGATCCAATCCGTTTGTTGCTGATTACCAGGTCTTCCACTCGACACTCGATCATCGCAGCTTGCGGCGATTTAGGCTGTCGCGACAAGCGCACGGGAGAATTTGTCGTTCTTTGGGCCTCGCCTGACCGCCACACAATACCGTTATGGGGGTAACACACTTGGACCATCGAAATGACGGATTTGTGCCGTCAGCCCCACGAAGTGACCGCGACGAATGACAAAATCAGATTAGTGGACGATTGGTTACTCTTATCGATCGGGACGCGTCGCCACCTCGTCGACAAACGTGGGGCGCATTTGTTGCACTGCCAGCGATCTGCTACTGCATGAGTCAACCGCCGAGTTGATTCCTTCAATGATTGAATGAGGACCGTGTCCGTCGGGCGGAAGACCGAGCGTCGGCGTGGCGCCACCTTCTGCTCTCTGGGGCTGGTTTGGTTCGCTCGTGACGGTTCTTGCCCGAACCAACGCGTCGATGCCGGACCCGACGCGGGTCCGAAAGGCTAACTCGGAAAAGCTCGCCCGTTCTGCCACGCATCTTCCGGGCTGACTTCGACGGGATCGGGCGTCTGAGCTCGCCGCCGACGAACTAGCCCGAGATCACCGCGCCAACAAGTCTCCCCCTCATGGAACACTCGACTCGCCTCGCCATGCCGAGGTGGGGGTGCCGTGCACTTGAAAGCGGCGCGTCCCCGACGCCACAACTCCCACGCGGTACGGCGAGCGCGCGTGGGGTCACCCGCTCCGATGTCGGGGCGCGGTCACCAACGTCTCTCGCCCCTTACCGGAAAAGGTGCGATGTTGGCCGATCAGCCCTATATTCCGGGTCATGCACGGTTGGAATGGTGACGTCGAGCGTCTCGCCGAGAACATACTCGCCTACGCGCAGCAACGACTTGCGCTCGACCCGCTTCCCCTCGACAACACCCGTCCGCTATCTGAACTACAGGCCCAAGCAGGCTCGACGATCACGGCCTCAGGACTCGGAGGCGAAGAAGCGCTGCGCATCTTCGCTGACGTGCTCGCTCCGGCCTGTATCACCGCAAACCATCCCCGCTTTCTAGCCTTCATCCCGTGCGCGCCGACCGAAGCCTCGATGCTGTTCGACCTCGTCGTGGGGGCGTCCTCGATGTGCGGGAGCAACTGGCTCGAGGCCGCGGGTGCTACGTACGCCGAGAATCAGGCACTTCGGTGGATCGCGGACCTCGCAGGCTTCCCCCCGGGCGCGGGCGGAACGTTCGTCCAGGGCGGGACCATCGCCAATATCTCAGCGCTCGTCACTGCCCGGCACGCGGTGCGCGATCGGATGGAAACATCGCATGCCGGCGCGCAGCGTTGGGCTGTCGCCGTGAGCCCCGACGTCCACTCGTCGCTCTCGGAGGCGGCGGAAGTGATGGATGTCGACCTCGTCGTCGTGAGGGTCGATGATGACCAGCGCCTGCGCGGGGCCGAGCTCGCGCGCGTTCTCGACGCCGTGGGATCCCGGGGCGACCAGAAGGTGTTCGCGGTTGTCGCCTCGGCGGGGACGACGAATCTCGGCGTCATCGACGACCTCCGCTCGGTCGGCACCGTCGCCGCGGAGCGGGGCATCTGGTTCCACGTCGACGGCGCGTACGGCGCGGCCGCCCTCGCGGCGCCGAGCGCGCGCCAACGTTTCGCGGGTATCGAGCTCGCCGACTCGTTCATCGTTGACCCACACAAGTGGCTCTTCGCTCCCTTCGACTGCGCTGCGCTCATCTATCGTGAACCCGAGCTCGCCCGCGCAACTCATGCTCAGCACGCGAGCTACCTCGAACCGCTCGCCCAGACTGGGGAATGGAATCCAGCCGACTACGCGATCCACCTGACCAGGCGCGCCCGTGGTCTGCCCTTCTGGTTCTCGCTCGCGACGTACGGAACCAACGCCTACTCACAGGCGCTCGAACGCACGCTCGAGGTCGCGCGCTACACGGCTAAGGCCGTACAGAACCGCGACTACCTAACTCTCGTGCGGGAACCGGAGCTTTCCGTGGTCTGTTTCCGACGGACCGGCTGGACGCGTGACAAGTACGACCGCTGGTCGCAGAAGCTCCGTGACGACGGGATCGCGTTCGTCACCCCGACGACCCATCTCGGCGAGGTCATGGCTCGCGTGGCGATCGTCAACCCACAAACGAGCGAGTCCGACATTGACGCGGTGCTCGACTCGATGGCATAGGCAACCGATACCACCAGAACGCGCCATACCGCCCGTTCTTGCCGCCCAGATGAACGCGCCTTCCTTCCAAGGTGTCGCGGACTTTCGCGCAGCGAGCACTCCGCACCGAGCCCGAGGAGCTCAGCTCCTGGAATCCCGATGTCGCGATCGTCGACGCCACCTCGGATGGTTCGACGACGAACCGGCCCGGTGCCCGAAACGCGCCCCGGACCCTCCGGGAGCTCACCCCCGGACCGGGAACGTTCCGCCTTGACTTGGGAATCGAGATCTTCGCCGAACTCGAGGTCGTCGACTTCGGCGACGCGATCTGCTCCCACAGGCTCGCCGAGACTTGACACGTCGCGATTCGCGAACGCGTCGCGCAAGTCGCGCAGCGCGGCATCTTCCCGGTGGTGCTCGGCGGTGACCACCCGATCACCTGGCCTTCAGCGACCGCGGGGGCGACGGCTGTCGACTGGGAAAGGATCGGGATCGTCCGTTTCGACGCGCACGCCGACACCGCCGAGTCGTTCGAGGGGAATGCCGCCAGCCACGGCACGCCCTACGACGTCTCATCGAATCCGGCGCGGGCCAGGATCGAACTTCGTCCGCATCGGTCGGTCTGCGCGGTTACTGGTGGGACGCGGCGACGTCCGCCTAGATGCGCTCCCGAGGGGTTGCACGATCACTTCATGCCGAAGACCTGGGAACGGGGCCTGTCGGCCGTGCTCGAGGACGCCGCCGACGAGGCGCTCGAGAACTGCGACGCGATCTGCCTTTCGGTCGAGATCGCCGTCCTTGACCCGGCATTCGCCCCCGGGACCGGCACGCCCGAACCTGGCGGTATGGCACCGGTGGACCTCGTGCGGGCGGCGCGGCGGCTGGCGACGCGCGCTACTCGTCGCCACCGACATCGTCGAGGTCGCCCCCGTCTACGACCCAGCCGATGTCACCGTCAACAACGCCCACCGGGTCGTCCTCGAGGTGCTCGCCGGATTGGCCGTGCGCCCCGGAGCCAAGCCGACGACGATCTGACGACCTCAACTACGCGCTCCGTGCGCGCAAAACGAGTGCTCCCCTAACTTCTTCTAGAAATCAGTTCCCCGGCGACGAGTCCCGGTCGGCGCGGACCTCGGGAAGCGTGGCGATGCGACGCGCGAGATTCACGGCATGATCGCCGAGGCGTTCGTAAAAACGAGCGACGAGGGTCACCTCGGTCGTGACGGGATTGGACATCCCCGAGGTGCCGATTTCGTGGGTGAGCCGTTCGTGGAGAATGTCAAGCTCCTCGTCGGTCTGGTCGAGCGCGGCTGCTCGCGCGGTCCGGTCGACATAGGCGTCCGCCGCGCCGCTCCACATCTCGAGAGCGACCTCGCTCATGCGCTGGACGAGCCCGCGGCTCACCGGGGTCATCTCCGCCCCGAGACTGTGAATCGCCCGC
The DNA here is from genome assembly GCA_035625025.1 of Acidimicrobiales bacterium. Lineage (GTDB taxonomy): Bacteria > Actinomycetota > Acidimicrobiia > Acidimicrobiales > Bog-793 > Bog-793. Next base: position 37,422 of record DASPQJ010000007.1, read on the forward strand.
TGGGCGATGTGCTCGGCGAGGTCGGCGCTGCGCTCGAGCTCCGGCAGGATCAAAAGGACGCTGACGAAATAGCGGAGCTCGTCGGTCGACGTCGACCCCGCCTCGATCCGCTGCCAGATGATGTCGTCGACCTCGCTCGTCAGTTCGTCGATCACCCGGTCGGCGTCGACGATCGCCTGACCGGTCTCCGGCTCGAGGTCGAGAAGCGATTCGGTCGCGCCGGCGAGCGCCTCCCGCACCAAGGCGAACAGTTGCGCGATGCGCTGGTCGACGAGCGACAGGGGCTGCGCTGTGTCGGTCATGAGTGAAGCCACCCTACCTACCTGGGACGGAGAATTCGCGATTCGTTCGCGTTCTGTTCACCTGGATGTCACCCTCCAGTCAGAGTACAGAGACAAAGTTAAGCCTCGATGTCGACGGCGCCGCAGGCGGGACCCCGATGATCGATCCGGACCTTGCCGAGCGGGCCCTCGGTTCACCAACAGTGAGCGACCTGCTCAACGAAGCACCAAGGAGCAAGTTCCACCATCGGGCCGTCGTCATCTCTGGTGCCGGCTTCTTCACGGACGCCTACGACCTCTTCGTCATCAGCACCGTCGCCGCGCTCGTCACCAAGCAGTGGGATCTGTCGACGACGCAGACGAGCTGGGTGACTGGCTCGGCGATCCTCGCGGCGTTCTTCGGGGCGGTGCTCTTCGGCCGTCTCGCCGACGTGGTCGGACGCAAGCGGGTCTACGTCGTCGTCGCCCTGATCATGATCGCTGGGGCGATCGCCAGCGCGGCCGCGCCGAACTTCGTCTGGCTGGTCGTTGCCCGGTTTGTGCTCGGCCTAGGCATCGGCGGCGACTACCCCGTTTCGGCGGTGCTCATGAGCGAGTATTCGAACCGCTCCGACCGAGGACGGTTCGTCGGCCTGGTCTTTTCCATGCAGGCCCTCGGTCTCATCATCGGTCCCCTCGTCGCGCTCGTACTCCTCGCCTCCGGGGTCGGCCACGACCTCACCTGGCGACTGCTCCTCGCCTTCGGCGCCATCCCGGCCGCAGCCGTCATCTACCTGCGGTCGAGGATGCCCGAATCGCCACGTTTCACCGCCCAGGTGCGAGGGGAGGTGGCCGAGGCGGCGCTTGACGCCGCCGCTTTCTCCGAGGGCACCGTTGTCGCCCCGACGACTGCGTTCGAGGGTGCCCAGCGCATTTCGTTGCGCCAGTTTCTCACCCACGGCCGGATGCTCGTCCTCCTCGTCGCAACAGCCGGAACGTGGTTCCTTTTCGACTACGCCTACTACGGCAACACCTTGTCGTTGCCGGTGATCCTGAAAGACGTCAGTCCAGACGCGACGCTCATCACCAAGCTCGTCTGGACTCTCGGCATCTTCATCATCTTCGCGTTGCCCGGTTACGCGCTCGCCGTTCTTCGCATGGATCGGATCGGCCACCGCCGACTTCAACACGTCGGCTTTGCAGTGATCGCGGCGGCCTTCCTCGTCCTCGGCGCGGTCCACGAACTCACGGTCGTCGTCGGGCCGTTCCTCGCCGTGTTCGGCCTCAGCTACTTCTTCATCGAGTTCGGTCCGAACACGACGACGTTCGTGCTCCCGTCCGAGGTCTTCCCCGTCTCGATGCGAACGACCGGTCATGGCGTTGCTGCGGGGATCGGCAAACTCGGCGCCTTTGCCGGAGTATTCCTCGTGCCGCAGCTAGAACAACACATCGGGTTGCGGGGCATGCTCCTCGTCGCGGGAGCCGCTGCCGTCGCCGGTTTCCTCCTCACTTTCGTCCTCCCAGAGCCGGCGCGTCGCACGCTCGAGGCGGTCTCCGGCGAGAACGAGGTCGGAATGGACTCAGTTCCGGTGTCAGCCCGCGTCTGGCCTGCCGAGGCGCCGTGGGCTGCACTCCCACAGGACGAAGTCGCGGCCGAGACCTGACGCCGCGACGCGGCGGAGTCGTGAATGGCGTCGTTCGACAACCCTCGCTGGGACCGCGCGGCGAGATGGCCGCGCGGGTGACTCCGCTGGAGTGTCAGGTAAAGCCTGCAGACCATCCATCTTCCGCTGAAGCCGGCCGGCGGTGATCGGTCTTCCAAGGCAGTCCCCGGCGCGTACGACTCCCGAGGAGATAGCCCAGCCGACGCGCCATGGCCGGTGGGGTCGTCGTCGGCCACGCCATTGGTCGAACCACATTTCAGGGGCTTGCGCCGTGATCATCAACCGCGGTCTCGTGTGACGTACCATCAAACACGCCACGCGAACTGACGGTCGCCCCGCTCATCTACCCCGTCGGATCTGCTTGCGCGGGCCAGCGCCCGTCTCACTTGTTCTGCGGCGCCTTCGGGGACTCGTCGGCGTATTGGGCGAGCTCTAGCGCCAGTTCGGGGAACCACGCGTCAGTCGCGGGGTCGACCACTCCCCACAGAGGGTCGAAGAGGCTGCGCGCCGCGGGCGAGGTGGGCCAACTGGGCAGCGTGTAGGCGTTGTAATCCCACGCCCGCGCACCTCCAGCAGAGTCGCACTGACCTTCCGACTCCCCCGGAGTCTTCACCCAGAGGTAGGCGTCGACGAGCGCCTGGCCGGTATCCCTCGTCGGGGCGAGCCCGAGACCCGTGTCGGGCGGATTGCACAGATTGCCGCTCTTGAGGGTGCCGATCACACTGGTCGGCTGGTGGTAGGGCGCCGCGGTGTAACTCTCCATGTCGTTCATGCCCCGGCCGTTGAGGCTCGTGTCGATCACGAAGCGCGCGATCGGCGTCGCGGAGCCGAGCAGGTTCGCGAAATCGGCGTCGATTCCAGAGATGTTGACGTCCGCCCGGGACGCAGAGTCACCCCAGACCCCATACGCATCGAGCGCGACACCCTTCCAGGAACCGAGCAGCTTGGCGATCTCCGTCCCCGGCGGTCCGCCATTCCAGTACTGATTCGGGCAACTGGCGAACCTGCCGGGCTTGACGAACGTCCCGTAAGCGATGCAGTCGGAGACCCACCTGCCGTAGGCGATGCTGTTCGCCGTGTATTGATCGCTGATGACGTTCAGGACAAAACCCTGGGAATTCTGCACACCGGCCTCGACGAGCCTTTGCGCGATCGTGCCGACCCGCTACCAGGTGCTGTCGCCCGCGTCCAGATAGACGCTCACGTGCGGATCCGCCTCGAGGACTCTCACCGCGTCCTTGACCTCGGCGAGTCGCTGCGCGTCGCTGAAGGGATAGTTCTCCGAGTTGAGTGCCAAGTCGCTCTTCAGGCAGTCACCGGGCAAGTTGGCGAGCGAGTCAGGTTCAAAGATCACGAGCGCCTTGCCGTCCCCGATCCCGCGCGCGAAAGCGCCGATCCAGTCGTCGTACGTTGACATGCCGGAAGCACCGAAACGCCCGCAGTCCCGGCCGGGAATGTTGAATGTGACAAAGACGGACACCAATCCTTTGGCGTTGTGTCCGTTGGCGGACCCAACGCCAATCGATTTCGCGCATGCTCGATTACCAGCCATTTTGGCGGGATCGCGCATTGTAACTCACCATCTTCTGGAACAAAGCGCCCAAAAAGACGCCTCTTCAGGGCAAGGTGCTCGACGCGCCCCTCGGGCTCGTTCGTGGGGACGGAGGTGTGAGAATCGAGGACTTCGTTCACAGGTGTCTCGCGTCATAGTTCGCACCTCAACGGGGGAGGTGCGGGATGTCGATGGCGCGGCTCGTCATCACGGCGGTGGTGCTCGAGGGGCGGACGAAGAGCGAGGTTGCT
>DASPQJ010000008.1:0-5469 GCA_035625025.1 Acidimicrobiales bacterium
CGCACACCGGAACGAGTGAACCCGCCGATACGGGACAGAGCGCGTCTGAGAGCTCCGCCGGCTCATTCCGCAACGAATCCTGGGAAACGAGCCGTACGCCAGAGCGCCACCTCGAGGGCAACGCCGTCTTCGAACATCCAAGTTTTCGCGCGCCGTCGCCTCGAAAGAGTCGGGGCCGACCGGCCAAGCCGGACGAGCGACCCATGGTCCACGCCGGGCTCACGACGGATGATGTCCCTTTTCACCCCCAGCAGGAATGTCCGCCTCTGCGACGAGGTGGTTATGCCGCGTCGCCAACGACAACGTTGTGCTACTAGCGCAAAGAGAGCCCGTCGAGGCGGCGCATTGATTCAGCGTCGAGCGAGAAGTCGAAGATGTCGAAGTTCTCGGCAATGCGATCTGGCTGGCCGGACTTCGGAATGACGATGATGCCGTGCTGGACGTGCCAGCGGAGCACGACCTGTGCCGGGGAGACCCCATGCGAGGCGGCAATCTCGACGAGCACGGGATCGTCGAGGCGGCTCCTCTTCAGCGGGCTGTATCCCTCGAGGACTACGTGGCGCTGGTCGAGCGCGCGCTGCTGGGCAGGATCATGGAGGTATGGGCTCCAGGGGACCTGATTGACTTCGGGAACTTCACCGACGGTCTTCGTGAGGTCGTCGATTTCTTCGATGCTGTAGTTGCTCACCCCGATCGCCCGGGCAAGACCCTCGTCGCGTGCCGCAAGCATCTCCCGATAGATCGACCGCGAGGTGGCCCGTGCTGGAGGCCAGTGGATCAGCCAGAGGTCCACGTAGTCGACTTGGAGTTCCGCAAGGCTCCTTTCGATCGACCCCCTCGCGCTCTGAGCGTCGGGCCAGAGCTTGGTCGTGATGAAAAGTTCCTCACGGTGCAGTCCACTATCGACGAGCGCGAGACCCACCTCGTGTTCGTTCTTGTAGAGCGTGGCGGTGTCGATGTGGCGATAGCCCACCCGCAGCGCGCCGAGCACCGCCTGACGGGCGAGCCTGCCGCGCATCTGCCAGGTTCCGAACCCGACGATCGGCATCGGCCTGCCACTGCGCAGCGTGACACTCCCGGTATCCGCTTCAGAGGCCAACCTCGTCCCTCCTGGCTAGCTGCGAAGGGGAGGTTATCCGGGCTCGGCGCGGAACCTTGCTCCGGGCCCGCGAGCAAGCTCCCGACGCGACGAGTACCCCCAGCTTTGGAAAATCACACTCAACCGATGCGTGCATCCAGACACTGAACAGTGGTCGAAATTTGACCTTTTCTGCATCGGGCGCCTCCCGGCAATTGCTCATATCTGTTCTCGGCACCTCTGGAATCGATCCTTCTGAGCCACCGGCGGCAGGCGCTGGACCGGGCGTTCCCGCCTCTCGATTCGACCCCAGATTCCTGCGCGTGGTCGTGGAAGACCCTAGTCCTCCGGTCAAGGTGACGTATTTTTGTCATTTTCGCTGAGCAATTTGCATTTAAAACACCGACCCCATTGACGGTCACAATTACTCTAATTGTGTGATCGCATTTCAGGTATCAGATCACAGCGGCCGGTCGGTGTGCACTCTCCGCTCGGACGGGAACCAGCGCTACGTCGCCCATTTGAACCTCGTGCCGGAGGGGAGGGGGACGCGATGACCCAGCGGGCAAGATCCAGTCCTCACTCGCCGCATGCTTCGCGTTCGCGAGAGGAACTTGAGCGTCTCTGCATGCACAACCTTCTCGACAACTCCGAAGAGCGCGTCTACTTCAAGGATCTGGACAGCCGTTTCATCTTTATCAGCAAGGGCTACATCGCCGGAGACGCGCCAGGGCTGTCGGAATCGGACCTCATCGGTAAGACGGACTTCGACATCTTCAGCGAACCGCACGCCCGTGCCGCATTCCAGGACGAGCAGCGCATCATCCGAACCGGCAAACCAATCCTCGGAAAGATCGAGCGCGAGACGTTCCGTGACCGTCCGGACGCTTGGGTCTCGACGACCAAGCTTGCCCTTCGAGACGACGATGGCCGCATCATCGGCACCTTTGGCATCTCACGGGACGTGACCGCTCAGATCGAAGCGGAGGAGGCCCTCACCTATCAGTCGATGCACGATTCTGTGACGGGCCTCACCAACCGGGTCGCGCTGATGGACCGGCTGTCCCAGGCCCTCGCCGGCCTGGAGCGACACCACGGCCGGGTTGGCCTGTTGTTCATCGACCTCGACAACTTCAAGGCGATCAACGACGCACTCGGACACGAGACCGGGGACGAGGTGCTCGTCGAAGTCGCCAGACGGCTCTCGCGCGTGACAAGACGGGCCGACACCGTCGCTCGCTTCGGCGGGGACGAGTTCGTGGTGCTCTACACCCTTGGCGAGAATGACGACCCACGTATTTGCGGTCAACGGATCCTGCGCGTGATCGGCCGGCCCATCGTCAAGAACGGTCTCGACGTCACGGTGACGGCCAGCGTGGGGATCGTCGTCACCAATGACCCGATCGCCGCGCCCGGTGAGCTCCTCCAGGACGCCGATGTCGCCATGTATGAAGCCAAGGAAGCAGGAAAGAACTGCCTCCGCGTCTTTACCCCTTCGCACCGCGCCCGCGCGGTGGCGAATCACGTGCTCGAGCTCGAACTCCGAGATGCGCTCGAATCTTCGCAGCTGTTTCTCGAGTACCAGCCCTTGTTCACGATCGCGGACGGTTCCCTGTGCGGCGTCGAGGCTCTCGTCCGCTGGCACCACCCGACGCGGGGGATCGTCCCTCCACTCGAGTTCATCCCCCTGGCCGAGGAACTGGGACTTATCGGAAGAATCGACGCCTTCGTCTTTGACGAAGCCTGTCGCCAACTCGCCGAGTGGCTGGAGGAAGCCGACTGGCCGAGTGACTTCACGATGGCAGTGAACATCTCGGGCACCGAACTGACCGATCCGGGCCTCGCCGCGCAGGTCGATCGAGCGATCGCGCAGCACGGTATCGACCCGTCGCGCCTCTGCCTCGAGGTGACCGAAACCAGCCTCGTCGGCGAGGACAGCGACGCGGAGGCCACGCTGCCGAAGTTGTCAGCTCTCGGGGTGCGTCTCGCCCTCGACGACTTCGGGACGGGTTACTCGACGCTTCTGCGCCTCCAACACCTCTCGGTCGACATCTTGAAGATCGATCGCAGCTTCGTCGAACACATCGGACGGAGTGCTCGTGACCGCCAGATCGTCGCCGCCGTCACGGCGATGGCCCATGCGCTTGGAATCCTCGTTGTGGCCGAGGGGATTGAAACCAGTGAACAGCTGGACGAGCTCGCAGTGCTCAACTGCGATGTGGGCCAGGGCTTTCTCTTCGCTCACTCCCTCCCGCCTGAAGCTGTCGTCGAATTCCGACGCGGCACACGAGAGGGGCACGGCCCTCTGTTCAGCCCGGTGAGAATACATGCCTTGAAAGCGGGCCAAATGGTCGGTGCACCCGCGGCGGAGATCGCGATCGCCAATCGCTGACTCGCGAGGTCGGCCCAGGGAGGCGCGCCCCACAGGGTGCAGGTTCGCTCCCGTCCGGTTCGATTCGTGCATCCCGTGCGGACTGGAACTCTGTCACGGGCGAACGTCGCCCGTCCTGGAGAACGGGCCAAATCGAAACTTGCGGTCGGCTCGGCAGTCCCGCCCTGTCCGGATCACCGGGGTCGTGACACTGTCGAGACAATAAGGTGTATCGCCGCAAAGACATCCTCCTGCGGCTCTGCCGCGACTGACGAGTCGGCGTCGAACTCTTTCTCGCTGGTTTGCCCCACTCGCGCTTGCAATACAGGGCCCCGGTCCCGTCACGGGGATGCACGGCTCTCCCGAGCGAGCGCGTGCACTTGTCGACCGTTGTCAGTCGGATGTGGGATCCCCGGCGCTCGGCGCCGACGCCGTCACACGAGAGTGGATCTCCTGGATTCTGGCTGAATCCGCCTGACGCTGCGCTTGGAACTCCTCGTGTGCCTTCGCCATGATCTCCGCGGTGATGTGCGGATGTTGTGACAGGACGGGGTGGTGCTTGCGACATGCCTTATAGGGCGTGCCCTCGACCCGATGCAGCCCGATCCTCCAGCAGCCTTTGTCGTGGCAATTGACATGCTTCAGGGCGATGAACAAGGCGCCGACGAGGGTGATCTCCCCGATGTCGGAGCCGGCCCCTGACCAGAAACCGTAATGGGGACCGCTCCCGCCGATTCCGAAGAACCAGTACAGCCAGTTGCCAATGGCATGCAGTGTCGTCACGAGGATCCCTCTCTTCGGTTCTGGCTAGGTCGCGCGCCCAGTGAGGAGTATCAGAACAATGGCCCTTGCCACGAGCATTCCGGCTCCAATCATCCTCATTGCCTTTTGCGGCTCAATTCTGCTCTGCTCGATCCGGTTTTCAAAGAATCCCCGCCGATCTCGCCGGATCGCCCTGTCCGTTGGGCGCCTCCCGATTAGGTAGTGGACGGACGCGGGCCGAGGAAAACGATCTCTTCGAACTCGACGCCGTCACGCAGCTTCGTCGTGACAACCCCCGCCCGCAGCCAACCGCAGTTCTCGTAAAGACGGACGGACGCGGCGTGTGCGGCCAGAGTGTCGAGAATCGGCCAGAGTCCTCGCGCTAGTGCATCCTGCGTCGCCACGTTCAGCAGCGATCTCCCGAATCCCTTTCCACGCTCAGCGGGAGCCACGAAGAGCCGCGCCACAACAGCAAGCCGGTCGGAGGGTTGGCCGAGGCACTCGCTCGCCAGCGCGAGGACGGCGTCCGAGCTGCGTCGGTGGAGCGCCACGTGACCGACAATTTCTCCGTCGCGTTCGGCGACCCAGGCCGCCAACGCATCCTCCGAGGCGAGGAAGTCGTGGAGGCTCCCTGTCAGATAGGCGGGGTATCTGTCGATGCCGCGAACGGCTTCTGCCACACGGACGCAGCTGTCGAGGTCGGCTTCGGCACGTAGCCTGATCTGCACGGCAACACATTCGCACAGACCGGAGCGTCCCTCACCTGTCGCCGCGGAAGGGACGCGAGGGTCGATAGCAACGTCCTCGATGACACTGCCGCGGAGTCGGCGTGATTCGGCGCTGATCCAGTTCGAGGGGCGCACCAACCGTTGTGATCAGGGTTGGCGAGGAGCAGGAACTTCGCCAGAAAAAGCGCGGCCCCTCCCCCGGTCAGCGGAGCACAAGAGAGTCACAACCGAGGCACCGCCGGTCGGCCCCCCGGCCGGACGGACGGCGCGCCCAAGAACGGCGCCCCGGGTGGCACACCGCCACCCGCGCCCCATTGGCCCCGCATTTGCCAGCGCAGTCCGCCATGCACTTCGAGATGTCCCGGCCGAGGCCGCGCCGCGGGCGGTTGGGTGGGCGCCGTCCCTAGTCGACGGTGAAGTGCGTGCCCGCTCGCCCCGTCAGCGCTCGCGCGAGGTTCGGCGGGTCCGTGACGATCGCGTGCTCGCCGCCGTGCTCGAGGTACTCGATGATCGCCTCGATCTTCGGCGCC
>DASPQJ010000009.1:0-3700 GCA_035625025.1 Acidimicrobiales bacterium
AGCGGGAAGCGCCTTCACCCCGTACTCGGTCTCGCCCCGTCGAACCGACCAGAGCCGTGGTCCGAAGCCGAAGAAGTACTCGGTGACTTTCATCCCCGAGAGTTTCGCCGCGACGAAGTGGCCGAACTCGTGGAGCATCACCATGACGACGAGCGCGACGACGACGAGAAGCACGTCGAGCCCGTGGAGTGCCGCGGCGAACACGATCACCGCGGCGACGAATGCCGCCAGCCGCCAGAGCGCGCTCGCGCTCGTCGGTTCGGCGTTGGCCGGGGGCGTTGTGACGGAAGTGCTCACGCGCTCCGATTCTGGCGCGCGCTCGCTCCGGTCGCGATCTCGCGCGCCGCGGCGTCAGCCGCCAGCACGTCTTCGATCTCGACGAGTGCCGTCGGTTCGTGGGCCGCGAGCGTCTCGGCGACGACCGCGGCGATCCCGGGCCAGCTGATCCGGCCGGCGAGGAAAGCGCCGACGGCGACCTCGTTGGCCGCGTTCAGCCAGGCAGGGGCGCTCCCCCCGGCCCGCCCGGCCTCGAGAGCGAGCCCGAGACAGGGGAAGGTCGCCGGGTCGGGCGACGCGAAGTCGAGGTGTGCGACCTCCCGCCAGTCGATCCTTCCGTACGGCTCGCCGAATCGCTCCGGATAGGCGAGCGCGTAGCCGATCGGCAGCCGCATGTCGGGCTGGGATAGCTGCGCGATCGTCGCGCCGTCGCAGAACTCGACCATGGAGTGCACGATCGACTGGGGATGTACGACGACCTCGATGCGCCCGTAGTCGACCCCGAACAGTTCGTGCGCCTCGATCACCTCGAGGCCCTTGTTCATAAGGGTCGACGAGTCGATCGTGATCTTCGGGCCCATCTGCCAGGTCGGGTGGGCCAGGGCGTCGCCGACGGTGACCGAAGCGAGCTCCTCCGCCGCCCGCCCCCGGAACGGCCCGCCGCTCGCCGTGAGGACGAGCCGGGCCACGTCCGCCGACGCCGCGGGGGCGCCTGCCCCGCCGCGACCCGGCGCGAGCGCGGCCTGGCGCCTTTCGCCGAGACACTGGTGGATCGCGCAGTGCTCGGAGTCGACCGGGATGATCTCCGCGCCCTTGCTCGCCCGGGCGACCTGCACGACCGGCGCCCCGGCGACGAGCGACTCCTTGTTGGCGAGAGCCAACCGGCGTCCCGAGCGCAGCGCCCGGACGGTGACCTCCAGCCCGGCGAAGCCGACGACGGCGTTGAGCACCACGTCACCGAGCTCGCCGAGCGACGCGAGCCCCTGCGCACCGGCCCGCACCTCGACGCCGCGCGGGAGCGCGGCGGCAAGCTCGGCCGCCCGCGCCGCGTCCCCGATCGCCACGACCTTGGGGCGGAATTCGACCGCCTGACGGGCAAGGTCAGCCACGGAACGGTTGGCGCCCAACGCCTCGACCAGGAAATCGTCTCTGGCGGTCGAGATAACGTCGAGCGCCTGGCACCCGATCGAGCCGGTCGATCCGACGATGCTGACGCGCCGAGGATCCCTCATCCGATGTGGACGAGCCGGACCAGCACGTACGTCGCCGGCAGGACGAACAGCATCGCGTCGATGCGGTCGAAGACGCCTCCGTGGGCGGGCAGGAGCCGGCCCATGTCCTTGAGGCCGAGGTCCCGTTTCACGACCGACTCGAACAGATCGCCGAGCGGCGCGAAGACGACCACGACGGCGCCGAACGCGAGCGCGTTGGCGAGTCCGAAGGGATGTACCTGCGCGACAATCCCGGCCGCGACTCCCATCGTGAGGAGCGTGCCGCCGACCAAGCCCTCGATCGTCTTGCCGGGACTGATGCGTGGCGCGAGCCGATGCCGACCGAGCTTCGAGCCGACGGCGAACGAGCCGATGTCGTGCGCGACGGTCAGCGCCACCGCCGCGCCCAGGTAGGCCACGCCGTGGCGCAGCGGGTAGGACGTCGGGTTGAGGAGGAGCCCCGCGAACGAACCGAGCACGCCGACCCAGGTGACGACGAGCATCGTGACAGCGAGATCGTCGACCGGCGATGCCTCCGAGGCCACCACGATGCGGGCGGCACCCGAGCAGACGACGACGGCGGCGATGATGACCGGGACGGCCTCGGGGCCCTTGAGGTAGCTGCCGACGACGAGGGCGGGAACGGCGAGGAGACCGAGGAGAGCCGACGGCTGGTAACCGGAGAGACGCACCGCCCCGAACGTCTCCCCGGCGGCGACGGCGAGGATGACGGAGGCGAGCACGAGGGTCGGGAGCGGACCGTTCGCGAAGCACAGGACGGCTACGCCCGCGAGGACGATGCCCGTCGCCGTCGCGACCACCGTGTTGCGACGTGGGGGGCTTTCGGCCCCGAGGGCGGTCAGCGGCCCACCGGCCCGATGGGCCGCCCGCGACCGGTGCCGACGATGGGTTCGCGGCGCGCCGACGACCTGCTCCCAGGCCGCGTCGTCGGGCAGGTCAGAATCTTCCGCCGAGCCGCGACCCGGCACCGCCTTGTGGCGGTGGGCGTGACGCGTCGTCGGCGCCTGAAAGTCGAACTCGAAGGGGTTCGCGGTCGACGCAGGATCCTCGCCGCGACCGGCGATCGCCGAGGACTCGTCGAGGGCTCCGTCCGGGCCGTCGGCCTCCTCCGCCAGGAAGGCCAGGTCAGCCTCGTCCTCCTCCCAATCAGCCGCCGTCTGGCGCCAGGTCGGTCCCCGCGAAACGCGCTCGCCCGAACCGTTGGCAGCAGCGTCGCCGCCCGGCACCTGGGACCCCTGGCCGGTCGGCGGTTCCGTCCAGTCGGGGAGTTCGTAGCGCGGGCCCTCGCCTTCCTCCGGCGCGTCGGCCGGAAGTTCCGCCTCCTCGTCAGCGGGCGGGCGGCGTGACTCCGGCACGAGCCCGGCGGCCACGGCCGCCTCGACGGCGACGACTCGGACCTCCTCGGTCGTCGACACCGGTGGTCGCACCGGAGTGTCGGCCGTCGGCGTGGCGTCGTCTCCCTCGGCAGCGTCGGCCGAGTCGGGGTCGCGGGTCCGCTTCTCGTCGTCGTCCACTGTCCGTTCCCTCCGCGGCATCCCCGGCCGACCTCGGGCCCCAGCCCGCTGTCAGACCTCGAGCAGCTCCTGCTCCTTGTGGGTGAGCAGTCGGTCGATTTCGGCGACGAACTCGTGGGTCAGCTTGTCGAGCTCTTTGTCGGCTCGCTCGACGTCGTCGATGGAGACGGCACCGTCGTGCTCGTGGATCTCGAGTTCGTGGCGCGCGTGGCGACGGACGTTACGGACTGAGACCCGACCCTCCTCGGCGCGTTGGCGAACCACTTTCACGAGCTCGCGACGCCGTTCTTCGTTCAGCTGGGGGAAGGTCAGCCGCACGACCTCGCCGTCGTTCGAGGGATTCACACCGAGATCCGAGACCTGAATCGCCTTCTCGATCGCCTTGATCGCGCCCTTGTCGTAGGGGTGGATGACGAGGGTGCGCGCCTCGGGGACGGTGATCCCGGCGAGGCTCTGCAGCGCGACCTCGGTGCCGTAGTAGTCGACCTTCAGCTTCTCGACGAGGACCGGGGAAGCGCGCCCGGTGCGGTCGGCCCCGAACTCGCCCTTCGTGTGCTCGACGGCCCGCGCCATCTTCTCACGGGCGTCCTCGATCGCCTCTTCGATGATCGAATCGGCTGTCATCTAATCAGCGTACCGATCTGCTCACCGGCGAGGGCTCCCCGGATATTGCCCGGC
>DASPQJ010000010.1:0-29834 GCA_035625025.1 Acidimicrobiales bacterium
AGCCCCGGGGGGGTCGGCATCCGGACGGACACCCTGCCGGGCGGGCTGCGGCTGGTCACCGAGACCATGGCCGACGTGCGCTCGGTGGCCGTCGGCTTCTGGGTCGGCACCGGCTCGCGCGACGAGGCCGACGAGCGGGCCGGTGCCTCCCACTTCCTCGAGCACCTGCTGTTCAAGGGGACCCCGGACCGCTCGGCCTCGTCGATCGCCGAGGCCCTCGACGAGGTCGGGGGCGACTGCAACGCCTTCACCACCAAGGAGTACACGGCCTTCTACGTGCGCATGCTCGGCGACGATCTCGACCTCGGGCTCGACATCCTCTCCGACATCATCTGGAGCCCGGCACTGCGCGACGAAGAGGTGGACTCGGAACGCCAGGTGATCCTGGAGGAGGTGCTGGCTCACCTCGACGAACCGGCGGATTTCGCCCAAGAGCGTTTCGCCGACGCGATGTTCCCGTCCCACCCGCTCGGGCGCGAGGTTCTCGGCGATCCCGAGGTCATCAAGGCCGTGACGGTCGACGAGATCCGCCAGTTCCTCGCCGTCCACTACCGGCCGGCGAACATCGTCGTCGCCGCGGCCGGCCAGGTCGACCACGGGCGGATCGGGGAAGGTCTCGAGCGGCGCTTCGCCGGCGTCCGCGGCGGCGCCGCGCCGCGCCGGGCCGCGCCGTCGGCGGCGGTCCGACCCGTCGACGTGACGGTTCGCGACACCGAGCAGGCGCACCTCGTGCTCGGCGTGCGCGCCCCGGCGCGGACGTCGCCGAGCCGGTACGGCCTCGCGCTCCTGAACCATGTGCTCGGCGGGGGGGTCTCTTCGCGGCTTTTCCAGAAGATCCGCGAGGAGCGGGGACTGGCCTACTCGGTCGTCTCCGAGCGGGTCGGCTTCGCCGATTCCGGCGCCTTCGTCGTCTCGGTCGGCACGGCGCCGGACAACGCCTCCGCGGTGATCGATCTCGTCGTCGCCGAATTCGACGCTCTCGCCTCGTCGGGGATCACGGCCGACGAACTGGCGCGGGCCAAGAGCCACGTCGTCGCGGATCTCCTGCTCGGCCTGGAGGACTCGGGGAACCGGATGTCACGCCTCGGGGCCGGGCTGCTGCTGTTCGACGAGGTGTTGTCGGTCGACGAGCAGCTCGCCCGGATCGACGCCGTCACCCTCGAAGAGGTCGGTCGTCTCGCCGCCGAGGTCCTCGGCGGCCGACGGGTGCTCGCTGTCGTCGGACCACCCGGCGCGGGGAAGTTCGTCCCCCTCGGCTGACCGCGGGTTGGCGGGCCTTAACTCCACTAAGTAAAGTCATTAAGTAGAGTTCACGCTCGCAGCGGTGGCCTCGTTCCCGTCGTCGGTGTCACCGGATCGGGCTGCGCCCTCATCGGTTGGGTGACCGGCGCGATCGTCGGGGCGGGCGCCGCGGTCACGCTCCTCGCGGCGGCGGTGTGGCTCAGATGGGGCGCTGCGGCAGCGTTCAGGATCGAGCGGCCGGCGACGCTGGAGACGTGAAGCGCGAATTCCGCCCCGCGCCCGGTTGGCGGTCGGGGCGACGCCAAATGGCGTGAAACGAGCCGCGTGGCCCAAGCTCGTCCCGTGGAGATCGACGGCCTGCCACCGCGCCCCGAGCGCCGTCGCGGAGTGGTCCGGTCACTCCTCGTCGAACCCCGGCGTCTGGGCGTGGTGCGCGATCTTCCCAGCGCCTACTGGTACGCGGTGGGCGCCGTCTGCATCGGCGCTTTCATGGGCCAGCTCGACGCGAGCATCGTGACGCTCGCCTTTCCTTCCCTCGAGCGCGCCTTCGGGGCCGGCATCAGCGCCGTCACCTGGGTCGGGTTGAGCTACCTCGTCACGCTAGCCAGCCTTCTCACCGTCGTCGGCCGCTTCGCCGACACGGCCGGACGCAAGCTCCTCTACGTCTACGGCTTCGTCGTCTTCGCGGTCGGATCGGCGGCCTGCGGCCTCGCACCGGACCTCGTCGCCCTGGACTGTTTCCGCGTCGTCCAGGGCTTCGGGGCGGCGATGCTCCAGGCGAACAGCCTGGCGATCATCAATCTCTCCGCGCCCCGCGCCGCGCTGGCGAAGGCCGTCGGCGTCCAGGGGGCGGCGCAGGCGCTCGGGTTGGCGCTCGGGCCCACCGTCGGCGGGGCTCTCATCGCCGCCGGAGGTTGGCGTCTGATCTTCTTCGTCAACGTCCCCGTCGGCGTCGTCGGCGTCATGGCGGGGTTGGCCTTCATCCCGCGCTCGCGGCATCTGCGGGCCCGCGCCCCCCTCGACCGGGCGGGTCTGGCCCTGTTCGTGCCGGCGATGGGGGCACTCCTCGTCGCCGTCTCGGTCGGGGAGCGGTGGCGCTGGGGCTCGGCGGGCGTCGTCGCCCTCTTCGCGGTCGGCATCGTGGCGGGCGCAGGTTTTTTCGCCCGGGAGCGGACGGCGCGCCATCCGATGCTCGATGTCGCCCTGTTCCGGCGCCGGAGCTTCAGCTTCGGGATCGCCAGTGCGCTCCTCGCCTACCTCGTCACCTTCGGCGTGCTCCTCGTGGCGCCGTACCTGTTCGAGCGGGCGCTCGCGCTCGGCCCCGGGGGCGCAGGGCTCGACCTGATGGCGATGCCGCTCAGCCTCGGCGTCGTCGCGGTCGTCGCCGGGCACTTCGCCGGGCACGTCGGGTTCCGGATGCTCTCGACCCTGGGACTGGGGCTCGTCGCGGCCGCGCTCGGGCTTCTGGCGTTCGCGACCCCGACCGTCGGCCGGCTCGTCCTGGCGCTCGCGGTGGTCGGCGTCGGCTTCGGCCTGTTCACCCCCGCGAACAACGCCTCGATCATGTCGGCGGTCCCCCGGGAGCAGTCCGGCGAGGCTTCCGGCGTCGTCAACGTGACGCGTGGGGTCGGCACGGCGCTCGGGTTGGCGCTCACCGGTCTCGTCTTCGCCCTCGGGGGAGGCGACGGGACGGCGTCCTCGGGCGTCGTCGCCGGGTTCCACGACGCCGTGGCGTTCCTGGCGGTGGCGGCGCTGGTCGCAGCGCTCGTCGCCCTGGCCCGAACGGCGCCAGGTTCACCGACCCCGCCGAACGAGGCCGAATCCCCGCTGAGCTGACGGAGCGGGACCGCAGATCTGGGGACGACGGGGCTCCGAACCTCGACGCGACGACCCTGGCGCCGACGCCGGTCCGTTCCAGATCAGGTGTGGAATGGTCTTTGGATTCCTTCTGGGACGGGGTCGGGAAGGCGGGGAGTCGCGGCTGGGCCGCGTAACCGGCATTCCGGGGTCAAAGCTTGTATTCCGGGCCGGCCGGACGGGGCGCGAAACCCGGTTGGCCGGGCGAGTTCGGAGCGACAAGACCGTGTGCGGCTGAGATCCCCCGCGTCCTGCCGTGGATCCGATCGGGCCGGGTGCGACGCGATCGCCCGACCGAGCGCCAGAGATTACGAACGCGCTACATTAGCGACCACAACCAGGGCCCCACCTTCGTGGGGACGATGCCCGGAGGGCGGTCTTCTCGGGCTCGGTGTCAGGAGGGAGCTGTAGCTCATGAGTGCTATCCAAGGCCGGAGGCGCTGGCTCTGGCGAGGGGGCGTGGCCGCAATCTCGGTGGCGATGGTCACCACGATGGGATTCGCGACGGTCGCCTCTGCGGCTAAGAACCACGCCAAGGCGAAGCCAGCGGTCAGCGGGGGGGTCGTGAAGTGGGCGGAGGGGGCACTTGCCCTTCCGAACTTCATCTTCCCGTACATTCCGCCCGCGTACTTCTCGGCAACGAACGGCGCGCTGATCAACACGATGTGGCGCCCGCTGTACTGGCCGGGCGAGAACGGCGGTGTCAGTATCGCCCCGGATCTGTCGCTCGCGACATTGCCGGTGTACTCGGATGGTGACACACAGCTCACCTTCAAAATGACCGGGTACAAATGGTCGAACGGCGAGTCCGTCGACGCCCAGGACGTGATGTTCTGGATGAACATCATGAAGGTCGAGTACGAGAACTACGGCGGCTTCTTCCCCGGCGGTATCCCGCAAGATGTCTCGTCGGTCACTGCGCCGAACGCGAACACGATCGTCATGAAGTTGACTGGCCGGGTCAACCCCCACTGGTACACGTATAACAACCTGCCCGACATCACGCCGTTGCCGATGGCGTGGGACAGGAGCGCGAACGGCCAGAAGGCGGGCTCTCAGGTCTGCGGCACGACCGGGTACGACGACATCGCCGTGAAGACGGTGAAGGGAGTCCCGGAGCCGGAGAACGCGGCCGCGAAGAACTGCGTCGCGGTGTTCAACTACTTGGAACGGCAGGCCGGCTACGACCCGACCAACCCGGCCAAGGCGAACAACTCCTACTCGACGTACGCCACGAACCCGCTCTGGCAGGTCGTCGACGGACCGTTCCACCTCGTTGCGTTCAACGCGACAGGCTTCGTCGCCCTGAAGCCGAACCCGAAGTACTCGGGCCCGGTGAAGGCGAAGATCGCGGAGTTCGAGGAACTTCCGTTCACCTCGGACACGGCGGAGTACAACGCCCTCGTCGGCGGCAAGCTCACGATCGGTTACATCCCGGCGCAGGATCTGCCCGGCAGCACGACGAACCCGGAGAAGGCCGGTCCCAACGCGGCCCGGTTGGCGAGCAGCTACTACCTCGACCCGTGGGTGCTCTTTGCCGTCAACTACTTCCCGCTCAACATGAACTCGGTCGGTGACGGGGGCTACGCGGGCACGATCTTCAAGCAGCTCTACTTCCGTCAGGTGATGCAGTACATGATGGACCAGCCGCTGTACCTGACGAAGCTGTTCAAGGACTACGGCGTACCGACCTACGGACCGGTCCCGCTGCTCCCGGCGAACACCTACGCGGACAAGGCGGAGTCGTCGAACCCGTACCCGTACAGCCCGACGAAGGCGACGGCTCTTCTCACCGCCAACGGCTGGAAGGTCGTTCCGGGTGGCACGGACACCTGCGTCGACGCGGCGAAGTGCGGTGTCCCGGTGGGGACTCCGCTGACCTTCACGCTCATCTACGCGACGGGGGTCGTCGCCTTCGAGGAGCAAGAGGCTGCCTACGTCTCGGCGTTGTCGTCGATCGGGATCCAGGTGACGGCGACCGGTGAGACCTTCGACACCGTGCTCGGCAGCGTGTTCCCACCGTGCTCGGGTTCCAAGTGCACCTGGGAGATCGCGGACTGGGGCGGCGGCTGGGTGTTCTACCCGGACTACGAGCCGACCGGTGAAGAGATCTTCCTGCCGTCGGCACCGTCGAACGCCGGGTCGTTCAACGACGCCCAACTGAACGCGCTGATGCACGGCACGGACTTCGGGAACACGCCGATCTCCGATTACGAGGACTACGCGGCGAGGGACCTCCCCGTCGTCTACCAGCCGAACGTTGACTACGCGCTCACAGAGGCTCGGGACAACCTCCAGGGTGTCTCGGCCTTCCAGAACGCGTTCGGCCTCTACCTCCCCGAGGACCTCTACTTCACCTCGAAGTAGCTCCGAACGGGGAAACTTTGGCAAGTGGTCGCACGGCCGGTCCTGCGGGACCGGCCGAGCGACCATCTGGAGGGACCACCGCCCGTGTTCCGACATCGTCGGAGACGTGGCGCGAGAACGGGGCCGAGACGCTCTGGTCGTGGACTTCCCGGCCAGGCGATCATGGGGAAGGACTGATGGGGGAGAGAAAGAGCAGGCGATGATCGAGAGCGGTCCGCAGTGACCGGATATCTCATTCGCCGCGTGGGCCAGGCGATCATCGTCGTCCTCGGGGTGACGTTTCTCGTCTTCATCCTGAGCCGGATGATCCCGGGCGGAGAGGCGCGCGCGGCGCTCGGGGCGCGCGCTCTGCCGCAGGCGATCCGCCAGTTCAACCGGGTCAACGGGTTCGACCTGCCGATCTGGGACCAGTTCTACCAGTACCTGCGCAACCTCGTGGAGTCGTTCAACCTCGGCTACTCGTACCACTACAACCAGTCGGTCAAAGCCTTGATCGACGAGCGCCTCCCGAAGACCCTCGTTCTCGTCGGCATCTCGACGGTGTTCGCACTGGTGATCGCCGTTCCGCTCGGCGTCCTCCAGGTCGTCCGTCGCAACAAGCCGGTCGACTACACGCTGACTGGTTTTGCGTTCATCGGGTACTCGGCACCCGCCTTCCTTATCGGTCAGCTGCTCATCCTGTACTTCGCCATTGACCTCCGCTGGTTCTCGGTCGAGGCGCCCCAAGGCGCGACGGTCGGGGCGATCCTCGGCGATCCGCGCGGCCTCGTGCTTCCCGTCCTTACCTTGTCGGCGCTCACCATTGCCGCCTTCAGCCGCTACATGCGCTCGTCGATGATGGAGGCGATGACCCAGGACTACATCCGCACGGCGCGCGCGAAGGGCGCGCGCGGAGCACGCGTCCTGTTCCGGCACGCGCTGCGCAACGCGTTGATCCCGATCATCACGTTGATCGGGCTGTCGCTTCCCGGCATCGTCGGAGGCGCGCTGATCACCGAAACGGTGTTCAATTTCCCGGGAATGGGTCTGCTCACGACCCAGGCCGCGCTGAACACCGACGTGCCGATCCTGCTCGGGACGACCTTCGTCGCGGCGCTCGCGACGGTGGCCGGCTCGTTGATCGCCGACATCTTGTACGCGGTGGTGGATCCCCGTGTTCGCTACACCTAGGAGAACAATGGGCCGCGGAGGCGCCAGATGACCGTCGGAGTCCCGCTCGGCGAGCTGGAGCAGCTCGAGGCGTCCAGCGTCGTCCGGACTGACCAGAGCGACGCGGCCTCGGGTGGCGAGGGGTTCTCGACCGGCGGGATCGCGCGCCAGACCCTGCGCGTCTTCGCGGAGAACAAGCTCGCCTTGGTCGGCGCGGGCGTCATCGTCTTCTTCGTGCTCTTCTGCTTCCTCGGCCCGGTCTTTTACTCGACGAACCAGGCGGACACGCAGGAGGCGTTGCTCTATTCGACGCAGAACTCCCCGCCTTCGTTGCAACATCTGTTGGGCACCGACCCGGCGGGATTCGACATGGTGGGGCGCGTCATGTACGGCGGCACGGTTTCGCTCGAGGTCGGCTTCGCGGCCGCGGGCCTTGCCACCGTGATCGGGGTGGTCTGGGGCGCGGTCTCGGGCTTCTTCGGCGGCTGGGTTGACGCCCTGATGATGCGGATCGTCGACGTCCTGCTCTCGGTCCCGATCTTGTTCTTGCTCATCGTCCTCGCCGTCATCTTCAAACCGTCACTTCCACTCCTCATTCTCGTGATCGGCTTCGTCGCGTGGCTCGTCCCGGCGCGGCTCGTGCGTGGCGAGACGCTTTCGCTGCGCGTCCGCGAGTACGTCCAGGCCGTGCGCGTCATGGGGGGGACCGGTCGGCGGATCGTCGCGCGTCACATCATCCCGAACACGATCGGGACGATCGTTGTCAACGCGACGTTCAACGTCGCCGACGCGATCCTCCTCCTCGCGGCGCTCGGATTCATCGGACTCGGCGTACCGCTGCCGGCCACCGACTGGGGCTCGATGCTCGCCAACGGCGTGAACTATGCGCTCAACGGCTACTGGTGGGAGATCTACCCGACCGGTCTGGCGATCGTGCTCGTCGTCGTGGCCTTCAACTTCGTCGGTGACGCGCTGCGCGACGCTTTCGAGGTCCGGCTCCAGCGTCGCTAGTTTCGACGGTCGTCCGGCCTCGGTCCGCATCCGGGCGGGCGGCGTCTCGGGGTGTCAGCCGACAGAACTCGCGGCAGCTGCGCGCGTCACGGCTGCGTCCGGGAGCGGCGCCTGGAGGGGGAAGTGGCACGCCGTGAGATGATCGGCCCCGACAAGCCGGAGAGGGGGCTCCTCGGCGGCACAGACCTCCTGCGCGAAGGGACAGCGCGTCCGGAAACGGCAGCCGCTCGGTGGCGCCATCGCCGAGGGCAGCTCGCCTGGGACGATGTGGTGGTGCGTGGCCCGCGCCACGACGGGGTCGGGGACCGGGATCGCATCGATGAGGGCTTGGGTGTAGGGGTGCGCGGTGCGCTCGTAGATCTCGATCGCGGGTCCGGTCTCGACGAGCTTGCCGAGGTACATGACCCCGATCCTGTCGGCGAGGTACTTCACGACGGCGAGGTCGTGCGAGATGACGATGTAGGTGAGGTCGTGACGCTGCTGCAGGTCCCGCATCAGGTTGAGGATCTGGGCCTGGATGGAGACGTCGAGCGCCGAGACCGGCTCGTCGGCGACGATGACCTTCGGGTTGAGCGCGAGCGCCCGGGCCAAGCCGATGCGCTGGCGTTGGCCGCCCGAGAACTCGTGCGGATAGAGCTCGGCCGCGCCGGCGGAGAGACCGACCTCGCCGAGGAGCTGGACGACGCGCTGGAACTGCGATCGGCGGTCGCCGATCCCCTGAACGAGGAGTGGCTCTCGGACGATCGTCTTCACGCGCATGCGCGGGTCGAGCGAGGAGTACGGGTCCTGGAAGATCATCTGCAGGTCGCGCCGGCGGCGCCGCAACGTCCGCCCGCGGAGCCTGGTGATGTTCGTGGACTCATACCGCACCGAGCCCGACGTCGGGCGCTCGAGCGCGACGACGAGTCGGCCGATCGTCGTCTTGCCGCATCCCGACTCGCCGACGAGCCCGAAGGTCTCGCCGCGTCGCACCGAGAACGAGACATCGGAGACGGCTTGGACCGTGCCGATCTTGCGTTGAATCACCGCCCCGGAGACGACCGAGTAGTTCTTCACAAGGTTCATGATCTGGAGCGCAGCCTCGTCCTCGCCGATCGGCGTCCCCGGGGCGACGTTCTTCGGCGCGACAGCAAACGTTTTCGCGCCGTCGTGCGCGGAGACGATTCCGCGACGCGCGAGCCGTTCCTCCCTTGTCGCGGTCACCGGGTGGAAACAGGCATAGAGATGGGCCTCGAGGCCCGCGACGTCGTCCGGGTCGATCCGGGGCCCTGGGCGGGGCGCCTCGGCTGGCCTGTCGCCCGCCGAGCCTTGTGCCGCGGGCGAGAGCTCGGGTTCGTCGTTCCGGCACTCGTCGGTCGCGTAGCGGCAGCGGGGCGCGAACCGACAACCGACGAGCGTCCTCGAAAGGTCCGGCGGCAAGCCGGAGATCGAGAAGAGCCGACGCGTCCGGTCCTGGTCGAGCCGGGGGATCGACTCGAGTAACGCTTCGGAATACGGATGGCGCATCGAGCCGAACAGTTCCTCGGTCGTCGCGCTCTCCACGATCTTGCCCGCGTACATCACCATGACCCGGTCACTGCGGGCCGCGATGACGCCTAAGTCATGGGTGATGAGGATCACGGCCATCTTGAGGCGTTCGCGCAGCTCGTCGATGAGGTTGAGGATCTGGGCCTGGATGGTGACATCGAGCGCGGTCGTCGGTTCGTCGGCGATGAGGAGCTTCGGCTCGCAGGCGAGGGCGATGGCGATCATCACGCGCTGGCGGAGTCCCCCGGAGAGCTGGTGGGGGTAGGTGTCGAGCCGTTCGGCGGGGCGCGGCATCCCGACGAGCGTGAGGACCTCGAGCGCCCGCTGGTACGCCTCGGCTTTGCCAACCTTGCGGTGCAACCGGACGACCTCGGCGATCTGGCGCCCGATCTTCCACGTCGGGTTGAGGGAGGTCATCGGGTCCTGGAAGATCATCCCGATCTCGTTGCCTCGCACCGCGCACATCTGTCGCTCGTCGTACGGGGCGAGGTCGCGTCCGAAGAGTCGGATCGAGCCTCCGGTGACGTGACCGACGGCCGGCAACAGCTTCATGATCGACAGCCCGACCGTCGTCTTGCCGCACGCGGACTCGCCGACCAGTCCGACGCACTCGCCGGGGTTGACACGGAACGAGACCCCGTCGACCGCTTTCACGTTGGCGGTGCGGAGGTGGAACTCGGTGTGGAGGTTCTCCACCTCGAGCACCGGCGTGGGCGAGAATCCGTCCGCGGCCAACGCAGACATCGGCGAAAAACCTCCTCGGCTGACGACTGCCCCGGTGCTCGCGACGTCCGCGCAACGGCGCGGCCACAACAAGACCGAGGCGAACACGACCTTGCCAGACTCGTTCCGCGTGGGAAAAGTCGCGCGGGACGGTCGGGCCATCGTACCGGTTGGCACGACTCCGTCCCAGCCAGATCGACCGTTCGGGGCGCGCCGATCCCGCCGAACCGGCGGCGAGCTCAGCCTGTGACCGAAGCGGTAGCTTGGCCGCGAGATGATCCGGGTCGGTGTCCTCGGTGCGTGCGGGAAGATGGGAGCGACGGTCTGCACCGCGATCGCGGCGGCCGAAGACCTCGAGCTCGCCGCCGCCATCGACCCGAAGTTCCCCGACGCGCCCAGCGCGGGGCTCGTTCCCGCGGCCGGGGTGGTCTCCCGGTCGATCGCGGCGTTGCAAAGGGCCGCTGTTGACGTGGCGATCGATTTCACGACTCCGACAGCCGCGCTCGAAAACCTCGAGTGGTGCGCGTCGCACGGCGTCCACGCCGTCTGCGGGACGACGGGGATCGACGCCGTGGGTCTCGACCGTCTGCGGGCCGTCTTCGGGCCGCCCGATCGGCCGAACGCGATCCTCGCGCCGAACTTTTCGATCTCGGCCGTCGTCATGATGCGCCTCGCCGAGCTGGCGGCGCCGTTCTTCGACGGCGCCGAGGTGATCGAGCTCCACCACGACCAGAAGAAGGACGCGCCCTCGGGCACGGCGCTCGAGACGGTTCGCCGGCTCGCCGCGGCGCGTGAGGTCTCCGGTCGCGGCTCGTTCGGCCCGGACCCGACGACCACGGTGTCCTGCGAGGGGGCGCGGGGTGGCGCGGGAGCCGCCGGGATCCGCGTCCACTCGGTCCGGCTCGCCGGTCTCGTCGCGCATCAGGAAGTGCTCTTCGGCGGACCCGGCCAGACGCTCCTCATCCGCCAGGATTCGATCGATCGCACTTCGTTTGTGCCGGGAGTTCTGCTCGCCACGCGTCGGGTGGCGTCGACGCCGGGGTTCAGCATCGGACTCGACACGCTGCTCGGCATTTAGACCCGTTGAGACCTGCCGGCGGGGCCGGGGGCGAGGCGTGTCTCCGACACTCGTCGTCCGGGTCCCCCGGTGGAGGGGCGCCGCGAGTCGGTGCCACGCCGCAGTGCGGGCCGGCGCGGGCCACCGATGCGCTCGGCCGGGACGGAGAAGCCGCCCCTCGAACGGTCCACACCGGCCGGGCGTCAGGCGATCTTTGCACGGAGGTTCCACCGGCGGCGTATCCCGTGCGGGCCGTTCCAGGCCTGGCGCAAAGGCCTGCTTCGGTTCGGTCGTGCGCACGGGGCGCGCGACCGTGAATGAGTTTTCGACAAAAAGCCGGACGGATCTCGGCCGGAGCTGAATTCCGGTTCCGTGCCGCCCCGGTCGGCGGTGCCCTCGGGGGGTGGACCTTTCGCCGCAGGAAACCTGGGCGCAAGTTTCGGGAGGACTGCATCTGGCAAGACCTTTGATCGGCTCGGGACTCTCGGCGGAGTCATCGTGCTGGTCGTGCTCATCGCCGGCGGATCGCTTCTCGCCTCGGCGGGAGTTACCTCGGCGACCAGGTGCCCGACCAGCTCGCGGCGCGAAAGATCCTCTTCCCGCCGGAGGGGAGTGTCGCTCTGGCAAGTCGGAAGATCGGTCCTGACCTCGACCAGTTCGCGGGCCAGCAACTCCCGAACGGCGCGCCGACCGAGGCCTGGGCGGGCCATTTCTGGCCGTCCATCTGACGGGGATCGGCCAGGGACTCACGGACGCGCAGGCGAGTTCGCCGGCGCTCGCCCACCCGAGCGACAAGGCTTTGGCCACGAAGGCACAGACCCGCTTCCCGGGCGAGGCGCGGCGCGGGCTGTTGCTCAGCGCCTACGCCTTCGGGCAGATAGGCCAGATCGCCGGCGATGCCGCGCTCGCGGCATTCTTCGCGAAGGGTTGATGCTCATCCTCGTTCTTCTCGGCCCGGGGCACAGCCGCAAAGTGGCGGAAACGGCGGAGATCTGACCGCCGGATCTCACGTTGGCAACGGACGTCGGCTTCTGGGGCCTTGTGGCCCGGGCGCCGACGCTCTTGTCCGGCCGTTTGGGCGAGCCGGGGATGCGACTCCGGCTTCGCCGGGGGTGTGCGATAGCGTCGGGGCGTGACCGCGTCGCAGTCGCCCCGGTTTGGCACCGTTGTCACGGCGATGGCGACCCCGTTCGACGAGTCGGGCGAGCTCGACCTCGACGGGGCGGTGGCGCTCGCGCGCTACCTCGTGGCGCACGGCAGTGAAGGCCTTGTCGTCACGGGGTCGACCGGCGAGGTGGCGACGCTGTCGGACGGCGAACGAGAGGCGCTGTGGCGGGCTGTCTCCACGGCGGTCGACGTCCCGGTGGTCGCGGGGGCGACCTCGAACGACACGCGGCACTCGATCGAACTGACGAAGCTCGCGACGTCGTCCGGCGTCGACGGCATCCTCGCCGTCGCCCCCTACTACAACCGTCCGTCGCAAGCCGGTATCGCCGAGCACTTCCGGGCGATTGCCGCCGCGACACCGTTGCCGGTCATCCTCTACGACATCCCGGTGCGCACGGGGCGCAAGATCGCGAGCGAGACGATCCTTTCCCTGGCGGCCGAGGTGGAGAACATCGTCGGCTTGAAGGACGCCGCCGGAGACGCGCCGGCGACGGCGCGACTCCTGGCGCGGGCGCCGGCTGACTTCGAGTGCTACTCGGGCGACGACCTCATGACCCTGCCGCTCCTTTCCGTCGGAGCCGTCGGAATGATCGGAGTGGCGACGCACTGGTGCGGTGTCGAGTGCGGCGAGATGATCGAGCGGTTCCGGTCCGGGGACGTGAGGGGCTCTTTGCAGATCGCCCGGGCGCTCATCGCCAGCTTTGTATTCGAGTCGGGCGACGAGGCCCCGAACCCGGTGCCCTTGAAGGCGGTGCTGCGCGTCCTCGGCCTGCCCGCCGGCGAGTGCCGGTTGCCGATGGGCCCGACGCCGGCGGGCCTTGAGGAGCGCGCCCGGACCGTGCTCGCCGAGCTCGACGCCTGGCGCCACGCCAGGGGCGCCGGTGGCTGAGGATGTCCGGCTGGTCTTCCTCGGCGGCCTCGGGGAGATCGGGCGGAACTGTGCGGCCATCGAGTACGAAGGCCGGATCATCGTTCTCGACTGCGGGGTCATGTTCCCCGACCCGGAGATGCCGGGTGTCGACCTCGTTCTGCCCAACTTCTCCTACCTGCAAGACAACGCCAGACACATCGAGGGCGTCGTGCTCACGCACGGTCACGAGGACCACGTCGGCGGGCTCGGATTCTTGCTGCGGGACATCGAGACCAAGGTCTTCGGATCGTCCCTCAGCCTCGGCCTCGCCAGGTCGCGTCTCGAAGACTCCGGTTCGGCCGGGCGCTCCGAGCTCATCGCCGTCGCCGACGGCGAGAGACGGCGGATCGGGCCGTTCGACGTCGAGTTCATCCCGGTCACCCACTCGGTGCCGGAGGGCTTCGCAGTCGCCTTTCACACGCCGCAGGGCGTCGTGCTGCACTCGGGGGACTTCAAGCTCGACCTCACGCCCGTCGACGGGCGCCGGACCGATCTCGCGCGCATCGGCGCCCTCGCCGATGCAGTCGGGATCCGACTGTTGCTCTCCGATTCGACGAACGCCGAGGAGCCGGGGTTCACGCGCAGCGAGCGCACGGTCGGCGAGACGCTGCGCCAGATCTTCATCGAGCACCCAGAACGCCGGGTGATCGTCGCCTGCTTCGCGAGTCACATCCACCGGATTCAACAGCTCAGCGACGCCGCGGTCGCCAACGGGCGCAAGATCGCCCTGCTCGGTCGGTCGATGCTGCGCAACGTCGCGCTGGCTCGCGAGCTCGGACTGCTGACGATCCCGCAGGGCGCGCTCGTCGACGTGGACAATGTCGACGATCTTCTGCCCGGCGAGGTCTGCATCATCTCGACGGGTTCCCAGGGCGAACCGATGTCGGCGCTCCAGCTCCTCGCGGCGGGCGAGAACCGACGGCTCGCCGTTACCGACGGGGACATCGTCGTGCTCTCGAGCCACGCCATCCCGGGCAACGAGTGGGCGGTCGCCAAAGTGATCGACGGACTGGCGCGCCGGGGTGCCAACATCATTCACTCCGGTATCGCCCACGTCCACGAGAGCGGGCACGGCAGGCAGGGCGAGCTGGCGACGCTCATCAACGTCGCCCGTCCGAAGTGCTTCATTCCCGTGCACGGGGAGTACCGGCACCTGTTGCGCCACGCGCGCCTCGCGATCGAGATGGGTGTCGACGAGCACGGGGTCCTGCTCTGCGAGGACGGCGACGCCGTGCGGCTCACCGACGAAGGAATCGACTTCGACGGCGAGGTGCCGGCGGGCTACCTCTTCGTCGACGGGGTGGTCGGCGACGTCGGCATGGGGGTGCTGCGCGACCGACGGGTGCTGGCGGAGGAGGGCGTCGTCGTCGTCGTTCTCACCGTCGACAGCCGGTCCGGCGAGATCATCACGGGGCCGGAGATCATCACCCGGGGATGGGTGCACGCCACCGAGGCCGAGGAGCTGATCGACGACGCCCGGACCGCCGTCGTGAAGGCTGTCGGCGAGGTCGTCGAGAGCGGTTCGCGGGAGGCCGACGCGCTCCGGCGCGCCGCGCGCCGCGCCGTCGGCAAGATCGTGAGCGAGCGCACGAAACGCCGGCCGATGATCGTGCCCGTTGTGATGGAAGCCTGAGCCGGGGACCCGAGGCGCGCTAGCCGGTGCCGGCGGGCAGGATCTCGTCGGCGAAATGCCCGAGCAGTTCGCGCAGCGAGCGGAGCGCGGCCGCCTCGATCTGGCAGACGCGTGAGGCGCTGACACCGAGCTGCACGCCGATCTGTTCGAGGGTGAATCCCTCAAACAGGTGGAGCGTGATGACACGGCGCTGGCGCTCCGGCAGGTCGTCGAGCGCGCGTCGGAGCGTGGCGACCTGTTCGGACTCGACGACGACGGCCTGGGGGTCAGCGCCGTCCTCCGCCGGCAGGACGTCGGCGAGCCGGATGGCGCCGTCTGATCCCTCGACCTCGACGACACGATCGAGGTGGAGCATCTGGGACGACTGGACGCCGGAGAGGACCGCCTGACGGGCCGCGCCGGCGACACCCATCGTGTCGAGGACCTCGGAGGAGCCTGGCTCGCGCCCGAGTCGGAGGCAGAGCTCGTCTGCGGTCGCTTGGTACTCGGTGACGCGCTTGCGCACCGAGCGGGGAAGCCAGTCGAGCCGGCGCAGCTCGTCGTAGATGGCGCCCCGGATGCACAGTGCGGCGTAGCAGGCGAAGCGGTTGACGGGAGACGAGGGATCGAAGCGGTCGATCGCCGCGACGAGCCCGAGGATGCCGAAGCTCGCGAGGTCGTCCCGATCCCAGTACGTACGCACCGACCCGGGGAGTTGACCGATGACGACGAGGATCAGTGGTTCATAGGCGAGCAGCAGGTCGTTGCGGGTGATCTCGTCGCGGTCAGTCCAGAACCGCTCCCACAGGCGGGCGTAGGACGGGTCCGTGTAGAAGAAGCGCCCGGCGACGGCCTCGGCTGGCACCACCGCGTCGGCGCGCTCGGTCGTCACTTTCCCCCCAGCCGGCGAGAGGCGCCCACCGCTGAGCGCGGCCGCTTGGGCACGCGGTGTGGCATATAGCTAATTCGTGCCCCAGCAGTTTCAGTGGCTACTCCTAGCACATTTGCATCATATACAACTCTTAGGTGTCAGCGATAGACCCAATTTTTGATCTTTTTTCGGACATCACTCTCGGTAACACTGCAACCACGGAGTGCCGCAATTTACATAATCGGGGGCTGACCGAAAGCGAAGGTTTTCCTGCATTCATCGCGGGATAGCACGTCGACAACGAAATTGTTCGCTCCTCGGCGGCTGGACAGGAGAAATGATTTCAGTTTTCCGCGTGGCAGCTGGGGATCACCAATGGCGGCGCCAATCGAGGGCCCTGGGCTGGGCCTCCCGCTTGCCCGGAGGTTGAATCTTTGTGCCAATACTCACAGATCGTGGTGAGCGCAGCGCTCGAAGTGGCGGTCAAGCCTTTACAAGTAGTCCGGATGCGGATCCTTCAGAACAGCGACGGAGATGACGTTAGGCAAGGGAGGGAAAAAAGGAGGAGGTGATTGTGCCCGTGGGGGTTGTGACCCGGCGCGAGAACTCGCCGGGGACCGATAGTTCGTCACCGGGCGCCGGAGCCTCCAGCCGCACGCGCCGGCACCTCGTTGTGGCGGGCGTCTGGGCCGCGCTGATCGCTCTGACGCTCTACAAACCATCCACCGAGATTGCTGTCGGTCTCGCCTCCTTCGGCACGATTGGCGCTTACGTATTCGGGATCCACCACTATCGGCCGGAACGTCGGGCGCTGTGGTGGATGGCGCTCGGTGCGTTCATCCTCTTCGTCGTCGGCGGCGGCGCGCGCGACGAGCTGCACACGCTCGGTGTCCTTACGGTCCACCGTTCGCTCATCCCGGATCTCATCGTCCTGCCGGGGTACGCGCTCCTGGGGGCCGCGCTCATCGGGATGATCCGGGCCCGTACCGGATCGATGCACCACCGCCTTGGCATCATCTACGACGGCGTCATCGCGTCGCTGGCGGTCCTCGCCTGCTCGCTGGTCTACGTGATCGAACCGGTGCTCTCGCGTCGGGGCGTGCCGATGGACGTGAAGCTGATCATCACCTGCTACCCGGCCGTGTCGCTGTTCATGCTCGTCATCATGCTGCAGATCGCCTTCGGCACGGGCAGCCAGCACTCCACAGCGGAGCGCTTCCTCATCGCCGCGCTGTTGTCGATGTTCGTCGGCGATGCGGTCTATTTGTTCGCTGACATCCGCCTTCTCAACGTTCCGGGCAACCTTCTCGATCTGCCCTACGTGATTGCCTTCGCCGGCGCGGCGTCGTGTGCACTCGATCCCTCGATGCGCAACCTCACCGAGCGCGCCAGCGAACCCAGTCCCCGCTGGACCCCCGGGCGGATCGCGCTCGTCGGTGTCGCCTTCTTCGTTCCCGCGATCCTCGTTCTGCAGCAGCGACACTACGTGACCAGCGAACGGCTGGCGCTCTTCGCGACCATTGTCGCCCTGACGACGACTGGGATCCTGCAGATCGTCCAGGCGGTGCGATCCGCCGAGCTCTCGGAAGCACGGCTCCTCCACCAGTCGTTGCACGACGAGCTCACCGGGCTTCCGAACCGCCACTCGATGGAGCTGCACCTTCGGCGAATGGTGAAGAAATCTGCGCCGAACCGAGCCCCCGTCGGCTTGCTCTTTTTTGACCTCGACCGGTTCAAGCTCATCAACGACACCCTCGGCCCGACTCACGGCGACGAGTTCCTCATCCAGGTGGCGCGGCGCCTCTGCGAGAACACCCGCGCCGGCGATCTCGTCAGCCGGATCGGGAGCGACGAGTTCGTCGTCGTCCTCGGCGGGAGCGTCGGCATCTCCGAAGCGCGCGCCTTCGCGAACAGGCTGCGCGCGAGTCTGCGCGCGCCATTCCTCATCGCCGGGTCGGAGTTCTTTGTCACGGCGAGCATCGGTATCGCCTTCGTCACTCCCGACTACTCGTTCGACCCCGAGGTTCTCCTCCGGGACGCCGACACGGCGATGCACCAGGCGAAGGAGGCCGGTCGCGACGCCGTCGCCGTTTACGACAACACGATGCGGCAGCATCTCACCGAACGCGTCGAGATGGAACGGGACCTGCGCCGCGCCGTCGAGCACCGCCAGCTCCACCTGGTGTTCCAACCGATCGTGAGAATGAACCGCAACGAGGTCCTCGGCTTCGAAGCCCTCGTCCGTTGGGCGCACCCGAATCTCGGTGTGCTGCTTCCGAAGCGCTTCGTGCCGCTCGCGGAGGAGAACGATCTCATCTGCGAGATCGGCAGCTGGGTGCTCGACGACGCGCTGCGTCAACTGACGGTGTGTCGCGCCGTGCCCGGCCTCGAGCACCTCACGGTGGCGGTCAACCTCTCCGCTCTCCAGCTGAAAGACGAGTTGCTCGTGCAGCGCGTCGGGCGCTCCCTCGCCGTGCACGGCATCCCGGGTTCGGCTCTCACGCTTGAGCTCACCGAGTCCGAGATGATGGACGATCCGGAGGTTTCAATCGCAGCGTTGACGGCGTTGCGTCGACTCGGTGTCCTCATCGCCGTCGACGACTTCGGGACGAAGTACTCCTCGCTTGCCTACCTGCAACGCCTTCCCGTCAACATCTTGAAGATCGACCAGAGCTTTGTCGCCGACATGAACGGCGCCGAGGCGGCGCCGTCGGGGTCTCTCGTCGCGGCGATCATCGCGATGAGCCAGGCGTTGGGGATCCAGACGATCGTCGAGGGTGTCGAGACGGCCGAACAGGCTCGGAACCTGGCGAATCTCGGTTGCAAAGTGGCCCAGGGCTACTTCTACGCCCGCCCGGTCCGCGCCGACCAGTTGATCGACGTCATCGGACTCCTCACCCGGTCGCAGCCCTACGGCGCGACGGAGGAAAAACAGCCGGTTGTTCCGGTTCAGCTGTCTTCGAAGCTGCAACCCGCAAAGGACCAGACGTCGCGGCGCCCGTCAGCCTGAATTCCGGTGCCGAATAGATCTGGCTCACGAGCGCCGTTGCCTGGGCGAGATCCAAGGGCCGGAGGGCCGGTTCGATGCCGACTCCTTCGTAGATGATTCCGTGCATCGACGGGTCCGCGATCGCGAGCCGCCGTCGCCAGTCGGAGACGCAGAAGTAGATCGGCAGGCTGTCGCGTGATCCGAGGTAGGGACGGCCGTCGGCCAGGGCGAAGAACGGCTGGTGGAAACGCGCCTTGGACATGCGATACACGGCGCGGTCGAGGATCGCGACCGCCCATTCGACGCCGAGCGCTTCGCCGGTGCGCGCGATCGACTGGTACAGGCCGAGGGCGACGAGCCCGGTCGCCGCGGCGCTGCGGTACTCCGGGTCGACGGCGAGCGTCGCGATGTCCCACGTCCGGGCGGGTGAAAGCCTGATCCCGCTGCGGCTGAGGAGCGATTCCGCCGACTCGTTCCAGATCGGGCCGATGTCGTTCAGCGTCTTCAGCCCCGGTCCGCCGTCCGTCGGCACGATCATCCGGATCATGCCCGCTGGACAAAGGCGGCGGTGGTCGAGGATGGTGAAGAACAGGCTCGTCGCGTCGTACGGTCCGTATTCGGTGTCGAGCAGTTCGGCGGTGTTGCCGAACGCCTCGAGGAACACCCTCCGCTCGACCTGCCGGCCGAGCTCGGCTGCCGGGTCGTCGGGCAGAAAGACGTAGGCGCCGAACGGTTCGGTGGTGCCTTCACCGATGACCGACCGGGCGAGGCGCTCGAGGTCCGATCTGTCAGCCTCGACGCTGGTCACGGCCGGGTCATCGGGGCTCAGAACTCCCGGGCGACGATCTCGCCGGCGGCGAAGAACGTCTTCGTGTACTCGACGACCGCATCGGCGTCGAAGGGCGCGCAGGTGTAGATGTCGACGCTGAAGAACAGGGCGGGGTGCTCCCAGGCGTAGAAGTGCGCGCCCGAAGACTCCCAGTGGACCCAGCCGGCCCAGCCGAAGGCGTTCGAACGGTGGGTGACGGGTTCGATCAGGCGGTGCATCCGGCAGACGTCGGAGAGCTCGCAGAGGTAGCGGCGGATCGCGACGTCGTCGATGGGCGCGGCCGGGCGGCCCTCGATGACCAGGCGCTGCCGGTAGATCGCCGGGGCGAGGTCCGGAACCTCCTGGTGAACAAGTGACCCACGGGGCTCATGCATAGTGCTGAGGTTACCGAAGAAGGAATCTGAAGACAAGATGAACGCATTTCATGTCAATCTGGTCCCCAAGTTGTCGCCCAAAGTCGTGCCTGCACCCCGGTGCCCCGGGCCGGCGGCGACTGGCGTCGCGGACCCGCGCCCGCCGAACCGGGAGTGGGGGTAGCCGCGTCGCCGGATGGGAGCAGCCCGGTTGCGCCGACCCCGCCCAGGCCGGGGCCGGAAGATGCTCGGACGCGAGCTGCGCCGACCTCGGCCGTGCCCAGGCGCTCGTGAGGAAGAGGAACGCGCCGGTCAGGAGCGCGAGCGAGAAGGCGACTCCTGAACCGAAGTCGAGCACACCGCCAGTAGAGCAGATCAAGAAGCGGATTTGAAGGGACTGACGACCCAACCGACCGATTTCGGGCCGTCGCAGCGCGGCCCGCGCCCAGCTCGACGGGATCCGAGACCGGAGAAGCGACTGGCAGCGGGGAGGTGTGTCCCTCGCTACGGTGGTCGGATCCGATCCCTGCCAGCCGTCCGCCGCTAGTCTGCCCGTGCCTGCACCGCTGCCATCCGACCGTCCCGTGCGCTGGGGGATCCTCGCCACGGGCCAGATCTCGACGATGTTGGTCGACGAGATCCGCCTCACCCCCGACTGCGAGGTCGTCGCCGTCGGTTCCCGGACCGAGGAGTCGGCCCGTCGTTTCGCCGAGGCGCACGGGATCCCCAGGGTCCACGGGTCCTACGCCGAACTCATTGAAGACGACGGCGTCGACGTCGTCTACGTCGGCGCAAGCCACAACGCCCACTATCCGGCCGTGCGGCACTGCCTCGAAGTCGGCCGGGCGGTTCTCTGCGAGAAGCCGCTCACGGTCGACGCCTCCCAGACCGAGGAGCTCGTGCGGGCGGCGCGTGCCGCCGACGTCTTTTTCATGGAGGCGATGTGGATGCGTTGCCGGCCCGGCTTCGCGGAGCTCGTCCGGGTGCTCTCGTCCGGCGAGATCGGCGAGGTCCGCCACCTGCGGGCCGCGCTCGGCTTCGCGGTGACCGAGGAGCACTCCCGGCGGTTGGTCGACCCGAACCAGGCCGGCGGGGCCCTTTTGGACGTCGGCGTCTACCCGATCACGCTCGCCTTCGCGACGCTCGGTCCGCCGGTCGAGATTCGCGCCCTCGCCCGTCTCGAAGGCGGTGTCGACCGCAGTGTCGTCGTGGCGATGTCCTGGCCGGCGGGGGCGACGGCGGCGCTCGCGGGGTCGCTCGAGTCGGAGATCGACACGTCGGCGGTGTTCGCCGGGACCGAGGGCCGGGTCGAGATCACCGCGCCCTTCCACGAGATCGGCGCTCTCAACGTGGTCGCGCCGAACCGACCGCCGCGTCGCCTGACGCCGCCCGCCGAGGGACTTGGCTACGTCCACGAGATCGCCGAGGTGGTGCGCTGTCTGCGATCCGGCCTTGGCGAGAGCCCGCTAGTCCCGCTCGACGACTCGATCGCCATCATGAGGATCCTCGACGAGTGTCGTCGCCAGATTGGCCTGACCTATCCCGAGGCCGCGTACCGCTGACGACCTCGCGACAGCCCGCGGCGCAGCGCGCTTGGAATCGTTGCTGGTGTTAGCGTTGTTCGTACTGTGGCTGCAGCAAAGGGATCGTCAGCGACGACGTCGCGCCCCAGGCGGACGGCGACGAGACGGGCCGCAACCGTGATGACGCGGGGGCACGGCGGCAACGTCCGGGGCGGCGCGCATTCACGTGGCGCCGCGGCCCGCCGGGGCCCGGCGGCTGACGAGATCGCGCGCGAACCCGACGAAATCTGGGGCTGGCTGCTCCTCGTCGTCGGCGCCCTCGCGGTGTTGGCGGTCCATTTCAACCTCCTCGGCCGGGCCGGGATCTACGTCCGTCGCGATGGCGCAGCCGTCCTCGGGTGGGGCCTCGACGTACTGCCGCTCAGCTTCCTCGTCGTCGGCTGGACGCTCGTCTCCGGTCGGGCCCGGCGCGGCGCGCCCGGCGCGCTGGTAGCGCTCGTCGTCCTGGCGCTGTCGTCCGCGGGCCTCGGCGATCTCGCCGGTGGGCATCCGGCCGCGAGCGCCACGGCGAGGATCCTCGGTGGCGCGGGCGGCTTCACGGGCGCCGCGATCGGCGGCGGGCTGCGCGACGTCATCGGTACGGCCGGCGCGGGCATCGTCCTCGGGGCGATCGCCTTCGTCGCTGCCTGTGCCTGCTGTGCGCGCTCGGTGCGCCAGGGGGTGCTCGGCGTCGGGCACGCCCTCGGCGCGGCGCGACGGGCGGCGGCCCGTTTCTCCACCGACCGCCCGTCTGAGGAGCCTGAGACCGTCGCCGAGACGGCGCCCGCGACGGAACCGGCCCTCATCGACTGGGCCCTCAACGCCGACGACGCGATCGAGGCTGATCCAACCTCCGGGCTGGGGTCGTTGGTGGCACAGACGAGAGCGGGCCGGCGCAACGGCCAGCGCGGCGGGAATCACGCCCTGGTCGACGAGGGAAGTGTCGCCACGGCCCCGCACGGAATCTCGCCGCTTCCTGCCGCCGACTTCCTCCCCCCGAGCACCGTCGTCGAGCAGCTCGGGCTCGGTGTCGTCCCGGCACCGAGCAACTGGAAACTCCCCCCGGAGCGTCTGCTGAGGCGGTCGAAGGAGCTCGGGACCGATCGGCAGGGGGTCGAAGAGCGCGGCAAACTCCTCGAAGGCGCGCTGTCGTCCCACGGTGTGGCGACGCGGGTGACGGGCTTCACGGTCGGCCCCACGGTGACACGTTTCGAGCTCGAGCTCGCTCCCGGCGTCAAGGTCGCGCAGGTGACGAGCCTTTCCAAGGACATCGCCTACGTGATGGCCTCTCCCGACGTCCGCATCCTCGCCCCCATCCCGGGCCGTTCGGCGATCGGCGTCGAGGTTCCGAACCACGACCGCCGTCTTGTCACGCTCGGCGACGTCCTGTCGACACCGGAAGCCCACCGGGCGCTGCACCCGCTCGAGGTGGGTCTGGGACGCGACATCGCCGGCCGCCCGGTGATGGTGAACCTCGCCGAGATGCCGCACCTCCTCATCGCGGGGGCCACCGGTTCGGGCAAGTCCTCCTGCATCAACTCCGTCGTCACGTCGATATTGATGCGATCGACGCCCGAGCAGGTCCGGTTG
Organism: Acidimicrobiales bacterium; assembly: GCA_035625025.1. Lineage (GTDB taxonomy): Bacteria > Actinomycetota > Acidimicrobiia > Acidimicrobiales > Bog-793 > Bog-793. Next base: position 22,817 of record DASPQJ010000010.1, read on the forward strand.
ATCCTCGTCGACCCGAAGCGCGTCGAGCTCGGTCACTACAACGGTCTCCCGCACTTGCTCACCGAGGTGGTCGTCAATCCGAAGCGCGCCGCGAACGCGCTGGCATGGACCGTCACGGAGATGGAACGTCGCTACGACCTCCTCGCCGAGGTCGGGATGCGCGACATCACGGGCTACAACGCCGCGGTCGACCGCGGCGACCTCGCGGAAGGCCCCTTCGACGGGCCGATCGTCCCACACGATGCCGCGGTGGACGACGCCGAGATCTCCGACGGCCTCGAGCGGACGCGGTACCAGCGACTGCCGTTCGTCCTTCTCGTCGTCGACGAGCTGAACGACCTCATGATGGTTGCGGCCCGGGACGTCGAGGAGTCGATCTGCCGCATCGCCCAGATGGCCCGCGCGGTCGGCATCCATCTCGTCATCGCGACCCAACGCCCGTCGGTCGACGTCATCACCGGGGTGATCAAGGCGAACATCCCGTCTCGCCTCGCCTTCTCGGTGTCGTCGCTCGCCGACTCGCGCGTGATCCTCGACCAGTCGGGCGCCGAGCGGCTCATCGGTCGCGGTGACCTCCTGCTCCTCACCGCCTCGTCGAGCATCCCGCGCCGGATCCAAGGCCCGTGGGTCTCCGAGGAGGAGGTGCACAGCGTCGTCGCCCACTGGCGGCGCCAGAGCGACCCGCTCTACGTCGCCGGCATCGTCGGCGACGAGGACGACCGGTCGAACGGTGGCTTGTTCGGCGAGGACGACGATGACGAGCTGCTCCGTCAGGCGATGGATCTCGTCGTCCGGTCCCAGCTCGGCTCGACGTCAATGTTGCAGCGCAAGCTGCGTGTCGGCTTCGCCCGCGCCGGACGCTTGATGGACCTGCTCGAACGGCGGGGAATCGTCGGGCCGTCGGAAGGATCGAAAGCCCGGACGGTCCTTTTGACCCTCGACGAGTACGAAGAGATCCCGCGCTGAGGGCGCGCCCCACGACGAACGCCGTTCCCCGGCGCAGCGATTGTTCGGTGACGGGGGCCGCCAGCGTCGGGACCTGTCGGGGATCGACCCCGTCGGCGAACGCCGGTCCGCGGACGTGCGCACGGCGCGTCGGGCGGACAAGCTGACGCCACGATGCGCGCGCGGGCCCCTGCTTCCTCGGCGAACCTCGGACCGGGCTTTGATGCGGTCGCGCTCGCGTTGGCGCTCGCCGTCGAGGTCGAGATCACACCGGCGGCACGTCTCGAGATCCGTTCCGAGGGCGAAGGTGCCGACCTTCCCCAGGACGCCTCGCACCTCGCCGTCCGGGTCGCGACGGCGGTCGTCGGCCACGATCACCTCGCGATCACCGTGCGCTCGGCCATCCCCGTCGGACGGGGTCTTGGTTCCTCCGCCGCGCTCGCGGCCGCCGCGGCGGCCGCCGCGGGGTCGGAGAACCCGCTCGCGGTCGCGGCCGGTTTCGACGGCCACGCCGAGAACGCCGCCGCCGCGGTCCTCGGCGGACTGGTCGCCGCGACCTTCGTGGGCGGACGTCCGGTCACCTGCCGGTTGCGACTCGACCCGTCGCTCGCCTTCGTCGTCGTAATTCCCGAGCGCGTGCTCGCGACCGAAGAGGCCCGGGCGGTGTTGCCGCCGAATGTTCCCTTCGCCGATGCGGTCGTGAACCTCGGTCGTCTCGGCCTGCTCCTGGGCGGTCTCGCCGACGCGACGCAGCTCGTCGCGGCCGCGGGCGAGGACCGTCTCCACCAGCGGGCGCGCTCGGTGTTGTTCCCGGAGGCGCCCGAGCTGCTCGAGCGCCTCGTCGCCGGGGGCGCGACGACCGTCTGCTGGTCCGGAGCCGGCACGAGCCTGCTCGGGATCTGCACCTCGAGGACGGCCGCGACCCGAGTGCGGGAGGCCGGAGAGGTGGCGCTCGCCGATCTCCGCGTCGCGGGACGTGCGGTCGTGCTCGAACCGGATCTCGCGGGACTCGTCGTCGACAAGGACTAGACCCGTTCCCGTCGTGGGATCATCGGGCATGACCTCCGGACACCCCTTGGCGGACCTCTGGCCGCTCCACGAGATCGTCGTGCGGACCCCCCGCCTCGCGCTTCGCTACCCGAGCGACGAGGACCTCGCCGTCCTGGCGACGATTCCCTCGGAAGGGATCCACGAACCAGGCCGCCAGCCCTTCCGCGTCGCCTGGACCGAGGTCGAGTCGCCCCGGCGGGAACGGGAGTCACTGCAATGGTGGTGGTCGAAGCGGGCGAGCTGGTCGGTCGACGATTGGTGGCTCTCGCTCGCGGTCGTCGTCGACGGCCAGCCCGTCGGGGTGCAGGACCTCGTGGCGAAGAACTTCGTCACGCTTCGCTCGGTCACGACCGGTTCCTGGCTCGTGCGGCGCGCCCAGGGACGCGGCATCGGCACCGAGATGCGAGCCGCCGTCGTCGAATTGGCGTTTCGAGGCCTCGGCGCGCTCGAGGCGCATTCGGCGGCGTTCGACTGGAACCTCCCGTCGATTCGCGTCTCGGAGAAGGTCGGTTACGTCCCGAACGGCGGAGAGCTCGCGCTGCGCGGCACCGAACGCGACCGCTTGCAGTGCCTCCGGCTCTCGCGGGAGGCGTGGCTGGCTCGCCGTCGCGACGACATCGAGATCACGGGACTCGAAGGCGCGCTGGGGCTTTTCGGGCTCAGAGAGGACCTCGACCCCCTCGTCTGAGCGTCAGGCCTCGGTCACCAGACCGGCAGCGACCTCGTCGAGGCCCTGGACGAGCGCGTTCCAGGCGAGCGTCGCGCACTTGATGCGGACCGGGAACTTCACGACGCCCTGGAGGGCGCCGAGCTCGCCGAGGGTGGCGGGATCGACCGGCTCGGTCGGGGAGCTGTCCTCCTCGGAGAGCGAGCCGTCGATCGCCATCATCGACTTAAACGACCGCACGAGGCCGCGCACGTCGTCGAGGGGGCGACCCTTGACCGCGGCCGACATCATCGAGGCCGAGGACTGGCTGATCGAGCAACCCCGCCCGTCGATTCGGAGATCGGCCAGAACTCCGTCGCGCACTTCGAGATAGATCACGATCTCGTCGCCACACAGCGGATTGAAACCCTCGACGCGGTGTGCGGGAGGGACAGGCAGTTCGCCGCGATTACGCGGCGAACGGTAATGGTCGAGGATGATCTCGCGGTAGAGGTCTTCGAGTTCATTCATCTTCGTCGCGCCCGTACCCGCCTTTCCGTTCCCCGTTCCAGCTGGGGCCGTAGAGATCTCAGGAGAACAGCTTTTGCACCGCGCCGAGCCCGTCGACGAGGGCGTCGATGTCGGACTCGTCGTTGTAGAGGTACAGCGACGCCCGCGTCGTCGCCGAGACTCCGAGGACCCGCATGAGGGGCTTGGCGCAGTGATGGCCCGCGCGGACGCACACACCTGACTGGTCGAGCACCTGCGCGACGTCGTGGGGGTGCACCTCGCCGAAGGCGAACGAGATCACGCCGGAACGGCGGACCGGATCCGGCGCCGGTCCGAAGACGCGGATCACGTCGTAGGCCGCGGCGAGTCGTCCGAGCGCGTAGTTGACGAGCGCGGTCTCATGCGCGCCGATGCGGTCGAGCCCGACACCTTCGAGGTAAGCGACGGCGGCGCCGAGCCCGATCGCCTCGGCGATCGGCGGCGTGCCGGCCTCGAACTTCCACGGGAGCTCGTTCGTCGTGAAGCCGTCGAGCGTGACATCGCGGATCATCTCGCCACCGCCGAGGAACGGCGCCATCGCCTCGAGCAGCTCCGTCCGGGCCCAGAGCGCCCCGATCCCGGTCGGACCGAGCATCTTGTGGCCCGTCAGAGCGAAGAAATCAGCTCCCATCGCGGCCACGTCCACGGGTCGGTGCGGTGCGAGCTGTGCCCCGTCGACAAGCACGACCGCGCCGGCGGCGCGCGCCGCGGCGACGATCGGGTCGAGGTCCACGATCGTGCCGAGCACGTTCGACGCCGCGGTGACGCCGACGAGCTTGGCGCCTTCGGTGAGCCGGTCGAGTTGCGAGAGATCGAGGTGGAAGTCCGCGCCGAGCGGGATGAACCGAAGCTCGATCCCGAGCTCGTCTTTCAGCATCAGCCAGGGCACGAGATTGGCGTGGTGCTCGATCTCGCTCAAAACGACGACATCGCCGGAGCGCAGGTTCTGACGTCCCCAGGCGTAGGCGACGAGGTTGATCGCCTCGGTCGCGTTCTTCGTGAAGACGACCTCACGGTGCGGGTGCGGGGCTCCGATGAAGCGACCGAGGCTCGCCCGCGCCGCCTCGAGCTGGCGTGTCGCCTCCTCGGCGATGGCGTAGACACCGCGGTGGACGTTGGCGTGGGTGGTCGCGTAGTAGACGTCCATCGCGTCCAACACGGACTGGGGGCGCTGGGCCGAGGCGGCGGAGTCGAGGTAGACGAGCGGACGGTCGCCGTCAGAGCGCGACAGAAGCGGGAAGTCCTTCTTCAGCGCCTGCACGTCCAGGGACTCGGTCAATTGCGCCACGCTTCGTAGCCCTCGCTGTCGAGTCGCGCCGCGAGCTCAGGTCCTCCGGATTCGACGATGCGCCCGTCGATGAGGACGTGAATCACGTCGGGCATGAGCTCGTCAAGGATCCGGCGATAGTGCGTCACGATCACGACTCCGAGCTCGGGCCGGTGCGCCCTGACCTCGTTCACACCGCGGGCCACGATCCGCACACCGTCGATGTCCAGGCCGGAATCGGTCTCGTCGAGGATCGCGAGATCCGGTTCGAGCAGCGCCATCTGGAGGATCTCGTTGCGCTTCTTCTCGCCGCCGGAGAAGCCGTCATTCAGGTAGCGGGAAGAAAAACCGACGTCCATCCCGAGCCGCTGCAGCCACTCGTGGATCTGGACGCGGACCTCGATCACCGAGACGTCGGACCCACGTCGCGCGGCGACAGCCTGGCGGAGGAACTGAGCGATCGGGACACCGGGGATTTCCTCGGGATACTGGAAAGCGAGGAACATGCCCTTCTTGGCCCGCTCATCCGTGGTCATTCCGGTGATGTCCTCGCCTTTGTAGAGGACCCGGCCCCTGGTGACCGTGAATCCGGGGCTGCCGAGTAGGACGTTCGCGAGGGTCGACTTGCCGGAGCCGTTCGGTCCCATGACGGCGTGGAGCTCACCGGGCCCGACGACGAGGTCGACGCCGTTGAGGATCGCGTTGCCGGCAGCCGAGGCGTGCAGATCCTCGACGAACAGGAGGGGACGAACCCGTCCGGGGCCGGAGGCCTTGTCGCGCCGGGGTGCTTCTTCGGCACTCGCCGTCAAGGTCGTCACGTCCCCATGTTATGCGTTTATCGTGATTTGCACTACGCGAATAGGGGAAATTGTCCGCTCACCAACCGCGGCGGACCCACGCCACGAGATGGGGTCTCTCGTCGCCGATCGTCGTGTCCGCACCATGCCCCGGCATGACGATCGTCTCGGCGGGCAGCGGCGTGAACAGGCGGCGGTCGATCGAGGCGATGATCTGAGCGAAGTCGCCGCCTGGAAAGGTCGTGTTCCCAGGACCCCCGGGGAACAGGGTGTCGCCCGAGAACAGCACCGGTGAGCCTTCAACAACAAAGCACGTCGAACCGGGGGTGTGCCCCGGCGTGTGGATCGTGCGGACGCGCAACCGGCCGACGGAGATGACAGCGTCGTCTTCGAGAAGCAGGTCGTAGGAGGGCAGCATCGCGGCGTCCCCCGCGGCCACCGCCACCTTGTAACCGGCTTCGCGCAGCGCAGGAACCGCCTGGATGTGGTCCCAATGGCCGTGGGTCTCGACGATCTGCCGGACGTCGAGCTCCCGGCAGGTCTCGAGCAGGAGCTCCTGCTCGTTCGCCGCGTCGACCAGGAGCGATTCGCCCGTCGTCTTGCAACGCGCGACGAAGACGTTGTTGTCAATGGGTCCGACAACCAGGCGATGGATGGCCACCTGACCGTCTTCGTAGTGGAGCGACACGCATCACGCTACCGCTCCACGCGGGAACCCGATTCCGGCGAAGCGGAGCGCCGCAGTGACGAGCACGCGTCTACGCGGTACGGAGCGTTCGGGCAGAGTGCCCTTGCCAGGCGATGGGCGGCGTTTGTGGCAGGTCGCGTCCCTCGTCTCGCGATTCGCTCGCGGCATGTCAGTCCCGATATGGTCCCATTACCCGCGTTCTGACTTGGCAGTCGGTCGTTTGCGTGACATACGGCAGTTCGTAGTGGGTGGCCCGCGTCCTGCCGCGGGCCGACAAGGCCAAGGAGGAGGCGCAAGGGGAGATGGGCGGGTCTCGCAAGGTCGCGGGAAGAGTCGTATGCCGTCTGGCTGTCGTCGCGGCGCTCGGCGTCGCTGGGGTTGGGGTGTGGCGGTCGATCCCGGGAGCAGGGGCTTCTGGCGCCGCGGATTTCTCGGTGATCGCCGGAGGCGCCACGACGGCGCCGACCACTGGAGGCACGCCAGGCCTCGAGACGGAACTCGAGCGACCCGAGGACGTCGCAGCCGACGCGAGCGGCAACGTCATCGTCTGCGACACCTTTCGGAGCGAGGTCGAAGTCCTCGCCGAGAGCACCGCCGATCCCGGGTACATGATCGGATCCGGCGCGACGTGGACGCCGGGAACCGTCTACGTGATCGCCGGCGACGTGGCGCGCTCGCCCGCACCAGTCACGACGGGATCGGCGGCAGCCTCGACGGGTCTCGGCTCGCCCGAAGGCGTTGCGGTGGACGAAAACGGCAACGTTCTCATTGCCGACACCGGAGACGATGAGGTCGAGGTACTCGCCATGAGTGCGACGAATCCGGGTTACGTGCTTGGGACGGGGGCCGCGTGGATCCCTGGTGATCTATACGTGATCGCTGGTCTCGGAAGGGCAAGAATTACGCCGACGCCGACGAGCTCCGGCGCGCCAGCAACCACAGTCGGACTTGACGCTCCGGCGGGCATAGCTGTCGATGGCGCTGGGAACGTGCTGATCGCGGACTCTGGACACAATCTTGTCGAGGCACTGGCGGTCGGATCGGTTCGTCCGGGATATGCGGCTGGATCATCATCG
>DASPQJ010000011.1:0-58568 GCA_035625025.1 Acidimicrobiales bacterium
ATGCCGCGACGGGGGCGCTCGTGCGGGTGTTGCGGGCCCGGCTCGTCGCGTTGGACAGTTTCCATGAGTATCACACGACGTCGTGAAGCGTTGCCTCGGATCCGAACAGAAAACTCGCGTGAAGTCCAATATCGGCGGATCAGCTAATGAAGCGGTGAAGTCCAGTCAGAACCTTCGTCTTCTTCGCACCACCGGCGCTAGATAAACCGCCAGACCTAGAAACATGCAGCTAGCAAATACACTTGATACACGACCCGCGATAACCCCAAAGCTTCGGGCGGTGTTGACCGTGATCAATACCGGTAGCTCGATCTCATCGACATAACCAGGAGACCCGCTACTCGCTTGAACTCGGTACAATATCCCATTTTCGCCGCGCACGAATTGCAAGGTTCTGCCAAATTCGATAGGCGAAACACAACTTGAAAGGCCACTAAGTCTCGACACCGTGTCATCTGAATTTAGTGTGTAGATCTGCAGATGTTGTTGAATCATATACGCGGGAACTTTTAGCAAGAAACCACTATAAGCTGTCGCCTTGGAGGCGAGGTACTTAGCTACGTCGGCCCGGTAGATGTCAGGTCTGGTCATCGCGATGACTCGGTCTCCCTTCACCGCCAACACTTCTTTCGCGGGTTCTAGCTTCTTGTCATCTACGGCCCATCCTTTGATCACGGCATTTCCGGACTCAGTCCCGGGTTCGCGACGCGCGACAACAGCAAGGCCGTTCGGGCTTGTTCCGATACGCGCGACCCCTCCCCCGATCACCGCCAGATACGGGCCAGCCACAATGTTCGTTTTGATTGGTCCACTTCCCCACGGCGCAAGAACGACCGTCGAGACACCGTCCCCGTGACTGTTGACTTTCTCGGGACTAATGGCGACCTCGCACATCACCTCACCAGGGCTGACGCTGATCGTCGGCTGCGATCTGTCTGCGTAGTCGCCCACCGCGTACCAAGACTTGGGCGTCGCGTGGATCGATGCCACCACGTCATAACGGTCCGCATAACCCGACACGGTCCCAACCGGTTTCGGCAGCGTTCGAGGAATCCACAACTGCCACGCACACAGCGCGAAGCTCATTGCAACTGCCGCCACTAACGACACTCTGAGGAGGGAATCCAAATGAATACCACGACCTATTCCCTCTGACACCAATCTCTCGGTAACAAAAACCCCAATACCCACAAACCCTGCAATAATAAGGGTCAAATAGCTGACGAGCCGATATGGAAGCTGAATGTACGACCACGGGCTTGGCATCGATCGCCACAGTGCCGAGTCCATGATAAGCCCGAGGATCACGCCAAACATGACTGCAAGCATGAAAAACGGCCGCCTCAACGACCGAAACTTCGCCGAAAAGACAGCCGCTCCGCCAACGGCCACAGCCCAAAGAAGCATGTACACTGGCACCTGAACGAACAGTCCTGGAGTTGTCGACGCATCAGGCACGGTACGCAGGAAATTAAACAACAGCCGGTACGAGTCGAAAAAGAATCCTGACACCCCATTGCTCGCGGCAATCGCTGTATCCCGGCCGTAGAGCAAATCCGGAACCAGAAACCAACCGTTGAGCATGACAGCTGGAACGGCAATTACAAGAATGCGGCCGATCCTCCTCCACGCAACTTTCGGACGAACGACAACGAGTTCGAGCACGAGCAGAACTAGGAGGAGCGAGGTTCCCCACACAAGCGAGATGTTGTGGCTCCCAGTGAAGATCACGAGCCCCGAAGCAAACAACACCGTCGCCTTCGGCGACCAGTTCGGCTCCTGCAGCAGCGCCAGGCCGCCCGCGACCACCATCGGAAACACGCCGACAGCTGCGAACTCCGCCACATCACCGCGGCCGTAGAGGATGGTGATGAAATAGGCGCTCGTTACATACGTGATCGGGACAAAATGCGAATACGCCGCCGCGATGCCCAGCTGTCGGCATATCCAGTACAAGCCGAAATACGCATAAACAATCAGACCGACTACGAGTACATCTAAAGCCAAAACAACATTGCCATTAAAGAGGCGCGCAAACTCTCCGATCAACGCGTAAAGGGTCCCCCCATAAAAAGCGAACATAGGATTGAATATCCCAGCACTGACTGTTCCAGAAGTGTTCAAAAAATACGAGGGAAATATCCCCGACCCCAAGGTGCTCGCCTGAACGTGCGCCAGCCACAGAGCATTGGTAAACTCGAGGTTGAATCCGCGGTTAGTGAACAACACCGGTCCCGCTACGAAGATGATAACCATGAATCCCAAAATCTCATGGCGAAAACGCGCAATCAGAGAACGAATCACCTTCCCACTCCCAAGGAGCTACGAGAAGGAAAACCCATACCACGACTCCCCTTCATGTCGGGCGACTGAAGAAGCAAAATCGCCCGGGCAGAAGCTGCTTCGCTCGAATCCTCGCTGAGACCGACAGTACTCGGACTGCTGTTACGGTCCCGGATCGTTGGACAATTGTCATAGCTGACACGCCGCCTGCGCGGCCGTCGCATCGCGGAACGCCTCCCCGGGCGTCCGGTGTCCGAGTCGCTCGATGAGCCACGCTTTGTTCTAGGCCTCGACGAACTCAGTGACCGTCTGGCGCAAGTCGTCCGTGTCCTCGAAGAGCCGGGACCACAGGCACTGCTCCTTCAGGGTCCGGATGAAGCGCTAGGCCACCCCGTTGCACTCCGGCTCGCCGACGTGGGCGGCATCGTCCTCGAGCCAAGCCATCAGCTGATCTCTCAGGCAGTCAGCCTATGGACCAAGCTCCGATCAGCAAGTAGCTTCAAGCCCAAAGTGCTCCGATTTTCGACCGGCGCGCGCTCTTGTTTTCGATCGGCATTCACAACGCCACCCACAAAAGGGAGGTGGTCCCCGACCCTCGCTGCGGTCACGACGCTCGGAACTCGGTGACCGACATGCCATCTGAGTTCGCCACCCAGACATGGCCCCCTTCCGCGGCGACGGCGACGGGGTCGTCGAACCGGTAGCTCGAGCCCCGGATCAGCCTCGTGAGGGCCCCGGTCGCGGCCGAGAGCTCGGTGACCGAGTTGCCATCTGCGTTCGCCACCCAGACGTGGCTGCCGTCCGAGGCGACGGCGACGGGATCGTCGAACCGGTAGCTCGAGCCCCGGATCACCTTGACCAGGGCGCCGGTCGAGGCCGAGAGCTCGGTGACCGAGTTGCCAAAGGCGTTTGCCACCCAGACGTGGCTCCCTTTCGCGGCTATGCCTTCGGGGTAGGAGAACGCGTAGCGGGCGGCGCTGTCGACCTTGACCAGGGCGCCGGTCGAGGCCGAGAGCTCGGTGACCGAGTCGCCGATCCGGTTCGCCACCCAGACGTGGGTGACGTCCGAGGCGACGGCGTCGGGGTTGCGGAACCGATCGCTCGAGCCGCTGATCACCCTCCTGAGGGCGCCGGTCGAGGCTGAGAGCTCGGTGACCGCGTCGCCATTCGAGTTCGCCACCCAGACGTGGCCCCCTTCCGAGGCGACGGCGTCGGGGTCGCCGAACCCGTAGCTCGAGCCGCTAATCACCCTCGTGAGGGCGCCGGTCGAAGCCGAGAGCTCGGTGACCGAGTTGCCATAGACATTCGCCACCCAGACGTGGGTGCCGTCCGAGGCGATGCCTAAAGGGCAGTCGAACCCGTAGCTCGAGCCGCGAATCACCCTCGTGAGGGCGCCGGTCGAGGCCGAGAGCTCGGTGAGCGAGTTGCCACCGAAGTTCGCCACCCAGACGTGGGTGCCGTCCGAAGCGATGCCCGAGGGGTAGGCGAACCCATAGATCGAGCCGCGGATCACCCTCGCCAGGGCACCGGTCGAGGCCGAGAGCTCGGTGAGCGAGTTGCCACCGAAGTTCGCCACCCAGAGGTGGCTGCCGTCCGAGACGACGGAGACCGGGTCGTCGAACCCGTAGCTCAAGCCGCGGATCACCCTCGTGAAGGCACCGGTCGAGGCCGAGAACTCGGTGAGCGATTTGCCATCTGCGTTCACCACCCAGACGTGGGTGGCGCTCCTGGCAACGCCTTCGGGGTAATCGAACCCGTAGCTCGAGCCGCGGATCACCCGGACCAGGGCGCCGGTCGCGGCCGAGAGCTCGGTGATCGAGTTGCCATTCGAGTTCGCCACCCAGACGTCGGTCGCGTCCGAGGCGATGGCTGAAAGGCCTGGGACGACTATGAGGCCTCCAACGCCCGAGACCACCTCGTCGAACCCGTATCTCGAGCCGCTATCGACCCTGACCAGGGCGCCGGTCGAGGCCGAGAGCTCGGTGACCGAGTTGCTATCCCGGTTCGCCACCCAGACGTGGGTGCCCTCCAGGGCGATGCCCCGAGGTCCGTCGAACCCGTAGCTCGGGCCGCGGATCACCTTGACCGGGGCGCCGGTCGAGGCCGAGAGCTCGGTGAGCGAGTTGCCAGCCCGGTTCGCCACCCAGACGTGGGTGGCGCTCCTCGCTATGCCATCGGGGTGATCGAACCCGTAGATCACACCGCGGATCACCCTGACTAGAGATCCGGTCGCGGCCGAGAGCTCGGTGGCCGAGTTGCCAGCCTGGTTCGCCACCCAGACGTGGGTCCCGTCCGAGGCGATGGCTGAAGGGCCGTCGAACCCGTAGCTCGAGCCGCTAATCACCTTGATTAGAGATCCGGTCGAGGCCGAAAGCTCGATGACCGAGTTGCCAGCCTGGTTCGCCACCCAGACGTGGGTCCCGTCCGAGGCGACGGCGGCGGGGTCGTCGAACCCCCAACCGAACACCTTCACGCCAGAGAGCGGCCTCGCCGCCTTCGCCGGCAGAGAATCTTGGAAGGCCTTGCTCCCTGTTGCGCCGACCGCCGACGTCACTGCCAGAGTCATTCCTGACAGAAACAGCGCACCAACCGCAACGCTCCGGGCGAAAAGAAAGGAGTTCGCCCTCATGGGGCTCCTCTCGGACGAGCGAACGCATGCCACCTCGCGCCGATTTCGGGCTCCATGCGACCGACTGGGTACACATTCCTTAGCACCGTGACGTGATGCAAACCGTGGTGGTGACCAGATGAGCGAGCACCGATGTCTCATAAGGATACGTGCGTGCGACCGTCTGCCAAGATCAGGGATGGTGTTGCGCAGGTCGCGTCTCATCCCTGGTGTAAACGCGCAACGGGCGTAGGTTCCTTCAAGAGCACCAACTCACGAAGGAGGACCTACACCCGTGGCACCACGAGTATCCCCCAGCCAGCGTGTCCGTGCCGAGATTGACGCACTATTCGGCTCCGACCGTGACCTCGCGGCCGTCCTCGAGGAGGTCGGACGCGCGACCGTCCGGCTCCTCATGCAGCAAGCGATCGAGGCCGAGGTCGACGGCTTCCTCGGCCGAGCGCCCTATGAGCGAAGGTCCGAGGACTCACCTGCGGGTTCGCGCAACGGCTGGCGGCCGCCGGTCGCGGTGCGAACGACGATGGGCCCGGTCGAGCTTTCCCGCCCGAAGCTGCGAGACACCGACGAGAGGTTCTGCTCGACATTGTTCGGTCTCGGCGTGACGAGGACGAACGCGCTCGAGGCGCTCGTCGTCTCGTCCTGGGTGCGAGGGCTGTCCGACCGCGACGTCGAAGCGGCCCTTCGAGAGGTGCTCGGCGAGGAGGCCGCGCTGTCTCGCTCCACGGTGAGTCGGATCTGCCGGCAGATCCAGGACGAGTTCGCCGCGTTCTCCGGGCGCGACCTGTCCCCGGTTCGATTCGACTACCTGTTCCTCGACGGCACGAACTTCAAGATGCACGAGCACGCGCCGGCCGAGCCCGTGCTTGTCGCCTGGGGGATCGACACCGACGGGAAGCCCCAGCTCGTCGGGCTGGCCGCGGTGACCTCGGAGTCGACGGACGGTTGGATCGACTCCCTCAAGCAGGGCGAATGCAGCCCCGCCGACGAACACTCCGAGGGCTGCGATCAGTGCCCAAAAGTAGGCTTCACGCCCGTAGCCCAGGGGATGCTGATCATCCGGAGGGTGGCCACTGCGACGCTGAGCAATGTAGAGGGACAGGTCGTTGGTGGTATCGGCGAGTGAATGCGCGGCCTCGGCGGCCAGAGCGGTCGAACCAGTGAAGATCGCTGCGCCAAGCTTGGCGAGCGCGACGCCAAGGCTCGCCCCAAGGGACACCACCACGGTCCACGTGCTTCGTTCGGCATAGACCGGCCTCTGTTCTCCCCTGGTGTCACGATGGGAACATGCCATCGACGGAGTTCGCGAGAGAAGCGATCGCAGAATTCCTAGGTCAACTCCGAGCGCGAACCGGTGCCGATGCTGAGATCGTGTCGTATCCAGAAGACGATTCCGGAAACCCACTCACGGTCGATGCAGTCGCTCGCGTCGGCGGCGAGCTGTGGGCGATCGATCACATGCGACTCGCTTACGAACCGACAGTCATCCCAGCAGGGGACGAAGCGGTGCAGATGCTTCGCGGTCCTCTCAAGGAACTCGCAGACCGTTACGGGTGCTGTCTACATGTCGGCGTTTTGCCGCCGCGGCGTCGTGCGAGGATCAGACCGAAAATCGACGCCTACTACTCCGACGTCCTGAGACGGGCAGAGGCTGCTGTCATCAGTGGCGAAGACTGGTTCGATCTGGATGGGTTCACCAGCGTTCAAATCCTCAAAGGGGGAGTCCGGCCGGATGCCGAGAAAGTCGAGGTCGCGACGTGGCTCGGCGAGTCCGCCAGCGTCGAAGATCAAGTCGTCGCGGCATTGGAAGGCCCGCTTACCGCGAAGCTGCGCGGCCAGCTCGCGGCTGCCAAACGAGCGGACCACAGGGTGATGCTTCTCATCGACCAGGTGCCAGACCCAACCCGGAGACAGCCGACCGTCTTCCTCGCTTCGTGGCAGACCGTGAAGATGGTCGTCGACCGAGTCGTCACGTCATTGCCCGGCGTCGTCGACTGCGTGTGGTTCCGTGCCGGCGATGGCTCGTTCACGAACCTCACCTCGCCGTCGACCTGCTGATCGTCGGTTCTCTTAGTAGGCGTCTGAGCGACGAGCGATCGCTCTTTACTGACGCGGGTCGCGAATATGTCGCGGGATCGTCGAGCGAACTGTGGCGAGACCTCCGTGCGCGATCCGTGCGCGATCGTGCGCGTAGCAGTGGTCAAAATCGGTCGGACGTGGTCGGGCTCGGCGGAGCCAAAAACAGCGTCCACGCTGGCCCGTTGACCCTTCTCGCTGGAGCGGACGACGGGACTCGAACCCGCGACCCTCACCTTGGCAAGGTGATGCTCTACCAACTGAGCCACGTCCGCGTGGGGGTCATGATACCGACCGGCCACGGGAGACGCTCGGCCGTTGGATCGTTCGGGACCTCTCGGCGTCGCCTCAGGGACCCGAATGGCCAAAGCCGCCCTGCCCGCGTTCGCTTGGCGGCAATTCTTCGACTGCAAAGAAGCGAGCGACCTCGATGGGAACGATGACGAGCTGTGCGACGCGGTCGCCGCGGTGCACCGTGTACGACTCACGAGGGTCGGTGTTAAAGAGCACGACCTGGACCTCACCGCGAAATCCTGAATCGATTAGTCCAGGGGCGTTGAGACACGAGACGCCGTGGTGGATCGCCAGCCCGCTCCTGGCGAGGACGAGCCCGGCGTGTCGTTCGGGGATCGCGATTGCAAAGCCCGTCGGCACGAGGGCCCTGCCGCCCCGCGCCTCGAGGGTGACGTCACATGTCGCGACGAGATCTGCTCCCGCATCTCGCTGATGCGCGTAGGCGGGCGCCGCCGCTGCGGCATCGAGGGCGGTGAAGGGAATGTTGAGCATCGCGGCAGGGTAGCGCTCCTGCTCGCGTCAACGGCGAGTGTTGACGAGGTCCGAACTACCATCCCTTCGGTGCTCGTCTGGATGGATCTTGAGATGACGGGACTCGATCCGTCTCGGCACGTGATCGTCGAGATCGCGACACTCGTCACGGACGACGAACTCGAGATCGTCGAAGAAGGCCCAGACCTCGTCTTGGCTGCGACGCCCGACGACCTCGCGAAGATGGACGATGTCGTCCGAACCATGCACTCCCAGTCGGGGCTGCTCGCCGAGATTGAAGCGTCCAGAGTGTCGTTGGCTGCCGCCGGCTCCGCGACACTCGCCTTTATTCGGAGTCACGTTCCCGAGCCGCGGCGGGCGCCGCTCTGCGGGAACTCGATCGGAATCGACCGTCGTTTCCTCAGTTGGCATTTGCCGGAAATCGAGGAATACCTGCACTACAGGTCGGTCGATGTCTCGACGGTGAAGGAGCTCTGCAAGCGCTGGAACCCCTCCCTCTATGGGCGTGTCCCGAAGAAGGCCGGTTCCCATCGGGCACTCGAGGACATTCTCGAGAGCGTTGCCGAGCTGAAGTACTACAGGGACAACTTCTTCAATCTCCCTGATGAGCGGGCCCAAGATGGCGCAAAAGCGCCTTTGTCCGATTGATACATCGTGGTAATGCGTGTTATGGCGAATAACGCGGTTGTGTCATGTACTCGATCAGTTAGGGGAGGAAACTCGTGTGAGGATGAATCTTTGATCCACAAGGTGAGTGATTCGACATGCAGAGCGTTGTGGAGGTAGAGACACACGATGGGGGCATGCACTCGCCGGCAGAAACGCTGCTTGACGATGCCGAATACGTGAATGCGGGACCGGAGCGTGAGATCATCGGTTTTGTGGAATCTCCGGGTGAGGCAGGTTCGCCGAGGGTCGCGGGGGAGCGCATTCGAGTCGGTATCGTCGATGATCACGCCATGGTCGCTGAGGGTCTCGGGGTCCTCCTGAGAGAAGAACGCGATCTCGAGATAGTCGGAATTGCCGCGACCGTCGCGGAAGCCATCGAACTTGTGGAACGGCGGCGCCCGCATGTCCTGTTGCTCGACTACCGGCTGCCCGACGGGGATGGCGCGACGGCGGCGACTGAAATCCTTCGGCGCTGGCCGTCAACGAAGGTTGTCATGCTTTCAGCGGCCGGAGGAGACGAGCTTCTCGCGCGATCGATCGAAGCCGGTTGCTCGGGCTTCCTGCCCAAGGACCGGAGCGGTCATGAAGTCGTGAGCGCCGTCCGAGCCGCCTACCGAGGTGAGTCGTTGATCCCGACGGCCGTGCTCTCGGGTTTGCTCGATCGTTTGCGCCGGGCGCCCCAGGGCAAGGCTGGGGATCTGACGCAGCGGGAGTTCGAAGTACTGCGTCTCCTCGCCAAAGGGATGTCCACCGAAGGGATCAGCTCACTTCTGTTCCTCTCGGAGCACACGGTGCGCAACCACGTGCGCAACATCCTCGCAAAGCTCGGCGCGCACTCTAAGCTCGAAGCAGTCGCCGTGGCGGCGCGGGACGGCATCATCTCGCTCGAAGACCGGACCTAGCGTGCACCGCTCTTCCGAGCGGCGCATCACCGTGGTGCTCGCCGATGACCAGCGCGCGATCATCGACGCGTTGACGCGGCTCCTCGCCGAGCAACCGGACATCGAGCTCGTCGGAGCGGGTCGAAACGCCGAGGAGGCCCTCAAGCTGTGCATCGAGCACGAGCCCGATGTCGCGGTGCTCGATGTCCGCATGCCGCAAGGTGGCGGCGCGATCGCCGCGGTCGAGATCCGAGGCCGCGGCCTTAGGACGCGCGTCGTCGCGCTGTCGGCTTTCGACGACAAGGCGACGCGCGATCACATGATGGCTTCAGGCGCAGTGTCGTACGTGCTGAAGGACCGACCGGTCGGCGAACTGCTGGAGGCGATCCGTCAGGCCGCGGGAAAGCCGTCCCAGGACGAGGGCGTCGCGAGTTAGGAATCGCCGCGCGGAATCCAGGCCCGGACCGTCGTGCCAGCACCCGGCGTCGACGAGATCTCGAAACTCCCGCCAGCCCGTTCAGCCCGCTCTCGCATGGACGCGACGCCGAGGTGCCCGGGGACGATCTGGGTGGCGTTGTCCATGCCGATGCCGTCATCGGCCACGGTGAGCGCGATCCCGCCCTGACTGTCGAGAACACTGACGGTGACGTTGTGCGCGTCAGCATGCTTGCGCGAGTTCGTGAGCGCTTCTGCCGTGATGCGGAAGAGCGTGATCGCCTCATCTGCTGTCGGTTCTGTCGCGAGCGAACTCTCGAAGCGCACCTTCGGTCCGCCCGCGCTCTCATAGCGGCGGATGAACTCGGTGAGCGATTCGGTGAGGCCGCCGAGGTGCAGCGCCGGGGGATGGAGTTCGAAAAGCAGGCTGCGCATCTGTTCTATAGACAGCGCGACTGCCCGTTTCAGGTCGTCGACGACGCCAAGGGCGCTCTTGTCCTTGAGCCTGCCCTCGAGGATCTGGAGTTGGATCGAGAGCGCGATCAGCGTCTGGAGCGGATCGTCGTGGACCTCGTCGGCGATGCGTCGACGCTCGTTCTCCTGGGCCCGCAGTAACAGCTGTGCCAATTCCGCTCGCTGTGCGTCGAGGCGCCGCTGCTCCGAGACGTCCTGCGCGAGCCCGAGAACGAAGTGGGGACCGTTCGGTTCGGGAACGACGCTCGCCGCTGTCACGATGGCGTGCACCGCCTCACCGTCGGAGCGCCTGAAGCGCCCCTCGAACACTGTCGACGTCGCGGTTCCCGACAGCAAACCGCTGAGAGCGGTCCCCGTCATCTCGGCGTCGTCGGGGAAGACGAAGTCGTCGATATGCCGACCGACGATCTCGGTCCGCGATCGCCCGAGCATGATGGACAACGCCGAGTTCACGGCACGATAGCGGCCGTCGGGCCCGACGACCTCGATGCCGATCGAGAGCTCGTTGGCGAGTTTGCCGAGCACGCCGTTGCGATCGCGCAGCCGCGTGCGCAGGACCCAGAAGACGGCGCTCAGCAAGGCGATCGCTGCGGCGGTGAGGATCCACTGACGGGCCGCGCCAGCCGCGTTGTCTTGCCCGAACTGCCCCGTTGCGCCGTAGATCACTCCCGGGACGATCGCGGCGTATCCGCTCTCCCCGAGGGCCGCGCGCCCCGGCAACAGAACGAACGAAGTCGGAGCGAACCAAAAGAGGAGCGCGAGGACATTGCCCGCGCCGAGCAGGTAGACCTCGGCCCCCATCCACGATGTCCCGAGGGCGAAGAAACACACGAGCGCGATGTCGTTCAGCATCGGTCGTCCTCGGATGAGCACGACACCTAGACAGACGGCGACGATCCCGGAAGCAAGAATCGTGACGCGTTTCGAAGACTGCAGGTCGGGTAGCGCCGCGAGCACGCAGGCGATGAGCGCAGCCGAGATGTAAAGAGTTCCCACGTATAGTGCCGGCGCGAAGATCGGCGGGTCGCCTTCGGCCCCGACGGCCCAAGTCAGCCAGTTCCCCTGTCGGTTATCAGAACGCATTGCTCAGACCCGGCCAATCGAGAGACCGCTCCGCATGCTGCGACCGCGCGTGCCTTGTACCTGATCTCCGGGAGAAAAGGAACGACGCATCTCGCGGAGACCCTACCGTCTCGTGGTGTGGCGAATCCGGACCATTTCGGATCGACGGGCGGTCGTCCGATGACGACCGGCACCGGAAGGCGGTGCCCGCATGGGGTCTTGTGGCACTTGTTTTCTCGATGGCACCACGGGACCATCGACGCGACTGGCGACAGAGAGGGTGAAGGTGAGCGTCTCTGACGAGAGGGAGCTCGCGACGAACAAGCCGCGCGGATACCCGACTACCTGGGAGGCCGATTCCCTCCTCGTCGACGGGAGTGGTGTTCACCTCCGTCCGATCCTGCCCGGTGACGCGCATCGCCTCGCGGACTTCCACCGCTCTCTGCCGGCCGACGGCGTCCAGGTCCCCATGTTCGGCTCCAAGGCAAGACTGACAGGCACCGGATACGAGCAGCTGGTCCGCGTTGACTACGTCGACACGATGGCACTCGTCGCTCTAGTGAGAGAACGTTTGGTCGGGATCGCCCGCTACGTCCGTCTTGAGCAGCCCGAAGACGCCGATGTCGCTTTCGTCGTCGCCGAGGAGTTCCAGGGGCACGGCGTGGGGACGCTGCTGCTCGAGAGCCTGGCCGCGTACGCAAGGGAACAAGGGATCAGCCAGTTTCTCGCCGAAATGCTGCCGGACAACTCCGTGATGTTCGGCGTATTCGAGGACGCGGGAATGACCGAAGCCAGTCGACTCGTCCACGGCATCGTGCGCGTGAGGCTCGACCTCACCCCGACTCCGTCGTATTTCGTCCGCCGCGAGGAGCGCGAGCGGATCGCGATGGCGGCGAGCGTCGCGTCGTTTCTCCGTCCGAGTTCGATCGCGGTGATCGGCGCTGGACGGCGTCCCGGGGGGATCGGACACGAGATAGTCCGATCGCTTCTGGCCGGCGACTTCGCGGGAATCGTCTACCCGGTGAATCCCCGGGCGAGGTCGGTGTGCGGCGTGCGCGCCTTCGCCGAGGTCGGGGAACTGCCGCCGCCCGTCGACCTCGGGGTTGTCGCCGTGCCTCCGTCCGAGGTGCTTCGGGTGGTCGAGCAGTCGGCGGCTGCGGGAGTGCGTTCTCTCGTCATCATCACGTCAGGTTTCGGCGAGACCGGGCACGACGGGGCGTTGCTCGAGAGCAAGCTGCTCGACGTGGCCCGTCGTGCCGGGATGCGCATTGTCGGACCGAACTGTCTCGGCGTGAGCAGCACGGACCCGGCGGTGCGTTGTAACGCCACTTTCTTGCCCGTCGCTCCTGTGCGGGGGCGGGTCGGGCTTTACACGCAGTCGGGGGCCGTCGGGATCGTCCTCCTCGAGGAGTCTTCCCGCGCCGGGATCGGCGTCTCGAACTTCATCTCGGTTGGGAACAAAATCGACGTCAGCGGCAACGACCTCCTGTGCTTTTGGGAGGACGATCCCACTACGGAGGTCATCGCGCTCTACCTCGAATCGTTTGGCAATCCGAGGAAGTTCCTTCGGATCGCGCGCCGCGTCGCGCGCAAGAAACCGATCGTCGCACTGAAAGCAGGTAGAACGGTCGCCGGGGTGCGGGGCGCCCGATCGCACACCGCCGCGGCCGCGACTCCCGTCGCCGCGTCGGACGCCCTGTTGTCGGCGGCCGGCGTTGTCGCCGTCGAGGGGCTCGACGAGCTCCTCGACGTCGTCGCACTGTTGGGAGCGGCTCCGCTGCCGCGGGGGCGGCGGGTCGCCCTCGTCGGGAACTCAGGCGGACCGCTCATTCTCACAGCCGATGCCTGCACGAAAGTGGGTCTCGTCGTGCCGGAGTTCAGCGAGGCGACCCAGCAGGTTCTACGTGAGACGCTCAATCCCGCGAGCGCCGTTGCCAATCCCGTGGATACGACGGCGGGTGGCGGGGCAGCAGAGCTCACGGCGGGATTGCGTGTCGCCCTCGGAGCTGAGGAGGTTGACGCGGCCATCGCGGTGGTCACACCACTCATCTCGCTGACGCGCGCGCAGACCCTCGACGCGATTGACCTCGTGGCGCGAGAGAGCGACAAGCCAATCATCGCCTGCATCTTCGGCGAGCCGATCCCCGCCGAGATCGACCGGTTGTCTTCGGCCCGATTTACTGTCGTTTCGTCGCCGGATCGAGCGGCTTGCGCTATGGAGCGGGCGTCATCGTACGCGGAATGGCGGGCGCGGCCGGTATCCCGGCCTGCTGACCCTGCTGGTGTCGATGTTGCCGCGGCCCGCGGGATCGTCGCCGAGTACCTGAGAGAGAACCGGGACGGCGGCTGGCTCGACACCGGCCGTCTGGGCGGAGTACTCCGCGCGTTCGGGATTGCCTTCGCCCACACGGTCACCGCCAGTTCGCTTGACGACGCGCTCGCTGCCGCGCGCCAGGTGGGCTACCCGGTCGCGCTAAAGGCCGAGGGCGCGACGATCCTCCACAAGACCGAGGCCGGGGGCGTGGCGCTCGGGATCGGAACGGACGAGGACCTCGCCACGGCGTATCGGACGATGGCGGAACGTCTCGAGGACCGGCTCGAAGCGGTCGCCGTCCAGAAGATGGTCCTCGGGGGGGTCGAGACGATCGTCGGGCTCTCGGTCGACCGGGACTTCGGCCCGCTGCTCATGTTCGGGCTCGGAGGGGTGGTCACCGAGCTGCTCGGGGACCACCAGTTCGCCGTTCCCCCGCTCTCCGAGGACGACTCGGCGCGCCTGGTCGATGCCATCCGTGGCGCGCCACTCCTCCGCGGCTACCGGGGATCGGAGCCCGTGGCGATCGACCAGCTACGAGACGTCCTCAACCGGGTGAGCTGCATTTCCGAGGAGCTGCCGGAGATCGTCGAGCTCGACCTGAATCCCGTGCTCGCCACGCCGCAAGAGGCGATCGCCGTCGACTGCCGGGCACGCGTCACTCCTCGGCCGGTCGGCCAGGACGCCTACCTGCGCATCCTGCGTCGACGCCCCGTCCAAACGGTGACCTGAGCGCCCGCGGCGTGGCGCGACTCACGACCTCGGCCCGCGCTCGCCCGTGCGCCGGACCTCTTAATCTCGTGCCATGGCGCTCTTCTCGTCGCACAAGCAGGAGATGGTCCTCCCTTCGCGGGCCCTTCCGGGTCGGAGCGCGCCGATCATCGAGCCGGGAGTCCACGTTGTTCTGCACACGCCGATCGCCGGGCCTTTCCCTGAGGAAATGGAGCGGGCCATCTTCGGGCTTGGATGCTTCTGGGGCGCCGAGCGGATCTTCTGGAAGGCCACAGGGGTCTATACGACGGCGGTCGGCTACGCGGGCGGGTTCACTCCGAACCCGACCTACGAGGAGGTCTGCTCCGGCAAGACCGGTCACGCCGAAGTCGTCCTTGTCGTATTCGACCCGGCACGCGCGAGTTACGCGATGATGCTGCAGCGTTTCTTCGAGGGTCACGACCCGACCCAGTACATGCGCCAGGGAAACGACGTCGGAACGCAGTACCGGTCCGCGATCTACACCTTCTCGATCGCGCAGCACGACGAGGCGGTCAGGACTCGCGAGCGCTACGCCAAGGTGCTCGCCGGAGTCGGGCTCGGCGAGCCGAGCACCGAGATTGCCGCCGCGGGACCCTTCTATTACGCCGAGGAGTACCACCAGCAGTACCTCGCGAAGAACCCAGACGGCTACTGCGGCCTCGGCGGCACCGGCGTCGGCTGCCCGGTCGGGGTCCTCGGCGACGACCAAGCCTGACGGCTTCGGGTCGCTGCCTTCCAGAGGAGAAGGGCGCCGCCGTACCGGTCGCCCGAAGCGTCCCGCAGCGGCGCGTCAGGCCGCCCCACCGCGCAGAAAGTTGTCGGTCTCGTAATCGAACTGCAGTCCCGCGCGGCGTCGTCTGGCCGGGGTGAACAAATCCCCAGTTCAGCGGGGGTCGACTGCGGATCGCTCTCCCCTTGCTTGTCAGAATGCATGTCAGTAACGTGACATCCCGAAGATTCCGTGAAACCAGGTGTCAATGATTTCTGGACTTCCCGTCAAGGGGATCCGTGGACGTTGTTGGCAGTCTCGTCGGTTCGTCGACGTCATCGTTTACGACCTCTTCGGGGGCCAAGCCCGCCGAACTCGAGATGAGTTCGCGCGCCGCCTTGGCGATGCGGGAGCGGAACCGTGCCTCGCAAAGGGGTGGTCGAGCCGCCCCGCAGCGATCCGTGACGGACGTGGAATCCGCGGTGCCCATCACCGGGTTCGACCCGTCGCGACCAGAAGGCGCGCGAGCGCCAGCCTGGCTTACTGTCACTGGCCACGAGAAAGGGGGTCGGCTTAGGCGGCTCTGTCCAGAGAGGTTTCGAGATTCGTGCTCGACCGGTACGTGGGACGGAAGTCCTGCAGTTTCCCGGTCAGGCGAGGACAGGCTGCGAAAAGGAGCAAATCGCATTGTCGACTAGGCCTTCCAATGACCGATGGAATTTGGCCGAGGAGGCTCCCGCAGTCACAACATGCATACAAGACAACCAAAGGGGATTTGATTATGGCGAAGTTTGAGCCCCACGAGGTGGACCCAAAGCAATACGAGATCTCGCGGCGCCGGTTCTTGCGTAA
This sequence comes from Acidimicrobiales bacterium, assembly GCA_035625025.1. Taxonomy (GTDB): domain Bacteria; phylum Actinomycetota; class Acidimicrobiia; order Acidimicrobiales; family Bog-793; genus Bog-793. Next base: position 15,918 of record DASPQJ010000011.1, read on the forward strand.
TGCCGGCGCAGTGGCGGCCTCGGTACCGTTCCTCGGAGGCATGGCCGAGATTCTCGGCGAAAGGGGAGCAGGGGCCGCGACCTACCGCGACGAGTCTCACCCGTTGTTTGCGAGCCACCCAGCGTACAAGTTCACGTTCGTGAACCACGTCACGACGAACCCGTTCTTCACGGCCACCATTTATGGGACGCAGGACGCCGCGCACATTCTCGGCATCCCGGTGCCGCAGTGGACGGGATCGACGGTCTCGGCGGTCTCGGACATGGTGAACGCGATCGACGTCGCGATTGCTGGACACGTGAACGGCATCGCCACGACGCTCATCGACCCGACGGCCTTCAACAAGCCGGTCGACCATGCCTTGGACATCGGCATTCCGGTCGTTGCCTACAACGCCGACGAGCCCGGGAACAACCGCATGTGCTACATCGGTCAGAGCAACCTCACTGCAGGTGCCGCTGCCGCGGCGAAGATTGTCGCCACTCTCAAGAAGGGTGACCTCATCGGAATGGTCATCGCGACCCCCGGCACCGGCAACATCCAGCCACGCATCAACGGCGCTCTGCCCACCTTCAAGGCGGCGGGGATGGCGACTGCGGTCGTTGCCGGTGGTGCGCTGGTTCCCGCCGAGATCACGGCGGTCCAGGCATGGTGGGAAGGCCACAAGGACGTGAAGTACTTGTACGCCGTCGACAACGGTGACTCAGAGGCCGTCGCCGACTGCATCACCAAGAACCACCTGATCGGGACCCTGCACGGCTCGGGATGGGACGTAAGCCTCCCCGTGCTCGACGGCGTCAAGAGCGGCGCTCTGGACTTCTCGATCGACCAGCAGGCCTACCTGCAAGGTTTCGTACCGACTGTCCAGCTGTTCTTGTACAACATCTCGGCCGGTCTGATGAAGCCATGCGACACCGACACCGGTCTTGGCTTCATCAACAAGGCGAACGTCGCGCCGTACCTGGCGCACGCCACGCGTTTTGAAGGAGCTGCCGCTGCGGAGACGGCTTACTCGCCTCCAACAAAGATCCTTTACTGATCGGTGCAGCCCCTGACTCCTGAAGAGGAGGTGCGCGCCCCCGCTCCGCGGTTCACGGAGCGGGGGCTCGTGCGCCGCGTCTCGGATGTGTTCTTTGTCCGACCGGAGGCGACGATCGTCGTCGTCTGCCTGGCGCTCATTGCTTACTTCTCGTGGCGCAACTCGACTTTCTACTCCTACACGAACATCATCACGATGTGTCAGTACACCGCGCCGATCGCAGTCATCGGCGCGGGCGAGGTCCTGTTACTCGACCTCGCTGAGATCGATCTGTCCGCGGGCCAGGTTTTCCTAACTGCGCCTTGGTTCGTTGTGTTCATGGGGCAGCACGGCGTGCCGCTCGGTTGGGCAATCGGCCTGTCGTTGCTCGCTTGCTGCCTTATCGGCGCGTTCAACGGGACCATCGTCGTCTGGCTGAAGGTCCCGTCGTTCGTCGCGACCCTTGGCGTGAACTACGTGCTCGCGGGATACGTTCTCGTCGTCTCGAGCGACATCACCACTGACATGACTGGCACGACGGGGAAGTTCGGTGCCGTCATGGGCATCAGCAACTGGTCCGAGGGCCTGTGGGGATTGGGGCTCGCCCTCGTCGTTTGGGCATTGCTCAAGGGGACTGTCTTCGGTCTCCACACGACGGCGACTGGTGGCAACGAGCTTGGTGCGGCCGAGGCCGGCGTGCGCACCCGGCAGGTCAAGATATGGTGCTTCGTCATCATCGCCTTCATCTCGGCCATCATCGGGATTGTCGACTCGATCCGAATTGGAAGCCTTGACCCGGCGGCTCCCGGATTGAACGAGATGCTGGCCGGCGTCACGGCTGCGGTCATCGGTGGAACAGCTCTCACTGGCGGCAAGGCCACCGTCGTCGGGACCATAATCGGAGCGATTGTGCTCGGTGTGCTCGAAGACGGATTCAACCTCATCGGCATCAGTGCGAACTGGTTCATCCTCGTGGAAGGTGCCGTGATCCTCGTCGCGATGGCGGTGAACGTCCAGCTCGGACGGATGACGGCGAGAACGATTCGACGATGAGAGATGACGAGATGAACGACGTCCAGTTTGCACAAGATTCCGGTCCAGGAAGCAATCCCGAGCGAGACACGCCAGCGAGCGGTACCGATGCGGAGGTCAGGGCCCGCCGCCGCGCTATCGAGAGCCAAGACGTCATCCTTCGCACTGAAGGAATCACGAAGAGCTTCGGCGCGCTCATCGTGTTGCGTGGCATTGACATCTACCTGCGGCGTGGCGAGGTGCTCGGCCTGGTCGGTGACAACGGCAGCGGTAAGAGCACCTTCGTGAAGATCCTCTGCGGTTTCCACCGCCAGGACAGTGGGAGGATCTTCGTCGAGGACCGGGAGGTGGATTTCCACTCCGTGAAGGACGCGCGCCGACACGGAATCGAGACCGTCTACCAGGACTTGGCGCTCGTCCCGGCGCTCACCGTCTATCAGAACCTGTTCTTGAACCGTGAGATAACCCGTTTCGGGATGCTCCGTTGGCTGTCGAACAACAAGATGCGCGAAATGTCCCGCAAGTACCTCGCCGACATCAACGTCCAAGTCTCGAGCGTTGACGCGCTCATCGAAAGCATGTCCGGTGGGCAGCGTCAAGCTGTCGCGCTGGCGAGAGCGACGCACCAGGAGTCGAAGATTCTCCTTCTCGACGAGCCGCTGGCGGCGATGGGCGCGAAGGAGTCCGCGCTGGTCATCGACCTCGTCAAGGACCTCTCGCACAACCGTGGCGTCTCGATGGTCATCATCGACCACAACTATCAGCACTTGTTCGAGCTTTGCGACCGGTTGAATGTCCTTCAGGAAGGGCGCATCAGCCTCGACTTGCGCGTCGAGGACACGACGATGGAGGAGTTGACCGCGTTGATGGTTGCGGAGTACCGCCGTCGTATCACTCTGGGTCAGGAAGAGCTCCGGGTTTGACTCATCCGAAGCTGGGCGCACCAGACGTTGACCGTCTTATCGCGGATCGATGGCATTCGGTTGCAGTGACCATCTGGGATACTTGAGGAGCCGCCGACATGGAATACCGCCAACTTGGCTATACGGGTTTGCGAGTTTCCGCTCTCGCCCTCGGCACGATGACCTTCGGTGGTCGTGGCAAGTTCGCGATGGTCGGAGGCACCGAAGTTGATGAGGCTCGGCGTATTGTCGATCGGGCGCTTAACGGTGGCATCAACTTCATCGACACCGCTGACGTCTACTCGGACGGACGGTCCGAGGAGATCGTTGGGGAGGTAATCAAGGGACGTCGCGACGAAATCGTGCTCGCGACCAAAGCGCGCTTTGCGATGGGGAACGGCCAGAACGATGCCGGGCTATCGCGCCGGTACCTCCTGCGAGCCTGCGAGGCGAGCCTCCGCCGCCTGGGAACCGACTACATCGACCTCTACCAGGTGCACCAATGGGATGGCTTGACTCCGGTGGAAGAGACCCTCGACGCGCTCGACGCCCTCGTCCACCAGGGGAAGGTGCGCTACATCGGCTGCTCGAACCATTCGGCCTGGCATGTCATGAAGGCGCTCGGCGTCTCCGAGCGCCGAGGACTGCAGCGCTTCGTCACCCAGCAGATCTACTACTCGCTGCTCGATCGGGACGCCGAGTACGAGCTCATTCCGCTGTCCATCGACCAAAAGCTCGGGATCCTCGTCTGGAGTCCGCTGGCCGGTGGCCTGCTCTCGGGGAAGTACCGGCGGGGCGTGGAACCGCCGGCGGGTTCGCGACAGACGACACCCTGGGGCGAACCGCCCGTCTACGACAAGGATCGGATGTACAGGATCATCGAGACCGTCGTCGAGGTGGCGTCGGTCCGCGGCACCTCTCCCGCTCAGGTCGCGCTCGTCTACCTCCTCGGGCGTCCGGCTGTGACGTCGTTGATCATCGGCGCGCGCAATGAGGAGCAGCTCGTCGACAATCTCGGTTCGCTTGAGTGGACGCTCGAGGACGTCGAACGCGTCCGGCTGGACGAGATCAGCGCGCCGCCGCTCATCTACCCCTACTGGCATCAGGCCAATAACGCGTCGGAACGGCTCAGTGCTGCTGACGAAGCGCTGTTGCGCCCGTACCATTAGTGGGCCGGGCTCGGGGACCCTCGTGAGTCACCAACAGGCAGGGTCAACCAACACGCCGCCCACGGGACACGACAGGTCCTGAAGGGTCGTGCCACGAGCGAGTGCCGGAGGAGGTGCAGGGCGATGGCCGTGCCAACTAACCAAGACAGGTTCTCGTTCGGTTCGGGGGATGTCAGCTGGCAGGCGCGTGGCGCTTATGGGGATGTCACTCGAGTGGTTCTCGTTCCCGTCGTTTCAGTCGCTTGCGATGCCGAACTTGGCGCTCATGACGCGATCCTGAGTCGCGACGCGAGACGAGTTGCGTGATGACTCTCGTTGCCGGTGTCGATTCGTCGACCCAGTCGTGCAAGGTCGTCGTCTGCGACTCCGACAGCGGTGCTGTCATCCGCTCGGGGAGCGCGCCGCACCCCGATGGAACCGAGGTCGAACCGGCGGTCTGGCTGGCGGCGCTCCACAAGGCTCTCGAGGAGGCAGGCGGTCTGCGCGATGTCTCGGCCATCGCCGTCGCGGCCCAGCAGCATGGCATGGTCTGTCTGGACGAGCAGGGCGCGGTCGTTCGACCGTCGCTGCTCTGGAACGACATGCGGTCAGCGGGCGCGGCCGCCGACCTCATCGACGAGCTCGGGGGACCGGTCGAAGGGGGTCGGGCGTGGGCTGAGGCGGTTGGCAGCGTCCCGACGGCGTCGTTCACCGTCACGAAGCTGCGTTGGCTCGCCGAGCACGAACCCGACAAGGCCGCGAGGACCGCCTCGGTGTGCCTTCCCCACGACTGGCTGACCTGGCAACTCGGCGGCGCCCACGACGGCCGAGAGCTCGGCGCGAACGCCCTATCGACGGACCGAGGGGACGCGAGTGGCACCGGTTATTTCTCCTCCGCGACGGGCTCGTATCGCCTCGACCTGATCGAGCGCGCCTTCGGTCGGGTGGTCGAGGTTCCAGGCATCCTCAGTTCCTCTGAACCCGCTGGCCAAACGGTGGACGGCGCCACGTTGGGGTGCGGAACCGGCGACAACGCGGCCGCGGCGCTCGGTGTCCTCGCGTCTCCGGGAGACGTCATCGTGTCGATCGGGACCTCGGGGACGGTCTTCGCGGTCTGCGATCACCCGGTCGCGGACCCGACAGGGGTGATCGCGGGCTTCGCCGACGCGACGGGACGTTTCCTCCCGCTCGTCTGCACGGTCAACGCGGCACGAGTGTTCAAGGCGACGGCCCGGTTGCTCGGCGTCGACCAGCACGATCTCTCTACTTTGGCGCTGCAGGCCCCCGCGGGCGCGGACGGTCTCGTCGTCGTGCCCTACTTTGAGGGCGAGCGGACGCCGAACCGTCCGTTTGCGACGGGCGCAGTCCACGGCCTCCGTCTCGGCAACTCGACCCCCCGCCATCTCGCCCGGGCCGCCGTGGAGGGCGTGTTGTGCGGGCTCGCAGTTGGTCTCGACGCCCTGCTCGCGCACGACGTGCGCGCTGAGCGCGTAATCGTCATCGGAGGGGCCAGTCGCTCCGAAGCGGTCCGGCGAATCGCTCCCGGGATCCTCGGGCGACCGGTCGTCGTACCTGCCGCGGCACAGCATGTCGCGGTTGGCGCGGCGCGACAGGCAGCGTGGGCACTTTCCGGAAACGATGTTGCTCCCGAGTGGTCTGCCGGGACGAGCGCAACGTATCAATCGGAACCGGTCAGCTTCGTCCGTGCGCGCTACGCTGAGGTCTGCGAGATGACGGCGAGCGTGCCCACCGAGGTTTCGGTGTCGCTCTGACGGGGTCTCGCGGCGGCGCGATCGTCGGCAAGGGCCGTGTCTGCCATCCCAAGAGGCGCGACCAGGCAGTGAACGCGAGTCGCTTCTGAATCGAGTGACAGCTGGGCTGAGTTTGGTGACGTCATCAGCCTCGACCAAGAACGGAGGAGGCGCCGACAGAACCGAGCGACGACCTGTTCGGCGGGTGGATACGATCCGGTGTCCGACGCTTGCTTGTCACACTATGTTTCAGTAACGTAACATCCGAAAAATCCCAGGAACTGCGAAATCAGGTGCTAAACCACGTGTCAAATCGTGTCCAGCCCCCTTCTGGGGTGAAGTCTCTTGCCGGGGGGATCAGCACCGAGGGCTTCCGGTTGCCACGGCTCCCTGGCAGGGGTGCGGCCGGGTCCGTGAAGACAATCGCCAGGGAGGCGATCCCGCCGGGTACGACCCATCCAGCTGATTCCGGTCTTTGTTATCAGTTCGGCTCCGCCCATCCCACCCCCGAGGTCGCGCCCCCCCGGCGGTCGGGAAGATGAGCGCCACCGTCACGGAGGGGGTCGCTTCCCCGACGAAGCTGCAAGGCGTCAGTTACGTCGGCACATCACTCACGAAGTCCTTCGACGGCGCCGTCGTCCTGAACGACGCGACGGTGACTTTCCAACCGGGTGAGATCCATTCCATCGTCGGTGAGAACGGCGCGGGGAAGTCCACCCTCGTCAAGATCCTCTCCGGCATCTACCAACCCGACTCGGGGACGCTTGTTCTCGGAGGAGAACGGCTGATCGGTCTCCACCCCCGAAACGCCCAGCAGCGAGGGATTTATCTGGTTCCCCAGGAGCCGTCGCTGATGGCATCTCTTTCGGTTACGGAGAACCTCTTCGTCGGTATCCTTCGACGCAAGCGGTTCCCTTTCCTCGTTGACTGGCGGCCCATGCGCCGTGAGGCGTCCGGCTACCTGGAGCGAGTCGGCCTCGACATCGACCCCGAGATGCGCGCCGACGACCTGAGTGTCGCCCAGCAGCAGCTCGTCGAGTGCGCCCGCGCGCTGGTGCACCGCTGTCAAGTGCTCTTTTTCGATGAGCCGACTTCACCGCTCACCGAACATGAGGCGGACACCCTGTTCGATGTGATGAGGAACCTGCGCGATTCTGGTTTCACCCTGGGTTTCATCAGTCACCGCCTCGATGAGGTGCTCGCGATCAGTGACCGGCTAACGGTGTTGCGCGACGGCAAGATCGTGATGCGGGAGACCCGCGACCAGTTCGCCCGACCTGCCGTCGTCTCTGCCATGGTGGGCCGGGAGATCGTCACCCGGGTGCGCGAGCGCGGCGAGCAGGATTTCACCGCGAGCAAGGAATTGCTCGCGGTGACCAATCTGACCTTGGAACCGTATTTTCGTGACATCAGTTTCGTCCTGCGTGAGGGCGAGATTCTTGGTCTCGGCGGGCTCGTCGGCAGTGGCCGCACCGAGATTGCCGAGGCGATCTACGGTCTCCGCTCGGCCGAGCGAGGGAGGGTCGAGGTGGAGGGCGTTGCGCTGGCGCATCGCACTCCCCGGGATTGCGTCGATGCCGGTCTGATCTACCTGCCCGAGGACCGCGGCAGGCACGGGATATTTGCCGAGGTCGAGGTGACCCGCAACGTGACCGCCGGGGTCATCCACCGCCTCCCGAGGAGAGGTCCGCTGTTGCGACCGGCGGCGGAGCGTCGCATGGCGGAGGAGGCCACGAAAACGACGGCGGTCCGCATGCCCTCGATCGACGCGCTGATGAAGACCCTTTCGGGAGGAAACCAACAAAGATCGATGTTGGCACGTTGGCTCCTCGCCGGGCCGAAGGTGGCCATATTTGACGAGCCCACCCGGGGAGTCGACGTCGGGGCCAAGGATGATATCTGGACCTTGGTGAACAAACTGGCCCATGACGGGCTGGCTTGCCTCTTGATATCGTCTGAGCTCACGGAGCTAACCGTGATCTGTGACCGCGTCTTGGCGATCTACGAGGGCTCTGTGGTGGGTGAGCTCACCGGAGACGACATCACCGACGCGCGGTTGGGAGCGATGGTGGTGGGGCCGGTGGCCCGATGACCGCAACAGGGCAAGCCCTTCGCTCGGACCGGCAGATGCCCGGTGAGATCGGGGAGAAGGCCCGGTCCCGCTTGGTCGCAATCCTGATGCGTCGTGAGGTCCAACTCCTGGTCGCCCTCGCGCTGATGTCAGGAATCGTCGACGCGCTGCGTCCTCAATTCCTGAGCTCCAGCAACATCTCGTTCATGTTGGCGGGCTCGGTGGTCATCATGGTGGTTGCTACCGGCCAGACGATGGTGATCATCACCCGTGGGATCGACCTTTCGGTGTCTCCGATGCTCGGTATCGCCGCGATCGCCATCGGATTCCCGGCCCAGAACCATAACTTGAACATTTTCGTGGCTGTGGTTCTCGTGATTCTGATCGGTATCGCCCTGGGAATCGGCAATGGCCTGCTCGTCACCGTGGCGGGTATTCCACCCATCATTGCCACTCTTGCCACTCTCTCTGTCTACGGCGGGTTGCAGTTCGTTTTCACCTCTGGTTTAACGGTGATAACCCTTCCCCACAACTATGTCGCCGTGGGGCTCGAGGATATAGTGCCCGGGATCCCTTGGCTCCTCCTCATCGGTGTGGGCATCGTGATTGCCGCCGAGCTGTTCTTGAAGTTCACCCCTTGGGGCCGGGCGATCTACGCCGTGGGCAACAATGCTGATGCAGCATTTCGCGCCGGAATTTCGGTCGGCCGCATCCTCTTCATGACGTACGTCATCTGTGGCGTCCTCGCCGGCATCGGCGGTTTTGTCTACCTCTGCTACATCGGGTCCGCCAGCTCCACCACCGGCACGGACACCAACGTGAACCTGATTTCCATTGCCGCCACCCTGATCGGTGGGACCAGCCTCCTTGGTGGGCGCGGCCGCCCGTTCGGCGCCGCCCTTGGCGCGGTGTTCCTGTCGGTGGCCAACACTGCGATAGTCGTCTTGCGCATCCTCCCTATCTGGGAGCCGGCGGGGGTCGGGGTCCTGATCCTGCTGGCCGTGGTGACTGACCGCCAGAGTGGGCCGGCGGCGCGGCGGGCCCTGCGCACGCGGCACCGTGCCGAGGTCGCAGCATGAGCGCCAATCCGGGAGGAGCGGTGTCGACGGGCACGCCGGTCGATCTCTCCGCGGATCGGCGTGGCCGTGCCTCCATCGATCAGGTGTGGGTCTGGGTCCTCGTTCTTCTCCTGGGGTTGGAGCTCTTGTACTTTTCCCTCACCTCCACCGGTTTCTGGGGGGGCGGCAAGGGCATGCTCATTGCGAGCAGCGAGTTCCTGGACGTCTCAGTTATGGCCTTGGGTCTGGGCCTGGTCATATTCGCCGGGGAGATCGACCTCTCCATCGGCGCCATGGCCAGCCTGTCGGGGATCGTCATGGCCCAGCTTTGGCACGTCGAGGGCCTGAACATCTGGCTCGCCACCCTGATCTCCCTGGTGATGGCGGCCGGTCTCGGCGCACTCAACGGGTTCATCATCACCAAGTTCGGCATCGGCTCGTTGCTCGTCACGCTGGCTACCCAGTTCATCTTCTCGAGCGTCGCCACCGCGGTAGGCGGTGAATCCCCGCCCTACGGGTTCCCGAAAGAGTTCCTGACGATCACCGGGACCGGCACGATGGGCCCCATTCCGACGGACTTGGTGATCTTCGCGGTTCTCGCGCTGTTCACAGGCCTGTTAGTGTCGCGCACCCGCTACGGAAGATCGCTCGTCCTGATCGGGCACAACCGGCCCGCGGCTCGCTACTCCGGTGTCAACGTGTCTCGCACGCTGATCTGGGCGTTCACCTTGAGCGCTTTGTTCGCGGGCATCGCTGGGATCATGATCGCTGGGGTCTACAACGCCGTGCGCGACGACGTCGGCATCCCTCTGCTGCTTCCCTCGGTCACGATCGTCGTGCTCGGAGGAGTGGACATCTTTGGCGGGAAGGGCCGCATCAGTGGAGTCATCGTCGCCAGCATCATCATCGGCTATGTGAGCGTGGGACTCCTGGATGGCGGCTCGACCCCGCTGACTGTCACCATGGTGCAAGGAATCGTGCTGATCGTCGGGCTGATCATCAAGATCAGCCTCGACCGGCGGGGCGGGTTGGCCTTCAGAGATGCCTTGGCGCGCTTCTTCGCTCGCCAACATCTCGGCAAGGCAACGGTGTCCTCCGATGCCTGAAAGGACCGAGATGACCGCCAGAACTGAACGGCAATGGGGCGCCCCAACTGGCGACCCGAGGCGTGTCAATCGGCCACCGGATGAACAGGTGGAGTCTGAAAGGGTTTCTGCTCGGTGGATAGGTCCTCGCGAAGCGGGGCCAAAATGAAAAGGGGAAGGTATATGCATATTTCTGCACGAATGCGGCTGGGCATAGCAGTCGCCTGCGCGGGATTGACCGCGGCGTCGGTACTGGCCGTGGCGGCCGTACCGGCAGCGACTGCGAGCGCTCCAAAGATCAAGGTGGCCATCGTCCCGAAGCTCCTAGGGCTTCCGGTGTTCCTGGCCAACGTCAAGGGCGCTAGGGAGGTTGCCCCGTCGCTGGGTATTTCACTGGACTACACGGCTCCGGTGACGGCGTCTGCCACGGGTCAAGCGCAGATTTTCCGGACCCTGACCGCGGAGAAGTTCAACGTGATCACTCTGTCTGCTGACGACCCGACGATCCCGGCTCCGGCGCTAGAAGCGGCGATGAAGGCTGGGATTCAGGTCGTGAGCTTCGACTCTGACGTGCTCCCGGCGGCGCGTAACTTCTTCATTCAGAACACCCTGTACAACACGATCGCCGCGGGCGTCATCAACGCGGCGGTGGCGAAGTACGGGACGAGTGCGCAGTTGGCGATCATGTCCTCGACTCCAGACGCCACCATCCAGTTGGCGTGGATCGGGGCCATGGAGGCTTACATCGCCAAGACGTACCCGAACGTGAAGATCCTGACGACTGGCTATGGCGAGTCCAACACGGCGACTTCGCTCACCGTGGCTGAGGGCATCATCAAGGCCTACCCGACCGTCAACGCGCTCCTTCCGATCGACGGTGCGGCTGTCGTCGGCACCGCCGAAGCGGTGAGTGACCTCGGAGAAGCCGGCAAGATCGGCGTCTACGGCATTGGCGACCCATTGCCGAACCAGCCGTACTTTGCCAACGGCTCGTTGCAGGCCCTGTTCCTCTGGAACGAGGTCAACGAGGGCAAGCTGGTCATGTACGTGGCCAAGGACGCCTACGAGCACCTGCTGTACCCGGGTGCGACCTTCACGGCAGGAAGCCTTGGCAAGTTCACCGTGTTGTCCGGCCCGACGACTGGCGTGCCCGCGAAGGGAGCGAAGGACACGATCATCTTCTCGACGCCGCTGGAGTTCACCCCGGCCAACTACAAGCAGTACGACTTCTAAGCAGTTAAAGGCAGGTGGCAGGTGGCAGGTGGTCCCATCGAGGGGCCGCCTGCCACTTGGCCGTATGCCTGCCTGAGAGGTGGGACGTTCGTCTCTTCGATCACCGACCGGTTCTGTCGGTCAGTGATCGGAGAAACGATGGGTGCGTGGCTCAGCAGTTCCTTGGTGTGACTCCTGAGTGGCCAGCGGCCCCTTCGTTGCCGTGCGTTGCTTGTCGCGCGGCGCGTCGGCAGGGTGATTCGCCAGGGATCTGGGGAATTACGGTGCCTGGTTTCAATGTTGTAGAGCATGTTGCCGGGAACTCCTCGTGCGGGTTTCCGGCCGTGGCGGCGTGTCGACGACGCCACGGATGTCAGGTTGGACGCCTCGTTCAGGAGGATGGGAGATGTCGATGAGGGTGCGCAGGGTCGCGAGTCCGCCCAGCTCGGCAGGCGAGTCGTGAGCACCTCACCGTCGGGGGGCAACCGGCGAGTGGCGATCGGCGTCGACTTCGGAACGATGTCGGGTCGAGTCCTTCTTCTCGATCTGAGCACCGGAAAAGAGGTCGCGATCGCCGAGGTCGCCTACCCACACGGCGTGATCGATGCCAGGCTGCCCGTGACCAGCGTGGAGCTGCCGCCGGACACCGCACTGCAGGACCCCGGTGACTACTTGGAGGTCTTCTACCGGGGAATCCCCGAGGCGCTCGAATCCGGAGGAGTCCGGGCGGAGGACGTGATCGGCATCGGCATCGACTTCACGGCTTGCACCGTGCTGCCGGTGACCAGGGACGGCACGCCGCTTTGCGAGCTCGACGGATTCCGTGACCATCCCCATGCCTGGGTCAAGCTCTGGAAGCACCACTCCGCCCAGCCGATAGCCGACCGGCTGAACGAGGTTGCGATCAGTCGCGGCGAGGCCTTTCTCGCCCGTTGTGGGGGGCGCCTCTCCTCGGAGTGGTACTTCCCGAAGCTCATCGAGACCTGGCAGGAAGATCGCGCCGTTTACGACGCGATGGACGCGTTCGTCGAGGCGACCGACTGGGTCGTGTGGCACCTCACGGGGACGCTCATGCGTGCCAGTTGCACGGCCGGCTACAAGGCGTGCTGGTCGGCGCGAGAAGGCCTGCCTTCCCGCGCCTACTTCGAAGCGGCCTATCCCGGCTTCCCGGATCCGAGCGAGAAGCTGGGGACGAGCTTTGCCCCACCGGGCCGGTGCGCGGGGACGCTTCGTCCGGAGGTGGCTGCCCGGCTCGGCCTGAGCCCGTCCGTCGCCGTCGCGGTCGGCAACGTTGACTCGTTCGTGTCGGTCCCCGGGGTCGGTGTCCAACTTCCCGGCGTGTTTGTGATGGTCGTTGGGACGTCGATCTGCGATCTCGTCATCGACCGACGTGAGGTCCAGATGGCGGGGATCACCGGAGTCGTCGAGGACGGCATCTTGCCCGGATTCTTCGGCTACGAGGCGGGGCAGGCCGCCGTGGGTGACATGTTCGCGTGGTTCGGGGATCGTCTCATCGGCTTTCCCGACCGCCAGTCGGGCGAGAGTTGGTACACGACGCTCGAACGGGAGGCGGCAGCTCTCGCCCCTGGAGCGAGCGGGCTCGTGGCTCTCGATTGGTGGAATGGCAACCGGACGATTCTCGGCGACGCCGACCTTTCCGGGGTCATCGCCGGCCTCACGCTCGCGACATCGCCGGCCGAGGTCTACCGAACGCTCCTGGAGTCGGTGGCCTTCGGGACGCGGCGGATCGTCGAGAACTTCGTCGAGAACGGTATTGCCCTCACCGAGGTGGTCGCCTGTGGCGGGATCGCCGAGCGCAGCGCGCTCCTGATGCAGCTTCTCGCCGATGTCACCGGGCTGCCGGTGACGGTCCCCGGCTCGGGGCAAGTAACGGCCCGTGGGTCGGCACTGTTCGGTGCCGTCGCGGCCGGCTCGGAGAGAGGAGGTTTCGACGACATCGAGACAGCCGTCGTCACGCTCCGGCCGGAGGTTTCCCGCCGCTACGATCCCTCGCCGGCCCATCTGGCGACCTATGGCGAGGTTTACTCGGTCTTTCGCGCCCTGCACGACGCGTTCGGCGTGGAGCACGTCGAATGGCTCCACCACCTGAAGCAGATCCGCCGGGCCTCCTTGACGTCGCACGCTTGATCTCGTCGTAAGGATCTCCGGCGCGCCGATCATGGCCCGAACGGCCGCCAGGATTCTGGTGGCGCGGCACTAGAGTCTCACGGTGGCCGTGAAACAAGAGGCACGCGCCCGAGGATGCGGCACAGGGGAGGACCTGATGTTGGAGAAGCGGGCACCGCGCATCGGGATGCTGGGCATCATGCAAGAGCTCTACGACGAGATGATTCCGCGCATCACTGAGCACCAGGCGGAGTTCTCGCGGGAGCTCTGTGGCCAGCTCGCTCCTGCCGCTGAGGTCGTCTTCACGCGGCCGGCGCGGAACCGCGACGACATCGAGGAGATCGTGAGAGATCTTGTCGGTCGGGATCTCGACGGGATCATGATCGTCATGCTCACCTACGGGCCCGCGATGCGCACGCTGCGCGCTCTCGAGGAGAACCCTCTCCCGCTCTTGCTTGCGAACATTCAGCCCGAACCCATCGTCACTGCGTCCTGGACGATGGACGATCTCACGTACAACCAAGGCATCCACGGGGCCCAGGACCAGTCGAATGCGATGCTGCGCGCCGGATTGCCGTATTCGGTCATCACGGACGAGTGGCGTTCGCCGGAGTTCCTGGCGTCCTTCGAGTCCTGGGCGCGAGCCGCGCAGACGGTGACGAAGCTGCGGCGAACCAAGATTGCTCTGTTCGGCTACCCGATGAACGGTATGGAGGACGTCGTGTACGACGCGGCCGCGCTGCTTCGGAAGATCGGGCCGATGATCGTCAACGAGAACCTCGGGGACGTCTTCCAGCGGATGCAGTCCGTGAGCGCCGATTCCGTCGAAGCCGTTCGTCGGCAGCACTTGGCGCAGTTCGAGGTCGACCCGAAGCTCACACCCGAGAGTCACGAGTACGCGATCCGATTCGAGATCGCCCTGCGGGCGATCATGTCCGAGGGCGGCTACGACGGGCTCTCGGTCCATTTCGAACCTGTCGGTCGCGACGGCCGCTTCCAGCAGCTCCCCCTTCTCGCCGCATCGGACCTCATGGCCGACGGCTACGGATACGGAGCCGAAGGCGACACGAATGCCGCAGCGCTCGTCTGCGCAAGTCACACGCTTATCGGTGACGCCCACTTCAGCGAGATGTACGCGATGGACTACGAGCTCGACTCCGTGCTCATCAGCCATATGGGCGAGGGCAACTGGAAGGTCGCGCGTCACGACCGGCCGGTCCGCCTCATCGACCGTCCGCTCGGCATCGGTGGCCTCGGCAATCCGCCGACGACGGTGTTCTCCGCCGAGCCCGGTCCCGCGACGGTTGCCACGCTCATCGCTCTCGAAGGCGAGCACTATCGGCTCGCCGTCGCCCGCGGAGAGGTGCTCGACACGCCGGAGCTGCCCCTGGTCCAGATGCCGTACTTTCACTTCTGTCCGGCCTCGGGGATGCGTTCGTTCCTCACTTCCTGGTTGCGCCACGGCGGCACGCACCACTTCTGCTTGAACCTCGGCGAGCACGTCGAACGCTGGCGCAACGTCGCCGAGCTGCTCGACGTCGACTACGTCGAAATCTGATCGGCGCGCCGGAGATGAGAATCCGCGATGGCCTGCCGGAGGAGGTACTCGGCGCCAACCTGGCCTTGGTGAGGCACGGTCTGGTCACCTTGACATGGGGGAATGCGAGCGGGATCGACCGTGAGTCGGGCCTGGTCGCCATCAAGCCGAGCGGTGTTCCCTACGAGGAGATGGAGGTCCGGGACATCGTTGTCACGGACCTCGAGGGGCGGATCGTCGAAGGGACACGACGCCCCTCGACTGATCTCCCGACCCATCTGCTCCTCTACCGAGCCTTTCCCGAGATCGGTGGTGTCGTCCACACCCACTCGACCTGGGCGACGTCGTGGGCCCAGGCCCAGCGCGAGATCCCGATCTTCGGGACGACGCATGCCGACCTGTGCCCCGGGGCCGTGCCGATCGCCCGTCACCTCACCGATGACGAGGTGCGAGGCGCCTACGAGGAGAACACGGGGGTCGTGCTGCGCGAGGTGATCGGCGACCGCGGAATCGAGGAGGTTCCCTGTGCCCTCGTTCCCGGTCACGGACCGTTCACCTGGGGAAAGGACGCCGGGCACGCGGTCGAGCGGGCCGTCACGCTCGAAGCGGTGGCGCGCCTGGCCGTGCTCACCTTGGTGATCCGTCCCGAGGCACCGACGCTGGCGGCGGCCGTGGTGGAACGCCACTTCACGCGGAAGCACGGGCCTGGCGCCTACTACGGCCAACCCAGCTGAGACCAGGTGCTCGCTGGATCTGGCAGGTTGCCGGAGGGTCTCGGTCGCCAGCGCGTCGTTCGGATTCGGCTTGGCCGGAACGTCCTGCGACAGGGCACGCGTCAGCCGTGGATCGGACGAGGCCGTGGCCGGCCGCGACGTTTGTCGGGCCGGCGACTGCGGCGGAGGTCGTCGCCGTCGGGGGAGAAGGGCGCGTGAGGTTCGGCGGCGCGGGCCCTGAGGTCTCGTGTCTGCGACGGCCGTGGCTAGAGTTCGCCATGTGGGGATCGCAGGCCGGCCTCGAGGGATTTGGGATGTCCTCGCGGTCGTTGTCACGATTTCGTTATTGACTGCGAGCGCGCGGCCCGCTGATGCCACGGACGGCCACCAATATCGTGTGTCTCGTGAGACGAATTCTCCGAAGATCCTTTGGGTGAAACAGAGCGCGCGATCTCTGTCCTACCAGGGCGGAAGGGTGGTGGTCGCCGCACGCATTAGTGGCGCGGATATTTGCCGTTTGATTTCCGTCGGTCGGCCCGTTGTGGCGATCGAGATCTCGCGGTCCTGGGTGGATTGTTCGTCGGGTATATACCATCAATCTGTCGTTTTCGGGACGAATGCAAACCCGACTGGTGCGCAGCAAGCATTTCGTTTCTATGCCCGACGGGGCGCCGCCTCTGTTTGGTCCTCGGTCGCGGTCGCAATCGAGGGTGCTCCCGCGTTCGCGCACAGCGACAACTGGTCGGGCTACATCGTTCCGGCCAGCCGGATGCCGATCTTCAGCGTGAGCGGCCAATGGAACGTGCCGACGCTCAATTGTGGAGACACGCCTAATGCCGGGGCGTCGACGTGGGTTGGTATCGGAGGTGAAGGATGGGCGACGGGGGGTACGTCGGGGAGCTTGCTGCAGACCGGTATCGACACGAACTGCGTCAACGGGGCTCAACAAGATGACGGCTGGTGGGAGTTATGGCCCAGTAATCCCAACAGTGCCACCCACTTTACGGATTTGACGGTGTCCGCGGGGGATTCAATAAAGGCCGGGGTCTACCAGCTGGCCGACGGTTCCTGGGAGACAAGGATCGACGATCTGACGACGGGTGTATCTGGCTGGATGATCACCGGAAAATCGTGGGGTGTCGGTGCCGACAGCGCGCAGGCTTTCACTGTCCAGGGATTGACGACAGGTCTCAACTATCAGGGCGGCTATACGGCCGAATGGATCGTCGAAGACTACACCTCGAACGGAACCTATACGCCGTTCGTGAATTTTGGGACAATCGTGTTTTCCAACCCGCTCATCAACTTGCTAAGCGGGCCCTCCTATCGGCTGACGGCGAGCGACGGCTCGGAAATCGTGCAGCACGGCGTCGTCCTGGCGAGACCATCGCTGGCTACGAGCCGGGGCTTCTCGGTGACGTACACCGGGCCATAGCGGTCGTCGCGCCGCGACGACCGCGACGTCGCCATCCCGCGGCGGATCTCGGCCTTGCAGCGGCGCGGCGCGAGCGGGATAGACCCGCGGTCATGAGACTGAAGAGGCGTGCTGAGAGGTCGGGGGCGTAGTTATCCCGGTCGCGGGTCGCGGACGACCGAAGACCCCGCTCGTGCCGACTGGGGCGCAGCGCGCCCTCCTCGAGCGTGGGGCGAGACGGACAAGGCCAGCGCGACCCCTGGCGACGCGTTGCCGGATCATCCTCTCGGGGCCGAAGGGCTCGACAACAAGGCGATCACCGCCACTCCGGTCGAAGCGGTGATGACCAGGACCCGCGGAGAGCCGCCCGCGGGCGCGACGCGTTGGTCGACCCGCGCTCTGGCGAACGAGATCGGGATGAACCTGTCGGCGAGCGTGAGGGTCTGGAGGGCCTTGGGTTTGCAGCCCTAAGCCCGACGCCAGCCGACTCTCGGGCGACCCTCGGAGGGTCGAGGAGGCGCGCGCCATTCCGGGCGGAAAAACCGCGGTTCACCGCCTGGCACGGCGCGGCCGGCGCGGTCTTCTCGGGTTTTGCTGCCTGCGGGGCGTCGTGACGTGGAGCGCGATGCTACGGGAGAGCGGCGTCGATCGCGTCGTCGAGCCTGTCTTGGCCCTCCAGGAAGTCGAGGACGGTGTAGCGGGATCGGATCCGGTTCGCGAGCCGGAAGGTCGTCTTGATCGTCGCGCCGTCAAGACCGAGGAATCCCGGTTCTGACGGGATCTTCGCGGCCAGAAGCGCTTCAGTGATGGCGGGGAACAGGCGCATCGCCCCACCCACTTGCGCCTGTATCGTTTGCCACTGCGACGCGGTCGTCGGCCACGACGAGGCGTGATCAGTGGAGTACCGGCGCTTTTCCTCCAAGACGGCCTTCACTTCGGCCTCGTGGTTGGCGAACCACAAGCGGGAAGTGGCGTGGTCGTCGGCGACGGGGCGCGGTGAGATGAGCTGCGCGACGCCGCCGCCGAAGGCGTACCCCTGGAGGCTCATCGCGAAGTGGGTCGCGTAGCCCACCTGGAGCCCGTGAGGCGTGTGCGGTCGTCGGCCCGCGGACGCCAGGAGGTCCCAGAAGTGTGAGGCGTGGTGCTCGCAGCCGCTCGCTGGACGGGAGCTCCCGACCATCGCCATGGCGACCCCGGACTCGATGAGGCCGCGCAGCAGTTGCGCAACCGCCTGCGGCGACCGCTCGAGGATCGCGTCCACGTGCGCGGCGGCGTGCACGACTGGCTCCGTGACTCGTCGCTCGACCTCGGCGCAGAGCGGCTCGCCGTACAGCGCGTGCGCCGACAGCCAGTCGACGCGTGCCGTCGCCTTGCCGAGAAGATCGCCGAGGCCCGATCGCGCCATGTCCGGCGGGGCCGCGGCGACAGTCACCGGGTCGGCGAAGATCGCCGCAGGGGGTGCGGCGGGGACCGTCGTCTTCATGCCGCCGAACTCCATCGCCGCGATGCCGGAGGCGTATCCGTCCATCGAGGCGGCCGTCGGCACGCTCACGAATTCACGACCGTGGCGACTCGTGACGTAGCGGGTGAGGTCCGTGATCACCCCGGAACCGACCGCGACGAGCGAATCGGCGTCTGCACCGTCCAGCGCCTCCTCGAGGCGCGAGACGTTTGTCTTGTCAGCGAGAAGGCCTTGACGTTCGGGAAAACAGAATGATCTGACGCCGAGCTTCTCGCGCGACAGCTCTCTTACAACGCGCCATCCGACGGCCTCCTCGGTGTTCGCGTCCATGACCGCGAGAAGTCTCGACCAGCGGCGCGCCCGGGCATACGCGCCGAGTTGTTCGATCGCACTCTCGTCGATGACAGCAGCATCGATCGGGACGTGATGGATCGCCCCGCACTTGCAGCGATGGCGTCGAAGCGGTCCCAGGCGAGACGGGGTGGAAGAGGTACGGAACATGATCGCGATCTACCTTCTCACGCGACAGGGGTGTCAAGTCGCTTCCCGGACCACGACCTCCTCGGCCGGGGCGGTGCCGAAAGGCCGACCCGTGCGGGATCGAGCTGTGTCGGGATCGTGCCCGCTCTTTTCTCCCTCCCCGCAGAGGGAGCGGTGGCGCCGTCTCGCGCCGGGATGACTGGCGCGCCCAGGCCGTCCTACAGTCGGTGCCCGTGCACGGATCGGACGTTCGAGACTTCAGGCGAGTCTGCGGCGAAAGTCGCCTCGTCCGTGAACCGGGTTTGTAGCTGAAGGGGGAGCTATTGGCCGAGCCAGGCGTTCCGGGCGGTCCCCGCGCCGGTGTCGTGCCGCCGCTTTTCCCGACGATCCTGCCGTGGCGACACCGCTCGGTCGGCCCGGAACTGCTCGCCGGCCTTTTGCTCGCCGCCATCGCAATCCCCGAACAGATCGCGACGGCTCGGCTGGCGGGGATGCCGGCGACGGCGGGCCTCGCCGCCTTCATCGTCGGTTCGCTCGCCATCGCGGCCTTCGGCTCCACGGGCCCTTTGTCGGTGGGCGCCGACTCGACGATCGCGCCGGTCGTCGCCGCCAGCGTTTCGGCGATCGCCCTGACGTCGACGCCGACCTATCGGGCGGACGTCTCGTTGCTCGCGTTGCTCGTCGGGCTGATCGTCCTCGTCGTCGGGCTTCTGCGGATGGCCTGGATCGCCGACATCCTGTCCGCCCCGGTCGTCACGGGTTTCCTCGCTGGCGTGGGTATCGCCATCGTCCTGCGCCAGATCCCGGTCGTGCTCGGCATCGCGCCCTCGACCGGCCACGGACCGGTCGAGACGACATGGCTCACGCTGCGGTCGATCGGCCAGACGAACGGCTGGACGGTCGCGATCGCCGGCTTCGTCATCGTCGGCGTCGGCGTTGCCGAGCGGCTGAGCCGGCGGTTCCCGGGAGCGATCATCGCCCTCGTCGTCAGCGCGGTCGCGGTCGCGGTGTTCCACTTGAAAGGACACGGGGTCGCCGTGCTCGGTTTCGTCCCCTCGGGACTGCCGCACATCGCGGTGCCCGCTTCGAGCTTCTCGGCGCTGCGTTCGCTCCTCCTGCCGGCCCTCGCCATCGCGCTCGTGGTACTCGCCCAATCGGCCGCGACGGTGCGGGGTCTCGGCGGCTCGAGTTCCGATGAGGCCGGTTTCAACCGCGATCTCGTGGGGATCGGGGCCGGATCGCTGCTCGCGGGGTTCGTCGGTTCGTTCGCACTCGACGCCAGCCCGCCGCGCACGGAGATCGTGGCTGACGCCCGCGGCCGGACCCAGCTCGCCGGGCTGAGCGCCGCGGCGATTGTCCTCGTGCTCGTCGCCTTCGCCGCGTCGTGGCTCGACGACGTCCCGCACGCCACGCTCGGCGCGATCCTGGCTCTGATCGGCGTGCGACTCGTCCGGGTGCCGGAGCTGCGCGCCATCTTCCGTTTCGACCGGGTCGAATTCGGCCTCGCCTTCGTGACGATGCTCGTCGTCGCCCTCGTCGACGTGAAGATCGGGATGGGCCTCGCCGTCACGCTCGCCGTCCTCGACCGCACCCGCCGCACGGCGCGCCCGCGCGACGCCGTACTTGGCCACCTCCCGAGCACCTCGAGCTGGGTGGTCGCCGGTTCTGGCAACGTGGTCGAACAGCTTCCGGGGGTCGTCGTCTACATGCTCGAAGCACCGTTGTGGTTCGCCAATGTCGACCACGTCGCGACGAGGATTCGGCAACTCGCCGCTCCGGGTACGGGCGTCGACTCGTTCGTGCTCGACGCCGCGGCGATCTCGGACGTCGACTACACGGCGGGTCGTCAGCTCACCGGGGTCGCACGCGAGCTCGTCGGTGCGAATGTGCGCGTCAGCGTCGCGCGGGCCTCGACGGTCGTCGCGCAAGAGCTCGCGCGGATCGGGTTTCTCGCTGTGATCGGGGAGTCGAGCCTCTATCCGACGGTCGACGCCGCGGTCCAAGCGCTCATCGCGGCGCGCCCGGAGGCGGGCTCGACCGGGCCGGTGTCGTCCTAAGGTTGTCCAGCCGCCCGCGTGCTGCGGCGGCAGCGATCCGGGCGAGACTGGAACTGCGATGATCAACGTCTTTTTGCTCGACGACCATGAGGTGGTCCGAGCCGGTCTGCGGGATCTTCTCGAAGGAGCCGGGGAGAACATCGCCGTCGTCGGCGAGGCCTCGAACGCGGAGGAGGCCCTCGCCCGCATCGCCGCGGTCCGTGCCGACGTGGCGATCCTCGACGTCCGGCTCGGCGAGGGGGAGACCGACGGTGTCGCCGTCTGCCGGGAGATCCGCGCGGCGCACCCCGAGGTCGCCTGTCTCATGCTCACCTCGTTCGCCGACGACGAGGCCTTGTTCGCGGCGATCATGGCCGGTGCCGCCGGTTATCTCCTGAAAGAAGTGCGCGGGCGCGACATCGTCGGCAGCGTGAAGCGGGCGGCGCGGGGAGAATCCCTTCTCGATCCCCTCCTCACCCAGAAGCTTCTCGATCGGATGAGAACCGGCGGTCCCGGTGACGAGCGCGTCGCCCGCCTGACGGCGCGGGAGCGACGCGTTCTCGATCTCGTCGCCGAGGGCAAGACGAACCGGGAGATCGGTGCGGAGCTGTACCTCGCGGAAAAGACCGTGAAGAACTACGTCTCGAACATCCTCTCCAAGTTGGGGATGCAGCGACGAACCGAGGCCGCGGTCTTTGCCGCTCGGCTCGCGGACAAAGAGCACCGGCTGCTCTAGCCGCCCGGTCTCCCCTCGGTGCCCTGCGGCGCGGGTCCGATCGGACCTCTGGTGGGCAAGGACCGGCCGAAGGCGGTCCAGCGGTCCTTCAAGGTGGCGACGTCCTTTTTCAGGCCCTTGAGCGATTTCGCCGCGGCGAGGCGTTCGGTGACGACGAGTTGGCCGGCGACGAAGGCGCACTCGAAACGTTCCCCGGCGGCTTGCGTGAGGAAAGCGACGGCGGCGAGGGCGTCCCGATGGTCGCCGAGCCGATCCTGGACAGCCGTCGCCGCGCTGGCAAGTTCCTGGGCGGTCTGGCCAAACACCCGGGACGCCAGCTCGGCGGCGTAGCGGAGCTCCTTGGACCGGATGCGAAGGGCGTGCAGGTTCGCCTCGGTCGGTGCTCGCCGTGACTCACGCGCCGCCGCCCGGACGTTGCGCCACGGACGGCGGAGAAACGGTCCGAGGGCAGCTCGCGTCTCCTCGCCCGCCCGCGCGGTCACCGGCATTTGTGCCGAGACGAGCTGGTCGATGTGGTTGAGGACCGTCCCGTAGCGAGGGAACACCCGTGCGCTCGCCAGGCGGAAGGTCACGTCGCTGCGCTGCAGCGCGACCGCGGAGAAGAGGCTCTCCAGGGCGAGCGGGTCGGCGCCAGGTTCGGTGTGCAAGGTGATCCGCAGCGCGAGGACGTCGAGGTTGCGGACCTCGCCGAGGAGCTGGGAGAACCAGCCGATGTCGGCACGCGCCGTGCTCGCCCACTCCGGCTGGAAAAGGGCGCGGAAAGTGCGGAGCAACGATCGGATCCGACGCAGTGCGACCCGTGACGCGTGGAGATCCTCGGCGTCGCGGCTGTCGGTGCCCTGACCGCTGTCGTGCGCGAGGAACGACTCTGCAGCGTGCCGCAACGCCCCGGCGACAAGGTCTCCGACGTGCTCCTCGACGGGTGTCGGGGGCAGGGCCACGTCCGGAACGAGGAAGACGTTGTCCGACGGTTCACTGGTGAGGTAGGGATCGAACACTCGCGACGATCGTAGGCGGGCCCGGGTGCTCCGTACCGGGTGCGGCGTCGGGCGCGGCCAAACGCACAACAAACGACGTCCCGGCTCTCACACTCCTCTCACGGATTCTCCGAACCTTTCTGATAGCCGCGCCGCACCATGTGGTCGTTCCTCTCGCTTCCACATTCTCGACAAGGAGTACACGATGAAATACCGCTACTTCGCACCAACAGTTGTTGGCGCCGCGCTGCTGGCTGTGGTGTCATTCGGCTTCATCCCGGCGGCTTCGGCCGATACGACCACGACGACCACCACGACGAACCCGGCCTCGTTCTCGCAGTTGCAGGCGAAGATCGAGTCCCAGCTCGCCGCTCGTCAGACCCAGCTCGCGAAGCTCACGACCGAGGTCTCGAGCTCCACGACGCTGACGTCATCGGACGCCGCCGCCTTGCAGTCCAGCCTGTCGACAGAGACATCGAACATCAACGGGCTCATCGCGAAGGTCCCGAACGACACGACACTCTCCGAGTTGCGTTCTGACCAACAGGCGATGTTCCAGGACAACCGGGTCTTCGCCGTCATGAGCCCGCAAGTGAACCTGACGATCGCAGCCGACACGGTCAACGCGAACGCCGGGAAGATTCTCGCCGATGACCCCGCGATCGAAGCGGCGTTGACCGCGCGCCAGACTGACGCGGGCTACGCCCGGGCCGAGGCGCTGCTCGCGTACTCCACCGCCAAGGCGAACGTCGCCGAAACCGCGATGGGCGGCGTGTCGGCCGACGTGCTGGCGCAGACTCCCGCCGGATGGCCCGGCAACGAGCATGTCTTCGTCCAGGCGAGGGTCGAGATCCTGCGCGGACGCATCGATCTCGTCTACTCGCGAGCCGATCTCCGGCTCGTGGAGCGCTGGATCAATGAGCACCCGGCCGGGGCGTAGGTCTCGACCCGGCGCAACCGGCGGTTCGGCGGATCGGCCGGTGGCGCCTCGGATGCCACGGCTCCCGTCGGTCGCCGGCAGCTGGGCCGCCCGGCCGGTGGCACGCGATTCCTGAACCGGACAGCAGGACTGGGCCAGACCTCCCGTCGTCCTGGTCCTGCTGGCGCGTCCGGTCCGCGACCCCCAAACGCCCGGCGCCGCGCCTCAGGTCCCGGCGTGCCCGAACCGGAGGTCTCGGGGATGGGTGTGCCGCCGGCAAGGACGAGGTTGTCGCCCGCGATGAAGGCATCGGGAGGCGGGCGGACAAATCCACAAGTGCAGTGCCAGGACGCGCCCGTCGCGGCGGGCGAGCCGCGCTCGAAGCTGATACGTGCGTCGCACAACGGACGGTGGCAGGCGTCGTCATGCCAGAGTGAACCGGCCGCGACCCATACGACGTGCCGGGCTCGGCCGGCGGCGGAGGTGACGAGCGGGTCGTCGGCGTTCGCCACAACGACCGCGTCGCTGTTCTTCGTGTCTGGCGCCAGCGCGCCGCGACCATCCGGACCTCGCTCATCTGGTCGAGTTGGTCGCGCGAGAGTTTGCGGAGAACGATCACCGCCGGGTCGAGAACGTGCGCCGCGATTTCCAGGTAGCGCTCGTCGACCTCGAGGACGGCGGGCGCCCCGGCGGGGGAATGGGCGAGCGCGTTCACGAGGCCGGCCGGCATGTTCACGCCGAAACCGGAGAAAGCGACCGCCCCTGGCGCCTCGACGAGGAGCGTCGTCGTCTTGCCGTTCGTCCCCGTGAGGAGGGCGACGCGTCTGGCACGCCCGAGGTGGTCGAGGAGGTCGGGGTCGACGAACAATCCGACCCGACCGCCGATCGTCGAACCGCTGCCGAGTCGCGGCGCGCGGGACAACCGGCTCGCGGCGCGCAACGCCCGGGTCGCGAGCACCGTCCGCAGCCGGTTCGTCGGTGGAGAACTCGCCACGCCAGCTCCTCGACCGCCGTCCGGGCTGTCCGGCCGTCGCCGACCAGACGCTGGAGGCTGTCGCTGTGGCGACTGGCACCCCGAACCGTGCCGCCGACCTGTCGGGTGCGCCGGGCGGGTCCGGTCGGGTCGCGGCCCGTCCGCTGGAGGCGCTTCCGCCGACGGGGCGGTGACTCGGATTGCCGGCGACGGGCACTAAGGTCGTCAGCCGCCGAGGAGGATCGTGCCGATGTCGCAGTCCCGCTGTGCCAGACCCGACGTACCCGAGATCGAGCCGTCCGAGGCCGCGCACATGGTCGGCCACGGCGCGGTGCTTCTCGACGTGCGGGAAACCGACGAGTTCTCCCAGGGCCGCGCCGAGGGGGCGTTCCACATCCCTTTCGGCTCGCTTGGCGATCGGCTCGCCGAAGTGCCCGTCGACCGGCCGGTCATCGTCGTGTGCCGGTCGGGCGGACGTTCGTATCAGGTGGCGAGGGCGCTCGCCACCCGGGGCTACGTTTCGATGAACCTCGCCGGAGGGATGCACGCCTGGCACGACGACGGGCAGCCGGTCGTGCGTGACGACGGCTCGCCCGGGGTCGTCGTGTAGGAACCGAGGCGGGCCGTGACCATGGCGCGCGCGATCGCCGGGATTCCGTCCCGATTCCCCGGCACCGGCTGAGAGATCCCGAGGAGGGGCGATGGTGGGTTTCGACGAGGGTTTCGCGGCCCTGCCGTTCGCCGCACTTCGTTCTGCCGCGCTCGACCGGGCGGCCTCGTTCGGCTGCCGCCACGCCGATCTGCGCATCGAGAGGATTCGAACCCAGTCTGTCGTGCTGCGGGACGCCCGCCTCGAGGGGGCCGTTGACGACGTCACCGTCGGGATGGGGATCCGCGTCGTGCGCGACGGCGCCTTCGGCTTCGCGGGAACGGTCGAGATCGGCGTCGACGCGGCCGCCAGCCTCGCGACGCGCGCCGCCGAGGCGGCGGCGGTCACCGCTCGAGCCGGAGGGGAGGCGGTCGAGCTCGCCGACGAGCCCGACCACGGCACCGTGGAGTGGACGGCGCCGTACCGGGTCGACCCGACCGAGGTGCCCCTCGCCGACAAGATCGCGCGCCTCGGGGCCTGGAGCGCCGATCTGCTCGGGGCCCGCGAGGTCGACCACGTCACGGCGTCGCTGCTCTGTGTCGCCGAGGACAAGTACTTCGCCAACCTCGTCGGGACCGTCGCGACGCAACGGCGGGTCCGGCTCCAGCCGAGCCTCGAGGCGCTCGCCGTCGCCGACGACTCCTCCTCGTTCGAGACGATGCGGACCGTCGCGCCACCGGTCGGTCGGGGCTACGAGTACCTCGACGAAAAGGGGTGGGATTTCGCCGGTGAGGTCGCCGAGATCCCGGAACTCCTCGCCGAGAAGTTGCGCGCCCCCTCGGTCGAACCGGGCCCGTACGACCTCGTCATCGACCCGACGAACCTGTGGCTTACCATCCACGAATCCGTCGGGCACGCCACCGAGCTCGATCGGGCGCTCGGCTACGAAGCCGGCTACGCCGGGACGTCGTTCGCGACGATCGACAAGCTCGGCCATCTCCGTTACGGATCCGACCTCATGGACGTGACGGGGGACCGGACCGCTCCGTACGGGCTCGCCTCGATCGGCTACGACGACGAGGGCGTTGCGGCCCAGCAGTTCGACCTCGTGTCGGGCGGTGTCCTCGTCGGCTACCAGCTCGACCGGCGCGCCGCGGCGCTCGCCGGGATCGGTCGCTCCAACGGCTGCGCCTACGCCGACTCGCCGCTCAACATCGCAGTGCAGCGGATGGCGAACGTCTCCTTGCGCCCCGCCGCCGGACGGGGCCCGACGACGGACGAGTTGATCGAGTCGGTCGCGCGCGGGATCTACATCGTCGGCGACAAGAGCTGGTCGATAGACATGCAGCGCTACAACTTCCAGTTCACCGGGCAGCGCTTCTTCCTCATCGACCACGGCCGGCTCGCCGGACAGCTGCGCGACGTCGCCTACCAGGCGACGACGACGGACTTCTGGGGGTCGCTTGCCGGTCTGGGGGGCGAGTCGACCTATCTGCTCGGCGGGGCCTTCAACTGTGGCAAGGGCCAGCCGGGTCAGATCGCGCCGGTCAGTCACGGCGCGCCGAGCGCGCTCTTCACCCAGATCCGCGTGCTGAACACCCGGGCGGAGGCGGGGCGATGACCGGCCGCGGGTCACCGGGGTTGCCGGCCGCACCCGACGTCGTGGAGGAGGCGCTGGAAGCTTCGCGCGCGACCGCCTGCGTCGTCATCGTCGACGAGGTGAGCGACGCCAACGTGCGGTTCGCCAACAACACGACGACGACGAACGGCGTGCGGCGGGATCGCCGGGTGACCGTGGTGAGCGTCGTCGAGGGCCCGTCGGGGACCCGCGCCGGGGTAGCCGCCGCCAGCGTCCCGCTCGACATCGCCGCGCTCGTTGCGGCGTCGGAGTCGGTCGCGGCGGATTCGGAGCCGGCCGACGACGCCTCCCCCCTGGAGCCGACGGGATCGGATGCCGATTTCGAGACGCCGCCGGAAATGACCGACCTCGGCGTGTTCGCGCCCCTGCTCGAGGGGCTCGGCCCGGCGTTCGCCTCCGCCCGGGCCGAGGGGCGCGTGCTTGCCGGCTTTGCCTCGCACGAGCTGCGCACGACGTACCTCGGCTCGACCGCGGGCGGGCGCCGCCGCCACGTCGCGCCGACGGGCGCTTTCGAGCTCGTGGCGCGCACCGCTGACGGATCGGCCTCGTCGTGGGCTGGTGTCGGCACGCCGAACTTCGCTGACGTGTCGCTCGCCGAGCTCGACGCCCAGCTCCGGCACCGGCTCGATTGGGCCCGGAGGCGCATCGATCTCGAACCTGGTCGCTACGAGGTGATCCTGCCGCCGGACGCCGTCGCGGACCTCGTCTTGGAGCTCGACTTCGCGGCGAGCGGCCGGGAGGCCGAGGACGGCGGCACGGTCTACTCGGCGGGGTCCGGGCGCACCCGGATCGGTGAGCGGCTAACCGGGCTGCCCTTCGTTTTGTGGAGCGATCCCCGAGCGCCTGGCCTCGAGTGCGCGCCCTTCGTCATCGCGCCGGCGTCGAGCGCGGACACCTCGGTGTTCGACAACGGCCAGCCGATCGGCGAGGTGTACTGGATCCGAGACGGCGTCCTCGACCGGCTCCGCTACCACCGGGCCGGGGCGCGGCGCTCCCACGTCGTCTTTGCCCCGCCGGCCGACAACCTGCTGCTCGCGCTCCCCGGTGTGCAGAGCTCTTTCGCCGACCTCGTCGCGCACACCGAGCGGGGCCTCCTCCTCACGTGCCTGTGGTACATCCGCGAGGTCGACCGCGCGACATTGCTCCTCACCGGGCTCACCCGTGACGGCGTCTATCTCGTCGACGGTGGCGAGGTGGTCGGCGCGGTGAATAACTTCCGTTTCAACGAGAGCCCCCTCGACGTGCTCGGCCGGACGATCGAGGCGAGCCAGACCGTCCGGGCGCTCTCGCGGGAGTGGCACGAATGGGCGAACCGCACCGCGATGCCCGGGTTGCGGGTCGCCGAGTTCAACATGAGCTCTGTCAGCCCGGCGAGTTGAGGCGTCCGACGATCGACGCCTCCGCGCCGAAAGGCGTGGATATCCGGCATGCTAGGGGTATGAGCGGCGCCGACGACACCCCGGTTGCTACCCGTTCGAGGCGCAAACGTGGCGCCAAGTCGTTCGTGCGCGCCGAGACCTCGTCCGGCGGCGGGGCTCGGGGTCCGCGCCGGCGGACGAAGATTGTCGCGACGATCGGCCCGGCGTCGGACGACGCCGAGACCTTGCAGAAGATGGCCCAAGTGGGGATGGACGTCGCCCGGATTCCGCTCGCCCACGCCTCGATGTCCGAGGCGATCGACCGGATCCGACGCATCCGGGCGGTCATCCCGCAGGTCGCGGTGCTCGTCGACCTGCCCGGTCCGAAGATTCGCAGCACGCGTTTCGTCGACGGCGGCGCCACGCTGACGGCCGGCGCCGAGATCGAGCTCGCCCCGGGAACGACGACGCCGACGAGCACGGCGGCCCGCGTCGGCGTGGCCCTCGACGAGGCCGTCGCCGACCTCGAGGAGGGCGACCGCGTCGGGATCGGCGACGGCGGTGTCTCGCTCGTCGTCGTCGGGCGCCGCGGCGATGACGCCGTCGCCGCGGTGGTGAGCGGTGGCCACGTCCAAGGCCAGCCCGGGGTCACGATCCCGGCGAGCCGGATTTCGCTGCAGACGCCGACGCCCGAGGACGTGGAGAAGATCCACGAGCTCGTCGCCGAGGGCGTCGACCACATCGCGGTCTCCTTCGTGCGCTTTCCGGCCGACATGGTGGCCGCGCGCGCCGCGCTCGAGGGGGACAAGACGATGCTCGTCGCCAAGATCGAGACGGCCGACGGCGTCGCGCACCTCGACGAGATCCTCCGGGCGAGCGACGCCGTCATGGTCGCGCGTGGCGATCTCGGCGTGCGAGTGCCCCTCGAGGACGTGCCGCACCTCCAGAAGGAGATCATCCGCACCGGCGTCCGGCTCGGCATGCCGGTCATCACGGCGACCCAGATGCTCGAGTCGATGATCAACCTGTCGGTCCCGACCCGCGCCGAGGTGGCCGACGTCGCCAACGCCGTCCTCGACGGCACGAGCGCCGTCATGTTGTCGGCGGAGACTGCCATCGGGCGGGATCCCGTGCGGGTCTGCGAGACGATGGCCCGCATCGTGGCGCGAGCCGAGGAGGACTTCGACTATCTCGGCTGGGGATCGCGCCTCGACCCCCAGGAGGTCGCGGGCGACGCCCTGGCGCCGGCGCACGTGACCGCGGCGATCACCGCCGCGGGCTGGCGGGCGGCTCTCGAGATGGACGCCGCCGCCATCGTCGCCTGCACGCGGTCAGGCGCGACCGCCCGGGCGATCTCGCGTTTCCGGCCCCGCACGCGCATCGTCGCGGCGACGACCTCCAAACGGGTCTTGCGTCAGCTCGCCGTCAGCTGGGGCGTCGAGACCGTCCTCGTCGGCAGCTCCGTGAGCACGGACGACGTCATCAGGCAGGCCGTCGACGCCACGGTCGCGGCGGGCGCGGCGAGATCGGGCGACGTCGTCGTCGTCCTCGCGGGCTCGCCGCACTCCGAGGTGGTCGTGTCGAACACGCTCGAGGTCATCCGCATCCCGTAGGCGCGGCAATGCCGGAACGGGGGCGGCCTAGCGACCGTCCTCGCGCCAGCGGGCGCGCCGGGGGTGAGGACGAGGCAGGACGACGATCCCGCCCAGACCGTCCTCGATGACGCGTAGCTCGGCGCCGTAATGGCGGGCGAGCGTCTTTTCGTTAAGGACGGCGCGAGCGGTGCCGTCGGCGATGATCCGCCCGGCGGCGATGAGCGCGAGACGATCGGCGAACTGGCCCGCCAGCGTGAGGTCGTGCATCGCGGAGATGACGGTGAGCTGGCGTTCCTCGCGCAGCGTGTCGACGAGCTCGAGCACGTGCTGGCCGTGGCCGGGATCGAGCGCCGCCGTCGGCTCGTCGAGGAGGAGGAGCGGTGCTTGTTGTGCCAGGGCGCGTCCGAGAACGGCGCGTTGCGCTTCGCCGCCCGAGAGCGAGCCGAGCCCCCGTGCGGCGAAGCCGGTGAGGTCGAGCCGGTCGAGAACTTCGGTCGCGACGGCGCGGTCGTGGCGACTCTCGCTGCCGAAAAAGGCGATGTACGGGGTCCGCCCGAGGAGCACGTAGTCGCGGACGGTCATCGTCGCCGGCAGGACGGGACGCTGCGGGACGTAGGCGACGGATCGGGCGAGGCGGCGCCGTTTCTGGGTGGCGATGACCTCGTCGTCGAAACGGACCTCGCCGCCAAATTCGCGGAGTCCGCCGAGCGCGCGCAGCAAGGTCGTCTTGCCACTGCCGTTCGGCCCGATGAGACACAGCCAGCCGCCCGGCTCGAGCGCGAACGAGACCCCGGACACGACCTCGTGGCCGTCGTAGGCGACGCGCAGGTCGGTGACGGTGACCCTCACGGCGCCCGCCTCGACTGGCGCAGCACGACGAGGAAGAACGGCGCGCCGACGAACGCGGTGACGACGCCGAGCGGCACCTCGGCCGGCGAGAGCACGGTCCGCGCGACGAGGTCGGCGAGGATGAGGAACGCCGCGCCGACGAGGATCGACAGCGGCAGGATCCGCCGATAGCTCGGTCCGACGACGAGGCGAACCGTGTGCGGCACGATGATGCCGACAAAGCCGACAAGCCCGCTCACCGCGACCACCGCCGCCGTGGCGAGCGTCGAGGCGATGACGATGAGGAGCCTGATCTGGCCGGCTTTCACGCCGAGGCTGTCGGCCTCCTCGTCACCGACCGCCATCACGTCGAGGAGGCGCCGCGAGGAGAGGAGCACGACGCCGCAGACGCCGACGTAGGGCGCGATGAGCTCAACCTGCTGCCAGTCGGCGGTCGACAGGCCGCCGAGGATCCAGGAGTAGACCTGCATGAGCGTCGGTGTGTTGCGCTGCTGGGTGTAGGTCTGGATCGCGGTGAAAAACGACCCCACGGCGACACCGGCGAGGATGAGGCTCGTCGTCGTCCGGCCCCGCTGGCCCGATCGGCCGAGCACGTAGGTGAGGGCGACGGCGACGAGCGCCCCGACGAACGCCGCGAGCGGGACGGGGTCGATCGACCACGACGCCGGGTTGGCGACGGCGGCGACAGCGAGCGTCGCGCCGAGCCCGGCCCCCGCCGCCACCCCCAGCAGATACGGGTCGGCGAGCGGGTTCTGGAACACCCCCTGGTAGGAGGCCCCGGCCATCGCCAGGGTGGCGCCGACGAGGGCCCCGAGGACGATGCGGGGGGTCCGGATCTGCCAGACGATCCCGGCGTCGAGCGCCGAGGCGTGGCTGTGGAAGCCGAGCGGGAGTTTTGCCGCGAGCACGCTGAGGACGGTGCCGGGCGACAGGTCGGCCGGCCCGACGAGCACGGCGAGGAGAGCCGCCCCGACGGGGGCGAGGCACGCGCCGGCAATGAACCACCGGCCGAGCCGGACCCGGGCGGGTCCAACCTCCGTCGGCCTCTCGCCGCGGCTCAGGCGTGGCGGTGGCGCTTGAACCTCCACAGCGCGGCCTCGATGTCCCGGGCGAGCACGACGACACGGGGGCCCCAGCGAGAGGCGATGTCGTCATTGAGCGGAACGACCCCGTCGTCGCGCACCGCGGCGAGGTCCTGCCAGCCGGGGCGGGCGGCGACAGTGCGTGCCGACTGATGGCAGCAGATGGTGTCGTCGAGCAAGATGAGCTGCGGGTCGGCCTTCACGATGTACTCGTCGGAGAGCTGTGGGTAGCCGCCCGAGGCGCCCTTGGCGCTATTGGCGATGTCGCGCAGCCCGAAACGCGAGAGGAGCTGGCCGACGAAGGTTGCCGACGTCACTGAGTACAGGTCCGGTTCGAGCTCGTAGTAGTAGGTCGGCGGGGACGAAAAATGCGGGGCTCCGGCGATCGCGATGGCGATCTCGACCCGCATGCGCCGCACCAGGGCGGCGGCCGCTCGGTCGTGGCCCGTCGCCTTGCCGAGGGCGGTGATCTGCGCGTAGGACCCGGCGAGGTCGGTGGCGGCCGGTTCGAGGAGGACGCGGACCCCGAGCGCCCGCAGCGATCTTGCGAATCCCTCGGGCTCGTAGGACACGACGACGAGGTCGGGGTTGTAGCGGGCGATGGCCTCGACGTTCGGATCGAGGCCGGAAAGCGTGGTGCGTGGGGCCTTCGCCGGGTAGTCGGAGTCGTCATCGACCGCGATGACCTGGGGTCCGGCACCGATCGCGAAGAGCATCTCCGTGGCGGTCGGCGAGAGCGAGACGATGCGGTGGGCCGGCCGGGCCTTCGTCCGGGGGCGAGAGGCCGCCACGGGCGAACGCGCCGGGGCGATCGGCTCGCCTCCCAGCCGACCGGTCCGGGCGGCATCGGCCCGGACGCCGGTTCCGGCGAGAAAGGACGCCGCCACTACCGCGGTGGCGAGAGCGACGAGGCCCCGACGACCCGGTGCGGCCCGGTTTGGGTGGGGCCGCTGGGCCTCTACTGATCGGTAGTGCTCTTTCATCTTCCGCTCCTTCCGGCCGAACGCGCGGCCAGTCGGTTGGCCTCACCGACTTGGAGCGGAACCACCTCCGGAGCAGCCCGAAGGCGCTGCACCGTGCAGCCGCTGACCCTGACGCGAGGCTCGACATCTCCCGGCCCGAGGCAGGTCTCCTGACTCCCGGATCATCGTTTCCCCGTGCCTTCCCAGGACCGGCGTCCCAGTGGCGTCGCTCGGGTTCGCTCCCCGGTCACAGTGGCGCGACCGTGCCGGCATCTCACCGGCTTCCCTTTTCAGCCCCCGGCGCAACGTCGCCGGCGGCCACCTCGGGTGCTACTTCAACTCGTGCAGCGGCGACATTCTGCACCGCGCCCGCCACCGCTGCAACCGGACTAGAAGGCCTTTTCGGTCACGCGGGCCGCCGTCTCGCTGGGGACTGCGACTCTGTCGCGTCGGGCCCGGGAGTCACGTCGGGTGAGCCCGACGAAGAGGGAAACCGCGGTGCCGGCGTAGCCGAGATAGGCGACGAGCTGGAGCGCCGTCGGCTGGTCGGCGTAGCCGACGAGCGAGTGGAACACGTCGCCGAGCGAGGACCCCTCGGAAAGCTGCCGGCTCGTGTCCCACAGGTGTCCCGACAAAAGATGTACCCAGCCGAGCTGCTGGAGGTTTTCCACGACGTCGGCGACGAGACCGGCGGCGAAGACCATGAGGAGCGTCCCGACGACGGTGAAGAAGACCCCGAGATTGATGCGCCGGCCGAGCCGGTAGACGGCGAAGGAGAATCCCAGGGCGCAGACGAGCCCGCCGAGAGCGCCGACCAGCGTGCCTTGCGTCCCGGCGGCGAAGACAATCGCCAGCGTGAACACCGCCGTCTCCAGGCCCTCCCGGCCGACCGCCTGGAAGGCGAGGAGGGCGAGACCGTAGCGTTCTTTGCGGCCGAGGGCCCTGTCGGCCCGGGCCGCGAGGTCGCGCGACATCGAGCGCGCGTGACGGCGCATCCAGAATGTCATGTAGGTGAGCACGACGACCGCGACGGCGTACGTTGCCGTCTCGAAGATCGTCTGCACCCGCGAGCCGTCGTAGGAGTGGATCGTGTAGTAGGCGACGAAGCCGCCGGCGGTCGCGAGCCCGGCGGCGAGACCGACCCCGAGGAACACGTCGCGGAAGTGGCGGCGCTGCCCGGTCCGGTCGAGGTACGAGCAGAGGATCGCGACGATGATGCTCGCCTCCGTGCCCTCGCGCAGGAAGATGGCGAACGCCGCGAGCAATCGGCCCTCCGTGGTTGCTATTTCAGGTGTACCTGACATCAGGCATCTAGTCAACCTGATATCGATCTGAACCGGCGGTCGGAATTGTCGAGCCCGCCTGTCGTCCACGTATCGTGGTCCGGACCCGCGAACCGGGCGCGGTTCTCTGGCGCCGCTGGGAGCTCGAGGAGGACGGAAGTGACGATCGCAGTCGGGGATCGGATCCCCGATGTCGAGCTCCGCACCATGGGCGACGATGGCCCGCGCCCGGTGCGCAGCGTCGACGTGCTCGGCCGCGGGCGGGTCGTCCTCTTCGGCCTGCCGGGAGCTTTCACGCCGACGTGCACGGACTTTCACCTGCCGGGCTTCGTGCTGCGCTCCGAGGAGCTGCGGGCGAAGGGCGTCGAGGTGCTCGCGTGCGTCTCGGTAAACGACGCCTGGGTGATGAACGCCTGGGGCTCCTATCGTCGCGTCGGAGACAAGGTGCTGATGCTCGCCGACGGGAACGGCGAGTTCACGCGGGCGCTCGGGCTCGAAGAGGACCTCTCCGCGCGGGGACTCGGTATGCGCTCGCAGCGCTACGCGGCCGTGCTCGAGGACGGCGTCGTGCGGTATCTCGGGATCGAGGAGGGCCCCGGGCTCTCGGTGAGCGGCGCCGAGGCGGTGCTTGCCGCGCTGTGAAGTCCCGGCTCTCGGGAGCGGTGCCCGAGCGTGCTGGCGCTGTTGACAAGATTGTGAGTGATCACTAACGTTGTGGTCGTGGCTGCGACGCAGGGTTTGGAAGGACCTGTTCCCAAGCGGAGCGGTCTACGGATGACCGCCGACGAGAGGCGGGCTGCCGTGCTCGCCGTCGCGCTGCGGGTCTTCGCCCGTGACGGGATCAACGGGGCTTCGACCGAGGAGATCGCCAAGGCGGCTGGGATCTCCCAGCCGTATCTGTTTCGACTCTTCGGGACGAAGCGCGAGCTTTTTCTCGAGACCGTCGCACAGGGGTGCGCCGCGATCATCCGGTCGTTCCGGACCGCGAGCGAGGGACTGGAGGGCGCCGAAGCGCTCGAGGCGATGGGGAGGAGCTACCCGGCCCTGATCGCCAATCAGGACATCCTGCTCATCCAGCTGCAGGGCTACGCGGCCTCCGGCGATCCCGAGATCCGGGAGTTCACCTCGGCGCAGTTCGCCAGCATCGTTCATTACGTCGCCGGCCGCACTGGGCTCGGGCCGGCGGCGCTGCGTGAGTTTTTCGCCACGGGGATGCTCTGCAACCTCGTCGCCGCGCTGAATCTCGCCGGGCTGGAAGAGCTGTGGGGCGACCTGCGCGAGAGCCCGGCGATGAAGGCGTTTCACGACGCGTTCCACGCCCGTCCTGCCGGCGATCCCTCGGCGGCGAACTAGGAGCCCCTTGCGGGGAATCGCTTTGTGCACGCAGTAACTAGTGATTAGTTAGTAACTATCGGAAAGGAAAGCACGGTGAGGTCCAGTGTCATC
Organism: Acidimicrobiales bacterium; assembly: GCA_035625025.1. GTDB lineage: Bacteria > Actinomycetota > Acidimicrobiia > Acidimicrobiales > Bog-793 > Bog-793. Next base: position 51,372 of record DASPQJ010000011.1, read on the forward strand.
GTTCCCGGCCGGATCGCGCGATCCAGCTGCCGTTCCCGCTCCACTGTCTTCTGGGCTGTCCTTGTCACGGGGGTGGCGCAGTTCATGGCGGCGCTCGACAACCTCGTCGTGACGATGGCTCTCCCCGTTATCCGACGCAGTCTTGGCACAGGCCTCGCCGGACTGGAGTGGACGGTCAACGCCTACACGTTGAGCTTCGCTGTGCTGCTGCTCACCGGGGCCGCGCTCGGGGATCGGTTCGGCCGACGGCGGATGTTCGTCGTTGGGCTCGTGCTCTTCACGGTCTCGTCGGCCGCGGCGGCTCTCGCGCCGAACATCGACGCCCTCGTCGCGGCGCGGGCCTTCCAGGGCGCCGGGGGTGCGCTCATCGTGCCGCTTTCGCTGACACTGCTGTCGGCGGGGGTGCCCGCTGGGCGCCGCAACGTCGCCCTCGGGATCTGGGGGGCACTCGGCGGGCTCGCCGTCGCGGTCGGACCGCTCGTCGGCGGCGCCGTCGTCGAGGGGCTGTCCTGGCAGTGGATCTTCTGGATCAACGTGCCCGTCGGGATCGCCCTCCTCCCGCTCGCCCGCTTGCGCCTCGAGGAGTCCTACGGCGACCACCGGCCGCTCGACGGGCGCGGCGTCGCGCTGGCGAGCGCGGGGCTGCTCGGTGTCGTCTTCGGTCTCGTCCGGGGCGGCGCGTTGGGCTGGACGAGCGTCGAGGTCCTGACGGGTTTCGCGGTCGGCGCGGCCGCCCTCGTCGCCTTCGTCGCAGCGGAGCGGCGATCGGCTCATCCGATGCTGCCGCTCGGGCTGTTCCGTCGGCGCGGATTTGCGGTCGTGAACGGCGTCGCCGTTTTGATGAGCTTCGGGATGTTCGGGTCGATCTTCTTTCTCGCCCAGTTCCTCCAGACCGTGCAGCACTATTCGCCGTTGAGTGCCGGGATCCGCACCCTTCCGTGGACGGCCATGCCAGTCGTCGTCGCGCCGCTCGCGGGGGCACTCGTCGAGCGGCTTGGTGGGCGCGCCCTCATCGCGACGGGGCTCGCGCTGCAAGCGATCGGACTGGGGTGGATCGCGGTCGTGCTCGCGCCGACGACGCCGTATGCGGACTTCATCCCCGCTTTCGTTCTGTCGGGCGTCGGGATGGCGCTGTTTTTCGTCCCGGTCGCGTCCGTTGTCCTCGGTGCCGTGCCCCGCGTCGCCGAAGGCGTCGCGTCGGGGACGAACAACGCGCTGCGCGAACTCGGCGGGGTGCTCGGCGTCTCCGTGCTCGGGGCCGTGTTCACGAGCTTCGGTGGCTACGCGAGCGTTGCGAGCTTCGTCACCGGCCTCGTGCCGGCGCTGTGCGTCGGAGTCGGCGTCGTCGCCGCCGGTGCTGTCCTCGCACATCTCCTCCCCGGTCGGCGGCGCCCCGACCCGGCTCTCGCGACTACGGCTCTAGAGGCCGCTTGAGGAAAGGTGCGGCCACGGGCATCGCGCCTGGGGATCAGCGCGGCCGACCGATTAGATTCAAGGTATGGAGAGCACAGCTGAGATGGAGACCCCGGGTTCTCGGGATCGTCTGACGGGGACGGACCGCGTAAAGCGCGGTCTCGCCGAGATGTTGCGGGGTGGCGTCATCATGGATGTCGTCACGCCGGAACACGCCAAGGTCGCCGAGGACGCGGGCGCCGTCGCGGTGATGGCGCTCGAACGCGTGCCGGCCGACATCCGTCGCGACGGCGGCGTCGCGCGGATGAGCGACCCCGCGCTCATCGAGGCGATCCAGGCGGCGGTCACCATCCCCGTCATGGCCAAGGCCCGCATCGGGCACTTCGCCGAGGCGCAGATCCTCGCGGCGCTCCAGGTGGACTACGTCGACGAGAGCGAGGTGCTGACCCCGGCCGACGAGGCGTACCACATCGACAAGTGGGCCTTCGAGGTGCCGTTCGTCTGCGGCGCGACGAACCTCGGCGAGGCGTTGCGCCGGATCTCGGAGGGCGCGGCGATGATCCGTTCCAAAGGCGAAGCCGGGACCGGCAACATCGTCGAGGCGGTCCGCCACCTCCGCTCGATCCTCGGCGACATCCGCAGTATCGCCGCTTGCGACCCCGCCGAGCGTTACGGCTGGGCGAAGAACCTCCAGGCGCCGCTCGGCCTCGTGGAGGAGATCGCCGAGACGGGCCGGCTGCCGGTTCCGCTCTTCTGCGCCGGTGGAATCGCGACGCCGGCTGACGCCGCGCTCGTCATGCAGCTCGGCGCCGAGGCGGTCTTCGTCGGTTCGGGGATTTTCAAGAGCGAAAACCCGCCGGTCCGTGCTCGGGCGATCGTCGAGGCGACGGCGCACTTCGCCGATCCCGAGATCCTCGCCAAGGTGTCGCGAGGACTCGGTACGCCGATGCCGGGTGCCGAGATCTCGACGCTCGAGACGAGGCTCGCCGAACGCGGCTGGTGAGATGGCGACCGAGCTGGAGCATGCGGCCCCGGGCCGCGCCGTCCCCGTCGCGGCCGCTCCCATGATCGGGGTCCTCGCCCTCCAGGGTGACGTCACCGAGCACGTCAAGGCGCTGGAAGCACTTGGCGTCGCCGTCGTCGAGATCCGCCTGCCCCGGGACCTCGTCGGGGTCGACGCCCTCGTGCTGCCGGGCGGGGAGTCGACGACGCTGCAGCTGCTCATCGAGGCGTCGGGCCTTCGACCGGTGATCGCCGAGCGTCTCGCGGCGGGCATGCCCGTCCTCGGGACGTGTGCCGGGATGATCCTGTTGGCCGCCACGGTCCTCGACGGCCGGCCCGACCAATGGAGCTTTGGCGCGATCGACCTCGCGGTGCGCCGGAACGCCTTCGGTCGCCAGATCGCCTCGTTCGAGGAGGATCTCGAGCTCGCTGGCATCGCCGGTGGGCCGATGCATGCCGTGTTCATCCGGGCTCCCGTCGTCGAGACGGTCGGGCGCGGGGTCGAGGTCATCGCCCGCGTCGCGATGACCGGGGACGGCGCCCGCCCGGTCGCCTGCCGTCAAGGGAGGGTGACGGTGACCGCCTTCCATCCTGAGCTCGTCGGCGACCGCCGCTTCCACGAGCTGCTCGTCGCCGACGCCGGCGTGGTCGGGGGCCGCTGAGTCCCGCCGGCTCCGGAACCGCGACCGGATCAAGCGGATCGTGTTGGCTTCCACGATACGGCGCTCCCCATTGTGCTTCCGAGGAGTGAGGGCGGCTTCCCTTCGCATGTGATCGGACTTATCGTGCCGCGACCAAATCTCGGCCGAGACTGCGGCGATCGGCACGGACATTGCCGGGATCTCCCCCGGGCAACCCGGGCCCTATACGCCTCTTCGACCTCTCTTTGAACGATGGATGCAGGGAGATCGACCAGGCATGCCCGTGCATCTGACTCCAAACGCGACGGTCCTCGAACCGACTCGCTCGGTAAAATCTCGTTGGTCAGAGGAGTGCCAGATGTATGCAACAACCGAACTACTGCAGTTACTACGGGACCAGCCAAGGAAATTGTCCCGGCAACGGGTCGAAGAGGATCGGCAGAACCTTCTCATCGCTCTGGCCGAGATCGCGATGTTGTCCTGGTCACCCGCTCGCTACGTTCGAGCGCGTTCAATCGCCCTCGAAGCAGTGACGAATGCAACCAGCGGGCTGAACTACTACGCGGAGACCGAAGACAGAAGTGAATTCGGCGGCGCGCCGGGAAGCAGCGCACGACCAGGGCTGGCGCGGATCCAAGGCGGAGCGTCAGATGCTTCGGAAGCGCACCCGGATCGTGCGCCCGATTCAGCTCGCGACGTCGGCTGAGCTGAAGGACGACGAAACGTCACAGCGGTTGCGGAGCCGCGGCCTGACAATTCCACCAGACAACGCCAAGGTCAAAGTCCCAGGGCCGTTCGGCCAGATGGCGCGCGACCTGTGACCGCTCCCGCGAAGAGTGTGCAGCGAGACAGCACATCTCAGTTCAGGTGGGCGACGCGTGTCGCAGACTGATGACGCGATGCGGAAAGCCGACCGTCGGGCTCACGACGAAGGCCGCAACCGTTACGTGGAGATCCGTGACGTCTCCGATTGCGGATGAATGAGCCCGGTTATTGCCAAAATGGAACCTTCGGCATCGCGAATCTGCGCGGGCTCGACGGCGGACCCACAAGTCGCACGACGCTCTGGAAGCCGGCTTGAACAGTTATCGTCTTCTTCGCACCATGCACATTTCGTACCGTGACCGCTCCCGCATAGACGCGGACCCTCGAGTAGGTCCGAGTGATCTCGACGCTGAAGCTCGCGCGCGGAGTCTGCTGCACGTGGGGAATCGGTCCGACGGCAACGCACCTGCCACAGGCAGCGTAATTGACCCGGGTGATCATCTCTGACGTCCGCACCTCCGGCTGAAGAGAGGGTCCGCTGACGTCGTAGAGGACATCGCCAAGGGTCTGCAGGGAAGTGAGCTGAAAGACGGTGCCGGACAGCACCACGATTGGGAGCGCGGGAAGCGCCCAGACCGAGCCCGCGCCAATCACGAGCGCGAGCGACGCGCCGGCGGTCACCGCTCCCGCTTTCACCGCTAGGCGGGCGACACCGCTTTCCGTGTGCACCGAGTCGTAGGGCACAAGCGATCGAATGTCGGTAAGCGATTCGCTTATGCCCGTCTTGGCATTGACAACAGTGGCGATACCCTGCGAAACGGTCGGGGCTCTCAGGAGTGGAATCACACAAGTCGCAGTCTCGAGGCAGGGAGTTTCGGCGATGGTGTTCGTCGTCGAGGAGCCCGGCGTCGTGGTGCTCGGTGTGAGGCCGCCCTCTTTCCGGAGGGTGATCGATCTTCGGGCCTCGATCTGCCAGTGCCCCAAGCACTTGCCGGTGGACTGGGACGTGACGAAGAGATAGTCGCCCGTCTCCTCGTCGTATCCGAACGACTCACCACTCAGGAGCGAACTGCGCCTAGACGCGCCACCGGCTGGCGCTGTGTCGTAGACGACGACCGGTCCACCGGTGCGGTTGGTGACCGTCACCGTCACGAAGACTCCTGTTGCCGGGAAGGGAGAAGTCGGCACGTCGCAGGTCGGTGTCGGCGTGGTAGTTGTCGTAGAGGAAGTTTCCGTCGACGAGCTCGAGACCCGATAGCCGTCGATCGAGCCTGTGATCTGGCCCCCGTTGCAGCTGATGCTGTCTTCGTATTCAGCGCCAACATAAGAGGATCCTTGGGAATTGAAGTAGATCTCACCTTGACAGGAGACACCTGTGCCGATCGCGTTGGAAGTGACTTGGGCGACGTAGACCTGCTCGGAGATTGTCGGAAGGGTCTGAGGGTTGAGATCGATCGTTCCGTCGATGTCCCCACTTAGCTGCGACCCTTGGACGGTGAAGGTGAGGCCGGTCAGCTGTTGCCCGGGCTGAGCGATTGGGATGGTCGAGGAGTAAACGGTAAACGTCGCCGTCCAGGTCCCGTCCAATTGGCTTGCCGCGCTCGCGAGGGGGGAAGCGATGTGGAAAAGGACCGATCCCGGCGTTAGAGCAATTAGGGCGGACAGAACAACAGAGACCATCCGACCACTGCGTGGCAACGTCTGGAAGAGGGTCACAAAAGCAGAGTAATTGGGACCGTCAACAGGTTCTTGGTCTTGAAGGAAAGTTGCTCAGCGAAAATGAGCAAAATATGTCATGGATCCGGAGCCGAATTCATCAATCTCCGACTGGTGGTTGCGCCCGCGGCAGGCAGGCAGGTGTGCTCTACCGTCGCCCGGGTTTCCTCTTCCCCGCCGGTCGCCGGTCGGTGCTCGCTGCGCCGGGTGCGTTCCCGCGGCGGCTCCGTCCCGGTCTAGGTTCGGGTCTGTCTCTTGTTCCAGCCGATTGCTTCGGTCGGCCCGGCCCACCCTGGTCTGTTGCCGAACGAAGCGACGTGAGAAATCTGGAGCGTTATCCACTGAGAAGACGTCGAATTCCCGGGGCCAATGTTTCGCTGGGGCGCATTTCATACGCTCCACCAACCAGATGGCGTTCGAGCGTACGTTGAGGCGGCAATTGCGCGGCGCGCATCCCAGACCGGGAAGGCGTTAGGCGGACGCCGCCGATTTGGCTCATCGGGGCGGGTGTCTCGGACTCTTTCCGACGCGCGTTCGCCGATCTGATGCAGATACCCCGATGAGATGGCTCGAGGCACTTCTCGCAAACGACCCAGTGCGGCTCTTCGCGGGCGCACCTGAGATGGTTCCAGGCGCTGAAGCGGGCCCATAGGCTGAACAAAGCGTTGGATCGAGGAGATTCGGGCGCGAGCTCGCGCGCAAGAGCGGCTAGTCGACGGGACGGAACCCGGCTGTCGAATCGAGGTATTCGCGCCCAGAGCTTGACCTGGGGGCTTGAGGGCCGGTGCCCGCAAGGGCGTCGGGTCCAAGTCCCCTCTCCGACACACCTTCTCTGACTTGAACCCTGACAGTTCACGTCGCATTCACGCACGACGCGACCGATTCGTGGTGAAGGAGGAAGGGGAGGGCGGGGACGTGCAGAAGCTGGCGCTGCCTCTTACGTCATTTACTGACCAAGGCCACGCGTCTATGCACTCTGCAGGCCCGTCCTCAAACCCGCTCAGCGGTCAGCGGTGGATCACCGGGGAGGGGATCAAGATTCGAGCGGCGGCAGGGAGTCGGGATTCAGCCGTCGTCAACATGCGGTTCAGTTTGTTACTTTGAGGATCCTCGTCGTGTCCTACGCACTCTTGGAACGAGGGGATTTCATCATGTCGTTTCGCGACAGAATTGCGATGAATGCCCGGCACGTCTGCGAGCCGGGCGAACACCTCCAGACCGCGATAGCAGCGCAGGCGAGAAGCCCGAACTGGCTGGGGATTCCTGATTTGATCATTCCCTTGGGCAACGCCTATCGAATAATTGTGATAACAGACCGTCGAATTCTTGTGTGTCGTAGCGGTCGGTTCCGCGCGTTCGTGGTGGGGGATGTACTACGGGAACTCCCGCGCGCTACGAAGATCGGGCCGCCGCATGGCGTCTGGTACCGCACCGCTTCGCTCGGCGAGCGGCTCTATATCCATCGGCTTTACTTCAAGGACATCGGGTTGGCCGACTCGGCTGTGCCAACGGGAGATCCCGGCCTGAGTCGCTGAATCGGCGGTTGTTGCGGGCCACAAGGTCCCGCGAGGGCGGTTCTGTACCTCGGCGTCGCAACCACATGCCGCGAACCGGACGAGATCACCTGTCTTGCAACCCTTACCGTCGAAGCGCCGCGGCT
>DASPQJ010000012.1:0-47651 GCA_035625025.1 Acidimicrobiales bacterium
TCGATGTCGGCTCGTCGCATCCTGGGGCTGAAGCCGGTCCCAAGGGTTGGGCTGTTCGCCCATTAAAGCGGTACGCGAGCTGGGTTTAGAACGTCGTGAGACAGTTCGGTCCCTATCCGATGCAGCCGTAGGAGATCTGAGGAAGGCTGTCCCTAGTACGAGAGGACCGGGACGGACGCAGCTCTCGTGTGCCAGTTGTCCTGCCAAGGGCACGGCTGGTTTGCGACCTGCGGTTGGGATAAGCGCTGAAAGCATCTAAGCGCGAAGCTCGTTCCAAGATGAGATCTCCCACAGGGTCAACCTGGTAAGGCCCGTGGTCAGATCACCACGTTGATAGGCCGGAGGTGTAAGCGCGGTAACGCGTTCAGCCGACCGGTACTAATCGGCCGAGGGCTTGGACTCTCGCTCGTGCTCGCCATGGAAGGCTCAAAGGAACCGCGGTCACGCGTTCTTTGGGGCGGGACGGACCTCGACAGATCCGGCCCGCTCGAGAGCTCAGGTTTCCGGTGGCCATAGCGGCGGGGAAACACCCGTTCCCATCCCGAACACGGAAGTTAAGCCCGCTCGCGCCGATGGTACTTGGGGGGCAACTCCCTGGGAGAGTAGGTCGCTGCCGGAATTCATCGCAGACAAGGCCCCCGTGCCGTGCCGAAGGCATGTTCCGGGGGCCTTGTCGCGCCACGGCGTCACCGCCACGCCTCGGGGAGCGGGAATGCCCATTCGGCTGGGCACGGCGCGTCCCGGGGGCCGCGCGTCGGGTAGACGACAGTTGGGGTCCGCCCGAGCCCATCGGGAAGCGCGACCCAAAGGGTCGTCTCGGCCCGCATCGTCTGGAGGAACTGGCGCGGTCGAGACGCCACCCGGCGCGCTCGCTCGTTTCTTTTCCTCAAGGGAAGCGAGGACCCTGGCTCGCTGAGCGTCGGAGAGGGCCTTGATCGCTTCGCGCAATGTCACACCAGATTCCCGGGAAGCCCTCGGGAGGATCCAGTCGAAGACGAGCTTCGGGTGACGGCGCGCCGTATCTCTCCGCAGCGAGCCCGTGGCCTTGGGGACGAAGGATCCCTCTCGCCGAGGAGCGCGGGAAGATAGCGGGAGAAACGATCGAGCGCGCCCGACCCGGAAGGCGGGCCGGAAAGCAGCGCGAGAAGGGCCGACCGGCGCGGCCAGAAGTCGTCGTCGACAGCCCCCCGGTCGAGCACCTCGGACAGTCCCGGGTGGCGCTCCGCGAGCGGCCCGACGACCGAAGGCGAGCTCGTCGACCAGGGCCCAAGCTCGCGACTCCCGGAGGAACCGTTCGAGGATCGGCAGATCCCCGGCCGGCAATAAGTCGGCATCGAGCGCGAGAAGAGTCGCAGCCGCCGTACGCCGACCGGGCCCCGGCGCAGACCAGGGCGGGTCGACAAGGCCGAGGAGGGCGGCGTGATAGATCCGGATCGCGCCGGGGAACCTCGAGGCGATGGACCGGATGACGGGCATCGGCGTGCCGTAGTACGCGAGCCCGCTTCTCAGGTGGGCCTTCTCTTTTGCGCCGCGATCCGCAGATCCCCCGTCGCGCCGCTCGGCTCGAGGCGGGAAGCGAGTGTTCCGATCTGCACCGGCGGCAACGGCACTTGTCCACTCCCTTAGTGTGAGGCGCATGGCGGACGTCGCCGCGCACTGGGACGGCATCTACTCGACGAAGGCCAGCGACGAGGTCAGCTGGTTCCAGGACGAGCCGCGCACGTCGCTCCGTCTGCTCGGGCGGTGGGCCCCGCCCCCCGCCTCGGTGCTCGACGTCGGGGCTGGAACGTCGCATCTCGTGGGATCGTTGCTCGACGGGGGGTGGGCTGATGTCACGATTCTTGATGTCTCCGTGGAAGCGCTGAACCGGGTTCGGGCTCGGCTCGGCGAGCGGGCCGAGCACGTGTCGTTCATCGTCTCCGAGGTGTGCTCCTGGGAGCCGGAGCGCGTCTACGACGCGTGGCACGATCGGGCGGTCTTTCACTTTCTTATCCAACCGGAGGACCGTGAGCAGTACGTAGCCCTGGCCGCTCAGGCGGTCGCACCGGGTGGCGTGATGGTCCTCGCAACATTCGCGGCGAACGGCCCGACCGAGTGCTCCGGGCTACCGACGGCGCGTTATGGCGCCTCCGACCTCGCTCGCGTCTTCGGCCCGGCCTTCGCCTTGGAACACGCCGAAAGTGAAGAACACAGCACGCCTCGGGGCACTGTTCAGTCGTTCACCTGGGCGGTGCTTCGCCGCACGGTTTGCGAGCAGCGGTCACTCGCGAAGCGGGTGCGATCCCGCTCCGTTGCCGGGGCGAGAAAGACCAAGATCTTGCCGTGATGGTCGAGCCGAGCGGACGACGGCGAACCCCGAGCGACGAGGTCCACCTCGAGCTCCGTTCTGGCGCGGGACTGGACAGTTCTCGGGAAGGCTCGATAATCTTCCCGCCCATGTCGGATCTGACGCACGCCTCCGCTCCGCTGCGAATCGCCGGGTGCAACGTGCCGCGCGAGGGTGTGTCGGGGGCGAGGTGCCTTTGGCCACTCTGAGCTGAGCCTCGTTCCCGAGCGAGAATCGTTCGGTCGGGGGGCACAACCTCAGAGGGTCGCGTCCGCCACAATCGTCAGAACGGTCATCCCCACCGGGGACATCACGCCGGTCGCCGCCTTCGCCGCCTTGCGGCACCGTCCGGGTGCCGCGTTCCTCTTCGAATCAGTGGCACACGACGAAAACCGCGATCGCTGGACCTTCCTCGGTTGCGGTGGCATCCCGGTCGTGGAGTGGTCGTTCGGCGGCGACCCCGGCGATCCGTACGACGAGCTACGTCGCGCGCTCATCGCCCGTGAGGCGTCGTCGTTCGAAGACGCGCCACCTTTCGTGAGCGGGCTGGTGGGCTTCCTTTCCTACGAGACCGCCCACCTCATCGAGCCTCGTGTCCCGGTGCTCAGCTCGCCGGACGGCTTCCCCGACGCGCTCTTCGTCCGATGCGAGGTGATCGTCGCCTTCGACCATCTCCTCGAGGTCGTCCACGTGATCACCGAGGCGACGACCGAACCGCCCGGCGACCTCGACTCCTCCTATGCCCGGGCGGCACGCTCGATCGAGTCGGTCGTCGCCGAGATCCGCTCCGCCTTCGATCCCTCGACCTCGGAGGGACGGCGTGCTTCGGGGCAGGCTTCGGTGGTCGTCGAGCCGGAGCGCCCGGCCGCCGAGTACGAGAGCGCGGTCGCCCGCGCGAAGGAGTACATCGCGGCCGGCGATTGCCAGCAGGTCGTCATCTCCCAGCGCTTCCGGGCGGAACTCGCCATCGACCCGTTCGCGATCTATCAGGAGCTTCGGCTCCTCAATCCGTCCCCCTACCTCTTTTACTTCGAACACGACGGACGGGCGCTCGTCGGCAGCTCGCCCGAGGCGCTGGCACGGATCCGCGACCGGGAGCTCCTCGTCCGACCGATCGCCGGCACGCGTCCGCGGGGGACGAGGCCAGCGGACGACGAGGAGATGATCGCCGAACTGCTCGCCGACCCGAAGGAGGCTGCCGAGCACGTCATGCTCGTCGACCTCGCCCGCAACGACGTCGGACGCGTCGCCGAGATCGGCACCGTGGGAGTGGACCTGTTCCGGGCGGTGGAGAAGTACTCGCACGTCATGCACATCGTCTCGCAGGTGCGCGGGCATCTTTTGCCGCACGTCAGCACCATCGACGCCTTGCGCGCCGTGTTCCCGGCCGGAACGGTGACGGGGGCGCCGAAGGTGCGCGCCATGGAGATCATCGCCGAGCTCGAGGAAAGAGGCCGCGGACCCTACGCCGGGTGTATCGGCTATCTCGGCGACGACGGCAACATGGACATGGCCATCGTGATCCGCACGTTGCTCTGCTCGGGGGGCGCGCTCACCGTGCAGGCCGGAGCCGGCATCGTCCACAACTCCGAGCCCGTGATGGAGCAAGCCGAGACGGTCCACAAGGCGAAGGCACTTCTCGCCGCGGTCTTCCGGGCGCAGTGCCGTCCCGGTGCAGGTGGCGGTGGGCGATGACGACCGTCCTCGTCATCGACAACTACGACTCGTTCGCTTACAACCTCGTGCAGTACTTGGGGGAGCTCGGGGCCGCGGTCGTCGTGCAGCGCAACGACGCGATCAGCCTGTCGGATGTCGAGCGCCTCGGCTCTGACGGCATCGTCATCTCACCGGGACCGTGCACTCCGGACAGCGCCGGCATCAGTGTCGAGCTCATCCGCCGGTTCGCCGGGAGAGTCCCGATACTCGGGGTCTGCCTCGGCCACCAGGCGATCGGCACCGCCTTCGGGGCGCGCGTCGTGCGCAACCATCGTGTCCTCCACGGCAAGACGAGCGACATCTACCACACGGCGGTCGGCGTCCTGTCCGACCTACCGAATCCCTTCGTCGCCGGTCGCTACCACTCGCTCGTCATCGACTCCTCGTCGCTCCCCGAGGAGCTGGACGTCACTGCCTGGACCGACCAGGGGGAGATCATGGGTATCCAGCACCGAGAACACGCCATCACCGGTGTCCAGTTCCACCCGGAGTCGGTGCTCACGCCGGAGGGCAAGCGATTGCTCGCCAACTGGCTGTCGCAGGTGGGGGACGGGGCATGAGCGCGGTCTTGGAAGCGCTACGTGCCGCGACCTCCCGGCGCGACCTCACCCGAGACGAGATGACGGCGGCGATGGAGCAAATCGCGGCAGGAGACGCCGACCAGATCCAGGTCGGGGCGCTGCTGACCGCGCTGCGCACGAAGGGCGAAACCGCCGAGGAGGTGAGCGCGGCCGCCGGGGTGATGCGTCGACACGCCAAGAAGGTTGACGTTGAGGGGTTGGACGTCGTCGACACCTGCGGCACCGGCGGGGATGGGGCCGGGACGTTCAACATCTCTACGGCCGCCGCCATCGTCGCGGCGGCGGCGGGCGCGCCGGTCGCCAAGCACGGCAACCGGTCGGTGTCGTCGCGCTGTGGCTCCGTCGACGTGCTCGAGGAGCTCGGCGTGGTCGTCGGCGACATCGGGGTGTTCCTGTCGTGCCTGAAGGAGGTGGGGCTCGGTTTCCTCCTCGCGCCGAACCACCATGCGGCGTTCAGGGCGGTGGGAGCCACGCGGGCCGCGCTCGGGGTGCCGACGATCTTCAACCTCGTCGGCCCGCTGGCGAACCCGGCGTCGGCGCAGCGCCAGGTCGTCGGGGTCTCAACCGTCGGACATGTCCCCGTCGTCGCCGAAGCGCTGCGATCGTTGGGTACGGAGCACGCCCTCGTCGTGCACGGTGATGGAACGGACGAGATCGCTGTCAGCGGCACGACCTTCGTGCACGAGGTCCGCCGGGGCTCGGTGTCGGCTTTCAGGCTCACCCCGGATGAGATCGGCGTCGGGCGTTGGCGGCGGGAGGACTTGCAAGGCGGCGACGCCTCCCGCAACGCCGCCATCTGCACCGAGGTGCTCTCCGGGGAGAAAGGTGGCCCCCGCGACGCGGTTCTCGCCAACGCCGGCGCCGCGCTCTACGTCGCCGGCAGAGCGCAGTCGATCCGGGAAGGAGTGGACCTCGCGGCGCGGGCCATCGACGACGGCCGGGCGCGTCGCACTCTCGCCGGGGTGGTCGAGTTGTCGAGGGCGTCGTGAACAGACTCTCCTCGATCGTCGAGCGCAAGAGCGTCGAGGTCGCGGTGGCGAAGTTGCACGCGCCGATCGACTCTCTGGAGTCCGCGCTCGCTGGCCTCCCGCCGTGTTACGACCTCACCGGGAGCCTGTCCCAACCGGGGGGGCCGACGCGGGTCATCGCCGAGATCAAGCGGGCGTCTCCGGCTGCGGGCGTGATCGACGGTGACGCCGACGCGGCCGAGTTGTCCCGCACCTATCGCGATCACGGGGCGAGCGCGATCTCCGTTCTCACCGACAGCGTCGGCTTCGCCGGCAGCCTCGACGACCTCGCCGCTGCCCGCCGGCAGGCGGACGTGCCGCTGTTGCGCAAGGACTTCCTCATCGACAGCTACCAGCTCGTCGAGGCGCGATGCGCCGGGGCGGACGCGGTCCTGCTCATCGTGGCGGCGCTCTCGGTCGGCAAGCTGCACGAGCTCCACGCCGCCGCCGTCGACCTCGGTCTCGAGGTGCTCGTCGAGGCCCACGACGAAGCCGAGGTGGAGGTCGCTCTTGGAATCGCGGACTGCCGTCTGGTGGGGCTGAACAGCCGGAACCTCGGGACGCTCGAGGTCGACCTCGCGGTCGTCGAACGCCTGGCGCCGATGGTCGGGCCCGAGGTCGCCGTGGTCGCGGAAAGCGGGATCCGTTCGCCCGCCGACATCGCAAGACTGCGCGCCTCGGGGCTCGCCAACTTCTTGGTCGGTGAAGCTCTCGTCCGGTCCTCCGATCCCGGCGCGCTGCTCACCGAGCTCCTCGGGGTGGGATGACGATGACGGTGGCCGTGAAGATCTGCGGGATCACCCGGGCCGAGGACGCTGCCGCGGCGGTCGATTGCGGCGCGGCGGCGCTCGGGTTCAATTTCTGGCCGGGTTCGGCGCGCTTTTGCGACCCCGGGGTCGCGGCCGAGATCATCGCCGGGTTGCCGGGGTCCGTCTGCAAGGTGGGCGTCTTCGTCGACGAATCGCCCGAACGGATCAACGCGATCGCGGCCGATGTCGGACTGACCGCGGTGCAGCTCCACGGTGACGAGTCCGCGGGCGACTGCGCGGCGTGTCGGCTGCCCGTCATCAAGACGATCCCCGTCTCCGGACCGGTCTCCGCATCGGACCTCGAGGGCTTCAAGGTCGCGGCGTTTCTCTTCGACTCGTCGACGCCCGGGAGGGGCGGCAGCGGGATCGCCTTCGACTGGGGCTGCGTCGGCAGCGTCGCAGCGCCGGTTCCCGTCGTTCTGGCGGGGGGCCTCACGCCCAGCAATGTCGCGGCGGCGATCGTCGCGGTGTCGCCGGCCGCGGTCGACGTCGCGAGCGGCGTCGAATCAAGCCCGGGTATCAAGGATCACAAGGCCATCGCGGCGTTCATCGCCGCGGCGCGAGGAGTCCCATGGACGAAGAGTTGAGAATAGACGGCAAGGGCTGGTTCGGTGCCTACGGCGGACGCTTTGTCCCGGAGACCCTGGTGCCCGCCCTCGACGAGCTCGAAGCGGCCTGGCAGACAGCCCGGGTCGAGCCGGGCTTTCGCGCCGAGCTCGACGCCCTGCTCGCCGCGTTCGCCGGGCGGCCGACGCCGCTCGGCGAGGCGCGCCGGATGTCACGGGACTGCGGTGGGGCACGGGTCTTCCTGAAGCGGGAGGACCTCTGCCACACCGGGGCGCACAAGATCAACAACACGCTCGGTCAGGTGCTGCTCGCAAAGAGGATGGGGAAGACCCGCGTCATCGCCGAGACCGGCGCGGGCCAGCACGGCGTGGCAACGGCGACGGCGTGCGCGCTCTTCGGGATCAGCTGCGACATCTTCATGGGGAGTGTCGACATCGGGCGCCAGGCGCTCAACGTCACGCGGATGGAGCTCCTCGGCGCCCGGGTCATCGAGGTCACCTCGGGATCGCGGACCCTGAAGGACGCGATGAACGAGGCCCTCCGGGACTGGATCGCGACGTCGGCGAGCACCCACTACGCGATCGGTTCGGTCGCCGGACCGCACCCCTATCCGTCGATGGTCGCCGAGTTCCAGTCCGTGATCGGCCGGGAGACGCGGGCCCAGTGCCTCGCCCAGGCCGGTCGGCTCCCCTCGGCGGTCGTCGCCTGTGTCGGCGGCGGTTCCAACGCGATCGGCATCTTCAGTGCCTTCTTCGATGACGACGTCGCGCTCGTCGCCGTGGAGGCCGGCGGCGAAGGGATCGAGACCGGCCGGCACGGCGCGTCGCTCGGGTTCGGACGCCCCGGCGTCCTGCACGGTTCGCGCAGCTACGTGCTGCAGAACGACGACGGGCAGATCAGCGAGGCGCACTCGATCAGCGCGGGGCTCGATTACCCCGGAGTTGGGCCCCAGCTCGCCTACCTGCGCGATACCGGACGCCTCACGGTCACCTCGGCGACGGACCGCGAGGCCGTCGAGTCCGTGCTCTACCTCGCTCGGGCCGAGGGCGTCATCGCCGCCCTGGAAAGCGCCCACGCCGTGAGTGAGGCCCGCAAGCTCGCCGGCGCGCTCGGACCGGAGGACGTCGTCGTCGTCAACGTTTCCGGACGGGGGGACAAGGACGTCGGTGAGCTGACGCGTCTCGCTGCCGAGTCGGCGGAGAAGGCCCGACCGTGAAAGGGTCGCCGCGACTGGCCGACGTCTTCGCCGCGACCGCGGCGGCGGGGCGGACCGCCCTCATCACTTACGTCATGGCGGGCGACCCGGACCCGGCCGAATCGGCCGCGCTGGCCGGAGCCTGCATCGAGGGCGGCGCCGACATCGTCGAGCTCGGGATCCCGTTCTCCGACCCCCTCGCCGACGGACCGGTCATCCAACGCGCCGCCGAGCGGGCGCTCGCGGCGGGCACGCGGCTCGCCGACGTCCTCGGCGTGGCGGGGGCACTGCGGGATGGGTCGGAGACCCCGATCGTGCTGATGGGATATCTCAACCCGATCCTTGCGATGGGGGAGGAGCGGTTTTTCGCGGCCTGTCGCGAGCGGGGCGTCGACGCCGTCATCATCCCCGACCTCCTTCCCGAGGCGGCCGGGCGCGTCGCGGACTGCGCGCGACGCAACGAAGTCGGAACGGTGTTCATGGTCTCGAACCGCTCGACCCCGGCCCGCCGCCGGCAGGCGATCAAGGCCGCGACGGCCTTCGTCTACCTCACCGCGGTGGACGGGGTGACGGGGGTCCGACCGACCCTTCCGCCGAGGCTCGTTGCAAGTATCGGCGCCGTGCGCTCTGCCAGCTGCCTCCCGGTCGTCGTGGGTTTCGGGATCTCGCGACCGGAGCACGTCGCCGCGCTCCGCGGTGTCGTCGACGGGGTCGTCGTCGGCAGCGCGATCGTCTCGATCATCGGAGCGGAAAGGGATAGCCCGCACCGCTTGGAAGGTGTCCGTACACTGGTGCGGGCTCTGCGTGGCCAGGCGGTCGCTTAGGTCAGGCAATTCAACAAAGGGCGGGTCCAGAGCATGCGCCTGCAAACGGTCTCCGGTGCTCCGGTCGACTACCCAGATCTCCCTCGGGACGCGGCGGTCTGCGTCGAGATCGTCTCCGCCCTCCCCCCGCGGGACGTCGGAGGTCTCGTCGACGAACTGCGCGCCCTGTGTGCCGCGAGCCTCGCCGTCCAGATCAAAGCCGGCAAGCCTGTCGTGAAGCTCCTCAACCTCACCGGCCTCGCGGTGCGACCGGACTTCGCCGAGCGGGTCGAGTCGATGCTCAACGTGCTGGCGGGACTCGTCCAGGATCCGGCGTTCGCGCCCCTCGTCCTGTTGCGCGAGGCGATCGCGGAGGTCTCTCCCCGCTTCGACGAGCGATTTGGCTCGCTTCCCCAGGAGCTCGAGCGGATCGACGCTTTCATCCGCGCCCTCGGTCTCGAGAGTTCGACGCCAGAACTGACCCGCCCGTCGATCCACGTCGCGCTCGACCAAGCCGGCTCACCGGGGGCGCATCTCGGCGGAGTCCAGCTCCGCCCGGCGACGACCTCGCCGGTGCTGGCGGGCGTGGCCCACTGGTGGACGGATCACGACAGCTCGACGTCGGCGCGGCTGTGTCGGCCGGATTTCAACAAGGAGCTCATCGGACCGCGCGCCCTCGTGCCGTTGCGCTACGTGCGGGACGCGGCGGTGACGGGCGTGGATGGCGTGACGAAAAGGGCGATTCGGCCCGTGATCGGCAAGGACGCGCCCGGCGGCTTCAGCCTGTGCTGCAACGGCGACGCCGCCGGCGCGGCCGAGTACCGGCGCGTGCTCCTCGCCGCGACGTTCGAGTGCGTGGGCGAGCTCCTGGAGCGCCTGCCGGTCGTGGAATCGCCCTGGCGCCGGGCGATGAAGCCGACCGCGCCGGAGTCGGCATGACCTCGGACCAACCGGTGCTGATCGTCGTGGGCGCGGCCGGCGGCATGGGCCGCTGGCTCTGCCGCCACCTGTTCGCGACCGCCGACTGGGATCACGTCGTGCTGATCGACCGCGATCCGGCGATCTTTCGGATCGATTTCGGCTTCGGCTGCGCGGTGCAGCCCGGGGTCGTCGGCTACGAGACGGGTTTCGAGGCGGTCGACGAGTCGGGGGCCGCGATCGACCTCTCGGCGACGACCGCGCGGGTGTGCCTCGCCGTTCCGCAGTCCGAGTTGCCGCGGGTCGCCGCCTATCTCCTCCCCGCCCTCCATGCGAACTCGATCGTCTTCGACACGTCGTCCGCCAAGGTGGCCGCGTTGGCGACGCTGCGTGCCGCCCGACCCGACGTCTCGGTCTTCGGCATCCATCCCTTGTTCGGTCCCGCGGTGAAGTCGATGGATGGCCAGACGGTTGTCGTCTGTCCCACCGCCGCGGCGCCGTCCGGCCACGAATGGCTGGTCGATCTCGTCTCGAGGGCGGGCGGCATCGTGGAGACGGCGAGCGCCGAGGCGCACGACCAGATCATGGCGTACGTCCAGTCGGCCTCGCACCAGGCGTTGCTCGTCTTCGCCGACGTCATCGCCAACTCGGGACACGAGATCGAGGGCGAGCTCTGGAAGCTGCGCACCCCGGTCTTCGAGACGCTTCTCGGACTGGCGTCGCGCGTGCTCAGCCCGGGCCAGGAGGAAACGACCGCGTCGATCGAGCTCACGACGGACGGCGCCCGCGTCGCGGCCGAGTTCGAGCTCGCCCAGGATCGGTTGCGGTCCGCCGTGCGGACCGACGACGCCCAGAGCATCGCGTCGTACCTCGCCTCTGTTCGCGATGCCTTCGGCGGCACCTTCTTCACGACCCTGCAGCAGGCCTCCAACCTGGCGGTGGAAGCGACGCAGGTGACGCGCACGCAGCTGGCGAGCCAGCGCCGCGCCGGTGACCTGATCGCGCTGGAACACCGGGGCGCCGGCAAGCCGCCGCGGCTCGTCGTCGGCAGGATCCGGGAGCTCACGCCGACCACGGTGACGGTCGAGGAACTCCTCGTCGGCCCGCCGGGCCGAGCGGTCCTCGCCGAGAAGGCGGGGTTGGCGAACGCGGCGCGGCTCGGCGTCGCGCTCGGGGGCAAACGACACGTCGTCCGTTTCGGGCTCGCGCACGTGAGCGTCGTGTCGCCGAGCGAGCTCGACCGGGTCCTCGACCAGTGGCTCGGCCGGGTGTCGGACGACGTGCGCGTGCTCGTGCCGGAGTCCGTCGCCGGGTCCGCGGTCGCGGCGGTCTGCGGGGCGGTCGCCTCGGTCGAGGCCGCGGAGCTCGTCAGCGAAGCGGTGTGGTTCGGCCAGCGCGAGGTGGTCGTGCGGGTCTCGGTGCGCGCCGACCGGGATCCCGGCGCCGTCGCCCAGCACGTCGCCGAGCGGGTCGACGAGGCCTATCGCTGGCCCGACGGGATCATCGCGCCCCTCGGCGACGACCACGTCGACGCGGTCGCCTTTCTCGGGCCGGTCGGCACTTTCTCGGAGATCGCCGCCCGTCGGGCGGCCGATCTCATCGGCCGGCCCGACGCTGCGCTCGTGCCGGGCGAGAGCTTCGACGCGGTGATCGACTCCGTCGTCGAAGGGCGCGCCGCACTCGCGGTACTGCCGATCGTCAACTCCTCGTCGGGACTCGTCGAGCTGGCGGCGCAGGGACTGCTTCGCAGCCGCGCGCTCGTCGCCGGCGGGGTGATCGACGTGTCCGTCACCTTCGACGCCTACGCCGTCGAGGGCGATCTTCAGACTTTGGGCGCTACTCCAGTCGTCTACAGCCATCCGCAGGCCTTTGCGCAGTGCTCGCATTTCCTCGGGCGACTCGGCTGGAAGAGCGTCGCCTGCGATTCGACGGCGGCGGCGTGCGCGCAGGCGGGTCGCACCAGGGACGGGATCGCCATCGCGGCGCGGGGGCAGGCCGAATCGTACGGACTCGTGACCGTGGCGCGCGACGTCGGCGACCTGTCGGGGGTGCTGACGCGGTTTCTCGTCCTCGGTCGCGCCGGCGCCTTCGTTGAGAACGTCTCGGCGCACGACCCCACCTACCGTCGCCTCTGGCTGGTCGAGCGCGACGAGAAGCTCGAGCCGGCGAGACACGCGGGATCGGGCGCGCGCTTCGACGAGATCGTCGTCGGGGGGTCCCGCGTCGCCCTCGTCGTCACGACGAGCCCGCGTCGGCCGGCCCCGAAGGCGAAGTCGTTGGCGCTCGGTTACCTGCCGTGGTCCCCGAGGACCCCGCTCGTGCGGGTGCAGTAGGCGCCGGCGGTCGGTGGGGAGGGACGCCTGGCGCCCCGGGAATGCTTGTTCGCCCCGAATCGCGCTGCCTACAGTGCTGCTGTCGCCTGAGAAGCAGGTTCCACGTCATGGCCGAGCTGGGTCGCGGAGGCTGAATGCGAGGCGGGACCCGTCTTCTCGTCACCGGCCGAGCTGGCCACGGCGTGCGCATCGGGTCCTGCGCGATAGCGCTCGCGTTGGGGGGTTTGCTGGCGACCGCGCCACCGGTCGTCGCGACCTCCGGTTCGGTCAGCATCCTCGCGTTCCGCCTGAACCCGCCGCAGCGCTCCGCCGACGAGGCGGCGCTGCGCAGTGAGTACTCCAAGGTCTCCGGCGAGCTCTACGCGGCGTTGATGAACCACAGCTGCGCCAAAGACCTCCCGGGGCTGTATTCCCAGCTCGCCGCGGCGACGAGCATGCTCGACAACATCGACAGCTCCTACGGCGTGATGCTCGACGTCTACTACAGCCTCGACTCGAGCACGCTCGCCGACCTCGGGATCATGGCGGCGGACGTCAACGCGATCGCCGGCTCGCTCGTGGCCGCCTACGCCGGCTTGGGGCCGGCCGAGGCGGCCCTCACGGCGGTGGGCACGCCAGCGGCGCGGGCGGCGCTGGGCGCGGTCACCTCGCTGGCGGGGATCTTGCAGACGGAGCGCTCGGCGGCTGCCGCGGGCACGCACACCTATGAGGACACGATCACCGATGTCGCCAACGGCGCCAGCGCCTTTGCCGCCATAGTCGACCCCATTGCCAATGAGGGCAGGGCGTCTCTCGGTGCCGCGGGCGGCGCGTTGGTCTCGTTCGCGTCAGCGATCACGAGCCTGACCTCGCTCATCAACAACTACAAGACGGCGGCACGCGACGCCGGGGCGCTCGCCAACGCCTACGCCCAAGCCGCGGGTCTTTACGACGCCAACTTGGCCCGCCTCGGGGCCATCTTGGCGGGCCTGGAAGCGGGACTCGCGGCCTGCCGGCAAGTGCCGCCGCCGATCGTCGTCCAGTCGCAGTCGGTCTCTGTCCCGAAGCAGGCCTCGATCAACTTCTCCTACTGCAACGGTCTCGTGTGCGGCAACTCGGAGAATGCCGACTGCGTTTCCAACCTGTGGATGCCGCAGTTCGAAGGCAGCGTCCCACCGGTGCTGACCTTCGAACCGCCGTACCCCGGGGCGCGGGTGCTCTCGGTTGAGATCTCGGCGGGTGACGGCGGTCCGCCGACGGCCTACAGCTACGCGAGCGGCGCTGACTGGAGCGGATGGAACCCGGAGCTGTCCGCGAGCGTCCCGGCGGTCTCCGCCGACGGCGCGTTGCGGATCGCGCTCGGCGGGTCGAGCGTTGGCGACGACCCGCTGTTGCTCAGCCGACACGAGTACGGCATCACCTGCGGGCTGAGCGACGATCAGTACAAGGCGTTCCTCGCCAAGTACGGGTCGACGTTCGTCAACACCTACACGCAAGAGACTGTGACGGTCGTCTGGGGCCCTCCCGGGTCGGTACCAAGCGTCTGGGGTCCGACCGGTTCGCCACCGAACTCGGCCCCGACGACCTCCGTCAGCCCGGTCACACCGATGGGTGCATGGTGAGGCCCAGCCGACGCCAGCGCGGAGGGGTCAGCCTCGCGGCCGGCGCGGCACTGATCGTCGCGGCGGGCGTGCTCTCGGCGACGAGCGACGCCTCGACCGCGTCGAAGATCAACTACCTGCGCGTCGCCGACGCCATCTGCGCGCGCGGCGTCGCCCGCGAGAACGCCCTCGGGAACCGGCCGTTCAAACTGGCAGAGCTTCCGTCCTGGCTCGACAAGAACGCCGCCATCGTACGCGCCGATCTCACGGCGCTGCGCAAGCTCACCCCACCGCCGGGTGATGCGGCCGAGGTGGGACAGATCTTCTCGTTGCTCGACGACGCCCTGGCCCAGGTGCCGACGATCGACCGGGCGGCGCGCGCCCACCATCCGCAGGCGGTCGACAAGGCGTTCTCCGCGATGCTGGCGGACTACGCCAGCGCCGACGTGCAGGCGCGGGCCTTCGGCTTCACGGTTTGCGGCGCCTCGGCGGCGGCGACGACGTCGGCGCCATTGCCCGACGAGACCATCGTCACCACGCCGTCGAGCACGCTCCCGGCCCCCGCGGACGCCTCGCTGCGCCACGTAACGGTGTTCGTCCAGACGGACAGCGCCTGGAGCTCGGTGCTCGCCGATGGCCAGTTCGCCTCGAGTGGCACCGTGCCCACGGCGGTCGCCTCGTTGCTCACCGGATTCGGCCTCCACGCGACGCCGGCGACGGTCGCGACGGCGCTGACGAAGTCCGGAGCCTGGAACCCGACGACCGGCGCGAACTGGAGCGCGGTCTCCTCCTATGTCGCCTCGGTCGTACCTCCCGGACACGGAGCCCAATCGCTCGAGGTCAGCCCGGTCACGCTTTCAGCGGCCGCGCAGGCTCTCGCTCCCGCTTACGGGGCGCCGGCACCCGCGCTCTACCTCGTTGCGTGGACCGAGCCGGGCACGAAGACGCCGACGATCACCGACGAGTCGGCCTTTGTGCTCGTGAGCTATGACCCGGCGGCGGACGAGTTCGGCGTCGTCGACCCGACGTCGGGTGCGACGACGATGCAGTTCTTCGCCGTCGCGCAGGGCAACCCGTGGTTGGTTCAGGTGACCGAACCGGTCGGAAGCCCGTGACGCCGCGTTCTTGTCGCCCGCTCGCCTCGCTCGTGGCGATCATCGCCGCCGGCTCCGTCCTTTGCCTTGCGAGCTGCGGCGGTGGGACGAGCTCGACGGGGGCGCACGTCGGCTTTTCCGGTCGGACGCCGCTCGCCGTGGCCGGTCTCGGCACACCGGTCTCGGTCGGCGGTTCCTGTGTCGTGAGCTACGAGATCGCCGCTGACGGATTGGTGAACGGCCAGCAGGACTACTCGCTGACGCTGTCGATCTCCCAGGATCCCGCCAACCCGGGTGACCTCGTGATCGTGCTCTCCTCCGACCCGTCGTGCGTCAGCCAGGCGAACGCCGCGGTCGCCACGGTGACCGCGAAGCTCGGGCTGACGGGGAATCCGGGCGCCCTCACCGTCTGGTACCTGACCGCCTCGGGACGCAGACTCCCGGCGCCGTAGTCGGGCCGGCGATCGTGCCGGTGCCGTTGCCCGGCGAGGCCAAGCTCCGCGGGGATTTGTCTACCGGCGTGTAGCGTCCAGGTGTGGCCGAATCCTCCGGTTCTCGGGGTTCTTTGCCGCCAGGGGCATCGCCACCCGCGGCGGTTCGTCGGGGCGCGCCGGCCGTCTCCCGCCAGGGTCCGGTGCGCCAGTCGCGGCGGTCCCAGCCACGCCGTACGTCGCGGGAGGAACGTCGAACCGGGCGTGCCGACGGGGCGCGGACGCCGGGGCGAGCTTCTGGGGGCGCGCCGGTCTCCCGGCGCGACACGAATAGACGGGCGGCACCGGCTCCTACCTTCGGCAGCGAGAGGGAAAAGTCATCCCGCGCCCGATTGGGGCGGGCCCCGGCCCCGGGGCAGAAGAGTCCTGCGCCGGACGGGGCGGCGGCGTCGCGCCGCGGCCGATCGGCCCGTGACGCGGGCCGAACCGAGAAGACGATGCGCCTTGAGCCGGGCAGATCTCGGACCGAGACGGGGCGGGAAAGGGGCCGCGGGCCGCGGCGCGCGATGAGCACCCGCATCCGGGACGCCGGGGGCGCTCCGGCGCGGACCGATCCCTTTTCCGGTCGGCAAGCCACGGTCCGCAGGGCCGCGCCGGAGCGCCCCCGTCGAGGGCCGCGGACGGGCGTACCGGGCCTACGGGAGAGTTCGGGCGAGGACTTTCGTCGTGCCAGTCGCGCCGGATGGGGCGGCGTGGCCCGCCGAGGCGCCGTCGTCGTCCGCCGGGACCCGGCCCGGGGTCGCGCCGGGGTCGGCCCGGGCGCCAGCGGGCGGGACGCTTCCCGGCGCGAGACGCCGCAAGCCCCGCGGGCGGCGGCGCCGGCGCGGTGGCGCGCCGCGGGTCCGGCGCCGCCGGGGACCGCCGGGGAAACCCCGCGAGCAAGGAGTGCCGCGTCTCGGGCCCGAGCGGGCCTGGCGCGCCGGCGCGCCCGGGTCGCGGCGGAGGCTCTCGAAGCGGGGTTCCGCTCCGCCGGGGTGGCGAGGCTCGCGGCGCACCTCGAGGCCCGTCTCGCCGAGGCCGCCCGCGCCTACGCCCGGGACCGCTACTACGACGCGACGGCGATCTTGCGCGAGATCGCAGGGGCGACCCCGGGGGTCGCGGCGGTCCGCGAGCTCTACGGTCTCACGCTCTACCGCCTCGGCAACTGGAAAGGGGCGTTGCGGGAACTGCGGGCCTTCGCCCAGCTGACAGGCTCGGTCGACCAGCACCCCGTGCTCGCCGACTGCGAACGCGCCCTCGGCCACGACGATCGGGTCGCCGAGATCTGGTCGGAGCTGCGCCGGGCGGGAGCCAGCCGCGATGTCCTCGCCGAGGGGCGCCTCGTGATGGCCGGTTCACTCGCCGATCGCGGCCGCATTGACGAGGCGATCGCGTTGCTCCGACCCGCGGCGCGCCGCGTCCGCAACCCCCGCGAGCGCCACGTTCGGCAGTGGTACCTGCTCGCCGACCTCTACGAGCGCAGCGGCGACGTGCCCCGCGCCCGCGAACTTTTCACGCGGGTGGTAGCGGCCGACCCCGGGCTCTCCGACGCCGTCGAACGGTTGGCCGCGCTGCGCTGACGTCCCGTGCCGGGGCGCCCTTCGGTCCGCCGAGGCGGAGGAAAGGGCGCGGCTGGGGCCGCGGCGCAAAGGTAGGGATCCCGGGGCGTCAATCGGCGCGCTCTCGCCGAGGAAGCGGGCGATCGCTCCACCACGAGTCGAAGACCGTCGCGCGTGAGCGGCTGATCCTCAGGGCCCGGACTTCATCGATCGCGTCGTGCTCGACCGCGACCGTCCGATTCCCGTCCGGCGCAGCCTCGCTGCCGTCTTCGCCCCCGGTCGTCTCGGTCATACGGGCTACCTGTCGCTCTTCCCCGTCGACAGGGTCGAACGCTGCGCGGCGGCGAGCCGCACCAAGAACCCGCAGCACTTCGACCCGCAGACGATCGTCGAGCCCGCCAGGCCGCCGACTGCCGTGCCGTGGCGACGGCCTCGCCCCGGCGGTGCCGAAGGCCGTCATCGACGAGCGCCGGCGGCAGGGCCTCGTCCTCGGGCGCACGGCCCGGCGGCGGGCGACTGCCGAAGGCGTCGAGATCGTCCCCACCGTCGAGCACGTCTATTCGGACGAGTCGATCACGGTCGCTTGAAGGCGCTTGAACCGGGAAGGTTGCGATGCTCCAGTACGATGGAGCCCTGACCGGGAAGACAGGCAACTAGTCGTGAGCAGCACCGTCGCCCACCCGAACGGACCCAAGGTTCGGACGCTGGAAAGCGTCGTCATCCGCTTCGCGGGGGACTCCGGTGACGGCATGCAGGTGACCGGGGACCGGTTCACGGCCGAGAGCGCTGTCTTCGGCAACGACCTCGCGACCCTCCCGAACTTCCCCGCGGAGATCCGCGCCCCGGCGGGGACCCTCTCCGGCGTCTCGGTCTTCCAGGTGCAGATCGCCGCCTACGACATCCTGACGCCGGGCGACGAACCGAACGTGCTCGTGGCGATGAACCCGGCGGCGCTGGCGACGAACGTCGCCGATCTCGCCAAGGGGGGGACGCTGATCGTCAACTCCGACGCCTTCGACGAGCGCGCGCTCGAGAAAGCGGGGTACGAGACGAACCCGCTCGCCGACGGGAGCCTGGCGGGATTCCGTGTCTACGAGATCCCGATGACATCGCTCACGCTGAAGGCCTGCGAATCGAGCCGCGCCAAGCCCCGGGACGCCGAGCGGAGCAAGAACTTCTTCGCGCTGGGGATCATCTCCTGGCTGTACAACCGGCCGGTCGACTCGACGCTCGAGTGGATCGCCGCCCGCTACGGCGCCAAGCCGCTCGTCGTCGAGGCGAACACCCTGGCATTCCGGGCTGGTTACAACTTTGGCGAGACCGCCGAGCTGTTCGACTCCGCCTACGAGGTTCCCCCCTCCGAGCTCGGCCCGGGCCTGTACACGAACATCTCGGGCAACACCGCGCTCGCCTGGGGCCTGCTCGCCGCGGCGCAACTCAGCGGGCTCCGGCTCTTCCTCGGCGCCTATCCGATCACGCCGGCCTCGGAGCTTCTCCACGAGCTCGCCAAGCAGAAGCACTTCGGGACTGTCACCTTCCAGGCCGAGGACGAGATCGCCGGGGCCGGCGCGGCACTGGGCGCGTCCTTCGGCGGCTCGCTCGGCGTGACGACGACGAGCGGGCCGGGGATCGACCTCATGGCAGAGACGATCGGTCTCGCCGTCTCGCTCGAGCTGCCGCTCGTCATCGTCGACGTGCAACGCGGCGGTCCCTCGACGGGATTGCCGACGAAGACCGAGCAGTCCGACCTGTTGCTCGCGATGCACGGTCGCCACGGGGAGGCGCCGGTGCCGATCGTCGCGGCGCGGACCCCCGGGCACTGCTTCGCGGCGGCGATCGAGGCGGCGCGGATCGCCCTCAAGTACCGCACGCCGGTGTTCCTCCTTTCGGACGGGTACCTCGCCAACGGCTCCGAACCCTGGCGGGTGCCGGACCTCGCGGACCTGCCCGCGATCGACGTCGGGTTCGCCACGACCCCGAACCACGTCGACGCCGACGGTCAGCCGTCGTTCTGGCCCTACGCCCGGGACCCGGCGACCCTCGCCCGTGACTGGGCCGTGCCGGGAACGGCGGGCCTCGAGCACCGCGTCGGCGGCATCGAGAAGGCCGACGGCTCCGGCAACGTCTCCTACGACCCCGACAACCACGAGCGGATGGTGCAGCTGCGCGCCGCCAAGGTCGCCGGCATCGCGGCGGACATCCCGCCCGTCGAACTCGACGACCCCGACGGGGCGGAGCTCTTGGTGCTCGGTTGGGGGTCGACCTACGGGGCGGCCGCGGCGGCCGTGAAACGGGTCCGGGCGCGGGGGCTACGAGTCGCCCAGGCCCACCTCGTCCACATCAACCCGTTCCCGGCGAACCTCGGCGAGGTGCTCGGCCGCTTCCGGCGGGTCCTCATCCCGGAGAACAACCTCGGCCAGCTCGCGGGGCTCGTCCGGGCGCGTTACCTCGTCGACGCCACGGCGCTGTCCGCGATGCGCGGCACGCCCTTCCGGATCGCCGAGATCGAACGGGCGACCGTCGAGCACCTGGAGGCGATGTGAGGGCGGTGGAGCGGGCGAGGACCGCGACGACGATCTCGGCAGCCGGGACGACCCGCAAGGACTGGACGAGCGACCAGGAGGTCCGGTGGTGCCCGGGCTGCGGCGACTACTCGATCCTCGCCGCGCTGCAGTTCCTCCTGCCCGAGCTCGGTGCGCGGCGCGAGAACACCGTCTTTGTCTCCGGGATCGGCTGCGCGGCGCGTTTTCCGTACTACATGAACACCTACGGCATGCACTCCATCCACGGCCGGGCGCCGGCGATCGCGACGGGACTGGCGCTCAGCCGACCGGACCTCGACGTCTGGGTGATCTCGGGCGACGGTGACGCCCTCTCGATCGGCGGCAACCACCTCATCCACGCCCTGCGGCGCAACGTGAACTTCACGATCCTCATGTTCAACAACGAGATCTACGGGCTGACGAAGGGCCAGTTCTCGCCGACCTCGGAAGTCGGCAAGGTGACGAAGTCGTCGCCGTTCGGGTCGCTCGACACGCCGTTCAACCCGCTCTCCGTCGCCCTCGGGGCCGAGGCGTCGTTCGTCGCGAGGACCCACGACCTCGACCGCCCGCACATGATGGAGATCTTCCGGCGCGCCTACGAGCACGAGGGGTCGGCCTTCGTCGAGATCTACCAGAACTGCAACGTCTTCAACGACGGCGCGTTCGAGAAGGTCAACGCGAAGGACGCCCGCGCCGAGATGCTCATCCCGCTCGAGCACGGCAAGCCGATCCGTTTCGGCGCGGAGCTCGAACACGGCGTCGTACTCCGCCCCGACGGCACCCTCGAGATCGCCGACGTCGCCGCGGTCGGCGAGGACGCCCTCCTCGTGCACGACGAGAGGCGGGAAAACCCGGGTCTCGCCTTCCTGCTCGCCCGCCTCGCCCGCGGGCCTTACGAGCCGACGCCGATCGGGGTCTTCCGGGCCGTCGACCGGCCGCACTACGGCGCCCTCCTCGACGCCCAGATCGCCGAGGTGGCGAGGCGCAAAGGACCCGGGGATCTCGCGGCCCTCCTGCGATCCGGGACGACCTGGACCGTCGGCTGAAGGGCGCGAGACGTCTCAGCGGTCGAGCGGGCGGAAGACGAAGCCGGTGCGGGGTTTCGGGAAGAAGTACGTCGATTTCGGCGGCATCCGGACGCCGGCACGCACCGCTCCGGCGAGCTGGGCGGCCGTCGGCGGCCGGACGAGCACGGCGGCCTGGGCGCGACCGGCGCGCACGGCGGCCCGGGCGCGGTCGGCGTCGTGCTGATAGGCGATGCCGTGGCGCGGGAGGCGAGCGAGGAACTCGTCGACGAGGCCCGAGTCGGGTTCGGCAGCTCGGACCGGCCCTTCCGTCGTGGACAGGAGCAACCATGTCCCCTCCGCGGTGACGAGCGCCGGCGCGGAGCGAGCCGCCATCGCGTCGCCGAGCGCGACGGCGTCGTCCGCAGCCGGCTCGAGCCGGAAGGCCCGCCCGAACTCTCCGGGCAGATCGAAGCCCTCGGGCAGGCCGGTGACGAGCCGGTGGATGGCGCTTGCGCCGAGCTCGTCCGGCGCGAGCTCGGCGACGAAGGCCATGAGGAAGTCGTGATCGCCGGGTGCGTCGGTCCGGGCGCGGCACTCGGCGCGATAGCGCATCGCCGTCTCGTGGCGGTGGTGACCGTCGGCGATGACGACCGGGGCGGGGGCGATGAGCGCGGCGAGGGCGCGGATCGCGGATTCGTCGGCGATGGGCCACATCTCGTGGGTCGTCTCCTCGTCGTCCGTCGTCTGGACGTGGTCGCTGGCCGTCGCCGTCGCCGCGGCGCAGGCCGCCGTCAGTCCCGGGGCGAGCGACAGTCCCCAGATCGGCGAGGAGTTGACCCGGCAGGCGCGCAGGAGTCGGAGGCGGTCCCGGCCCGGCGCCGCCATCGTCTGTTCGTGGGGCACGACGGCGCCGCCCGAGGGCTCGAGCCCGAGCGCGCCGATGACCCCCGTGGTCGTGCGCGGTCGCCCGGCGTCGTCGCGGAAGCCCATCTTGTAGACATAGAGCGCGGGAGACGGGTCGCGGGCGAGTACCCCTTCGGCCTGCCAGGCCGCAAGCAGCGCCGCGGCGGCCTCGTAGCGGTCGAGGCCCCGGTCCGGGTCCGCGACGGGGAGCTCGACCCGGATCGAGTTGTAGGGGCTGCGGGCGACGAGCCGTGCCCTCTCGTCGGCGTCGACGACGTCGTAGGGCGGCGCGACGACGTCCGCGAGCGGCGCGAGCGCGCTGTTGTAGCGCAGGGCCCGAAAAGGTTGGAAACGCGGCACGCCTCCGGCGTAGCACATCGCGCCGGCGTGCCCTTCTCGGCCCGGCGGCGACGATGAGAAGATGACGGCCGTGCCCGCGCCCCTGTCGATCCTCGTCGACCTCGACGGCGTCGTGTGGCGGGCGGAGGAGCCGGTCGCCGGCGCCGCGACCGCTTTGGCGCGTCTTGTCGACGACGGCCATCGCGTCGCCTACTTCACGAACAACTCCTTCCCGACGGTCGCCGCCAATCTCGGAAAGCTCGCCCAGATGGGCGTGGCGACGACCGCGGATCTCGTCCTCAGCTCGGCGCAGGCCGCGGGGATGCTCGGCGCCCCGGGCGAGAGGGCGCTCGTCGTCGGGGGCCTGGGGATCGTCGAGGCGCTCGAAGCGCGCGGTCTCGTCGCCGTGGTCTGCGAGGGACCGGGCGCGAGCGCCGGGTTCGACTTGGTCGTCGTCGGGATCGACCCGGCCTTCGACTACGGCCGGCTCGCCCGGGCGATGACCGCCGTCGGGGCCGGGGCGCGCCTCGTCGGGACGAACGCCGACGCGACCTGGCCGACCCCGTCGGGGGAGCTGCCCGGGGGCGGCGCGATCCTCGCCGCCGTCGCCGCGGCGAGCGGTACCGACCCGGTCGTGGCGGGCAAGCCGCACGAACCGGCGGCGCAGCTCGTGCGGAGCCGCCTCGGGGCTGTCGACCTCATGATCGGCGATCGGCTCTCGACCGACGGGGCCTTCGCCCGTCGGTTGGGGGCGCGCTTCGGTCTCGTGCTCTCCGGTGTCACGCCGGCCGACCACGGTCCGATCGATCCGCCGCCGGCCCGGGAGGCAGAGGATCTCGCGCATCTCGTCGACGACCTGATCGAAAGGAGGTTCGAGCCGCGCCGTTTCCCGAAGTGACCGACGGTACGCTCGGAGCATGGAATCAGACACGGGCGGTAGGGAGTCACTGAAGGACAGCGTCCGGCGCTGTCTCGAGTCGACGGTCTCGCTCTCGAAGATGAGCCGGCCCGAGCTGGAAAGGATCGTCGGCGATCTGCTGCGGGGCGAAGGCAAGAGCAGGGAACGGGTCGAGGAGCTCCTCGAGGAGCTGCGCGCTCGCTCGAAGCGGGGCGTCGACCGGCTCGCCGAGCTCATCCGCTCCGAGGTCCGCCGGGAGTTCGACTCGGTCTCCTCGCTCCACCGCGACGAGATAGCCGAGTTCTTCGAGCGGCTGATCGCGCTCGTCGGCGAGTACTTCGGTCCGAACCGGGTGCGCCACGCGGGACCTGCGGCGGCGCGCCCCGCGGCCGCGAAGCGCGCCGCCAAGAAAACCGCGGGGAAGGCCGCCCCGGCCAAGAAGGCTGCGCCGCGCCAGGCGGCCGCCAAGAAGGCGGCCG
Organism: Acidimicrobiales bacterium; assembly: GCA_035625025.1. Taxonomy (GTDB): domain Bacteria; phylum Actinomycetota; class Acidimicrobiia; order Acidimicrobiales; family Bog-793; genus Bog-793. The sequence continues at coordinate 23,128 of DASPQJ010000012.1, forward strand.
CCAAGAAGACTGCCGCCAAGAAGGCGGCCGTCGAGCAGGCTTGAGCTGGCGACCCGTCGTCGGCCGATAGATCCCGAGACACGACTCCGGGACGGCCCGTTCGGGTTCGACTAGGCGGTGCGCTACCGTGCGCCTGGATGGGGCGTTGTCGTGAGGGGCGTCCTGGGGCGAGGATGACACCATGGAAAACGTTCCGGCGCCGCCCGCTGCCCGCCACGTAGCGTTCGTCGTCCACCCGGACCGGCGGGAGGCGGCGGATCTGGCGGTCCAGGCCCGAAAGTGGTGGGAGGGCCGGGGCTACGCGGTCGTCGACCTCGGCGAGAACGAACAAGAGGACGGGACCGCGGCGGGCCCGTGCGAGTTCGCCGTCAGTCTCGGCGGCGACGGGACGATGCTGCGGACCGTCCAGTTCGCCGTGGGAAGGGGCATCCCGGTCCTCGGCGTGAATCTCGGAAGTCTCGGCTATCTCGCCCAGGTCGAACCCGGGGGCATGGAGACGGCGTTCGGCCGGCTCGTCGCGGGCGACTACGAGATCGAGGAGCGGATGGTCCTCGCGGTCCGGGTCCGGCGACCTGTTGGCCGGGACGTGACGGCGATCGGGCTGAACGAGGCCGGGGTCTTGAAGACGGTGCCGGGGCGCACGATCCGGCTCGACGTCGCCGTCGCCGGCCACCCCTTCCTCAGCTACGTCGTCGACGGGATCGTCGTCGCGACCCCGACCGGCTCGACCGGTTACAACCTGTCGTTGCGCGGACCGATCGTCTCGCCCCGGTTGCGGTTGCTCATCGTCACGCCGATCTCGCCCCACATGCTCTTCGACCGGCCGCTCGTCCTCGACCCCGCCGAGGTCGTGCGGATCGAGCCTCGGGACGGGCCCCCCGCCGTCCTCGTCGTCGACGGCTCGAACGTGGTCCCCGTCGGCCTCGGCGAGACGGTGGATGTCTCCGCCGGCGGCCAGCCGGCGCGCATCGTGCGGTTCGAGCCGGACCGCTTCCACGCCATCCTCGCCGCCAAGTTCGGGCTCGGGACGCGCTGATCGCGGCCGTGCTCGGCGAACTGCGGGTCCGCGAGCTCGGGGTGATCGAGGACGTCGACATCGTCTTTCGCCCCGGCCTGACGGCGATCACCGGGGAGACCGGCGCCGGCAAGACGCTCGTCGTCGAGGCTCTGGAGTTGCTCGTCGGCGGGCGGGGCGACGCCTCGCTGGTGCGCACCGGCGCCGAGGAGACGACGATCGAAGGTCGATTCGTCGCCGACGACGAGGAGATCGTTTTCTCCCGGGTGATCCCGCGCCACGGTCGTTCCCGGGCGGCGATCAACGGGCAAATGGCGCCGCTCGCCGCGCTCGAGGAAGCCGGCCGCGATCTCGTCGACCTCTACGGTCAGCACGCCCACCAGTCCCTCCTGCGGCCGGCGGTCCAACGCCAGGCGCTCGACCAGTTCGCGGGGGCCGAGCTCGGGCCCGTGCGAGAGCTGCGCCAGGCGATCGCGGCCTGCGACGCGGAGCTCGCCTCCCTCGGCGGCGACGAACGGCAACGCCGTCGCGAGTTCGACCTGTTGCGCTTCGAGGCCGACGAGATCGCCGCGGCGGCGATCGTCTCGGCCGACGAGGACGAACGGCTCGGCGGCGAGGAGGAAACCCTGCGGGAGGCGGCGGCCTTGCGCGAAGCCGTGACGCTCGCCCATGCGACCCTCGAGGGCGGCGCCGGGCCGGGGGTGCTCGCCGATCTCGGCGGGGCGCTGGAGGCGTTGGCGCGCCACGACCTTTTGGGCGCCTACGCCTCCCGGTTGCGCGGGCTTCTCGCCGAGCTCGCCGATTTCTCTTCGGACCTGCGCCGGGGGGCCGAGTCCTTCGAGGAGGACCCCCAGCGGCTCGAGGAGGTGCGGGGGCGACGTCAACTCCTGCGCAACCTCGTCCGCAAGCACGGCGACGAGCTCGTCGACGTGCTTGCCGCGGCGGAGCGCATCGCGGCGCGGCTAACCGAGATCGAGGAAACCGACGCCCGGCGGGCCGAGGTCGAGGCGCGACGGGCGGGCGGGCGCGACGAACTCGCCGTCGCCGAGGGCCGCGTCGGCGATGCCCGCCGAGCCGCCGCGCCCCGGCTCGCCCAGACCGTCGAGAAGCACCTCCACAGCCTGGGACTGCGACGGGCGAAACTCGCTGTCGTCGTGCCCGCCGCGGGGATCGGCGACGAGGTCGAGTTCCTCCTCGTCGCCAACCCCGGTGAGGCCGCGCTGCCGCTCGCCAAGGTCGCCTCCGGCGGCGAACTCGCCCGGGCGATGCTCGCGCTGCGACTCGTCCTCACCTCGATGCCGCCGACGCTCGTCTTCGACGAGGTCGACGCCGGGATCGGCGGCGAAGCGGCGCTTTCTGTCGGCGCCGCGCTGGCCGAGCTCGGTGCTGACCACCAGGTGCTCGTCGTCACGCACCTCGCCCAGATCGCGGCGTGCGCCGACCACCACCTCGTCGTGGAGAAAAGAGAGGAGGGCGCGCGCACGATCGCCCGGGTGCGTCCCGTCGCTGGCCACGAACGCGTCGTGGAGCTGTCGCGGATGCTCTCGGGTCACCCGGAGAGCGAGGTCGCCCGGGAACATGCCGCGGAACTGCTGGAAAAAGTGGGGGCGCGCCGGCCGTCGTGAGTGATTCCGCCCGGTCCGCGTCGGAGCGACGCGCGACCTGTAGCGTTGCTGTGGCCAGAAGCGGAGGGTGACGTGGCGAAGTTCGTGTTCGTGACCGGGGGGGTGTCGAGCTCCCTCGGGAAAGGACTCGCCTCCTCCTCGCTCGGTCGGCTGCTCAAGTCCCGCGGTCTGCGGATCACGATGTGCAAGCTCGACCCGTATATCAATTTCGACCCCGGAACGCTGAACCCGTTCGAGCACGGTGAGGTCTACGTCACCGACGACGGGGGCGAAACGGACCTCGATCTCGGGCATTACGAGCGCTTCATCGACGAGAGCCTCTACCGGATCTCGAACTCGACGACGGGGCAAATCTACTCCGCCGTCATCCAAAAGGAGCGCCACGGCGACTATCTAGGCAAGACGGTCCAGGTCATTCCCCACATCACGGACGAGATCAAGGAGCGGATCAAAAGGCTCGCCACGGACGAGATCGACGTCGTCATCACCGAGATCGGCGGGACGGTCGGTGACATCGAGATCGTGCCCTTCTTGGAGGCGATCCGGCAGTTCCGCCACGACGTCGGGCGCGAGAACGTCTGCTACGTCCACCTCACGCTGGTGCCGTTCCTCGCGCCGTCGGGCGAACTGAAGACGAAGCCGACCCAGCACTCCGTCACCGAGCTGCGCGGCCGCGGCGTCCAGCCCGACGTCATCGTCTGCCGCTCGAACCACGAGCTGAACGAGGGCTTAAAGCGCAAGATCTCGCTTCTGTGCGACGTGCCGATCGAGGCGGTCGTCTCGGCGGTCGACGCCAAGTCCATCTACGAGATCCCGTTGCTCCTCCACGAGGAGGGTTTCGACACCGTCGTCTGCGAGAAGCTGCGACTCGACGGCCCGGAGATGACGGTCGACCTGTCGAGCTGGGAGCGGATCGTCGAGCGCGTCGCGTCGGCGACCGAGACGGTGCGGATCGGGATCATCGGCAAGTACGTCGGCCTGCCGGACGCCTACCTCTCGGTCGTCGAATCGCTCCGGCACGGAGGTTTCTTCCACGACGCCAGGGTCGAGATCGAGTGGATCGAAGCCGAGTCGGTCGAGGCGTCGGTTGTCGAGGCGGAGCTCGGGGGGCTCGACGGGATCGTCATCCCCGGCGGGTTCGGCGTGCGCGGGATCGAGGGCAAGATCGCCGCCGCCAAGTACGCCCGCGAGCGCGATCTTCCCTGTCTCGGACTGTGTCTCGGGCTCCAGGTGATGGTGGTCGAATTCGCCCGCTCGGTCCTCGGGCTCGGTGGCGCGAACTCCCGGGAGTTCGACGCCGCGACCCCGTATCCGGTCATCGACCTGATGGATGAGCAGACCGGTGTCACGGACCTCGGCGGGACGATGCGGCTCGGCGCCTACGTCGCCCGCCTCGAAGAGGGCTCCCGGGTCGCCGCGATGTACGGCGAGACGACGGTGAGCGAGAGGCACCGGCACCGCTACGAGGTGAACAACCGCTTCCGCCAGCGCCTCGAGGACGGCGGCCTGCGCTGCTCGGGCACGTCGCCCGACGGCCGCCTGGTCGAGTTCATCGAGCTCCCTGGGCATCCTTTCTTCGTCGGGACCCAGGCGCACCCGGAGTTCAAGAGCCGCCCGGACCGGCCGCACCCTCTGTTTAGGGAGTTCATCGGGGCTTCCGTCCAACGGGCCCGGGCGCGCAACCCGCACCTGTTCGAGGTCGATCTCGATGCCGCCTCCTGAGGGGGCCTTCCAGGAGCTCGGCGAGCGCGAGCTCGTCGCGACCTCGTATCTCCGCTTCGTCCGGGGGCGGTTCGTCGACCCCGGGGGGCGGCCCTTCGAGCGGGAGATCGTGCGCCATCCGGGGGCGGTCTGCGTCGTGCCCGTCGAGGCCGACGGGACCGTCATCATGCTCCGCCAGTTTCGGGCCCCGGTTGGTGGCGTGATCCTCGAGATCCCCGCCGGCAAGCTCGACGTAGCTGGCGAGGCCCGTGAGGCGTGCGCCCGACGCGAGCTCGCCGAGGAGGTGGGACGGGCCGCCGGTCGGCTCCGCGAGCTCGGTTCGTTCTACAACTCGCCGGGGTTCAACGACGAGTGGACGACGTGCTATCTCGCCGAGGAGCTCTCCCGCGTCGAAGCCGCGGCCCAGGGGATCGAGGAGCAGTTCATGACCCTCGAGTACGTGCCGATCTCCCGGGTCTGGGGGCTCGTCGAGTCCGGCGAGCTCGTCGACGCCAAGTCGATCATCGCCTGCGCGCTCGCGGCGCGCGCCCTTCGCCGACGCGGCGCCGGTTAGGCGGGGGACCGCCTGATCCGCGGTGGCGCGCGACGACGCGCTGAGCGCCGATGCCGAGGAGTATCTGTCGTACCTCGCGGTCGAACGGGGCCGCGCCCCGAACTCGATCATCTCGTACCGGCGAGACCTCGCCGCCTACGAGCGCCACCTCGCCGGGCGGAAGATCGCGCTGCGGGACGTCGCGCCGGCGACGATCGAGGAGTACCTCGCCGCGCTGGCGACGTCCGGCCTCGCCGCGTCGTCGCGGGCCCGGGCGCTCGCCGCGATCCGCGGCCTCCACGCCTTCTGCCTCGACGAGCGCGGCGCGGCGAGCGATCCGAGCTGCGAGGTCGAGGGCCCCCGAGTGCCCGAGGGCGTCCCGAAGGCGCTGAGCGAGGCCGAAGTCACCCGTCTCCTCGGCTCGGTCGTCGGCGACGATCCCCGGGCGAGACGCGACCGGGCCATCCTCGAGCTCCTCTACGCGACCGGGATCCGGATCTCTGAGCTCGCCGGGTTGGCGCTTGCCGACCTCGACCGAGGGCGCGGCGTCGTGCGGGTTCTCGGCAAGGGCTCGAAGGAGCGCCTCGTGCCGGTCGGTCGCTACGCCCTGGCGGCTCTCGCCGCCTGGCTCGGCCCGGCCGGCCGGGCGAGCCTCGTCGGCGACCGGACCCTCGCCCGCGCCGACGCGGAGGCGCTGTTCCTGTCGACGCGGGCTCGGCGGATGAGTCGCCAGGCGGTCTGGACCGTCGTCAACACCTGCGCCCGCCGCGTCGGGCTCGCCGACCGGGTCACGCCCCACGTCCTGCGCCACTCGTTCGCCACCCACCTTTTGGACCACGGCGCCGACATCCGGGTCGTCCAGGAGCTCCTCGGTCACGCCTCGATCACGACGACCCAGGTGTACACGAAGGTCTCCCAGGAGCACCTCCGCCGGGTGTACCTCGCGGCCCACCCCCGGGCCCGCCGGCGCCGGGCCGCGCGAGGTGCCGGGGGCTGACCGGGAGCGCTTCGCCGCGCCTCGGGCACCTCGGCGCGCGCCGCCGAAGTAGTCTGTTCGCCGTGACCAACGAGGCTTCGGCCGTCGACTACCGCACCCTCCTCGAGGCGGAGCGCGCTTCGCTCGAACGTCAGCTCGCGGAGCTCGGGTTCGGGACCGGGACGAGCACCGGGCTGTCCTACGACTCGAACTTCGCGGACTCGAGCCAGGTGACGGCCGAAAGGGGCGAGACCGAGGCGCTCGTCGCGGAGCTGCGCAGCGCCCTCGGCGAGGTCGAGCACGCGCTCGCCAAGGTCGACGAGGGCACCTACGGCAACTGCGAGAAGTGTGGGCAGCCGATCGCCGCCGCCCGACTCGAGGCCAAGCCGGCGGTCCGCACCTGCATCGCCTGCGCGAACGCCCGACGCTGACGCCCCCGGATGTCGCTGAGCCGTGAGGCGCGTCTCGCGCGCTTCCATCGCAGCGGCCCGTGGGTCGTCGCGATCGTCGCCATCCTCGTCCTCATCGTCGTCGAGGCCGACCGGCACCACGCCCTCCACAGCGAGGAGGCGCTGTTCTTCGTCGTCCTCATCCCGACGATCATCGTCCACGAGGTCAGCCACGGCGTCGTCGCCTACTGGTGCGGCGACGACACCGCGAAGCGCGCCGGGCGGCTCTCGGCGAACCCGATCCGCCACATCGACCCGATCGGGACGGTGCTCTTGCCGCTCCTCCTCATCGTGACGACGGGCCTGGCGTTCGGCTGGGCGAAGCCCGTCCCGGTGCGCGTCGACCGCCTCCGGCACCCGCGCAACCAGGCCGTCCTCGTCGGGCTCGCCGGACCGGCGACGAACGTCGTCATCGCCCTGGCGGCGGGTTTCGCCTTCCGCGCCGTCGCCGACATCCCCCGGCTCAGCCAGCTCCAGATCACGTCCTGGCCGCTTCTCGACGAGGTCCTTTTCCTCCTCGGGATCGTGAACGTGATCATCGCCGTGTTCAACCTGATCCCGATCCCGCCGCTCGACGGTTCGGCGGTCGTCGAGTGGTTCCTTCCGCGGGAATGGCTCCCCCAGTACTACCGGCTGCGGATGATGTCGATCGTCTTCGTCCTTTTCCTCGTGCTCGTCGCCCCGGGCGTCCTCGACAGCCTGTTCAACTTCGGCACGGAGTGGTGGGGGCGCATCGTCGGCATCGGGCCGGTCGTCATCGCCTAGGGCGGCTCGCCGCGCCGCTTAGGGCGTGACGAGGCCGATGGCCCGCTGGGCCCGCGCCAGCGTGACCGCGGCGATGGCGCGGGCCCGCTCGGCGCCTTTTCTGAGGACTTCCCCGATCGCGGCGGGATCGCCGACGATCTCGACGTAACGCTCCCGCGCCGGGCGGAGGAGCTCGACGACGGCCCCGGCGACGTCGGCCTTCAGCGCCCCGTAGCTGTCGTAGCGGGCGGCGAGCCGCTCGGGGGACTCGTCCGTCGCCACGGCGAGGAGTTCGAGGAGGTTCGAGACCCCGGGTTTACGGTCGCGGTCGTAGCGCACCTCGGTCTCGGCGTCGGTGACCGCCCGGCGGATCTTTCTTTCGATCTCCTCGGGGGCATCGTCGATCGAGATCGTGCCCGCCGGCGAGGCGGTGCTCTTCGCCATCTTCTTTCTCGGGTGCTGGAGGTCCATGACCCGGGCGCCGACCCGGGGCAGTTCGATCTCCGGCACGACGAAGGTCTCGCCGTAGGCGGCGTTGAAGCGCAGCGCGAGGTCGCGGGTGAGCTCGATGTGCTGGCGCTGGTCCTCGCCGACGGGGACCCGGTCGGTGTCGTAGAGGAGGATGTCGGCGGCCATGAGGGTCGGGTAGGTGTACAGCCCGGCGCGCACCGCCGCCTGGCCGCGGGACTTCTCCTTGAACTGCGTCATCCGCCGCAGCTCGCCGTCGTAGGCGGTGCACTCGAGGAGCCAAGACAGCTGGGCGTGCTCGGCGACGTGGCTCTGCAAGAAGATCGTGCAGAGCGCCGGGTCGAGCCCGACCGCTAGGAGCCCCGCCGCCGTCTCGAGCGTGCGGGTGCGCAAGAGCTCGGGCGTCGTCTCGACGGTGAGGGCGTGGAGGTCGACGACGCAGAAGATCGCGTCGTCGGCCTTCTGGCCCTCGACCCACTGCCGGAAGGCCCCGATGTAGTTGCCGAGGTGGAGAGAGCCCGACGGTTGCACGCCGGAGAAGATCCGTGCCACAGAAAGAACTTAGTGGCCTCGGCCGCGGCGCTGAACCGTTCACCATTGAAGACGGTGGTGACGGTAGCGTGCAGACGTGGCCTATGAAGTCCACCTCGACGTCTTCGACGGGCCCTTCAGCTTGCTGCTCCAGCTGATCTCGGCCGAGAAGGTCGGGATCTACGAGGTCCGCCTCGCCGACATCGTCGACGGCTTCGTCGCGGAGCTCGCCCGCGCCGAGTCGGTCGACCTCGAGGTGTCGACGGAGTTCCTCCTCATCGCCGCGACCCTCGTCGAGCTGAAGTGCCGAAGCCTCCTCCCCGGACAGGACGGGCTCGACCTCGAGGACGAGCTCGCCCTGTTCGAGGCCCGCGACTACCTGCTCGCGCGCCTCGTCGAGTGCAGGACCTTCGCCGCGGCTGCCGCCGTTCTGGCCGCATCCGAGCAGGCCGCGGCGCGCTCGGTCGCGCGCCGGGCCGGGGCCGACGAGCGCTTCGCCGCGGTCGTTCCGGACCTTCTCGCTGGCGTGAGCGCCGAGAGTCTCGCCGCCGTCGCCCGTCGGGCCCTCGCTCCGCGTCCCGTCCCGACGATCGGTGACGCCCACGTGCTCGTCGACGAGGTGAGCGTGGCGGCGACGATCGAGGATCTCGCCGCCACGCTCACGGCGCGGGGCGCGGCGAGCTTCCGCGAACTCACCGCCCGGCTGCCCTCGACGGCGCACGTCGTCGCCTGCTTCTTGGCGATCTTGGAGCTTTACAAGCAAGAGCTCGTGGAGCTCGACCAGCGTTCGACGTTCGGCACGCTGCGGGTGTTGTGGACCGGCCGCGCCGACGCGGTGCCGCAGGTCGGCACGGCACGCCGCGGCGGATCGGGATGGCGCGGGGAGCGGGCGCCGTGAGAGCGTTCCCCGAGGAGTGGCGTCCCGAGGCCGCGGCGATCGAGGCCGTCCTCACCGTGGCGACCGATCCCGTGCCGTCGGGGCTTTTGGCCGAGCTCTTGGAGGTGCCCGTCGAGCGGGCCGACGAGCTGTGCGAGGCGCTGCGGCGCTCGTACGAAGAAGAAGAGCGCGGCTTCGAGCTCGTGCGCGTCGCCGGCGGCTACCGCCTGCAGAGCCACCCGGCCTACCGGGGCTACGTCGAGCGGTTCATCCTCGACGACGCCCCCCACCGCCTGTCGCCCGCGGCCCTGGAGACGCTCGCCATCGTCGCCTACAAACAGCCGGTCTCCCGCGCCCAGGTGGCGGCGATCCGGGGGGTGAACTGCGAGGGCGTCCTGCGGCTGCTCAGCCAGCGCGGCTACGTCGAGCCGATCGGCCGGGACGACGGCCCGGGATTGGCGATCCTTTACGGGACGACGACGCTCTTCCTCGAGCGGCTGGGACTGGACTCGCTCGCCGACCTGCCGCCGCTCGACGGCTTCGTGCCGGACGCCGGGATCGTCGAGGGACTGGAAAAGGCGCTGCGCGCCGAACCGGGGGAGTGACGAGCGGGACCCCCGAGGGCGTCCGCCTGCAGAAGGTGCTCGCCCGGACCGGATTCGGCTCCCGGCGGTCGGCCGAGGCGCTCATCGAGGCGGGGCGGGTGACGGTGAACGGGGAGGTCGCCCGCCTCGGCCGGCGCGTCCTTCCGGAGCGCGACCGGGTCGCCGTCGACGGTGTTCCCGTCGGGATCCTCCCCGGTCTTATCTACTGGCTCGTGAACAAGCCGGCCGGCGTCGTGACGACGGCGCGCGACCCCGAGGGGCGCCCGACGCTTCTCGACCTCGTGCCAGCCGAGCCGCGGGTCTTTCCTGTCGGGCGCCTCGACTACGCCTCGGAGGGCCTCATCATCTGCACGAACGACGGCGAACTCGCCCAACTCCTTGCCCACCCGAGCCACGGCATCGACAAGGAGTACCTCGCGGAGGTGGAGGGCGATCCCTCGCCGGCCGCGCTCCGGGCCCTGCGCTCGGGCGTCGAGATCGAAGCCGGCGTCGTGACCGCCCCGGCGAGTGTCGCCCGCCCTGCGCCCGGGGTCCTGCGGATCGTCGTCCACGAGGGCCGCTATCGCCAGGTGCGCCGGATGTGCGAGGCCGTCGGCCATCCGGTGCGCCGTCTCGTGCGGACCCGGCTCGGGCCGCTCAGCGACGCTCGCCTCGGCCCCGGGGAGTGCCGCGAGTTGACGACGGAGGAAGTGCGCGCCCTGCGTCGGGCGGCCGAGCGAGCGGGGAAGGGAGCCGGGAGCGACACCAACTAGGCTGGCGGGGCGATGGGGGCCGTTCTGCGCGCGGTTCGGGGCGCGACGACGCTCGACGCGGACAGCGAGATCGAGGTGCAGCGGCGCGTCGGCGCGCTCCTGACGGCGATCCTGGCGCGCAACTCCCTCGGGCCCGGAGACCTCGTGAGCGTGGTCTTCACCGTCACGGAGGACGTGACCTCGATCTACCCCGCCAGCGCGGCCCGTGCCCTGCCGGGTCTCTCCGACGTGCCGATGCTCGACTGCCGGGAGATGGCCGTCGCCGGCGCCGTGCCCCGCTGCATCCGGGTCCTCGTCCACTGCTTCACGGAGCGCGACCGGGCGGAGATCCAGCACGTCTACCTCGAGGGCGCGGAGTCGCTCCGCCCCGACCTTTCCGGCTAGCAGCCCCGATGAGCGGCACGGCTCCGGAGACGGCGACGTTCTCGGAATCCGGTCCGTTGCGCGGGGTGATCCGGGTTCCGGGGGACAAGTCGATCGCGCACCGCGCCCTCATCTGCGCGGCGCTGGCGTCGGGGACGTCGTGGGTGCACGGCCTGCCCCGGGGCGACGACGTGGCGCGCACCCGCGGCGCGCTCGGCGCGCTCGGCGTCTACTTCGACGGAGAGACGGTCGTCGGGGGGCGGGAAAGGCTCCGGGAGCCCGACCGTCCGATCGACCTCGGCAACTCGGCGAGCGCGGTCCGCCTCCTCGCCGGGGTCTGCGCAACCCTGCCGTTCCACTGCGTCCTCGACGGCGACGCCTCGGTCCGACGCCGCCCGATGGACCGCGTCGTCGAGCCGTTGCGGGCGATGGGAGCGGGGATCACGGGGGCGGGAGGCGACAAGCTCGCGCCGCTCGACGTGCGCGGCGGCGCCCTCGTGGGCATCGACTACACGTCGCCGGTGGCCTCTTCCCAGGTGAAAGGGGCGGTGCTCTTCGCCGGTCTCGACGCCGAGGGGGAGACCGTGCTGCGCGAGGCCGTCCCGACCCGGCGGCACACCGAGGAGTTGTTCGCGCGCTGCGGGGCGGCGATGGACGTCGAGGACGGCGCCGCCGGGTACGCGGTCCGCGTCCGGCGGAGCGCGCTCGTGCCCTTCGAGGTCGAGATCCCCGGCGATCCCTCCCAGGCGGCGTTCCTCGCCGTGGCGGCGAGCCTCGTCGCCGGCAGCGAGGTCCGGATCGAGCACGTCTACTGCGGCCCAGGGCGCCTCGGCTTCGTCGACGTGCTGCGCCGGATGGGGGCGGCGATCGAGGTCGTGCCCCGCGACGCGATGACGGGGGACCTTCTCGTGCGCCACGCGCCGCTCGACGCCACGACGATCAGCGGTGCCGAGATCCCCGCTCTCATCGACGAGCTCCCCGTCCTCGCCGTCGCCGCCGCCTACGCCGACGGGGTGACGACGATCACCGACGCCGCCGAGCTGCGGGTGAAAGAGAGCGACCGGATCGCGACGATGGCGGCCGAGCTCGCCGTCCTCGGCGCCGAGGTCCAGGAGCTCCCCGACGGCCTCGTGATCCGCGGCGGCGGCTTCGCGCCGCGCGGCACGGTGAGCTCCCACGGCGACCACCGGGTGGCGATGGCGCTCGCCGTGGCGGGGCTCGGTCCCTCCGGTGCGGTGGAGATCCGGGACTTCGCGGCGACGGCGGTGACATGGCCCGGATTCCTCGAGGACCTGCGGAGCCTGGCGTGACCGTCGTCGCGATCGACGGGCCGGGCGGCGCGGGCAAGTCCTCGGTTGCCGCGGCGCTCGCGACACGGCTCGGTTGCGATCGCCTCGACACCGGGGCGATGTACCGGGCGGTCACGCTCGTCGCGCTGCGCCGGGGGATCGCGGTCTCCGACGGCGAGCGCCTGGGCGGGCTCGCCCGTGATCTCGACCTCGAGGTCGGCGGGCGCGTCGTCGTCGACGGCGAGGACGTGAGCGAGGCGATCCGCGCCCCCGAGATCGACGGCGCCGTGAGCGCCGTCTCGGCCCACGAGGCGGTGCGCGCCGCGCTCGTCGCCCGCCAGCGCGCCTGGGTGGCCGGGCACGGCTCTAGCGTCGTCGAGGGACGCGACATCGGCACCGTCGTTGCGCCGGACGCCGCGGTCAAGGTCTTTCTCACGGCGACCCCCGAGGAGCGAGCCCGACGGCGGGCCGCCGACCAGGCGAGCGACCCGGGGGCCGGGGACCTCGCGGCGGTGGCCGCGGCGATCGGGGCGCGCGACCGGTCGGACTCGACGCGGGAGGTGTCGCCGCTCCAGCCGGCGGAAGGCGCCGTCGTCATCGACTCGACGGGGCGGTCGATCGAGTCGATCGTCGACCAGATCGCCGGGCTCGCCGGGGTGAAACGCCGGCGGGACCCCTACGTCCGGATGCACCCGGTCCGGCCGATCTCCTGGCAGGTGCGCTGGTTCTACGCCGTCTGTCGCGGGATTCTCGTCGGCGCCGGCCGGCTCTTCCTGCGCGGTCCCGTCCTCGGCTCTGAGCGGCTCCCCGCCTCCGGGGCGTTCATCATCGCGCCCTTGCACCGCTCCGACATCGACTTTTTGCTCGCGGCCCGGATCACCCGGCGGCGGCTGCGCTTCATCGCCAAGGCGGGGATCTTCGTCAACCGCCCGTTCAACTGGTTGATCGAGACCCTCGGCGCTTTCCCGGTCACCCGGCAGGCGACCGACCGGGAGGCGTTCAACCGGGCCCTCGAGGTCCTCGTCGCCGGCGAGCCGCTCGTCGTCTTCCCCGAGGGGACGCGCTACGCCGGACCGACGATCGGCCCGACGCTCGAGGGCGCGGCGTACCTCGCGCTGCGCGCCGGCGTGCCGCTCGTCCCCGTCGGTCTCGCCGGGACCGACCGGGTCCTGCCGCGGGGCAAACGCCTGCCCCGGCCGAGTCGCGTCGCCTGCATCGTCGGCGAGCCGCTCCTCGCCGGGGTCGGCCAGGGCGCGACGGAGGGCCGCAGCCGCGTGTCGCGCGCCGCGGTCCACGCCCTCCACGAGGAGATGCGGGCGGCGATCCAGGAGCTGAGCGACGAGGCGGCGGCGATCATCGGGCGGCGCTAGCGTCTCGGCCCGACCCGGCGGGCGTTTCCCCGGGTCCCTCGAGCGAAAGGGGTCGCCGTGCGGGTCGTCGTCACGGGAGGTTCCGGGTTCATCGGGCGTCACGTCGTCGCGGCTCTGCGCGCCCGCGGCGACGAGGTCGTCGTCGCCGACCTGCGGCCCTTTCCGTCACCGGAGGTCCGCTGTGTCGTCGGCGACCTGCGCGACCCCGCCGTGGTCGAGCACGCCGTCGCCCCCGGGACGGAAGCCGTCGTCCACCTCGCGGCGATCACGTCGGTGCTCGCCTCGACCCGGGACCCCCATGCCGTCTTCCAGACGAACGTCGACGCCACCGAGCTGGCGCTGGAGCGCTGTCGCGGCCTCGGCCTCGGGCGGTTCGTCTTCGCCTCGACGAACGCCGTCGCCGGCAACGTCGGCGCCGGCCCGATCGACGAGGCGACGCTCCCGCGCCCCCTCACGCCCTACGGGGCGACGAAGGCGGCGGCGGAGATGCTCTTGTCGGCCTACGCCGAAAGCTACGGGTTCACGACCGCCGTCTTGCGGTTCACGAACGTCTACGGCGCCGGCATGCAGTCGAAGGACAGCGTCGTCGCCCGTCTGATGCGCTGCGCCCTGTCCGACGGCGTGATCGAGGTCTACGGGGACGGCGAGCAAAGACGCGACTTCGTCTACGTCGCCGACGCCGTCGCGGCGATCGAGATCGGACTGGGGTTAGCGCATCCGGAAACGCTGACGATCGGCGCGGGCCGGTCGGTGTCGATGAACGAGCTCGTCGCGACGGCCGGCGAGGTCTGCGGGGCGGCGATCCGCACCGAACACGTCGCCGAAAAACCAGGCGAGATGCGGGCGGTCGTCATCGACCCGCGGCGGGCCCGCGCCCTCGGCTACGCCCCCGCCTACGACCTGCACCGGGGTCTGGCCGCGACCTGGGAGGACTTCCGGGTCCACGGCGGGGGCGAGACGGGCTAGGCGCGCCCCCGGCGCTCCCGCCACCAGGTGTGGAGCACGACCCGGGTGAACCGGTAGCCGTAGACGAGGTTGCCGCCCTTTTTCGAGTGTCCCGAGGCGCGGGCGAGCATCGTGACCGGGCGCTCGGCGTAGCGCGCCCCACCCAGCAGGGCCCCGATGAGCAGTTCGGACGACTGGTACTGCGGCTCGGCGAGCGTGAGCGTCGCGGGCAGATCCGCCCGCATCGCCCGGATCGGGTTGGCGACGTCGGTCACCTTCGTCCCGGTGAGCGCCGTGATGAGGGCCGAGAAAAAAACGATCCCGAAGTTCCGCACGAGACCGGCGGACTCGCTGCGACCGAGGCGCCGCGACCCGGTGACGAGGTCGGCCTCGTCGTCGAGGACGGGGCGCAGGACGACGGCGAGGTCGGCGGGGTCCGTCTGGCCGTCGGCGTCGGCGGTGACGATATAGCGCGCCCCGTGCCCGGCGGCGACCCGGTAGCCGAGCCGGAGGGCCGCGCCCTGGCCGCGGTTCACCGGCGCGACGACGGCGTAGCGGCCGGACTTGCGCACGATCTCGGCGGTGCCGTCCTCCTCGCCGTCGACGACGACGAGGAACGAGACGGGCTCGCCGCAGAGCGTCTCGGGCAGGGCCTCGACGACGCGGCCGATGTTGTCCCGCTCGTGGTAGGCGGCGGCGACAACGACGACGGGCGCGAATACGGGATCGCCGTGGGCACCGTGGAACTCGCTCAGCGCGGCGGAGTCGACGAGCTCGTCGAACGCCTGGCGGCGGCGCAACTCCCGGACGTTCATCGGCGGCCCGCCCGGCCCGGAGCCGGTGTCGCCGGTTGGCGCGACAACATCACCGGCTCAGCCGGCGGCCGGGGCGCGCCCGGCGAGCATGACAGCGGCGGGCACCTCGCGGTCCTCGGCCGACGGGGGCTGGCCAGCCGGGGGGCGGCCGAGGGCGACGGAGGCGGCCGCCCACACCGCCCGGAGCAGGTCCCGCAGCTCCGGCGGGGGAGGGAAGTACTCCTCCTCCTCGACGACGGCGACGACCTCGACGCCGTCGCGGGGGGCGAGTCGGCCGAGCACCTCTTCGACGAGCCACTGCGGTGCCGAGGCCCCGGCCGTGACGCCGACCGTGCCCGCCAGGTCGGCGGGGAGCTCGTCGGCCGAGTTCACCCGCAGGACGCGCCGACAGCCCGTCGCCGCCGCGACATGGGTCAATGAGACGGTGTTCGAGGAGTTCGCCGAGCCGAGGACGACGACCGAGTCGCAGCGCCCGGCGATCGCCCGCAGCGCCGCCTGGCGGTTCGTCGTCGCGTAGCAAAGGTCGGAGCGCCCCGGCATCCAGAGCTCGGGGAAGCGCGCCTTGGCCCGCGCCGCGATGCCCGACCACTCGTCGTGCGGCAGCGTCGTCTGGGCGAGCAGCGCCATCGGGGTCCCGATCTCGCCGAGGGCGTCGACGTCGGCCTCGGCTTCGACGAGCCGCACGGCGCCCGGCGCGACGGCCATCGTCCCGATGGCCTCCTCGTGGCCGGCGTGGCCGACGTAGACGACGGTGTAGCCCTTCGCGGCCCGGACCTTCAGCTCGTGGTGGACCTTGGTGACGAGGGGGCAGACGGCGTTCACGACCGGTCGGTTGTGGTCCGCCGCGGCCCGCTCCACCTCCGGCGCCGAGCCGTGCGCCGAGAGCATGAGGGGTGCTCCCGGCGGGACCAGGGCGACGTCGTCGACGAAGATGACGCCCTGGCGCGAGAACTCCTCGACGACGAGACGGTTGTGGACGATCTCGTGGTAGCAGTAGACGGGCGGCTCGAAGACCCGCACCATCCAGGCGAGCGCCTTGATCGCCATCTCGACCCCGGCGCAAAAACCGCGCGGCTCAGCGAGCAGCACGCGGTCGACGTCCACGGCGCTCAGGCTAGCGAGCCCGCCAGGTACGCTAGGTGAATGGCGTTTCCGCAGGTCGAAGGCGTCGCGCCCGGTTCGCCGGCGGAAGCGGCCGGGATCGAGGTCGGCGACGAGATCCGGGCGATGAACGGGTCGTCGCTCCGCGACGTGATCGAGTACCGTCTCGCGGCCGACGGAGCCACGGTCGGGCTCGAGCTCGGGCGCAACGGCGCGACCTTCGAGGTCGTCGTCGCAAAGCACGCCGGCGAACCGCTCGGCCTCTCGCTCTCGGCGGCGATCTTCGACCGGGTGACGACGTGCGACAACCACTGCGCCTTCTGCTTCATCCGCCAGCTCCCCCGGGGCCTCCGGCGCAGCCTGTACGTGCCCGACGACGACTACCGCCTCTCGTTCCTCTACGGGAACTTCACGACGCTCACGCGTCTTACCGAGCTCGACCTCGAGCGGATCGTCGCCGAACGGCTCTCGCCGCTCTACGTCTCCATCCACGCCACGGACCCGGCGATCCGGGCGGGGCTTCTGCGCAACCGTCGGGGCGCGACGAGCCTGCGCTGGTTGGCGCGGCTCCTCGATCACGGCATCGAGGTCCACGGCCAGGTCGTCGTCTGCCCGGGCGTGAACGACGGCGCCGTGCTCGACGACACGATGGCGGGGATCGCCGAGCGGTTCCCCCGCCTCGCCTCGGTCGGGGTCGTGCCGGTCGGCGTGAGCCGGTTCTCGTCCGAGGCGACGATCCGGGCGCACACGGCCGACGAGGTCGCGGCGGTCCTCGATGTCGTCGAGGCCTGGCAGGAGCGATTCCGCGTCGCACTTCGCCGCCGACTCGTCTTCGCGGCGGACGAGTACTACCTGCTCGCCGGGCGCCCTTTTCCCGAGCCGGCCTGTTACGAGGGCTTCCCCCAGCAGGAGAACGGGATCGGGATGGCGGCGGCCTTTGGGGCGGCATTCGGCGCGGCTGCCGGCCGCCGGCCCGGGGCGACCGGGGGTCTTTCCCGCGCGGTCGACGGCGCCCCGGCCCTCGGTTATCGGGCGCCGCGGGGCGCCGCTCCGCTCAAGCCATCCGGGGGGCAGCTCCGTCCCGCCGGGGCCGGACGGCCGGTGACGATCCTCACCGGCGCCTACGGGCACAAGGTGCTGCGGCCGCTCCTCGATCGGGCGGGCTTTGGTGACGTCGCGACGGTCGCCGTCGCCAACAGCTACTTCGGCGGCAACATCGCCGTGACGGGTCTTCTCACCTTCGCCGACCTCGCCCGTGCCGTCTCGGTCGTGCCGGGCGACCGCCGGGTTCTCGTCCCCGAGGTGTGCCTGTCGAACGGCCGGTTCCTCGACGGCCCGGCCCCCGGGGACCTCCCACGGGCCGTCGAGATCGTGCCGGATGACGGCGCCTCGTTGCGCCGGGCCCTCGCCGGGGAGAGCGCCGGGCGCGCCGCCGTCCCCGCCGGCAGGACGGCGCGATGACCCCGCGGTCGGCCGGATCGCCCGGTGGCTCCGGTCCCGCCGGCCGCCTGCCCGTCGTCGTCGTCGCCGGGAGGTCGAACGTCGGCAAGTCGACGCTCGTCAATCGGATCGTCGGACGGCGGGCCGCGATCGTCGAGGAGCACCCCGGGGTGACCCGGGACCGCCTCGAGCTCGAGGCGTCCTGGGTCGGCAGGAGCTTCGTCGTCATCGACACCGGTGGGGTCGTGACCCGGGGCGACTCGCTCGATCTTCTGGTGAGCGACCAGGCCGAGACGGCCATCGACCAGGCCGACGTCGTGCTCTTCGTCACAGACGCGACGACCGGGGTGACCGTTGAAGACGGCGTCGTCGCCGAGACGCTGCGCCGCAAGGGCCGGGCCGTCATCGTCGTCGCCAACAAGGTCGATTCCGCCGCCCAGGAGCCGGCGGCCTGGGAGCTCGCGAGCCTGGGACTCGGGGACCCGGAGCCGGTCTCCGCGCTCCACGGACGGGGCGTCGGTGACCTCCTCGACCGGGTCGTGACGCAGTTCCCCGCTCCCGCGGGCGCGCCGACCGGCGGAGCGGTCCCGGAAGCTGGCGTCCCGGGCGGGGGCGGGAACGACACCGGCGTCGTCGCGTCCGTGACAATCGTCGGACGGCCGAACGTCGGGAAATCGACGCTTTTCAACCGGCTCGTCGGCGCCCCGCGGGCCGTCGTCCACGAGCTGCCGGGCACGACCCGGGACGCGATCGACACGGTCGTCGAGACCGCCGAGGGCCGGATCCGTTTCGTCGACACGGCGGGATTGCGCCGCAAGTCCCGGATCGGCGAGGGCCCGGAGTACTTCTCCCTCGTCCGCTCGCTCGCGGCGATCGACCGGAGCGACGTGGCGATCCTCGTCCTCGACGCGGGCGACGGCGTGACGCACCAGGATCAGAGGCTCGCCGAACGGATCGACGCCGCGGGCAGCCCGATCGTCGTCGCGCTGAACAAATGGGATCTCGTCCCGACCGCCGCGCGCCCCGGTGTCACCGCCGACGTCGCCGAGCGGCTCGCCTACCTCGCCTACGCGCCGGTCCTCCGGCTCTCCGCGCTCACCGGCAGGGGAGTGCACCGCCTCGTGCCGGCGTTGCGGGCCGCGATCGACGCCTACCACCGGCGGATCCCGACCGGGGTCCTCAACGAGGCCCTGCGGGCGATCCAGGCGGCGCAGGCGCCGCCTCGATCACGGATCCTCTACGCGGTGCAGGGCGCGATCAACCCCCCGACGGTGACGCTCTTCGTCAGCCGCCGGCTTCCGCCTGGTTACCTCCGCTACGTCGAGCGGTCCCTGCGGGCGCGCTTCGACCTCGGGCCGACCCCGCTGAAGCTCCGCGTCCGGTTGCGCGGCTCGTAGGTGTCAACGGTCGACCCGCGGCAATCCCCCGACCGTTGAGGGTTCGGCGACCACGGGACGGCGCGTCGATCATCGGACTTGGGCCTTGACGCCGAGAGAACCAGGCCCTGGGCGCTGCCGCGGCGAAGATCCCTGGCAGTTGGCGGCTTTTCTCTAGTACTCGCAAAGAAGAGTCAGGCACCTGTCGGGGGGTAACGGATGGGCGAAGAGGAACCCCTGGGCGAAACGGCACCCGAAGCGCCCCAGCCATTCGAGCTGGCCCATGGTCTCCACGCCCTCCGCGATGACGAGCACATCGAGGGCCCGTCCCATCTCGAGGACCGCCTTGGCGAGGTGTCTCGCCGACTCGTCGTCTTCGAGGCCGCTCACGAAGCTCCGGTCGATCTTCAAGATGTCGATCCCGAATCGCCGGATGCGCCCCAACGAGGAGTAGCCGGTCCCGAAATCGTCGATCGCCATCTTGACCCCGAGCTCGTGCAAGGGGTCGAGCACCTGGTGGACGAGCTCGAGGTTCTCCATGAAGGTGGTCTCGGTGAGTTCCAGGGTGAGGACCCTCGGATCGAGTCCCGAGGAGTCGAGTGCCCGGGTGACCGTCTCAAGAAGTGATCCGGCCCGGACCTGGTGCGGCGAGACGTTGACGGCGATCTCCAGCGGGGCGTTCCCTTGCCAATCTGCGTTCCAGGCGCTCGTCTGGCGACAGGCCTCGTTGAGCACCCATTCGCCGATCGGCACGATGAGCTCCGTTTCCTCGGCGGTCGCGATGAAGTCTTCGGGAAGCACCAAGCCGCGTTGCGGATCGTTCCAACGGATCAGTGCCTCGGTTCCGATGAACTTGCCGAGTGCGAGATTGATGATCGGCTGGTAGTAGAGGACGAACTCGCCGTTTTGCAAAGCGTCGCGCAGGCCGGCTTCGGCCGCTGATCGGGTCTGGGCGCGGGCCCGCAGCGCTTCGTCGAACACGACCGTGCAGTTGCCGCCGTCCTCCTTCGCCTGGCCGACGGCGAGCTCGGCGTCGCGCAACAGACGCTCGGCAGTCTCGTCTTTGCTGCTGAGAGCGATTCCGATGCTCGCAGTGACGAGGAGGGGCTCGTTGTCGAGCACGAAGTGCTTGCCGAGCGATTCCTCTATCTCGTGAGCGAGGTCGATCATCACGAGCGGGTCGGTGAGCGCCCCGCGCACGATCGTGAACTTGTCACTTTCCAGTCGACCGACCGTGTCCGTGCGCTCACTGCAGGCCACGAGACGTTGTGCGAAGTCAACGAGGAGCTTGTCGCCCAGGGCGTGACCGAAGGTCTCGTTCACGCCGTCGAAGCGGTCGATGTCGACGATCGCGATGCCGACGAAGCGGTGGCGGGCCCGGGCCCACTCCACTTCGCGTCCGACCCGGTCGGTGACGAGACTGCGCGTCGGGAGCGACGTCAACGGGTCGTGGAGCTCCTCGAACTCGAGCTGCTCCTCGACGCGTCGAAGTTCCGACTCGTCGAGGAACTGCCCGATGACGGCGACTACCGTTCCCGAGTCGTCGCGCAACGGTGCGCCGAAGATGCGCCCGGGCATGACTCGACCGTCCGAGTGCACGCAGCGCATCGGGACATCGGTGTGCTCTCCCTTGCCGCTCACGATGTCGGCAAAGGCATTGATCAGCGGGTCAAGGTCATCAGGATGGATGAAATCTGTCGCCGAAGATCCGACCAGCTCCTCGTGCGATCGGCCCACGAGACGACAAGTCGCGTCGTTGACCATTTGCAGCCGGGCTTCGAGGTCGCATATCGCCACGGGGATGGGGCCCTGGTCGAAGAGGAGTTGCCGCAGGCGGGCCTCGGCCTCGCGTTCTTCCTCGGCTCGCTTCTTCTCCGTGAGGTCAAGGATCTGGCCGATGATGGCGACGAGCGATCCCGAGTCGTCGTGCAACCCCGAGGTGTACATCTGACAGGGCACGTAATGGCCATCGGCATGACGGAGACGCACCTCGAGCTCGTCGCTGTCTCGGGTTCCAGCGATGAACTCAGACATGCCCCTCGCGAGAGCGTTGACGTCATCGGAGTGGACGAACTCCATGAATGAGGAGCCGATCAAGTCTCCGCGCGCGTGGCCGAAGAGGCGGCAGGCCGCGTCGTTGACCAGCTGCAGGTGAGTTTGCAAGTCGACCACGGCCGCGGGGACGGGGCCCTGATCGAGGAGGAGTTGCCGGAAGCGCGCCTCGCGCTCGCGTTCTTCTTCGGCGCGCTGAAGTTCCGATTCGTCGAGGAACTGCGCGATGACGGCGACGACCGATCCCAAGTCGTCACGCAGCGCTTCGCCGAAGATGCGTCCGGGTATGGCATGGCCGTCCGAGTGCACAAGGCGCAGGTGGAACTCTTCGTTCTCTCGGGTTCCGGCGACGAGGTCGGCGAAGGAAGCCGTCAGAGGCTCGATGTCTTCGGGAAGAGCCATTGACGTGTACGACGATCCGGTCAGCTCCTCGCTGGTGCGGCCGAGGAGGCGGCAGGTCGCGTCGTTGACCAGTTGCACCCGGCCTTGCAGGTCGAAGACCCCGGCAGGGATAGGGCTCTGGTCGAGAAGGAGCTGCCGAAAGCGGGCCTCGCGCTCGCGCTCTTCCTCGGCTTGCTTCTGTTCCGTGAGGTCGAGCACCTGCCCGATGACACCGATGAGCGATCCCGCTTCGTCGCGCATCGCTGACGAGTACAGGCGAGCCGGCATGACATGGCCGTCGGCGTGCAGGAACCGCACCTCGAGCTCATCGCGGTCTCGGGTTCCGGCGAAGTACTCGGACAGGCCCTGCGCCAGGGCGCCGACATCGTCCGGGTGGAGGAACCCTGTGATCGGGGATCCGATCATCTGCTTTCGGGAGTATCCGGAGACGAGCGCGACCGCGTCGTTGACCAGTTGCACCCGGCCCTGCAGGTCGACGATCGCGGCGGGAATGGGGCTCTGGTCGAGAAGGAGTTGCCGCAGGCGGGCTTCGGTCTCGCGTTCAGCCTCGACTCGCTTCTGCTCCGTCAGGTCGAGGATTTGCCCGATGACACCGACAAGCGATCCCGCGTCGTCGTGCATCCCCGTGGTGTACATCTGACAGGGTACGAAATGGCCATCGGCGTGGCGGAACCGGATCTCGAGCTCGTTTCTGTCTCGGGTTCCGGCGACGTACTCGGACAGGCCCTGCGCCTGGGCGGCGACATCGTCGGGGTGGATGTATGCCGCGAACGAGGAGCCGATCAACTCCTCACGTGTGTAGCCGAAGAGGCGGCAGGTCGTGTCGTTGGCCGACACAAGGCGACCTTGCAGGTCGATGGCCCCTGCTGCGATGAAGCTCTGGTCGAAAAGGAGTTGCCGAAAGCGGGCTTCGGCTTCCCTTTCTGCCTCGACTCGCTTCTGCTGCGTGAGGTCGAACATCTGTCCGATGACACCGACGAGCGATCCTGAGTCATCGCGCAGCGCTGAGGTGTACATGAGTGTGGGCACGAGATGGCCGTCTCCGTGGCGGAGGCGCACCTCGAGCTCGTCTCGGTCCCGGGTTCCGGCGATGTACTCCGACAGGCCCTGCGCGAGGGCAGCGACGTCGTCAGGGTGAAGGTGATCTGTGATCAAGACTCCGACCAACTCATCGCGCGAGTAACCGGACATGTGGACGAGCCTGTCATTAGCGGCCACGACCCTTCCTTCCAGGTCGACAGCCCCTGCCGCGATGGAGCTCTGTGTGAAAAGCACTTCCGTGAAGCGTGACGCGTGGCGAAGTTCCTCTTCGGCTTGCTTCTGCACGGTGAGGTTGACGAACTGGCCGATGATGCCGATGAGTGAGCCCGCGTCGTCGCGTACAGCCGAGGTGTACATACGGCAAGGAATGAAATGGCCATCACCGTGGCGAAGGCGGACCTCGAGCTCGTCGCTGTCCCGGGTTCCGGCGATGTACTCGGACAGGCCCTTCGCTTGGGGGCCGAGGTCGTCGGGGTGGAGATACTCTGCGAACGAGGATCCGATCAGCTCGTCGCGGGAATAACCGGAGACTCGAGCGAGGGTGTCGTTGACCATTTGTATCCGGCCTTGCAGGTCGGCGATCGCAGCAGAGATGGGGCTTTGGTCGAGAAGGAGTTGCCGGAGGCGGGCTTCGGTCTCGCGTTCGGCCTCGACTCGCTTCTGCTCCGTGAGGTCGACGTATTGCCCGACGATGCCGACGAGCGATCCCGAGTCGTCGCGCAGCGCAGAGCTGGACAGAAGCGTCGGCACGAAATGGCCATCGGCGTGGCGGAGGCGGATCTCGAGCTCGTCTCGGTCTCGGGTTCCGGCGATGTACTCCGACAGGCCCTGCGCCTGGGCGGCGATGTCCTCGGGGTGGAGGTGATCTGTGAAGGTGGATCCGATCAGTTGCTCGCGGGTGTAACCGGACAGCCGGACAAGCGTGTCATTGGTGGCCACGACCCTTCCTTCGAGGTCGATGGCCCCTGCCGCGATGGAGCTCTGTGCGAAAAGCACCTGCGTGAAACGCGTCGCGTCGCGGAGTTCTTCCTCGACTTGCCTCTGGTCGGTGAGATCGATGGCTTGGGTGACGAGCGAAACGATCGATCCCGACTCGTCGCGCATCGCCGCGACGAAGACCCGAGCCGGCACGACATGCCCATCGGCGTGCAGATACCGTTTCTCGCGCTCGAGGGTCTGCCGGGTGCCGGCGACGAGTTCGTCAAAGAGCTCTTGGTCGCGCGCGAGGTCATCCGTGTGTGTGAACTCGGCCAGCGAATCCGATGCGAGCAGCTTCTCGCGAGTGATGCCGAGCAGGCGGATGTAGGCGTCGTTCGCCCAGAGCGGGTGACTGTCCGTGGCGAGAATCGCTGTCGCGATCGGACTCTGCTCGAAGGCGATCTGTGTGAGGCGTGTCGCGTGGCGGCGTTCCGCCTCAGCGCGTTTTTGCTCCGTGAGGTCGATTGCTTGCGCGAGGAGCGCGACGAGCGATCCCGACCCGTCGCGGACTGCTGTCGTGAAGACACGAGCGGGGACGACGTGTCCATCGGCATGGAGGAATCGCTTCTCTCGGTCGTAATTCTCTCGGTTGCCCCCAAGCAGTCCGCGATGAAGCTTCTCGTCGGACGCGACGTCGTCGGGGTGGGTGATATCGGCGAATGACTTCAGGCTGGTCAGTTGTTCGCGTGTGTAGCCGAGCATGCGCACATAGGCGTCGTTGGCCCAGACCGGATGACGGTCGGTGGAGGCGATCGCCGTGGGAATCGAGCTCTGGACGAAGGCCTGTTGCCAGTGGGAATAGACGCTGTCGGTGACGGGCAACTCGAACAGGCCCGGAACCGCTGCATCGCGCACTTGGGTGACCGTTCCGTGGCGGGGGACCGCCACGCCCTCGTCGTGCCGACGTGACCGTGGCGCCGCACCGTTCCGGTCCGGTTCCCTCACCGGGGTTGGCGCCTGGGTGACGGCGGTGAGTCCGACGACTCGGTCGCCCTTGTCCCGGATCGGAGTCAGGGTGAATGACGTCTCGATCGCGCGTCCGGTCTTGTCGAGACG
>DASPQJ010000013.1:0-33182 GCA_035625025.1 Acidimicrobiales bacterium
GCCGGCATCGCCGCCACCGCGGGGTTCTTGCTGACCTTCGTCCTGCCCGAGCCGGCGCGTCGCACCCTCGAGGCGGTCTCCGGCGAGGATGCGGCCGACGGCGTCCCGCTGGCGGCCCACGCCTGGAGTGAGGATGCCTCGCGGCGTTCGCCGTCACCCGGCGAGCTCGTGACCGAGACCTAACGCGCGCCACGTCCCGGCCAGGCGGTGGGGACGGAGGGGATCGAACCCTCACTGTGAACGTTTTAAGCGCTCTGCCTCTGCCGATTGGGCTACGTCCCCACGTGACCGCTGTGTTCAGGAGCAACCAGAGCGACGCCGCGGCGCCGGGCGCCCTCGATCGGGCCGCCCACACCGTAGCGCCCGAGCCGTCGCTCCCAGAACTGCCGCTCGGACTCATGGGGCGCGTCGACAGGACCCGAGTGAAGGCCGAACCGCATCGTTGTACGCCGCGTCGCCTCGTAGCGCGACCAGGCTCCGACCCGGTCGTTCGACGGATCGCCGGAACGGGCGAAGGCGACCCACGACTCCTGCATCTCGTCCGAAAGCCGGAAGGCTTCCTCCCCGGTGCCGGAGAACAGCCCGATGATCGGTTCGTGCACGGTACCGAACACGAAGGGAAGCTCGATCCCGTGACAGGCACCAAGACCGCCCCCGGCGAACGGCGACGGCCAGTCGAACAGGTAGACGTAGGTCCCAGGCGTTCGTTTCCGGTGTGCGTCGGCGAGACGGAGCTGGGGGACGCGGAAGATCCAGTCGGTTACGATCGCATCGAGTAGCGCCCGTTCGCTCAGCGGTTCGTCGCGCTCGCGGCGCGCTCTCCGGTACTCGGCAATCGCGTCGCGGGCCAATCCCTCGTCCTCGATCCCCGCTCCCCGCAGGTACCGTCCGACGAGCCCCTCGAGGTCGGTCCCGGTGAGTTCCTTGCCGGCGAGGATGGCGAACGAGAAAAGCTTGAACTCATCGCGGTTCGACCCGAGGAGCAGGTCGATCCCCGCTGATGATCCCGCGACGATCAAGTCCTCGGGATGGGACGGGAAAAGGCCCCTGTCGACGACCGGCTGGAACGGCAGGCCGATACCGGCATCAACCTCACCATTGACCACGATCTGCGCCGCGAGGAGCTCGTCGACCGGGACGGTCGTCAACGCCTCCCGGCTCAGCTCGGGATGGCCGAGGAGTTCGCTGAGCCGTTCGGCAATCCGTGCCGCGGGCGGCGGGTCGATCGCGAGCGTCGCGCCACTCTCGGCGATCACGCGATGGAACAGTCCCCGCGCCTTCGGCACGGCCAACAGATCGCAGATTGACATCGCCCCCGCCGACTCACCGAACACGGTGACGTTTCCCGGATCACCGCCGAACGGCCCGATGTTGTCGCGCACCCAGCGGAGCGCGGCGATCTGGTCGTGAAGACCCCAATTGCCGATGGCACCACTTGTGTCGTCAGCGAGTGCCGGATGCGCGAGGAAGCCGAGAGCGCCGAGCCGATAGTTGAAGGTCACGACGACGACCCCCCGGGCGGCAAGCCGCTCGGCCCGGTACATGACACCCGACCCGCTCCCGTTGCAGAAGGCGCCGCCGTGGACGAACACCATCACCGGTCGCGGCCCGCGACCGAGCGCCGGGGTCCAGACGTTGCAGAAAAGACAGTCTTCGCTCTGTTCGACGGGGTCGCCCGGGAAGTAGCTGCCGAGCCCCGAGGGCGGCTGGGGCGCAACAGGGCCGAACACCGAGGCGTCCCGCACACCTGCCCACTCCGGAGCCGGTTGGGGCGGTCGGAAGCGAAGCCCACCGAGCGGGGCCGCGGCATACGGAATGGCCCGGAAGGACCACACGCCCTCGGCCTCGATCCCGCGCACGACTCCGGCGCGGGTGGTGACGACGCCTTTGGACACTCGGCCCTCCTCGGTCGGGGCGGACGAACTCGCCGGATGCGACGCTACCGGACCTGTCGGGTCCCCTCACCTGGCAGTTCACGCGACAGCTTTGACTTTTGCCTTCGCTGTGGCCAAAGTTAATGGGTGTTATCGGTGAGGTTTAGGGGCTGCATCGCGCCGCTGGTCAGCGTGGTTGTCTTCGCGGGCGCTGCCGCCTCCCCGGCTGCCGCGGCTCCAGGCGACCCGTCCGGGCCGACGAACGCCCAGATTCAGGCGGCGCGGGCCAGGGCGACCGAACTTTCCCAGATGATCTCGGCCGAGAATGAAAAGGAGCAGATCGCCAGCGAGAGCTACGACCGGGCGAACATCCTCATCGGGTTGGCGCAGAAACGCCTCGCGGTCCTGCGCCTGAAGATCCACCACGAGAGTCTTGCGATCGCGGCCGGAAAGCGCAGAGTCCAGCGCGCCGCCGTCGAGGCCTACGTCGACGGCGACAACGCGGCATCGCAGTTCGCGGGCCTTCTCGGCTCCTCGATCACCGACGCCGGGTCGCTCGCCACCTACGCCGGGGTGGCCACGACTGCGCTCCACGCCGCTGTCGTCCGCCTCGACCATGCCGAGGCGCGACTACGGGCGAGCGAGGCCGGCGTCCGCACCGAGGCCGCCGCCGCCCGCGCCGCGGCCGCGAGTTCGGCGGAGGCGCGCTCGCAGGCGATGGCGGCGCGCGAGGTGACGTCCGCGGCCCTCGGGCAGGTCAAAGGACACCTCGCCGCGCTGATCGAGCAGCAGGCCCTGGTCAAGGCGGCCGAAGCCGCGGCGGCGGCGCGGGAGGCCAAAGCGGCCGCGGCCCGCAATCAGGACGCCCTCAACGCCGAAGCGGCGGCCGAACTTGCGAGCGCGATGGCCGGGAGCGATCCCGCCGCGGCAGAGGAGGCTGAAGTCGAGGCGGCGATCGCGAGCGAGGTCGGTCACCCGGCGCTCCTCCCGGCGGGATCCTCCCCGGCCGGCGACATCGCGGTCGAGAAGGCGGAGAGCTTCCTCGGCGTCCCCTACGTCTGGGGCGGCGCCGGACCATCCGGTTTCGACTGCTCCGGGCTCACGATGGTGGCGTGGGGCGCGGCGGGCGTCAGCCTGACCCACAGCGCCTGGTACCAGTACCGGGAGACGACGCACATCCCCCTGTCGGCCATCGAGCCCGGTGATCTGCTCTTCTACACGTTCCCGAACGACGGTCCCGACCCGATCACCCACGTCGCGATGTACGTCGGCGCGGGCCCGTACGGCACCGAGACGATCATCCAGGCACCCGAGACCGGCGAGACCGTCTCCTACTCCCCCATGTACTACTTCGGCTTCGTCGGTGCCGGACAACCCTGACGGGTGCGACGCTCAGGCGTCGGCCGACCCGAGCCAGTCCTTCTCGTAGGCCTCGCGACGTTCCGCCCAGTCCTCGGAGGTGATCGCGTAACGGACGTGGTCCTCCCACACCCCGTCGATCTCGAGGTAACCCCTGGCGAGACCTTCCTCGACGAGCCCGAGCTTCTCGGCCACCCGCCGGCTCGGCCGATTGCGCGGGATGATTGCCACCTGGACACGGTGCAGGCTGAGCTCGGAGAATGCGAAACCGAATACGACAACACAGGACTCGGGCACGTAGCCTCGGCCGGCGTGCGCCTCGTCGACCCAATAACCGAGGTACGCGCTCTGGGAGGCTCCGCGCTGGATCGACGACAGATTGATCTCACCGACAAAGCTGCCGCCGACGAAGATCCCGAAGCTGAAGGCGGTACCGAGTTGATGGTCGCGCTCGCGCATCGAGCAGCGCGCGACGAACGAGGAGCGGTCCTCGGAGAGGTAAGGCGCACCGGCGCGCCGCGGCTCCCAGTGGACGAGCCACTCGCGGGCCCTGGTTCTCACCTCAAGCCAGGCGCGATAGTCGCCGGCCCGGAGCGGGCGCAGCGTCACCCGTCGACCGCGGAGCTCCTGACCGAGATCGCGAGGCGTCAAGTCGACCCCGGCAGGCGTCGCCGCTCCGCCGACGTGTCGCACCCCACGACCTCTGGGAAAGAGTGGACCACGGCCCCATCGTGCCAGATCCTCCGATCCTCACCACCTACACTCACCCGGCGCGAGACCATCGGCGTCGCGACGACGGATCCGACTGAACCGCGATGACGAACCAGCATCATTCCCTGGATGGCGCGGACGAGCTCGCCCGCATCGTGGCAGCGCTCGAGCGGGCGACGCGCGAGTTCGACGCGCTGCTCAACGGTGAACGGCTTCGACCGCCCGACCACTGGCACGGGCGCGATCGGGACGACCCCGAGGCCGAAGACTTGGCCTCACGGCCCGAGGGCGGCTACCCCCCCGACGCCGCCGAGGATCGCCGCGCCTACCACCGGTGGCTCGCCCAACGCGGCGAGCCGACGAGCCTCGGATCGCCCGGCGACGAGCCCCGCCGCACCCCGGTGACGAGGACACCGTGGCGGGGCGCGCCCTTGGTCACCGTCGTCGTCGTCGTGTCCGACGCGCCGGCCGATCTCGTCGCGCGGTGCGCCGGTTCGATCTTCGCCCAGTCATTCGCCCGCTGGGAGCTCGTATTGGTGCGCGATGCGGCCAGCCTGGCGCCCGCCGACTGCCTCAGCTCGCTGCGACGCGTCGACCGGCGGGTCCGCGTCGTAGAGGCGGCCGCCGGCGAAACGGTGGACGCGATCAACCGGGCGATCGGCGCGGCCCGAGGTGAGTTCGTCACGCTCGTCGACGCGA
Source organism: Acidimicrobiales bacterium (assembly GCA_035625025.1). Lineage (GTDB taxonomy): Bacteria > Actinomycetota > Acidimicrobiia > Acidimicrobiales > Bog-793 > Bog-793. The sequence goes on from DASPQJ010000013.1 coordinate 4,644, forward strand.
GCGACGAACTGGCGCCCGGGGCCCTCCAAGCCATCGCCGAAGTGACCGCGAATTCACCCGACGCCGATATCGTCTACACCGACGCCGACCAGATCGACCCGGTCGGCGAGCGCTTCGCACCAAGCCTCAAACCCGCCTGGTCGCCGGACCTGTTCCTCGGCTGCAATTACATCGGCCATCTCGCGGCGATTCGGCGAGCCCTCGTCGCCGACCTCGGAGGCCTGCGATCGGGGTTCGCCGACGCGGCCGAATACGACCTCGTGCTGCGCGCGACCGAACGGGCGCGCAGAATCTTCCACGTGCCGGGTGTCGCCTACCACCGCCGACAGTCAAAGGCGCCACGAACTGAAGAGCGCGGCCGCGGCGAGGACCCGACACGACGGGTGCTCGTCGACGCGCTCGCGCGCCGGGGTGAAAGAGCCGCGATCGAGACCGGGGCGCTCGAGGGACACTTCAACCTGCGCCGCGCCGTCGACCGGCAACCGCTCGTCAGCATCATCATCCCGTTCCGCGACGAGCCGTCGTTGCTTTCCAAGTGCGTGCGGTCGATCCGCGCCGAGCCCGGTTACGACCAATTCGAGCTCGTGCTGGTCGACAACGAGAGCGAGCTTCCCGAGACCATGGCCCTCCTCGCGCGACTCGCCGAGGAGCGAGGAGTGCGCCTCGTCAGAGCGCCTGGCTCCTTCAACTGGTCGGCGATCAACAACGCCGCCGTCGCCCAGTGTGCGGGAGAGCTCCTCGTCTTCATGAACAACGACATCGAGGCGCGCCGGCCGCTTTGGCTCGACGCCCTCGTCGGTCATGCCCTGCGCCCCCAGGTCGGCGCCGTGGGAGCGCGCCTTTTGTACCCCGACGGTTCGCTCCAGCACGGCGGGGTCGTCTTCGGCCTCGGCGGGCTGGCGGGTCACGTGCTGCGGGGGCTGCCCGGCGATCGCCCGGGCTACCAGGCGATGGCCGTCCAGACCCGCAACTGCTCCGCGGTCACCGGCGCCTGCATGATGACGCGCCGCAAGGTGTTCGAATCGGTCGGCGGATTCGACGAGTCGTTGTCCGTAGCCTTCAACGACGTCGACTACTGCCTGAAGCTGCGCGAGGCTGGCTACCTCGTCGTGTACACGCCGCTCACCGAGCTCGTCCACCACGAGTCGCGGTCCCGTGGGCACACCGAAGATTCCGCGGCGCAACGCCGGATCCGCGAGCGCTTTGGGGCGGCGCTCGAAGTAGGCGACCCCTACTACAACCCATTGCTGAGCAAGTGGCGAGACTGGTGCCCGATCTCGACCGTACAGGAGGACGAACGATGGACGAACTTTCTCATGACGACGCTCTCGACGCCGGATCCGTCGTCGAGCAGCTGAGGTCGCTCGTCGCCGAAGGTCGCAACCAGTATCCGCGTTCGTGGATGCCGCGGGCCACGTACGAGGATCTCGTCGTCGACGACGGACGTGAGCCGATCCACCTCCTCGAGAGCCTCGCCTACCTCCACCGTCACTGGGACATGGCGAACTCACGCATTTGCAAGGGGATCGGTTGGGGACCGAAGGCGATCGTCCAGCGTCTGCTCAGCCGGATCGTCAACGGCGCGATGAGCCATTACTTCGTCGAGGAGCAGATGTTCCGCTCCAACCTCGCTCGGGCGATCGACGCCATCGCTTACCGCGTCGACAACATCACCTACGCCGATCAACGGGCGCTGCTCGGGGCGGTGCGAGCCGACCTCATCGATCTCGCCCGCCATGTCGAGCACCGGCTCGACGCTCGCGACAACGGCCGCTGAGCACGTGGTCGCGGTGTCGGTGGCACGACAGGCTCGGACCCGTCCCGTCGTCGCGATCGTCACGCGCCACTGGGGCGAGACCCAGAACGAAGCAGTGGCCGCGACGCGTCTCGTCGCCGGGGCGCTCGCCGGTCAGGCCGACGTCGCGGTCGTCCAGCTCGACGAAGCGGAAAGAGCGACCTACAACGACAGCGTCTTCGAAGTCCACCGCGTCCCCGTCCGTGGCGCGAATCCACGGCGCAACGCCCTGCTGCGCGGGGCGCTCGCCGGACGGGTGAGTCCGTCCGGCCTCCCGGCGGCGGCAATCGAACTGCTCCACCGCTACGACGGGGAAGCCCCCGACGTCGTCGGGACCCTCGATGAACTCGCTCCGGACGCCGTTGTCCTCGTCGGCGTCCACCAGCCCTGGGACATCGCGACGCTCGGGCTGCCGGGCGACCCGGGTCGGCCCTGGATCGTCGCGATCCCGTTCCTCGGCTCCGGAAGGCCCTTCCCCGCCGAAATCGCGCGCCTTGTGGCGCCCGCCGACCGCATCGGAACGGTCCACCCTGGCGAGCGCGCCCCGCTCGTTGCGCTCGCGCAAAACCGCGAGTCGGACATCGTCGCGCTCGACCTCGCGATCGGGGTCAACCGCCACGCGACCGCGGAACCCCTCGTCGGTGTCGCCGCGTACGGCGAGTACGTCTTGCTCGTCCGGCGCTTCCCCGCCGGTGGCCCGCGCGTCGGCCGCGCGGTCAACGCCGAGATGCTCCCCCCGATCCTTCCGGGTCTCTCGGTCGCCGAGGTCGACGGCGAGGCCTGGCGGATCTGCGACGCCTACAACACCGCCACGCTGCCGGTGAACCCCAGCCGCGTGAACTTCTCCCGGCTCGTCGCCCACGCCCGAGCGACGGTCGACGTCCGGCCGCCGGGTCCCGTCGGCAGCATCGCGATCGAGTCGATGCTGCTCGGCGTTCCCGTCGTCGTACCTGACGAGTCAGCCGCACAGGCGCACGTCGCTGCCGCCAACGGCGGGCTCTGGTACCGCGACGTCGGCGAGCTGTTCGACGCGGTCCGGGTCGTCGTCAGCGGTCCGATCGGCGCGCGCCTCGCCGCACAGGGGCGGGCCTACGCCCAGGAAAAGCACGGTGACATCGACGCCTTCGTCGCCCGCATGACCGCACTCGTTCTCGGGCCGGCGGCCAAGGAAGGGACCGGTCGAAACTGAGCCGGTCGACCGGCGGGTCAGACCCCGCGCAGGTCGGCCGCGATCCCGTCGAGGATGTCTCTTTCCGAGTGGACGAGCTCCTCGTGGCCGAGTCGCGCCATGACCTCGGCGAGGACGACGGCTCCACCGACGATCACGTCGGCGCGTCCTGGCTCGATCGCGCGCCGCTGCCGGCGCTCGGTCGCGCTTTCCGTGGCGAGTCGAACCAGCCACGCCTCGACCCCGGCCCGCGACATCCGGGCGAGATGGACCCGGTCGGAGTCGTAGTGGTCGAGGCCCATCTCCAAGGCGACAAGGGTCGAGATCGTGCCGGCGACCCCGACCATCCGACGGGGCAGAGCGAGACCGGGCAGGCGGGCGAGCGCCGTGTCGACCACCTCGGCGACGAAACCACGGGCCCGCGCCAACTCGGCGGCCGTCGGTGGATCGCCCCCGAGGAACCGCTCGGTCACCCGCACGCAGCCGACGTCGAGCGAGACGACCGCGACCGGCGCGTCGGACCCGCTCGCCCCTCCGGCGACGAGTTCGGTCGACCCGCCGCCGAGGTCGACGACCAGGAACGGACCATCCTCGGGGTCGAGCTCCATCGTCGCGCCCCGGTAGGCGAGACGACCTTCCTCCTCGCCGGCGATGAGCTCCGGCCGGACGCCGAGGACCTCGGTCGCGGCGGCAAAGAACGGCGCGGAGTTCGCGGCGTCTCGCGCCGCCGAAGTCGCTGTCGCCCGGACCCGCACGACGCCGTGCCGATCGATGAGGCCACGGAACTCGGCGAGCGCGGCCAGCGTGCGCTCGATGGCCGCCACGGCGAGCTCGCCCGTGCGGTCCACACCCTCGCCGAGTCGTGTGACGATCATCCGCCGTTCGAGCGTCTCGCCATCGCAGCCGACGACGAGCAGGCGTGTCGAATTCGTCCCGCAGTCGACCGCCGCCACCGCGCCGGCGAGTCCACCCCAGAGTTCGTTCACCACCCAGCGACCCACTGGATCCCCGCCGCCCGCGAGGTACCAGGCGAGGTGGGCGTGGAGGCACTTCACCCCGTTGCGCGTGCCGCCGACCCCTCCGGTCGGCCGCGGCCCGAGATAGCCGGCGGGAATCGACGCGTCGCGTTCGGCCGCGTAACGGGCGTGGGCCGCGGCAACGGCCGCGGCGTCGACGGCGCGCTCCGCCCGGCGCACGCCACCGGCGGCTTCGAGCCCGGCGACGAGCTCCCGCTCGGCCCGGCCGACGAGCCAGTAAATAGTCGGCATCGGCGTGCCGTCGTCGAGGAACGGTGTGTTCCGGATGACGACGGGATCTCCCGCCGCGTCCCGGACGACGACACGGAAGCCTCCGGCGGGCGGCCGGCCAAGAAGAGCCGTCACGGCGGCAATATCGGCGGCCGACGGTGCCTCGGGGGCCTCGGCGTCGCTTGCGGCCGGCGCTGTCCCGGTGGGCTCGCCGGCGTTGCCCGGGACGGGCGCGTCGAGCGCGCAGGGCGCGACGAGCTCGGGGTGGGCCGCCATCAGCCGCTCGACAGCTCCGTCGAGGGGCAAAAGGGGCCAGACGACAGCCGCGAGGCGCACGAGCCCCACCGGCCGTCCGCCGACCGTGCCGACGACGATCTCGCCGGGCGGTGCCTCCCGGATCCGGCGCCAGCTCTCCGGGTCGACGACGCGTCCGTCGTCGCCGGCCGCGCCGAGCGCGACGACGAGGACGTCGGCGCCGGACCGCTGGGCGTAGTCGACCGCCGCGCCCAGCGCTGCCGCCTCGCTCGGCACGCCGGCGTGGTCGACGATCACCGTGGCCTCTTCCGGCAGGTGGCGAAGCGGCGTCTGGGGGCCGACGACGACGACCACCTCGTCCGGTCGGGCCCCTCGCGCCGCCCTGACCACCTCGCCAAGTCGCCGCAAGGTCGCGCCGCGCTGCTGGTCGAGAGCGACGACAACGGCGATCGTGCCCATCGTCGCAGCCTAGAAGCCCGATGGAGGCTTTGGCGGCCCGCCACGAGCCGGTGGCGGGCCGGACCGAGCTATGTCGGCGCACCGTGGCTAACGTTTTCCCGTGCCTGACGCAGCCCGCGAGGTCGGCCGTCGTCGCCACGGGCTTGGGGACGGTCGCGGCTCCGCTCGGCCCCAGCCGGCGACATCGGCTGGCCGGGCGCTCGTGGCGCTCGTCGTCGGCGTGCTCGTCGCCGCCGCGGCGCCCGCCGGTGCCGGGACTTCGACGACCGGGAGCCTGCAAGCGAAGGCGAGCGCGATCGCGGCCGAGCTCGCCCGGGACAACAATCAGCTCAACGCGCTCGGTGAGCAGTACCTGACCGCCGAGTCGGAATACGAGAAGGCGAGCGCCGCCGTCGTGCTCATCGCGGGAGCCGCGCGGCGGATCGAGCGCGTCCTCGTCCGGGATCGCCGTGCCGTGACGGCTGCGGCGATCGGCGCCTACGTCGGCGCCGGCAGCACGACCGACCTCGGGAGCTTCCTCGTCGAAAAGCCCGACGAGGTTCAGGTGGAACAGACCTACCTCCGCTACGCAGAGGGCAGGCTCAACGGCGCGATCTCGAACTTCCAGGGCGACGAGGCGCGTCTGCAGGTATCGCTTTCGACAGAGACGCGCGACGTTGCCGCCGCCCGGCTCGCGCTCTTGCGCACGACGACGGCCCGCGCCCAGGCCATTGGCACGCTCTACCGCGAGCAGCGCCTGTACAACTCGATCCAGGGTCAGCTCGCCCAGCTCGTCGCCGCCCAGCTCGCCGCCCAGCAGGCCGCGGAGACGAAGGCCCAGGCCGCCCGGACGGCCAACCAGAACCAGACGGGTCCGCCGTCGCTGTCGGGAACCGCGGGACTCACTGGTTCACCGATCCCGTCCGGCTCGCTCAGCCAGGAATTCGCCGAACTGCGCCACTGCGAGTCGAGCGGCAACTACGCAGATGACACGGGGAACGGCTACTACGGCGCCTACCAGTTCGCGCTCCCGACCTGGCTGGGGCTCGGCGAGACCGGCTTGCCGAACGAGGCGCCGCCCGCCGTGCAGGACGCGGCCGCGTACCTGATGTGGCAGCGCGACGGCTGGCGCCCCTGGCCGGCTTGTTCCGCAATTCTCGGCCTTTAAGGGTCACCCCGCCCAAAAGGGCGCGCCATCGCGGCGCCGTCGTGGCGCGCCCGCCCGGGGAGGTCTCGAGTGCTCGAGAACGACGTTCCCCGAAGTCCGGCGCGCGACCCGGTCAGAGAGCCCAGCGCCAGAACTCGAGCTCGCCCACGGTCCGGCTCCACAAGCTCGAGGGCTTCCCCCCAGGGGCCATGTCCGAGGGGGATTGGTAAGCAGAGACACTCGCCGGCACGAGATCGCCCGGGGGGATCGGCTGGACGCCAAGCGTCCCCGCGCCAACGGCCCGCGCACCCTTGCCCGGCAGGATGACGTAGGACCGCTGCCCCGGCCGGACCAGCCCGTACTCCTCGCGGGCGATCGCCTCGATCGTCGACGACTGCCGCAGACTCACGATCTCCGCTCGCAACTCGGCATTGCGCGAGTCAATCGCCGCGAGCTGACGGTTGATGGCGGCGATCGCGACCCGCTGGTGGACGAACGTCCCGACCGGGAAGCCCGTCGCGAGGATGGCGATCACAAGCGCGACCGCCGCGACGAGGGCGAGGCGCGCGCGCCGGAGCGATCTCATCGGGAATCGGCGCCCAACGGCCGCGCGAAGGCGGCGGCGCCGGGCCACTCCGCAGCCTCGCCGAGTTCGTGCTCGATCCGCAACAGCTGGTTGTACTTGGCGACCCGGTCCGATCTCGCCGGCGCACCCGTCTTGATCTGGCCGCAGTTCGTCGCGACGGCGAGATCGGCGATCGTCGTGTCCTCGGTCTCCCCGGAGCGGTGCGAAACGACGCAGCGGTAGCCGGCGGCCCGCGTGACGCGCATCGTCGTGAGCGTCTCCGTAAGCGTGCCGATCTGGTTCACCTTGATCAGCACGGCGTTGGCGACGTGGCTGCGGATGCCGCGCTCGACGCGTTCGACGTTCGTCACGAAGATGTCGTCCCCGACGAGCTGGACGCGTCCGCCGACCGCCTCGGTGAGCGCGGCCCACCCCGCCCAGTCTTCTTCGGCCATCGCGTCCTCGAGCGAGACGACGGGGTATCGCCCGCAGATCTCGGACCAGTAACCGGCGAACTCCTCCGGCGCGAATGAACGCTGCTCGCTGGCGAGCACGTAGGCGCCATCGGAGTAGAACTCGGAAGCGGCGGGGTCGAGCGCGATCGCGACCTCGTCGCCGGGCACCCGGCCGGCTTCCTCGATCGCCACGACGAGCATCCTGAGCGCTTCCTCGTTCGCCGCGAGGTTCGGCGCGAAGCCACCTTCGTCCCCGACGCCGCCCCCCAGTCCCCGGTCATGGAGGACCCTTTTCAGGGCGTGGTAGGTCTCGACTCCCCAGCGCAGACCCTCGGCGAAGGAGGCCGCGCCGTGGGGCACGATCATGAACTCCTGGAAATCGACGTTGTTGTCGGCGTGGACCCCGCCGTTCAGCACGTTCATCATCGGCACCGGGAGCACGTGGGCGTCGACCCCGCCGAGATAGCGGTAAAGGGGCAGATCAAGCTCGTCGGCCGCGGCCTTGGCCACGGCGAGCGACACGCCGAGGATCGCGTTCGCGCCGAGCCGGGATTTCGTCGGCGTGCCGTCGAGATCGACGAGCGCGAGGTCGATCAACCTCTGGTCGGCAGCGTCGAATCCCTCGAGCGCCCCGGCGATCTCGTCCCGGACGTTGCCGACGGCGTCGAGCACGCCTTTGCCGCCGTAACGGCTCCCGCCGTCACGCAGCTCGGTGGCTTCGAACTCCCCGGTCGAAGCGCCCGACGGGACGATCGCCCTTCCCCTGGCCCCACTTTCCAGGATGCAGGTCACCTCGACCGTCGGGTTGCCCCGGGAATCGAGCACCTCTTGCGCGTCGAGCTCGGCGATCTCTCCCACGATTCTCTTTCTCCTGGTCGTTTTGGTTTCAAAGTGATAGAAGTTCTCAAAGGCTATCAAAGTGGGATCTGGGCGGTCGGCTCCTCACCTCAGGTGCTGCCGGCCGCCTCCCAGTAGGCGCGACGCGCCACGCCGTTCGCCGCGGCAAGCGTCGTGCCGTCGGCCGCGGCGAGCCTTTCCGCGGCCGCGAAACGGGTGCGGAACCTCTGGGCCGAGCGCCGCAGGACTTCCTCGGCGTCGACACCTCGGCCAGCGGCAAGCCGGGCGAGTTCGAAAAAGAGCTCGCCGAACGCCTCGGCGTCCGTCGCCCGCAGCTCGTCGACAACCCGGCGCACGGCGCCGGACGGTTCGCCGGTCGCGTCCCAACCGAGCCCCGCCCCGGCCGCCTGGCGCTCGAGCTTGGCGGCGAGGACGAGGGCGGGAAGCGCCGCGGGGATCCCGTCCATAACGCTCTCCCGCCCCTTTTCCTTCCTCTTCAGCTCCTCCCACTGCGTGAGCACGGCATTGACCGAGCCCACGCCCTCGACCCCCGCGAAGACGTGGGGGTGACGGCGGACGAGCTTGTCGTGCACGGTCCGGGCCACGTCCCCGAAACTGAACAGTCCCTCCCGTCGCGCGAGCACCGAGTGGAAAAGAACCTGGCAGAGCACATCGCCCAACTCCTCCTCGAGGTGGGCCGAGGCCGCGATGTCGGGTGGCTCGCCGAGCTCCTCGATCGCCTCGACCGCCTCGTAGCACTCCTCGATGAGGTGCCGTACGAGAGAGCGGTGGGTCTGCACCGCGTCCCAGGGGCACTCGTCGCGGAGGGTCTCGACGACTTGCTCGAGCCGGGCGAGCTCGATCCCGACGGGCTCGGCGAGCTCCGGCAAGTACAAGCAGGTGAGGTGGTCCGGGACGACCCGGTCGATCTCCGAGAAGGCGACCTCCGCGACGTGCTCGTCGGGACAGCCGAGTCGCTGCAGGACGATGGCGCTGGCGGGCGGCGCCGAGACGGCGAGCTTGATCCCCGCCAGGAGCGACGGCGCCCAGACCCCGGCGACGAGGAGCGGCCCCGTGTCGCCAGCCGCGTCGACGGCGAAGCGCTCCCCGTCGACGAGCCGGACGCGCGCTTCGACGGGGTCGATGCCGAGCCGACTCCAGGCGAGCTCGCAGAAGGACATCCCCGCCACGACCTCGACCGCGACGCGCTCGTCGGCGAGCAACGCCCGGACGGTCGACTCGAGGACGAAAGGAGAGCCGGGAACGGCGTAGCCGACGCGGTCGCGCGCCCTCGCCGCGGCGACGACCTCCTCGACAATTCCCGCGTAGGCCTCGGCGAAGGTCGCCGCCGCCTCGTAGTGGCGGTCGAGCGCGGTCGCGCCGGCTGCGAGGAGCGGCTCGGCCGCCGGGTGACGGGCCGTCCTCACGTACCAGTCGGGGATGGCTTCGAAGGTGTCCCGCGCGGCCGAGCTGAGATACTCGGGGCCGGCCGGGCCGAGGCCGACGACGGTGACCGTCGGCAACGACCGACGGGTGGATGCCGCGCCCGTATCCACCTACCGGCCGAGGTCGGTGCCCGCGATCACGGCGGACGGGTTCGGCACGAGATCGAGCGGCGGGCCGCTCGGTGCCCGCACCTCCCAGGTGCCGCGAACCTTCGCCCAGCTCCCGTAGGCGGGGTCGACCGAGACGTGCGCGGCGACGACGATGGAGTCGAACTGCTTCTCCGCCGAGGTCATCCCGGCGTCGACCACGGCTGCCGCCGCTTGCGCGAGCGGTGCCACCGGACGGCGGGTGACTCTCAGCAACAGCCAGTAGTTCATGAAGCGAATCGGGAGGGAGAGCTCGCCAACGGGCAGGTGCGCGACGATCCCCCCGAGCGAACCTTGGAAGGCCGCCGGCAGAATGCACCCGAGGTACCCCCCGTCATCCGCCGACCTGGCATCGAGGGAGTTCTTCCGGGCGACCTTGGCAAAGCTCACGCCGCCGTCGATCGCGGTCGCGAGCTGCGCGGCCTTGGCCTCCGACGCGACCTCGATCGCCCAGGTGCAGTCGAGCGTCGTCGAGGAGCGGTGGTGCCGTTCGTAGGCGGCGACTCCGGCGTCGGTGAGAGTGACGCCGACGGCGTGGGCGGCAAGGGCATCCTCGTCGGCTTGGAGCTGGACGAGCGCGGCGCGGTACGGGCCGGAGAGGTCGGCGAGCACCTCGGCGCCCGTGACCGCGCAGGTCGAGCCCGTCGGCGGCGACAGGTCCACCCCGATCTGAGCTGTCGCCAGCTTCGTTGCCACCGGTCCCTCGGCGAGACCGAGCCGACCGACCGCGACGTGGATGGCGTCGGCCTCGATGAGCAACGAGAGCACGCCCGCCGCGAACTCGGTGTTGTAGGTCCCCGGCGCGGCCCCCGTGACGTGGGTCGGTCCCCCCGACGCCGTCTCGACGAGGCAGCGGTAGCCCGGGTCGCTCGCCACGGAGTCCAGCGCGGCGTCGAGCGTCGACTGCGAGACAGCGGTGCCGTCGACGCGCGCTGCGAACGGCGTGAACTGCGCGTCGCAGGCCCCGAACGCCAGCGCCGCGACGACGGCGACGCAGACGAGGAGGCGGGCCCTTGCCACGGTGAGCCGATGGTACGGGCAGGCCGGGTGCGGGGCCAACCGGATCACGGCCTCGCCGGGGCGGGCGCGTCGGCGGGGACGATCGCGGCGAGCAACGACTCGAGGTCGGCGGCAAGCCGGGGCCCCGCCGCGAGCGGCACGACGAGCTGCGGGGGGTCCTCTTTCAGGATCGCCCGGGGGACGAGTCGGGTGAGACGGACCCGGGACGACGCCGGAAGACGGAGCGGCGTGAGGCGGGCGACCGCCTCACCGAGACGGGCAGGCCCGCGGGAACCGGGTCGCACGGCGACGACGGTCACCTCCGCCACGCCGACCCGGACGCACGCGGCCCGCAGGCGCGCGATCTCGAGCAGCGACACCGCCGGCGTCGGCAGCGGCCCGTAGCGGTCGAGCCATTCGGCACCGATGTCATCGACCTCGGCCACGTCGCGCACCGCGGCGAGCCGGCGGTAGGCCTCGAGACGAAGGTCCTCGTGCCCGACGTAGCTCGCGGGCAGGTGGGCGTCGAGCGGAACGTCGAGCCGGACCTCCTGCGGCGGGGCGATCTCCTCGCCCTTCAGCTCGGCGACGGCCTCGGCGACCATGCGGACGTAGAGGTCGTAGCCGACCGCCGCGATGTGGCCTGACTGATCGATCCCGAGCAGACTCCCGGCGCCGCGGATCTCGAGATCGCGCATCGCGATCTTGAAGCCCGACCCGAGCTCGGTGTGCTCCCCGATCGTGCGGAGCCGCTCGTAGGCCCGCTCGGTGAGTACGCGGTCGCGCGGATGGAATAGGTAGGCGTACGCCCGCGAAGACGAGCGGCCGACCCGCCCGCGCAGCTGGTGGAGCTGTCCGAGGCCGAGCAGGTCGGCGCGGTCGACGACGAGGGTGTTCACCGCAGGCATGTCGATCCCGGACTCGATGATCGTCGTGCAGACGAGCACGTCGTAGCGCCCCTCGGCGAAGTCGACGACGGTTTTCTCGAGGACGGCCTCGTCCATCTGGCCGTGGGCGATGGCAATGCGCGCCCCCGGCGCGAGGGCCGAGACGCGGGCCGCGATCGCCTCTATCCCCTCCACGCGGTTGTGGACGAAAAAGACCTGGCCCTCCCGCAGCAGCTCCCGGCGGATGGCTTCGCCGACGGCGCGGTCGTCTTGCTCGCCGACGTAGGTGAGGATCGGCTGGCGCTCGGCCGGGGGCGTGTCGATGACGGAGAGGTCGCGTATCCCGGTGAGCCCCATCTCGAGCGTGCGCGGGATCGGGTTGGCGGTGAGCGTCAGGACGTCGACGCCGACCGCCAGCTTCTTGATCGCCTCTTTCTGGTTCACCCCGAAGCGCTGCTCCTCGTCGACGACGAGGAGGCCCAACCGGCGGAACCGCACATCGTCGGCGAGCAGCCGGTGCGTGCCGACGACGACGTCGACCGCGCCGTCGGCGATGCCGCGCGCCACGGCCGCGGCCTCGGCCGGGGTCAAGAAACGCGAGAGCATTTCCACGCGCACCGGGTAGGGCGCGAAGCGGTCGGCGATCGTCTGGTAGTGCTGCCGGGCGAGGATCGTCGTGGGCACGAGCAGGGCGACTTGCATGCCGTCCTGGACGGCCTTGAAAGCAGCGCGCACTGCGACCTCGGTCTTGCCGAAGCCGACGTCGCCGCAGACGAGGCGGTCCATCGGCACCGGGCGCTCCATGTCGGCCTTCACTTCCGCGATGGCGCGCAGCTGGTCGGCGGTCTCGGGATAGGGGAAGGACTGTTCGAGCTCGGCCTGCCAGGGAGTGTCGGGGGCGAAAGCGTGGCCGGCCGACGTGAGGCGGCGCCGGTACAGCACGACGAGTTCCTGCGCGACGGCGCGCACCGCCTGGCGCACCCGTGTCCGTTGTCGCTGCCAGTCATTGCCGTTCAGGCGGTTGAGCGACGGGTGTTCTCCCCCCGCGTACGGCGTGATCGCGTCGATCTGGTCCGAGGGGACGTAAAGCCGGTCCCCGCCCCGGTACTCGAGGAGGAGGTAGTCACGTTCGGTCCCCGCGACGCCGCGGCGCACCATCCCGCCGTAGCGCGCGACGCCGTGGACCTGGTGGACGACGTAGCTGCCGACGGCCAGGTCGTCGAAGAAGCCCTCGACCGGCCGGGTCCGCGTCCGGGCCACGCGGTGCGGGCGGTGTCGCCCGGTGAGGTCGCTCTCAGCGAGCACGGCGACGTGCGCGTCCGCAAGCACGAAGCCGCGGTCGACTGCGGCCACGACGACGTGGGTCCCGGGCCTCCGGAGAACCGCGGAACGGTCCTCGATGCCGGCGTCGGCCAGATACGCCCGATCGACGACGACGCCGGATTCGTCGAGGACGTCGGAGATGCGGGCCGCGCTCCCGGCCCCTTGCGCCGCGACGACCACGACATCGCCGGCCCGAGCGAGCTCACCGACCCGGCGCGCCAACGGCGCGGCATCGCCTAGCGCTTGCGGCCAGCCGCTCACCCGGACCGTCTCGGTGCCCGGACCCTCCGCCGTCGCGAGCAGCGTCGTGACGCGCGCCGAAGTCTCGGCGAGCAACCGGTCGAAGCTCGCGTGGAGCGCGGGCAGATCCGTCGCGCGCCACGTCGCCGGGGAGTCCGCCGGCCGCCACGTCTCTGCGAGCGAGACAGTCAACGCCGCCTCCTCGGCGGTGATCTCGACGGCGCGGTCTCGCATCCGCCGGGGCTCAACGAGCACGATGCGGTCGGCCGGACCGAGCAGATCCGTGACGAGACGCGCCCCGTCGTCCAGCCACGGCAGGAAGGACTCGAGCCCGTCGAAGACCTCACGGTCGGCGATCCGGGCGAACTGCTCGCGGGCGAACGGCGCCGTCGCAGCGAGCCTGGCGGCGACGGCGCGACGCGCCTCGGAGATACGGACCTCCCGGCAGCCGAAGACCTCGGCGACATCGAGTCCGCGCACGCTGCGCTGGTCGACCACGTCGAAGACCGTGAGCCGTTCGACGAGGTCCCCGTAGCAGTCGACACGCACGCCGTTGTCCGTGGTCGATGGGAACACGTCGACGATGCCCCCCCGGAGCGCCACCTCGCCGCGGTGTTCGACCTGGTACTCCCGGCGGTAGCCGGCGGCGACGAGGTCGGCGACAAGTTCGGCGGGATCGATCTCGTCCCCCGGGCGGATCTGAAGGGGCGCGGCGTCGGCCGCCGTCGCGGCGAGACGCTGGAGAAGCGCCCTCACGGGCGCGACGACGACGAACGTCTGCTCCGCTTGCTCTCGGCCCTCCTCGCCAACGGTCTCGTGCGCCCGATCGATCCGCCAGAGCGTCCGCAGACGGCTGCCCATGGTCTCGACGGCAGGCGAAACCCGCTCGAACGGCAGCGTTTCCCAGGCCGGCAGCAGATCGACGCTCGCCGGATCGTAGAAAGCGCCGAGATCGTGGACGAGTCGCTCGGCCTCGACGCCGGTCGGCGTCGCGACGAGCAGAACGGGGGCGTGCCCGAGGGCGCCGAGACCGGCGAGCACGAAGGCGCGAGCTGGATCGGCGACCGCAACGGCGGCGTCCCCGGCGGAGAGCAGCTCGGCGAGCGCTGGCTCGGAACGCAGCATCCCGACGAGCGGTGCGAGCGGTGCGGTCATCCCGCGGCGTTCACCGTGCCCATCGCGGCGTCGAGCCCGGAACCGAAGATGAGCTCCACCGCGTCGGCTGCCCTCTCGACGGCGGCAGCGATGAGCTCGGACTCGACTGCTGACGGCCGGTGCAGAACGTAGTCCGCGCCGGGCATGCGACCGGTTGGTTTGCCGATGCCGATCCGGACGCGAACGAACTCGAGCGTGCCGAGGTGCTGTTCGGTCGACTTGAGGCCGTTATGGCCGGCGGTGCCACCGTCGAACTTGATCCGGACGACACCGACCGGGAGGTCGAGTTCGTCATGGACGACGACGAGCGACGACGAGTTGTCGATCGAAAACCGACGGACGAGGCCCGCGAGCGCGATCCCGGATTCGTTCATGAACGTGACAGGGATCGCCAGCGCGAGACGGCGTCCTTCGGCGACGACGGTGACGGCTCGGGACGCTGTCCCGCGCTCGGAACGCAGGACGACGCCGTGGCGCTGGGCGACCAGCGCGACCGCGTCGGCGCCGACGTTGTGACGGGTGTGCGCGAACTCGCCTCCCGGGTTGCCCAATCCGACTGCGAGCAGATCGGCCCGCGCGCCGGTCCTTGCTCGTGACGAGCGCCGACCGAGAAGCGCCGTCGTCAGCTCCCGGCGGCTTCGTCAGCCGGGGTCTCGGCTCCCGGCTCGGTCGGGATGGCGACCTCCTCTTCCTCGAGCGGAGCCTCGGCAACCTCGACCCGGGCGGCGTGACCGACGACGACGGGCGTCTCCGGATCGGCCTCGAGCGTGACTCCGGGCGGGATCAGGACGGAGGAGAGGCGGATGGCGTCGCCGATGTCAAGTTCGGAGATGTCCACTTCGAAGGCACGCGGGATGTCGGCGGGTTTGGCTCGCACACCGACCGAGAGCAACAGATGCTCGACCGTCCCGCCGGCGCGAGTGACGGCGAGGGCCTCGCCGACGAGCGCGACGGGAACCTCGGCGGCGACGATCTCATCCCGGCGCACGACGAGGAAGTCGACGTGCGCCACCGTCTGGCGCACTGGATGGCGCTGCAACTCACGAGCCAGCGCGAGGTGGTGTGCCTTACCGATCGTGAGGTCGATGAGCGCGTTCTCGCCCGCCGCCGTCGAGAGCGCGCCGCGCAACGCCCGCTCGTCGACGCTCACCGGGATCGGTGTCACGCCGTGACCGTAGACGACGCCGGGCACTCGGCCGTCGGCCCGCAGACGTCGGGTTGCCGGCGAGCCCTTGTCGCGACGGGGTTCGGCGACGAGGGAGATCTCATCCATGTTGACGCGCTCCTCGGGGCTCAAACCGCTCGATCACGGCCGATCGGCGCCTGGCCGCTAAAGACGGCCGCGAATCGGCACTTCGTGCCGCCGAGTCTAGGCGACCGACCACAGGGGTAGTAACTGGTCCCCGACCGCGTGCCCCGAGAAGGCAGGCGACCCCTGGACGCGCAAGACGGGGACGCCGGACCCCGACACCCAGGAAAGAGGGCGGAGCGGCTCAGACCAGGTTGTTCCCGCCGAAAATTCCCGAGACCGACGTGTCTTCGAACACCGCATCGATCGCGGCCGCGATCACGGGCGCGACAGAGAGCACTTCGACCTTGTCGATCAGCCGCTCCTTGGGCAAAGGCAATGTGTTGGTCACGATGACGCGGCTGATCGTGTCGGCCCGCAACCGCTCGAGCGCCGGTCCGGAGAGCACGGCGTGCGTCGCCATCGCCCACACGTCTGTCGCGCCGGCATTCCTCAGGCGTTCGGCCGCGGCGATGACGGTCCCTCCGGTGTCGATGAGGTCGTCGATGATCACACAGCGCCGGTCCTTCACGACGCCGATCACCTCGCGGGCCTCGACGCCGTTCGTCGTGTTCGTGAGGCGCCGCTTGTGGACGAAGGCGAGGTCGGTCCCGAGGTGCTGACTGAACCGTTCGGCGACTTTCACGCGGCCAGCGTCAGGCGAGACGATGACGAGATCGTGGGGATTGTGTTCGGCGAGATAGTCAGTGAGGACCGGCAAAGCCGTGAGGTGGTCGACCGGGAAGTTGAAGAATCCCTGGATCTGTCCCGAGTGGAGGTCGACGCTGACAACGCGATCGGCTCCCGCGGCACTGAGCAGATCCGCGACGAGTTTCGCCGTGATCGGTTCGCGGCCCGTCGATTTGCGATCCTGCCGGGAGTATCCGTAGTAGGGGCAGACCGCGGTGATCCGGTGTGCCGAAGCGCGCTTGGCGGCGTCGATCATGATCAGCTGCTCCATGATCGAGTCGTTCACCGGATGGCTGTGGGTCTGGATGATGAATACGTCCGAACCGCGGATCGACGCGTCGTAACGGCAGTGGATCTGTCCGTCGGCGAAGTCGTGCAGGTTCGCCTCGCCGAGCACGACACCGAGATTGTCCGCTATCTCCCGCGCCAGTTCAGGGTGCGACCTCCCGCTGAACAACTCGAGGCGCCGGCGCGGCACAAGTTCCATCTCGTTCCCCTCTCCCGTCAGCGTCGCTCCCGTTGGTCGTCGAACTCGGTCATGAAAAACGCCCCGGTCGTCGAATGTGCCTCGACGCGGCTGCCTCCGTCCAGGAAGGCGAACGGGCCGACCACGGCGCCCTCGCCGATGGTCGCGTTACGCGCGACGGTCTGGGTGAGTCTCGCCCCCCGACCGACTACGCAATCGACCAGATGGCACTGAGGTCCGATGATGGCCCCCTTGGCGACGCGGGTCGTGCCCTCAAGGATGACTCCGGGCTCCAGGACGACCTCCTCCGCCAGTTCGACCCCGGCGTCGAGGTAGGTGTGGTCGGGGTCGGTCATCGTCACGCCTCGCCGCATCCACCGCTTGTTCAACCGCGCGCGCAGGACCGCCTCTGCCGCGGCGAGCTGGGCTCGGTCGTTGACGCCCGCCGCCTCGACGGGGTCGGGCGCCACCACCGTCACGACCCGGTAGCCCGCCGAGTCGAGGACCGCGATCGTGTCGGTCAGGTAGTACTCGCCCTGCGCATTAGCACGCGACAGTCGGCGGAGCGTCGGTGCCAGAACGCCATGGCGGAAGCAATAGATCGAGGTCGCAACCTCGTCGATCTCGAGTTCGCCCTCGCTCGCGTCGGTATCCTCGACGACACAGGCGACGTTCCCGCTCTTGGAGCGGACGACGCGGCCGTATCCAGTCGGGTCGGTGATGCGCGCCGTGAGCAACGTCGCCGCGGCATCACTACGCCGATGAGCGCGAACGAGCTCGGCGAGAGTCGCCGGGCGCAGGAGCGGAGTGTCCCCCGGCAGGATCACGAGATCGCCGTCGGCGAGGTCCGCGCCCTCGTCGAACCCCGTGAGCGCGACGGCTGCGGCATCGCCCGTCCCGAGGGGCTGGGACTGCTCGACGAATTCGATGCGCAGGTCCGGGGGTGATTCGGCTTGGACGGCCTTCACGACATCGACCGACCGGTAACCGACGACAACGACGACTCGCTCGATCGCCAGCTCGGCCAGGGCGTCGAGCACGTGAAGCACCATCGGCCGTCCGCACAGACGATGGAGGGGCTTCGGCGTCGCCGAACGCATCCGCGTGCCCTCGCCAGCAGCGAGCACGATCGCGGACAGCGGGCGGCGGGCCACGGACCCATTCTCGCCGAAGGACCGGACCCGTGCTGCGCTACAACTGGCGACGTGGGCGGGGCGCTGCAGTGCGTGGGGCTCGGGCGGCCCCCGGCGCGACCGACGCGAGACTTCCGTCACCAGAAATGAACCTGTCCCCCACTCCGAAAGGTGCGCCCCGTTGAATACCAGCGACCCGCTGAAGATCATGCCCCGGATCGAACGGATTTGGGAGGACGACGCCCTCGCGACGCTCTCCGAGTACGTCAGGATCCCCTGTCTGTCGCCGGACTTCGACCAGGACTGGGCGACGAGCGGGGCCATCGACCGGGCGGCGGAACTGCTCGCCGCCTGGGGGGAACGTCGGGCCCTCGCCAGCTTGACCGCCGAGATTGTCCGACTCCCCGGCCGGACACCGTGCGTCCTCGTCGATGTGGCTTCGACGGCCGAGGAATCCGCGCCGATCGCCCTCATCTATGGCCACTTCGACAAACAACCTCCTCTCGGCGCGTGGCGGGAGGGCCTCGACCCGTTCCTCGCCGTACGTGAAGCCGACCTCCTGTACGGCCGAGGAACAGCCGACGACGGGTACGCCGTGTTCGCGGCGCTCGCCGCGTTGGAGGCCCTCGAGGCAGTCGAGGTGCCGCACGGACGCGTCCTCGTCCTCAGCGAAGCGAGCGAGGAGAGCGGCAGTTCCGACCTCGAGGCGTATCTCGACACCCTCGCCGAACGGATCGGCCCGTTGGTGCTCGTCGTCAGCCTCGACTCGGGCTGCGCGAGCTACGACCGACTCTGGATCACGACTTCACTTCGCGGTTTGGTCAACGCGGTGCTGCGGGTCGGCGTGATGGCCGAGGGGGTGCACAGCGGCATGGCCGGTGGCATCGTGCCCTCGTCGTTTCGGGTCCTGCGTCAGCTGCTCGACCGGCTCGAGGACGCGGCGACCGGCGACGTGCTCGTACCCGGTTGCGACGCCGTGATCCCGGTCGGCCGGCTGCGTGAGATCGAAGAGGTCGCCGCCGAGTTCGGGGACGACGCCGCGGGCCATTTCCCGGTCCTTCCCGGCGTCGAGTCCGAGGGAACCGACGCACGATCGCGCTTGGTGCGCATGATGTGGCGGGCCGCGCTCGAGGTCACCGGCGCGGCGGGCCTGCCGCCGATCGAAGCCGCCGGTAACGTGCTCCGCCCCTCGAGCGCGCTGAAGATCTCCCTGCGCACCCCGCCGACGGCCGATGCCCACTCGGTGGCGGAGGCGCTCCGGGCGCTGCTGACGGGTGACCCCCCGTCGGGCGCCGTCGTCTCGGTCGAGATCGAACAGGCGTCCTCCGGTTGGGTGGCTCCGGAGCTCCCCGGTTGGCTCGACGCGGCCCTGCAGGACGCCTCGACCTGCTACTTCGGCGAACCGCCAAAATCGGTCGGGATGGGGGGTTCGATCCCGTTCGTGACGTCGCTGGCACGTCGCTACCCGGCGGCCCAGTTCATCACGACCGGAGTGCTCGGCCCGGAATCGAACGCGCACGGACCCGACGAGTGTCTCCACGTCCCGGCGGCGAAGAAGGTGACGTCGTGCACAGCCCACCTGCTGGCCGCGCTCGCCGCGGCGCCAGGCACCGGACCCGCAACACCGGGACCAGCAGGGAGCCCTCCGGCCGAGTGACCCTACGGGCGGATCGGACCCTCGCCGGCGCCGGTCCGTCTGACCGCCGCGGCGATCTCGGCGAGGTCTTCGTCTCCCAGCGTGAGGCGCGCCGCGGTGAACCACCCGTCAACCTGGGATGGGCGACGCGCCCCGACGATCGCGCCGGAGACCCCGGGCGTCGCGAGGGTCCAGGCGATCGCGACCGCGCCGACGGAGACTCCATGCTTGGCGGCGATCGGCCGCAGCGCGTCGGCGAGAGCCAGGCTCTCTTGCAGTGCGGAACCGGAGAAGTCCGGGCTCTTGCGGCGCCAGTCGTCAGGGGCGAGTGACGCGGCCCGCGCCTCGGTGAAAGCACCGGAAAGCAGTCCCGCCTGCATCGGGCTGTAGACGATCACGCCAGTCCCGTGCGCGGCGCACCAGGGGATGATGTCGGCTCCAGCGCGCCGCTTGATGAGCGAATACGGCGGCTGGACCGAGTCGACGTGGCCGCGCGCCTCCGCGGCTTCGAGCAGGTCGACTCCGTGGTTGGAAAGTCCCGCCGCGCCGATCAGGCCCTTGGCCCGCAACTCGAGGAAAACCTCCCAGTAGGCCTCGAGCGGGGTCCCGTCCTCCGCCGGCCAGTGCATCTGGTACAGGTCGATTCGCTCGACCCGCAGCCGGCGCAGGCTAGCTTCGACCTCCCGGCGCAGGATCGCCGCATTGCCGACGTGCCGCGGATCGGCCATCGGGTCGTTCGGGTCCGAGATGGTGCCACCCTTCGTGAAGACGAACGGGCGGTCGCCGGGCGCGAAAGCTTCGAGGGCCCTGGCGACGACCTCCTCGCTGTGGCCGAGACCGTAGGCCGCGGCCGTGTCGACCCAGTTGATGCCGAGTTCGACCGCGTGGCGGATGGCGGCGATCGAATCCTCGTCGTCCTGGGGTCCCCAACCGAACCTCCACGCCCCGCCGCCCGCGGCCCACGACCCGAAACCGATCTCCGTGATCTGCAGGCCAGTCTTTCCCAACGGGCGCCTCGACAGCTGCGACGTCACGTTTTCCCTCCCCTCTCCTCCGCCTCGAACGCTACGACGCCCCTGCGACCCCTGTCAGCCAGAACGGTTCGGCCCGGCCCGTCGCACCGTCATCTTGAGGAGCACCCGGCGGTCCCGCAGCATCGCCGCCCGGTAGTCGTCCCAGTCTGGGTGTTCGCCGGAGATCCCCCGGTAGTAATCCACGAGACCTTCCATCGCTTCCGGTAGATGCACGACTTCGACGTCGCCCTCGACCTGCACCCAGTCGCCGAAGAACCGGTCTGTGAAAACGCACAGCGAGGCGTACGGCGTGCGCTGGACGTTGAGCGTCTTCATCGCGGTCTCGCGCGAGCTGAGGACGACGTGCCTGTTGCCGTCGACGCCGGCAGTCACGGGCGAGAGCTGGACCCTGCCGTCCGATCGCGTCGTCGCGAACACCGCGCGGTGGTTCGCGGCGATGAACTGCGTTGCTTGACTGATGTCCATGGCCTGAGCGTAACGACGCGGCGGATCCGGCCCGACCGGCAACCGTAGGACGCGACTCTTTCGGCGGGCTCGAGCAACCGGACCGGCCGGTCCGAGCCCTAATGCACGACCTGACGTTCCGGCGCGATCTTCAGGATCACCCGCTCGCTTTCGATCTCGTTGGCGTACGGCGCCCCCGTGTACTTCTCGGCAAGTCGGTCGATGTGGGCTCGGGCTTCGGGACCCAGGACGCGCGCCACGACTCGGCCTCGGATCTCCACGTAGTGATACGGGTTGGAGGCGTCCATCACGGTCACGGTCACGACCGGGTTCCGCTCCACGTTCTTGAACTTCGTGCGATGCACCTCGGTATTGATGAGCACGTGGTTGTCGTCGGCGTCCACCCACATGACGTGGGTCATCGGCCAGCCGCTCGGCAACATCGTCGTCATCGCCGCGAAGTTCTTTCCCTGGGCAAGCGCCTTCGCGGTGGCATCGATCATCGTCGCCTCCTCACCGCCCGGCGGACGTGTCGGGGAACAAGCCTTCCGGACGCGCAACCCCGTGTACCGTTCCATGTTGGACGAACTGACCCCGACCGTCCAGCGCGCGGCTCGCGCCAACGAGAACCCCGTCGCGGGAAGCTGCACCCGAGCCGCCCAACCCTCACGGCAAATCCCGTAGGATCAGGCGAGGTCCTGGCAACGGGACGTCGCCCTGATTTCGCCGCGGGTGAGCCGCGACACCTCGTCCAGGACCCGCCGAGTTCGCAGCGGTTGCACTGGAACGATGCCCGTATGACGGTAGAAGCTCTGATGACCGCAACTCCCCACCACGGCGAGCCTGTCGACGCCCACATGCCGGAGACCTGAGGTGCGATCTCGCGGGTCGCTCTGGTCGTCGTGGCAGGCACGCGCCGTCCTCCTCAGCGCGATCTGGGGCACGAGCTTTCTTTTCATGAAGGTGGGCGACCGCTCGTTCATCCCCTTCGAGGTCACCTGGATCCGACTCGCGGTCGGAACGCTGTCCCTTGTCGCCATCCTCGGGGCGTCGCATCAGTCGCTTCCCCGCGGATGGCGGCTCTGGGGACACCTCGCCTTGGCGGGTCTGCTGCTAAACGCCGTTCCGTTCACCCTCATCGCCTGGGGCGAGCAGCGCATCTCCTCGGTGGCCGCAGGAATATGGAACGCGACAACGCCGCTCTTCGTCGTTCCTGTGGCCTTTCTGGTCCTGCCTTCCGAACGGCCGACGCCAGCCAAGGTGACAGGGCTCCTCGTCGGTTTCCTCGGAGTCGCCGTCGTGCTCGGCGCGTGGGGCGGGCTCTCCGGGACTCATCTCTCGGGAGATCTCGCCTGCCTCAGCGCCTCCGCCTGCTACGGGCTCGGCATTCCCTACGCGCGGCGTTTCGTCACGAGATCGTCCACCTCGCCAACGGGGCTCGCCGCGGGTCAGCTCCTCGCGGCAACCGTCGAGCTGACCGTCGTTTCGCCGCTGCTCGCCCGGGTCCCCTCGCATGTCAGCACGGTCAGCGTCATGAGCGTCCTCGCCCTTGGCGTTTTCGGGACGGGGATCGCCTACGTCATCAACTACTCGGTCATCCGCGAAGCAGGCGCGACGAACGCGTCGCTCGTCACGTACATCATCCCCCTGTTCTCGACCGTTCTCGGGATCGCCGTGTTGAGCGAGGCGCTTACCTGGAACGAGCCCGTCGGCGCGGCCGTCGTCCTCGTGGGCGTCGCCATCTCCCAAGGCATACTGGCCCCTCGGCGCGGCACGGCCCGGGTCGCGGACTATCCGATCGCGGTCGCATCAGGTGATCCACCGCCAGACGCGCGAGGTACCCCGCTGCCCCTGGCGGCCATCACGACCGCTGAGCTGACAGCGATCGACGAAGGGGGACCCGATGAGTGACGGCGGCGCGTCGAAGACGATCGCGCCGCCGCGTCTCGACCTGCCCGTTACGACTCTCGTCAGTGGTCCCTCTCGAAACGGCTGATCGCCAGGCGACGTGCGCCGCCACAATGGGGTATTGAGAGGGCTGTCGTTCCGGCGGGACCTCTCCCGCGCAACGAGCCGTCCGTGTTCCGCGTCATGAGATCGTCTCAGAGCACCTTGGCGAGAAAGGAACGGGTCCGCTCGTTTCGCGGATTGGCGAGCATTTCCCTTGGTCGGCCTGTCTCGACGACGACGCCTTCGTCCATGAAAACGAGGAAATCACCTACCTCGCGTGCGAACCCCATCTCGTGGGTGACGACGATCATCGTCATCCCGTCCTCCGCGAGGCCACGCATCACGTCGAGGACCTCGCCGACGAGCTCCGGATCGAGCGCCGACGTGGGCTCGTCGAAGAGCATGAGGCTCGGATCCATGGCGAGTGCTCGCGCGATCGCGATCCGCTGCTGTTGGCCGCCTGAGAGCTGGCTCGGGTAGTTCGCGACCTTGTCGGCGAGCCCGACCCGGTCGAGCAGCTTGCGGGCGCGTTCTTCGGCGACGGCTTTCGACTCGTGTTTCACGCGCATCGGGCCGAGCGTGACGTTCTCGAGTGCGGTCATGTGCGGGAAGAGGTTGAAACGCTGGAAGACCATACCGATCTTGGCCCGTTTCGCGCAGACTTCTCGGTCCCGCAACTCATACAGCTTGCCGCCGTGCTGGCGATAGCCGACGAGATCGCCATCGACCGAGAGCCGGCCGGCGGTGATCTTCTCGAGGTGGTTGATGCACCGGAGCAGCGTGCTCTTGCCCGAGCCTGAAGGCCCGATGAGACACGTCACCTCACCCCGGACGACCTCGAGGTCGATCCCACGCAAGGCCTCGAAGCGACCGTACGACTTGCGCACGCCTTCCGCTTGGACGGCAAGGTCGCGGTGCGCCATCGCTACGGCCTCGATTCCGGTCGGCCGAGTGAATCGATCTGCAAAATCGCGTTCTCCTGGCGCAGGTTGAACAGCCCGATCCGTCGACGCAGTCGCTGGTACGGCGTCGGCGGGAGCTCACGGAGCGCGCCCTTCGCGAAGTGCCGTTCCACGTAGTACTGACCGATCGAGAGGATCGTCGTCACGATCAGGTACCAGATGCACGCGACCATGAGGAGTGGGACGATCTGGTAGGTCCGGGCGTAGATCAGCTGCACGGAAAAGAGAATCTCCGCAACGCCGATGACGCTGGCGAGGGACGACGTCTTCAACATCGAGATCGTCTCGTTGCCCGTCGGGGGGATGATCACACGCATCGCCTGGGGAAGCACGATCCGGCGCAACGTCTGCCCGCGCGTCATACCGAGGGCATGTGCGGCCTCGGTCTGGCCCTCGTCAACGGAAAGGAGCCCCGCCCGGACGATCTCTGCCATGTACGCACCTTCGTTGAGACCGAGGGCGATGACCGCGGCGGAGAACGCCGTCACGACCGTGTTGGCGCTGAAGTGGAAGAACGCGGGACCGAACGGGATGCCGAACGTCAACTCCGGATACAGGTAACTGATGAACTCCCAGAAGAACAGCTGGACGAGCACGGGGGTTCCCCGGAAGAACCAGATGTACAACCAGCTCGCTGAGGAGACGAGCGGATTCGGCGACAGGCGAAACACCGCAAAGAGGATCCCGAGCGAGATGCCGATCACCATCGCGTAGACGGTGAGCTCGATCGTGATCTCAAGACCCAAGAGCACGGGCCTTGTGGTGAAGTACTGGCCGATGACGTTCCACTGATAGCGCGGTTGATGCACTCCGCCGCGATACGTCCACGAGAACGCGAGCGTGTGCACGAGCATCGCCGCCAGCAACACGACGATCGCCCCGGCGACCCAACGCCCCGGATGACGGACCGGGACCGCCGTGACGACGTCGCCGGTCGGGGGCGCCTCGGACGCGTCCGCCCGCCAGAATGACCTCACGACCAGCGCCTTTCTGTCACGCCCGGCAACTCGCGCCGGCCGATTGACCGGCTAGCTCGTCGCGCCGTTGATAGAAGGCGTCGAGATCGCGCCCGATTCGATGCCCCACTTGTCGAGGATCTTGGTGTAGATCCCGTCGGCCATGAGCTCCTTGACCGCGCCGAGCACTGGCTTGGCCAGACCGTTCTTTGGAAGAGCGATCCCGTAGGGCGCGGTCTCGAACGCCTTGCCGGACAGCTTGAACTGCCCCTTGGACTGCGCCACGATGTAGCCCGCCACCTGCGAGTCTGCAAATCCGATCTGCTCGCGACCAGAGGAGACCGCGAGGTTGGCCTCGGTCTGGGTCGCGTAGATGCCGATACTGACATGACACTTCTTGGCCTGGGACTGCGCGTCGGATTGCTCGGTCGTGCCGAGCTCCACGGAGACCGAGTGACCGCAGAGTGACTTCAGACCGTTCAGCTCGAGCTTGCTGTTGGACGGAACGTAGAACGCCTCACCGGCTTTGAAGTAATCGACGAACGTGACTTGCTTCTCGCGTGACTTCGTATCGGTGAACGACGACATGCCGATGTCGTACCTCCCAGCGAGGATGCCCGTGATGATCGTTCCGAACTCCACGTTCTCAAGCGTGATGTTCAATCCGAGCACCTGCGCGATCGCCTCCATCAAATCGACGTCCATCCCGACGATCTCTCCGTTGGCGGCAACGAACTCGTCAGGGGGGTAAGTCGCATCCATGGCAACGGCGATCACTGCCTTGGCGCGTATCGAAGCCGGAACCTGGGCGGCGAGCGTCGGGGACTTCGGCGCCGTCGGGATGCTCGTCCCACCTCGAGCCGCCGCAGACGTGCTCGCGGGAGCTACGAGACAAACAGCACAAAGGAGCGTCGCGCCAAGCGAGAGCGCACGACGAGTCGGAAGGAGCCGCACAGTTCACCTCCATGGGGTTGAAACCGAACATTAATACCACGGCAATGTTCAGAACCCGGAGCACGGCAGCCTCGGCGTCACCCCGTTCGTCAGGGCTTCAGCCCGTACCCGGCCGACAGTCCTTGGCAGGAACAGTCACGGCCGTGGGCTGGGGCGCGCCAATCCACCCAGAGGAATTCGGCGCGGTCCTCCTCTACAGCCGCATCGCCCTAAGCCGACAGGCCGATCGCCGCGCCTCCCGGGTTGCTCCGATTGGACGCCACGCACCGATTACCGCGATGCCCGTGACGATCGTGTTCTGCCGGGTAGGGCTAAGCCGACTGTCTCCGGTGTCGCGCCGATGAGCCCGCATTCTCTTCACGATCGAGGCTCTCACCCGCGCCGCTCGCCACGGACCACGTCGACCGGAGCGACGCATGCCCGGCCGGTGGCGAGCGTACGCCAACCGGTCGCAGTGCGTTCTCGCGCGATGCCGGAATGGGCGCGCGCGACCGCGCGCCCCTCGCGTCGTGCTGTTCGTTGAACCGGCGACGCGCCAGGCGTCACCGGCTCTCTAGGCGGTCTTTCGGCCCTGGAGTCCCTTTACGAAGGGGATCACGTACGGAACGACCGCCACGATCGCGGCGATGAGGGCGACGAACGCCCCGTAGCGCCATCCGACACCGGAACCACCCGGCTTGGCCAGGAAGCCGATCAGCACGAGGAGGAAGTTGATCGCCGTCGCGATGAACAAGAGCGTTTCGTGCGCGATCGGCAGCTTGAACGGCAGCTCCTCGAACATCGCGCGCACCCCCAGGTAGATGAGGATGGCGAGACAAAGGATCAAGTCGATGTAGAGGTACCCGTGCGCCGACAGTCCGGAAGCTGATGCACTGACGCTGTAGCCGAGGTAGCTCGCGCTGACGCCGAACCAGTCGAGAAACAGCGAAATGAACAGCACCAAGGTTGCCACCCCGACAATGCGGTCGACCTTGGTCCATCGAGCGGCATTAAAATTAGCTTCGGCCATCGGGCCCCCTTGTTCTTCAGACGACTTGCCCCCGTGCACTCCTTGCACGGGGCATGTCCGAACGGTACACGCGATTCAAGCTGACGTGCCGGGATTCTCCCGACGCACGACTGGAGAGTCCTCCTGGCTCGTCCGTTCCAATCCTCCGAGCTCCGCCCGCGGAGCTGGCGTCCCGCAACCGCTCGCCCAGGGACAATTGGTCACGAGCCGGCGGCATCGTGGCAGGCGGTCGGGGATCCCTAGGATCCCGCTTGCGCTCCACAATCGAACAGGTGTTCGATATCACAAGACCTGACCGAAAGGAGCCGGAGATGGGCGTGATGCGCATCTTGGACAGCAGCGGTGACACCGAGGTTCTCTGGGACGTGAACGACGACGAGGCACTTGCCAGGACAGCTGACCGGTTCGACATGCTCGCGGCGCAGGGCAAGCTCGCGTTCGAGCGAAGCGGGTCCGAGACAACGACTTCCCGGATCGACGCCTTTAACCCCCACGCGGACGAGATCATCTGGGTACGTCCTCTCCAAGGCGGATGAGTTGGCCTCGTTGCGCCCGCGCGAAGAGCTGCCCGGCCGTGGCCTGCTTGTCGAGGTCGTCGGTGGCGACCACGACGGGGAGCTCCTCGTCCTCGTTTCCGAGCACAGGGGCGCGAGGTGCCGCCGAGCTTCGGAGCTCGTTGGACCGTGCGAGATCAGCGCCGAACTCCTCGCGTCGCTAGCGCGCGTCGAAAGCGGCCGAAGCGGATCGTCGCAGAACCTCGTTCCGAGATCCACAAGAGGCCGGACCCGACAGTCCAACCGGCCGTCGCGGGCTCGTTCCCCGTCAAGCCGCAGATCGGCACGGCGGCTCCTCGAGTCACTGCTCGACGAGCGCCAGCTGGCGTCGTGGCGCGACTGCCGTCGCTTTGGCGTGGCCGTAGCCGACGGGACGGTCGAGCTCGGCGAGCTCTACAACTTGCGGTATCGCAGAATCGACGGTCGCGACTTCGCGCTCTGCGTCGTGCCTCGGTCGCACGAGTCGCTTCCCATCGAGGACATCTGGGTCAATCTGCTGCTCGTGTTGCGGTCGGATCCCGATGAGTTCTTCCGTGTCGCTAACTACCGCCGGTACGGCATGACCGAAGGGTTCTGCCCCGGACCGGCACCGAGACGCTGATCACGTCGCACGTTCCGCACCTCGTTGCGCGGACATCGCGCGGCGCTGCGGGTCAGTCGCCCGAAACGCAGTCGGGCCCTCGCCCTCGCACAATCAACGCCTCCGGAGACGATCGAGTTGGCGACGATCCCTCTTCGTCGGACGGCCGCTCGCGGGGTCGCGAACAAACATCGCCGGTTCGGCGCTTCGGGCCGGGACCACCTGTGTGTGCTCCACAAAGCACGACTGGGCGATCACCGCCCCGACCCGTTTGTCGATCAGGCTGCTGACCTCCAGAGCTCGTTCCCGTCCATGGGCGCGCGCCGTAACCAGATCGCCGACTTTGACCGCGGCCGCAGGCTTTGCCCGCGAGCCGTTGAGTCGTACGTGCCCACCGCGGCACGCCTCCGTCGCCGCCGTGCGGGTCTTGAAGATCCGCACCGCCCAGAGCCAGCGGTCGAGCCTCGTCGACTCCACGGGGAAATCGTTGCACGGCACGAAGAGGCTATGAGCACCCCCGGCAAACACCGCGGTGCCGGATGCCGGCCCCGTGCCGCGGTCCGGGCCGGGCTCGAGAAACGAGCCGCGGCGCGGGATCGCCCTCCTGAGGACCGGGGGGCACGCCTTCGCCCAAATCCGACCTCATCGAGCAGTCGCGACAGACAGAAGTCCGCGGGCACGCCACGAACAGTGAACGCGTCCAGTGAGGTGTCGGTGAGAACCGGGGCGGTCCAGTGCGACACCGTCTGGGAGGATGCTTCCGCCGACCGTGCGAAGCTC
>DASPQJ010000014.1:0-4013 GCA_035625025.1 Acidimicrobiales bacterium
CCGTCGTTGCGTTGCTCGCTCTGCCGAGCCACGCCTTCGCATTCTTCCTGCTGCAGGGTCCGATGCACGTTGGAACGACCTTGTGGTGCCTCCTCGCATTCATCGCGCTGAGAACAGGACGATTCGGGTGGGGCTGGGTCGTCGCGGTAATCCTGCTCGCGGCGGGAACCGTCGGCGATCTTCAGACCATCGCGCTCGGCGTGGTGCCGGCGCTAGTCGCGGGAATCGCCGCGTCGGCACGCTGCCGAGACTGGCGCGCCGGCCTGCCGACGTCGGCCGCGGCGCTCGGCAGCGTCGCGCTCGCCGTCGTCGTCCGGGAAGTCGCCCGGGCGGTCGGCACGTTCACCCTCGTGAACTCCGCCCCTCGAGCAGCGGTCTCGCAGATGGTCGACAACGTTGCGATCCTCGGCGATTACATGACGAAGCTGTTCGGACTGGGCCCGGCGGCGTTCGGGACCGGAGGCGCGCCGCTCTTCACCGAGTACGCCCACGGGATCGCCCTCGTCGTCGTGGCCGGGAGTGTGCTCGTCGCCGTCGTTCGTCTCGTCCGCGGGCTGGCAAGCGGCCGGGAGTTCTCCTCCCGTCGCCCCGCGAGCTGGCGCCTCGACGATTTGCTCGTGTTCGCGTTCTGCGGAGATCTCGTCGTCTTCCTCGCGCTCACCCAGGGATCCGTCCCATCTGACGCGCGCTACCTCACCGCGGCCGTGATCTTCGGATCAGTCCTCGCCGCCAGGCTCGTCGCCCGTTGCACGGCGCGACTTCTCGTCGTCCGGCGGGGACTCGCCCCCTGGGTCGTGAAGTTCGCCGCCGTCGCCGCGACGGCGGTCGTCGGAGTCCTGGCGACGGGGCTTGCGTTCAATCTCACGACCACCCAGCCCACCCGTGCTTACGCTCAGGTCGGCGCGCTTCTCGAAGCACACGGGCTCCACGAGGGAGTCGGCGACTACTGGAGCTCCTCGATCGTCACCGTCGAGACGAACGACGATGTCCTCGTCCGCCCGGTCGCTCTCGCCCCCGACGGCCGCCTCGTGCGCTACGCCCGCGAGTCGACCTCGTCCTGGTACCTCAACCAGCATTTCAACTTCCTCGTCTACAACACCCTCTTGCCGTTCGGGAGCGTCGACAGAGCGACGGCCGTCGCGACGTTCGGCCGGGTCGCGCGGACCTACCACCTCGGCAGCCTCGAGGTGCTCGTCTGGGCGCACCCGTTCACCGTCTCCGCCCACGGCGTTTCGTAGGATCACAGCGCCCTGGACGACCGGCGGGGACGGCGAGCAACTTCCGGGCAACGGGACAGCCGATCGGTAGCCTCGTCGTGATGGCCGACACCTCCCAGGCGTCGTTCTGCTTCGTCCACGCGGCCGATCTGCACCTCGACACGCCCTTCCGGGGCGTCCACGACCTTCCGCCCTCGGTCGCGGGCGCGCTGCGAGAGGCCTCACTCCAGGCGTTCGACGCGATCGTCGAACTCACTCTCGAGCGCCAGGCGGCCTTCCTCGTCGTCGCCGGCGATATCTACGACGGACCCGAACGGGGATTGCGCGCCCAGGTTCACTTTCGCAAGGGGCTCGCCCTCCTCGCCGCCGAGGGCATTCCGAGCTTCATCGTCCACGGTAACCACGACCCGGTGACAACGGGTTGGTCCGCCGTCAGCTCCTGGCCCACGGGCGTGACGATCTTCGGCGCGGACTCGGTCGGCCGCGTTCCCGTGGAACGGGACGGTTCGGTCATCGCGACCGTCCAGGGCATCAGCTTTGCGACCCGCGCGACAACCGAGAATCTCGCGTTGCGCTTTCGACGCCCCAAGGGCCCGGGCTTCCACGTTGGGCTCTTGCACTGCAATCTGGAAGGCAGCCCGAACCACGACCCTTACAGTCCCTGCACGCTTGACGACCTTCGGAGGGCACGCCTGGACTACTGGGCACTCGGCCACATTCACAGTCGCCGGATCGTCGAGGGTGCGCGCCCCGGGGATCCCTGGATCGTCTACCCCGGCAACATCCAGGCGCGCAGCCCCAAACCGAGTGAACGGGGTGCAAAGGGAGCAGTTGTCGTCCACGTGCGCGAGGGGTCGGTCGCGGATGCCGAGTTCGTGGCGTGCGATCGCGTCCGTTTCGAGGAGGTCGAATGCTCGATCGAAGGCGTCATGGACGTCCCGTCTCTCGCGGAGATGCTCGGCGCGCTCGCGACTGATCGTGCCGCCGCTGCGGATGATCGCTCCGTCATCCTGCGCGCCCGACTCATCGGCCACGGCGAGCTGCACGCGGTCCTCATCCGCGCCGGGGCTCTCGACGAGCTGCTGCGAGAGCTGCGCGACAACGTCGGCGACCGCCAGCCGTTCTGTTGGTGGGACGAGATCAAGGACGCGACCCGGGGGATCGTCGACCGGGACGAGGTCCGACGACGGGGAGACTTCGCCGCGGACCTGCTCGCGGTCGCCGACCGCGTGGGCCTCGACCCTGCCGCCCGCGCCGAGCTCGCGACACGCCTCGTCGGCGCCGTTCCCCGCGCCCTTTCCGGTGCCCTCGACGCGATCGTCGGCGACGACGACCGGCTCACCCAACTCCTGGACGAAGCGACGTCGGTAGCGCTCGACTCGATCGCCGGAGAAGAAACATGAGGATCGCCGGGATCCACGTCGACGGCTACGGCACCCTGGCGAACCTCGACCTCGGTGGTCTCGCGCCCACCCTCTCGGTCGTCTACGGGCTGAACGAAGCGGGCAAGTCGACGCTCCTCGACTTCATCCGGGCGGTGCTCTTCGGCTTTCCCGCCCGCCGGAGCCGCCAGAACTTCCGCGAGCCGAGGCGTGGCGGTCGTCACGGCGGCGCGCTCCGACTCCTCGACGAAGACGGACGTCCGTGGCTCCTCGAACGGCACTCGGATGACCACGAGCCGGTGCTCACCGGCCCCGATGGAGGCCGCGGTGGCGACGCCGAACTGCAGGCGCTTCTCGGCGGGGCGAGTGCCGGACTTTTCCGCTCGATCTTCGCCTTCGGGCTCGACGAGCTCACGTCGCTTGAGACGCTCGACGACGACGACGTGCGTGATCTCGTGTTCACGGCGGGAGTCCTCGGCGCGGGGCGCTCGGCGACGCGCGCGCTGCGCGAACTCGAGGAACGCCGAGCGGAGATAGTCCGCCAACGCAGCCCCGACGCCCGCGCCAACCAGCTGCGCCGGAGGCTCGACGACATCGATGCCCGACTGCGCACGACGCGCGCGGCTTCCGAGAGTTACGCGTCGGTGCAGGCTGAACACCGGAGACTCTGTGCCGAGACTGAAACGGCCCAGCGCCACCTGGAAGAATTGCACCGCCGGGACAGCGAGATCGAACGCTTGCGGACCTGCTGGCCTTTCTGGAACCGGATCCACGAATCCGAAGCGAGAATCGCCGCCCTCGGGCCGCGCGACACAAGCGTCGAAAGACTCGTCGGGAACGCGGCAGAAATCCGGCTCCTCAATGAGGAACGCTCCGCCCACGCGCTTCGGATCGAGGCGCTCCGCCAAGAGCAGGTCGAGCTCGCCGGGATCGAGCGGGGCAGCCGTGAACTCGGCGAGCGCAGGGCGCACCTCGAACAATCGCGTGACCTCGAACCGGCCGGCGACGACCTGACCGCCCCGGCAGGCTTCCGCGAGTCACCCCGGAACACGGCGGAGCTGCGGTCCGCCGAACGGACGCTGCAGTTGCTGCGCGGCCTGATCACCCAGCGCGATCAACTGCTCGCCGAACGACGGGAACGGGACGCGATGGAGCGCCTGGCGCCGCGGCGGTCACCACAAGCGGGGCGGCCCGGGACCGCGCTCGCCCTTCTCGCCGCGGCCTTCGCCGCGACGGCGGTCGCGGCAGGCGTCGAGTTCTCGAGAGACCACCCAACGCTTGGAGCAGTGGGCGTCGTGGCCGGCCTCGCGCTCCTGGCCGCGGCGGGCTTCCTCGCCACAGGATCCCGACGACACCCACCGGCGCCGCTGCCAAGCGAGGCGGGCCCCGACCTCGTCGCCGTCGATCCAAAGCG
>DASPQJ010000015.1:0-96108 GCA_035625025.1 Acidimicrobiales bacterium
CGCGCGACATGAGCCGCAAAGAGCGAAGGATTTACCGATCGTCGTGAAAAAGACACTGCCCAAGTTCAAGAGCGAAGATGCCGAGCGCAGGTTCTGGGCTCGGCACGATTCGACCGAGTTCATCGACTGGCGCAAGGGCCAGCGCGTGACCTTGCCGAGCTTGAAGCCGTCATCGCAGACGATCTCGCTTCGGCTGCCCCAGCCGATGCTCGATCGCCTCAAGCTTCTCGCCAACAAGCGAGACGTGCCGTATCAGTCCCTGCTCAAGATGTTTGTGGCCGAAAGGCTCGCCGCCGAATTTGAGAAGTTGGAGCGCCCCGAGTCGCGTTAATCAATCAGGGCCGCGCGGGCGCGGGGCATTGGCGCGGGGTCCCGTCAGGCCGCTCGATCGCCGACGATCGCTTCGGCGGGTGGATAGCCCAGGCTGATCGCGAGCATCATCGCGGCCGCGGCGAGCTTCTCGGGCGCCAGCTCGCGCCGCGCGATCGCCTCGAGCGCGCGCAAATGGGCGCCGATCGTGTCGCTCGCGCACGCGCATCCCAGCCCGTCCGGGTCGAATATCGCATCGATCAAAGGATTCGGATCGAAGCCGGATTCGGCGGTCGCCTCGCGAAATGCGCGGCGCCAGAACTCGCGCGGTTCTATCTGCTCGAAGTCGGCAAGCTCCGCGACTCGTTCGCGGAGGAATCGGACCAACGTTCGGTAGCGCTCGATTGCCTCGAGGTACGGCGCGACGCCCTGCGCCGCGAGGAATTGCCCCACGTCCCCTTGCTCGCCGTACACGCCTGCTGAGCCGGACGCCGGTTCGAGCCGGACGAAACTTTCGCCGGCGCCGCCGCGCTCCATCCCGAGCGGATAAAGCCGGCAGGCGACCGGGCGCCCCGAATGGAGGGCGCATCGCGGACCGTCAAGCGCCACGCACGCGCCGTCTGCGCCGAATTTGAGGAGCGAGCCGCGCCGAATCGTGAACCGCCGGCGAGCCTCGCCGGCCGTGACCCCGGCCGCGCGCGCGATTCGGAGCACATCGTACGGCGCAAGCGGGATCACCTTTTCATGGCAGCATCGCCCGCATGCATTGCAAAGGTAGGAAAAGCGGCTCGCACGATCCATCTTTTGCCTCGAGATTCGAACCTATCAGCCGCGCCGTCGCCGGAGAATCGGCAAAGCCAATGGAGTCGTCTGACCGCACGGTTGCTGTTCTCTTGCGATTTCAAAGGGCAATTCAGCGCGCCTGTCCCCCGCGCCGGTCTTGATTTTCGGTGGCCGGTGTCCTAATTCGGGCAGCACCGGCTCTGCCCGCCAGAAACCGCCCCCCGGCACTTTCGTCTTGGCATGACAAATGCCAGACTAACTTTTTCGATGGGTAATATGACTCCAAAAGACGAACTGATGAATGAAAAGCGCGCCGTGCCCCGTTATCCCGGAGTTCCTTCTGTAACCGATGGGACCGGCGCAGTGGTCTGGGTGGAAACACATGTCTCCCAGGGCGCCTGCGTCTATCCGATTACGCCCTCGACGAACATGGGCGTCGGATACGCCGAGGCGGTCGCCAATGGCGAGCGCAACCTGTGGGGCGAGCCGCTCGTTTTCACCGAGCCCGAATCCGAACATTCATCCGCCTCCGCTGCCGAGGGCTTCGCGCTGGCGGGCGGACGTGTCACCAACTTCACCAGCGGCCAGGGGCTGATCCTGATGAAGGAGGTGCTCTACACGATCAGCGGCAAGCGGCTGCCGGCGGTGTTCAACATCGGTGCGCGCGCGCTGACCAGCCAGTCGCTCAATATCCACGCCGGCCATGACGACGTGATGGCAGTGGCGGACACGGGATGGGGGATGCTGTTCGGGCGCAACGCGCAGGAGGCCGCCGATCTTGGGCTGATTGCGCGGCGCGCCTCCGAGGATACGCGCACGCCCTTCCTCAATATCCAAGATGGCTTTCTCACCACGCATACGCTGGAGAGCGTGCGCCTGCCCGAGCCTGAGTTCATGCGCGAATTCGTCGGTGCGCCGGCGGACCGGCTGATCAACCTGGCCGACCCGTCGAATCCGATGCAGTCCGGGCCGGTGCAGAACCAGGATTCGTACATGAAGGGCAAGATCGCGCAGCGCTACTTTTACGATCACGTCGAGGACGCGGTCGTGCGCGCGATGGAGGAGTTCCAGGCCGCGACCGGCCGGCGCTACGGACTCATCGACTCGTACCTGATGGACGATGCCGAGTACGCGATCGTCGCGATGGGGAGCATGGCGGAGACCGCGATGGCGACCGCATCGTACATGCGCAGCAAGCGCGGAGTCGCCTGCGGAGTCGTGAGCGTCACCTGCGTGCGCCCGTTCCCCGGACCGCAACTGGTTGCGGCGCTCGGGCGATGCCGCCGGATCGCGGTGGTCGAACGGATGGACAATCCCCTTGCCCAGTCCAATCCGCTCACCGCCGAATTGAAGGCGGCGTTTGCGGACGCGCTCGCGGGCGATCCCGCCTACGGCCGGCTCAAGTCAGCGCCCGAGGTCTTCTCTGGGTCGGCGGGACTCGGCGGGCGCGACATCCGCCCCGGCGATTTCGTCGCCGCGTTCGAAAATCTGGTCACCGGCAACAAGCGCTACTTTGTACTGGGTATCCACCATCCGCTCGCACTCGAGCGCGAGTCGGATCCCGACGTGCGGCCGGCCGGCTCGTTCAGCATGCGCGGCTACTCGGTAGGCGGCTACGGGTCAGTGACGACCAACCGGTTGATCGCGACGCTGGTGGCGGAGATGCTCGACCTGAACGTGCAGGCGTTTCCCCTGTATGGTTCGGAAAAGAAGGGCCTGCCCACCAATTACTTCCTGACCGCGGCGAGCGAACACATCCTTACGCACTGCGAGCTCGAACATATCGAGTTCGTGTCGCTCAACAACGTCAATGCGTTCGCGCTCGGCAATCCGCTGGCCGGTATCGCGAAAGAGGGCACGGTCTTCGTCCAGACGTCGAGGGAGGACCCTGAGGAGGTGTGGCAGGGAATCCCCGAGTACGCCCGGCGCATAATCCATGACCAGGCGCTGCGAGTGGTTTATCTCGATGCGGCCCGAATTGCCGAGGAACTCTCGAGCCGCGAAGACCTGCAAATCCGGATGCAGGGTATCGTGCTGCTGGGCGTGTTCCTGCGCTCGATGCCGTATCTGCAAAAACTCGCGTTGCCGGAGAGCGAACTGTTCGCGCGCGTCGAGAATGCGATCCGCCGCTACTTCGGACGCCAGGGCGAGCGGGTCGTCAAGGACAACATGTCATGCGTGCGGCGCGGCTTCGACCAGCTCAAAGAGGTCCCGCGCGCGTTAATCATGCGCGGCGCGAGCAATGATGCGCTCGCCGCTGCGGGTGGAGAGTGAACCGATATGGCTGATCAAGTGACAAGGTTGATTTCCGACCCCGCCCAGAAGCGCAACGGCGCCGAAACGGATGGGGCCAAGGCGCAAGGGTTCACGCTTGGGCCCGAGTCGGATCCGTTCGCGGCAAATCCCGCACAGTACGTCGCCGACTTCAACCTGCGCATAATCGACGCCTACGCGAACAGTTCCGGATCCGGCGAGCTTCCCGCCGACGCGGGCACCGCGCGTTCGCTGATCCCACCCGGGACGGCCGCGGTTCGCGATTTCTCCTACGTCGGCACCGAATTGCCCGAACTGGTCGAGGGCGCCTGCGTCGGATGCATGGAGTGCGTCACCGAATGTCCCGACAGCGCGATTCTCGCCCGGGTCGCCGACGAGGACACGCTGAACGCGGCGCTCGCGCGGGTCGAGGATGCCGGCGAGCGCGAATGGCTGCGCAAGCAATGGACGTCGACCACCAAGTACTACGATGCGGTCAAAAAGCGCGGCGAGAAGCCGGGACTGTTCGGGCTGTTCGTCGATCCGACCAAGTGCAAGGGATGCGGCGAATGCGTGACCGCGTGCGGCGCGCATAATGCCCTCCACATGATTCACAAGGGCAATGACGACGTCCCGCGCCTCAAGCGCGCCTTCGACTTCTTCGCGCGGCTCCCGCAAACGCCTACCCATTTCATCCGCGAGAAGGTGCTCGCGGACATGATGCTGAGCCTCGATCGCAGCATGCTGTACATGGGCGGCGCGGGTTCGTGCCCCGGATGCGGCGAGGCGACTGCGATCCGTATGATGCTTGCGGCGACCGGGTTTGTGCTCGGCCCCGACAGCGCCGCGATCGTCGCCGCGACCGGATGCAACACGGTTTTTGGCTCGACCTATCCCTACAACCCGTTCCGGGTGCCATGGACCAACTCGCTGTTCGAGAATGCGACCGCGGTCGCGATGGGCATGCGGCTCAGATGGGACCAGATGGGATGGAAGTCGAAGCGGGTCTGGGCGATCGGCGGCGACGGCGCGATTTACGACATCGGGTTCGGCTCGCTCAGCCGGATGCTCGCATCGGGCATGGACATCAAGGTGCTCGTGCTCGACACGCAGGTCTACTCGAACACCGGCGGCCAGACCAGCACGGCGAGCTTCACCGCGCAGCCCTCCAAGATGTCGCCGTTCGGCAAGGCGACCGAGGGCAAGCAGGAGCGTCGCAAGGAGCTGGGCTTGCTTGCGATTATGCATCCCGATGTTTTCGTCGCGCAGACCACGTGCGCCAACATCAATCACTTCTATCGCTCGATCATGGAAGCGAACTCGTATCCGGGTCCCGCAGTGGTCAACGTGTACGCGACCTGCCAGCCCGAGCACGGAGTGGGCGAAGAATGCTCGGTGACGCAGGCACGGCTCGCGGTCGAAAGCCGCGCCTATCCGCTTTTCGTTCACGATCCGCGAAAGGGTTCCAGGCTGAGCGAGCGCTTAAGCCTCCAGGGCAATCCCAACATCGCCGCCGACTGGACGATCGACCCGAAAACCAAGAAGCCCTTCACGTTCATCGATTTCGCCAGGACCGAGGCGCGCTTCGCCAAGCATTTCGATCGCGACGGCAACCCGTCGGAGATGTTGCGACGCGCCGAAGCGGATCGGCTGGAGAGCTGGCGTCTGCTCCAGGAACTGGCGGGAGCGCGCAAGGCGTAATTTCTGCCGCCGGCCGGCGCGGCGGAAAACGGCGCGAGGTTGCGGACTTCCTCGATGCGCACCCGTAAGCGATCGGCTCCGGGCGGCGCTCGGGCGCGCGCCGCGAGCATCGGAGACGTCCGCGTTGCGGCGAGCATCGAGCGGTTCACCGGGTTCGCGGAACTCTACGACCGCTATCGGCCGCGTCCGCCCTCTGCGATCATCGACGTGCTCGTGCAATTGAGCGGCCGGCCGCGTCCCAAGATCGCCGATATCGGCAGCGGGACCGGAATCTCAACGCTGATCTGGGCGGAGCGCACCGCCGAAGCCGTCGGCGTCGAGCCGAGCGCCGACATGCGCGCGCAAGCCGAACGCCGCGCTGCCGGAATCGGCGCATCCAACGTCCGATTCGTCGATGGCCTCTCGACCCGCACCGGCCTGCCCGACCGATACGCCGACATAGTAACCTGCTCGCAATCGCTCCACTGGATGGAGCCGGCGGGTACCTTCGCCGAGGTCGCCCGCATCCTGCGCGAGGGCGGCGTGTTCGCCGCTTACGACTGCGACTGGCCCCCCACGCTGAACTGGGAGGCGGAGCAGGCGTACAAGGCGTGCATCGATAATGCGCGCGCGATCGAACGCAAGCGCCGCCTGAATCCTCACCTGAAGCAGTTGGATAAAGAGGGGCATCTCGAGCGCATGAAGAAGAGCGGGCGCTTCCGCTACGTGAAGGAAATCGTGCTCCATCATATCGAGTCCGGCGATGCCGGCCGGCTCGTGGGACTCGCGCTCAGCCAGGGCGAGATCGCGGCGCTGGTCAAGGCCGGCGTCAGCGAAGATGAGATCGGTGTCACCGCGCTGCGCGAAGCCGCCCGGCGCGCGCTGGGAGATGCGGTCGTACCGTGGTATTGGAGCTATCGAATGAGGGTCGGCGTAAGATGAGCCGCCGGCCGGCTCGATAACTGATCGGCCTCGCCCAAGCTCGCAAAGCTTCGGCGCCGCCACGGAGGGGAAAATGGCAAAACGGGGACGTCTGACTCTTTCCAGGTTCGGTTACTCGATGCCGGTCGATGCGCCCGCGTATCAAGCGCCGCCTTTTTTCTATAAGGGCGCGCGCTCGATCGCGATCGCCTTCGAGACCGACCCCGACGCGGCGCTCGAGGCGATTCCCGCGCCGCTTGCGGTGAGCGAACCGGCAATCGCAGTGCTCTCCTTCTATGAATATCCGTGGTCCACGCTGGGACCGTACAACGAAGCGATCCTCTCGCTGCTGGTCGAGCACAAGGGGAAGCCGCACGGCTATATCCAGCAGATCATGGTGACGACGGAGCCGCCGATGCTCGCCGGTCGCGAAATTTGGGGCTTTCCGAAGAAACTCGCGTCGATCAGTTTTCGGTCCGAGCGCGACATGATCTATGGCACGCTGGAGAGGCCGGCCGGAATCAGAATCGCGAGCGCAGTGATGCGCCCCGAACGTCCCGCGCAGCCGTCGGGCGGCCCCGCGCGATCCGGCCTCAGCCTGCGCGTGATCCCGGCCGCCGACGCGAATGCCGAGCGGCCGCTGTGCGCCGAGATCATCGAAACGGCCACGGAGGTCAAGACGCACGAGGCGTGGGAGGGAACCGGCTCGGTCGCGTTCGCCGAGAATTCGATCCTGGATCCGTGGGGACGGTTTCCGGTAAAGCGCGTGCTCAGCGCGACCTACGCGGTGTACGACATGGTTCTGCCCGCAGGGCGCGTAATCGACCGGATGTAGTTATCGAGCTTCGCTTTCGCCCGTCAGCGTGAGTCCCGTATAAGGATTCGCCGTCCGGCTCGCGCAACGAAGCCGCGGAAATCTGCCGCGCTTCTCTTGACAAGACCGGTGAAAGAGTTGTTTGAGGTTAGTTGCGCGAACGGCGCCCCGCGGCTGGGGGAAATCGCATCGGGGTGAAGGCGGCGCGTACGGAGCAGGAAGAGTTCGGGTGATGCGTGTCCGGGGTTCCCGTGATGCGAACGCGGAGAAGTTCGTCCGAGGCAATGCGGAGGAGATAAGAAAGGATAAGCAATGGAATTCAAGGAAGTCATAGGTCGTCGCCGGTCCATCCGATACTTTCAATCGTGGCGCCCGGTCGAGCGCGAGAAGATCCAGATCATGCTCGAGGCCGCGCGCCTCGCCTCGTGCGCCGTGAACGCCACCTTCATGAAAGCGATAGTGGTCTTTCGCGACGACCTCGACCGCGAGACTCTCGATGCGCTCAAGACGCCGGTCTCCGGCCTGAACATCGAACTCGCCCCCGTCCACATCTATGTTTACGTGGACATGGGCGCATACGTGGGTGCGCAGGCTCGGCTCAAGAAGCTCGTCGATGTGGGAGCGTTGAACAGCACGCACGGATGGAGCCACAAGTTTGTCGATGAGTTCGTGTGGCCCAATATCCTGAAGCCATTGGCCGACAATGCCAGCCAGGCAGGCGTGGCCGCTGGGGCCGCCTCCGACGCAGGAGTCGCAACCTGCCAGGCGATGCTCGCCGCGGTCGATGAGGGCCTCGGCGTTTGCCTGTCGGCGTTCGTGGCGGAACCGGTGAAGAAAGTATTAAATCCTCCGCCCAACTGGATGCCTCTGTGGGTGCTGCTCGTCGGCTATCCGGCGGAAACATGGGAGGCGGGCGGTCAGCGCCCCCGTCCTCCGCTCGAGGAGCAGTTCTTCGAGGGCAAGTACGGCAAGCCGTTCAAGTCGGACCCAAAGGTGGTCGAGCAACTCAAGGCGGCCAAGATGATCCAGGCGCCGGCACCGTTGCCGTGGCGCAAAGAGGAAGTCAAAGCCCTGGCCCGGATGTTCGGGTTGCCGGATTAAATTCGCAAGGCGATCGGGCCGCGCGGGGTGATTTGCTCGCCGATCCGTTCGGCGTCGCGGCCCAATCGGGAATCGATTAGGCAGATGACTGCACTTCAAAAACCGCTGGAGAGCCACGAATCCGTCCAGACCTGGTTCAAGGGGCTGCGCGAGCAGTCCGGAATCGAGCCGACCGATGACCCGGCCAGGCTGAAACTGCTGGGTGAATTCTGCGAGATAGCCGGACTCGATCCGGATGAGATCGTGAGGGCCTGTCTGCTCGTGAAGGAAGGCCGCGAGACAAAGATCAGCATCAAGGGCCGCCGCTCGATGGCTGAAAGGATTATGGAGTTTCAGTCGCTCGGCTCGCCGCAGGACTCGCGCGACCGCGCCAAGCGCGGCAACACGATCCGAAGCTTCCTGATCCACAACGGAATCCAGCTACAGTCGGGAGTTCAATTCTGAGCGGCCGCGGCTTCATTTCGCGGGCTCGGCGATCGGCCGGGAGAAAGATGTCGGATGGCGGAGCGATTTGACGTCGCAATTGTAGGGGCCGGACCGGGGTCATCGATCGCGGCCTATCTGCTTGCCAAGGGCGGGCTCAACGTAGTCGTCTTCGAGCGCGGCGATTATCCCGGCTCCAAGGCGATGTTTGGCGGGGTGCTTTACACCACCGTCTTAAGTTCGTTCTTTCCGGGCTTCCCGCAGGAGGAATGCGTCGAGCGGCACGTCGTCGAGAAGAGATTCTCGATGCTCGCCAAGGATGACGAGCTCGCGATGTCCTTCAAGTTCCTCGGCTTCGAAGCTCCCTACTACAATCACTCGTTCACCGCGCTGCGCGCGGTCTTCGACCGCTATCTGGCGCGAAAGGCGGAAGACGCCGGCGCCATCATCGTCACGCAGACGGTGGTCGATTCGGTGCTGACGCGCGACGGGCGGGTGACGGGCGTGCGCGCGCGCCGCGAGAGTGGCGACGTGGAGGCCAACGTCGTTGTCGCGGCTGACGGCGCGAACTCTCTCATCGCGCAATCCGCCGGCCTGCGCGGCGAGCTGCCGCTCTCGGTCATCCTCGGGATCAAGGAAATCGTCTCCCTGCCCCGGCCGATCATCGAGGACCGCTTCTCGCTCGAGGGCGATGAGGGCGCGGCGTACGAGTATATCGGCGGCGATGCGGTCCGGGGCGCGATGGGAGCGGGGTTTCTCTATACCAATCGCGACACGATTTCCGTAGGCCTGGGAGTCACCGTGGACTCGCTCAAGAAGCTCGGCGCCCAGCCGCACGAGTTGTTGAACGAGTTCAAGATGCATCCCGTGATCCGGCGCCTGCTGCGCGGCACCACGCCGCAGGAGTATTCCGCCCACCTGATTCCCGAGATGACTCCGCAACACCTTCCCCGTTTTGTGGGCGACGGAATCCTCGTGATCGGCGGGGCCGCCGGACTGGTCAACGCAAACCCGCTCTTCCACGAGGGCACGAACATGGCGATGGCCTCGGGCGTCCTCGCAGCGCAGACGATCCTAGAGGCGCACAAGAAGGGCGACTACTCGGCGGCAGCGCTGCAACCCTACGCGGACAGGCTCCGCGAGAGCTTCGCCTGGCAGGACTACGCGCGATACCAGGGGCTCACGCGGATGGCCGAGGAGCATCCGCAGTTCTTCGGCAAATACCCGTATGATTTTGCCGCGATGGCGCGCAAATTATTCTCTGTGATCCCGGCCGCCGACGGGATGCAGGTGCCCAAGCGCAAGCTCGAACTCGCGGTTGCCGATTACGCCCTGGCCGAGCTCGGTCTGATGAGCTTCGGCATGGATCTCCTGAACGCTGCGAAAGCGGCAATGATCTGAGGACTCGCGGGCGAATTCGCTCCGATTGGACAAAGGCATGAACGAGCAAACCAAGGGAAGCGGACAGTCGCCGGTGGACCCGGCTGGCTACCTGGGACCGCCCAAGCTGCTAAGCCGCGACGACAAGCTCGCCACGCTCGCAATCAAGGTCCACGAGGGCAGTCCCCATCTGAAGATCATCGATCAGAAGGTATGCCTGCAGTGCCTGGACAAGCCATGCACCGTCGGCTGCCCGGTCCAGAACTACAGGGTCGAAGATAACGGGCATACGACGATCTTCTGGAGTAGCTGCATCGAGTGCGGCGTCTGCCGGATCATCTGCCCGTATCGCAATATCTCCTGGGAATACCCAAGCGGTGGCTTTGGCGTCACCTACCGTTACGGCTGATTGGAGGACTCATCCGATGCGAATCAGATCGCGCGCCGGCAACTTCGCCATGACGATCGAGGACGTTACCGTCGAGAACGGCGAACTCGTGATGACGGGCAAGATGGGGGTGTGGTCGGCAAAGACGTTGCTCAGCGTGGAAGAGCTTCAGGAGATGCTGGGGACGATGAAGATAAGCACAAAAGTGCTTGACTTCGCGGCATTGTTCGCCTTCCGTTACCTCGTGGGCCTGGTGGAAGAGGACCGCGCTCGCCAGGCGCAGGTTTCAGCTCAAACCGCCGACCTTGGGTCGGAGAAAAAGTAGCTCTTCGGGCCGCCAAGGAGGATACGAAAATGGCAGACGAAATTAAGATCAGCACGCTCGAGCAGGTTAATGACGCGTGGAACTTCTCGCTGTTCGATGCGATCTTCAACCGCCGTTCCCGCCGTTTCGGTTACGGCATGGAGATCAAGGAGGGC
Source organism: Acidimicrobiales bacterium (assembly GCA_035625025.1). Taxonomy (GTDB): domain Bacteria; phylum Actinomycetota; class Acidimicrobiia; order Acidimicrobiales; family Bog-793; genus Bog-793. Next base: position 10,533 of record DASPQJ010000015.1, read on the forward strand.
CCCAACAAGTTCAAGTCCGCGCACGATCCCATGCCGCTCGACGAAGTCGAGGAGGCGATCCTGCTCGCGGCCGCAACCGGAATTTCCGGGCTCAACCTATCAGACATGCCTCACGCGCCGAGGCCGGAGACCCTGGATAAGGTCGCGACGTGGGAGGGGATGGCCAACACGATGGTCGAGCACGTCGGGCGTACGTGGTCGAGCCCGTGCGGGAACCACGGCACGGAACTCTTCTACACCAACGACGATGGCGTCTATCTGATGAAGCTGCGCGACGTGCAGCCGACCAAGATTCAGGAGGTCGGCACCAAGGACGACCGCGACAAGCTGATCTCCTTCGTGCACGACAATCGCGTCAAATTGTTCGACGGACGGCTCGACGTCCCGCGCAATACCGGCGCGATCATGTCGTTCAACATGTGGAACGCCAACATGCCCGGCAGCACGCTCTTCATGCCGGTCAGCGACGTTACCGAAGAACTAATCAATGCGCTGATGCTTCAGGCGGACCTGGGGCAATACCTCGTTGACGATCTGCATGGGATGAAGCCGACCATCGATGAGCGGTTTATCAAGGAGGGATGGGTCGATACGCCGGTTCCGCTGACCATGTTCGAACATAGCCTGTCGCTCGCGATCGCCGGCGCCGAGGGCGCATTCATCGGGCACAATATACTGCTCGCGGAGCAGGCGCTGGGGCTCGGCGGATGGCTGTTTGGCGGGATGACCGCGATGGTGGTTATGGGCGGCACGCCGATGGGGCGCGGACTGGGATTCCGATTCGAAACGAACTCCAAGAATCCCGCAGCTTTTCCCGCTCCGGTCGGAGTCGACGGGGCTTTCGAGAGCTTCCGGCCGCCGTACTACAAGGATATGGACGCCGCGGTCGATGCGGTCGTTGCGAAAAAGTTCGGCCCCAACGGCACCTTCAACCCATTCGCCAAGAAGCCGGTGCCCTACAAGAACCGCGCGGACTTTCTGCGCCAGGTGCCGCGCACGCCCGAGAAGACGATCGAAATCTGCAAGCAGAGCTGCCGGTACATCTGGGATACTTTCGGCACCTTCCCGGCGATGATCCCGCCGATGTTGCTATACGTGTACGTACAGGCGCAGCACATCGAGCTCGACTTTTACGACAAATATTACGATGGCCCCGCGTACCTGAAATCCCACAAGGAGCACATGAGCAAGTGGCATAAGAGCGAGGCGGCGGGCAGAAAGGTGGCTTGAGCGCATCGGCGCGCCCCTGGCGAGGCAGCGATATCGGGGAGCCGGGACCCGTCTCGGCCCCCGATTCTATTTGTTGGCCGGGAGGATCGCGGGATTCGGGCCGCCGGTAATGACGCGTGAGATTGCTTTGAGCATTAGTCCGGAGACAGGGATTCTGATTCTACTACTCAGTCGATGAATGCGGGAGGAGGTGCGAACCTCAAATGCGCATCCTTGAAGAAGGCAAGGCCGATTTTTTCAAAGTCGATCCCGACGGCTACCGCGCATACGTGCGCGACAAGAAGCCTCACCAGATGGTCTCCAAGTTGATGACCGAGAAGGAGGCGGTCGAGCGCTTCGTCCACGACGGCGATTATCTTGCCTACGACTGCAATTACTTCCAGCGCGGTCCCGCCGCGCTCATCCGCGAGGTCATCCGCCAGCGCAAGAAGAACCTCTGGGTCTGCGGCAAGTTCACGTACGTGGCGGTTGCCTTGCTGGTGGACTCGGGATGCGCCGACAAGGTCGATATCGGCTTCATCGGCTTCGGTCCCTGGATTTCGCGCGCGGTGCGCGAGAAGAAGGCCACTATCTACGAGTATTCCAACGCGATCATGACGCTGCGGCTGAAAGCGGGCGCGATGGGACTGCCCTTCCTCCCCGCGCGCAGCTTCGGCGGCACCGACGGCTTTGGGCACTCCGGCTGCAAGGTTGTCGAGGATCCCTATACGCACCAGCCCGTCATCCTGGCCCCCGCCCTCAATCCTGATGTGGCGCTGATTCACGTCCACCAGGCGGATGAGTATGGCAACGCGCGCGTTTTCGGCACCGGCATTACGCACCAGGAATGCGCGCTCGCCTCGAAGCGGGTCATCGTTTCGGCCGAGGAAATCATCAGCACCGACGAGGTGAGGCGCGACCCCGCCCGCACTTCGATTCCGCATTTCGCGGTCGATGCGGTCGTGCATATGCCGTATGGCGCGTATCCCGGCACCGTGCAGGGATACTACGCGTCGGATCCGGCCGGGGTGGTCGAGGCGATGGGCGGGATGTATCGTGGCGACTTTCGCGACTATCTCGCCAAGCACGTATACTCAGTCGCCTCGCACGAGGAATATCTCGAGAAGGTGGTCGGCGCGAAGAAGCTCGTCGAGATTCGACGCCGCGAATCGATCCGGGAGGGTTATGGCTCATGAGCACGCCAGCTACTCAGTTCAGCGAACGCGAATTCCTCATCATCCAGATCGCGCGCCTGGTCGAAGACAAGTACATCTACTGGGTTGGCGGCGGCGGCGAGCCGCTGAGCAGCGTCCTGCTCGCCAAGCGGATGGCCTCTCCAAATCTCCAGTACCTGACCGAGGATGGCGTAGTCGGGCCCGAAGCAGTAGTGCCGTTCGACCCCCTGATGACGATGATCAGCTCGCGCGCGAACTATCGCGCTCTTCAGTGGGGAACGATGAACTATGCGGCCGACCTCGCGCATCTCGGCTACGTTGACTATGGCATCCTGAATACGCTGCAAGTGGATCGCTATGGCAATATCAACTCGACCGTAATCGGCAAGTACGAGGGCGGCGAGGGCCGGCGCTTCGGAGGCCCGGGCGGCGCGGACAGCATCGCGGCGCTCGCCTGGCGCACGATACTGGTGACCGACCAGCAGAAGCGCAAGTTCGTCGATCGCGTCGATTTCATCTCATCGCCGGGCTTCCTCGATGGCCCCGGCGCGCGCGAAAAGCACGGCCTGCCTCCGGGTACCGGTCCGTGGCGCGTGTACACTCCGTGGGCGATGTACGGATACGGCGACGATTGCCAGCTTATGCTCCAGGCCGTCGCGCCTTACGTGACGGTCGAGCAAGTGCTCGCCGAGATGAGCTTCAAGCCCAGGATGGCGCCCAAAGTCGAGATTCTCGAAGTGCCGACCGACGAGGAACTCCTCGTGCTGCGCACGCAAATCGACGTGGCCGGCCAGGTGACCGATCGCGGGCGATGGATAGAGCTCAAGGACGGGAAATACTGTTTCGCAGAGACCTGAACGCGGCGCCGAGGCCTTGTCTGGTCTTCGGCAGGCGGCACGCCGGATACGATCCGATGCAAGCGCAATTCGGGGCGATCGCCGATGACGCGAATAAGCAGTTCTATAGTCAGTACAGAACCGATGACGCCATTGGCGATCGGATCCGGTACCAGCCGAAGATTCGGTGCGCCTGAGAGTATCGCGTGTCGGTATATCACTGGCTCCGATTCCTACGGCTTATCCACATTTACGCCGCGATAGTTCTGGTCGGATCGATCGTATTCAATACCATCGTTCTCATGCCCGCGCTGAAAAGGATCCCGCCGGCGCACGCCGCGGTCATGGGTCAAAGAGTCGGGTCAGGACTGATGTGGCTTGGCGGGACCGCAATCGCGCTGCTTGGAGTGAGCGGGTTCTTCAGGCTCTGGCTGCTCGATGATTTCGGGAATCTGTTCTCGATTCAGGCGCTGCTGGAGCCGCGCCTTCGATGGATCGCGACGATGGCGGGTTCGTGGCTCATCCTGGCGATTACGGCCACCGCATCGGCAATCTGGTACCGCACCGTCCTGAACGCCAAGTTGCCGTACTCGGTGGGCTTGCGCGAACTCGAGGCGCGCCGGGTCGCGCTGGAGCGGCTTTCCTGGTGGCAGGATTGGCTCACGTACGTGAACTTCTCGCTCGCGCTGCTGGCGGCGCTCGGCGGAATCATGGGAACGTTCTGACGGCGCCATGGCGAACGTACCGCCAGACCTCGCGCAATATCCGTTTTACCGGGCGCGGATGCAAAATGACGGAAGACCGGCGCCGTGGACGCTGACCGACCTCGAGGAATTTGCGCGCACGCATCCCGGCGATCCGTTTGCCGGCCGCGCGCTGCCCGGCGTCAAACCGAAGGTTGCTCTTCAGATCGAAGCGACAGCCGAGCCGCCTGTGTGGACTGCGCTCAATCCGCCCGAGCCGGATGCGTGGGCGAAAGTGCTCGCGCGGATGTGGGCGCGATGGGGTATCGCGCGAGGCGAGACGATCGGCTTCTTCGACTATGGGTCGAGTCCGCTCGTGCTGCTCGCATCGGGGTGCTACGTCGCCTATCTGGGCCGCGGTGCGTCCGATCGCCTGGGGCTCTCGGCGATCTGCAATGACGGCGTTGCGGCGATGGCTCCGAGGATGGCCGGGATCGTCGAGGCGGTGAAGCCGGCCGCGGTCGTGCTGCGAGCCGATCTCGTGGCCCCGTTCGCATCGGCTCTGGAAGCCTCCGGGCGCGTGCTCACCGGGCGCGTGCGATGGGCGGCGATGGCGGAAGTGGAAGGCGTGCCGACGCGCGCCAGCGCCGTTCGCGCCGCCGAGGCTCTCGGCGTTCCCGTGTACCGGATTCTCCGCTCGGATGCGGCATTCCTGCTTGCCGGCGAGTGCCCGTCGTGCCGGATGTTTCATCTCGATCGATCCTATCGGGCCGAATCGCTGCCTGCCGGCGAGGTGGCGATCACGGCAGGCTTCGCCCGGTCGTGTCCCGCGGTGCGTTACAATATCGGCGCCGCCCGGATTGCAGGCCGCGGATGCGCGATCGAACCATCGGAAGAGCGAATCGAATGCTGAAGCCGGATGCGATCGCGGCCGAACCCTTCGACGATCTCGATCGCCTGTCGCCGGCCGAGCTCGATCGATGGTGGGAGCGCAAGCTGCGCGCGGTCTTCAAGGCGGCGGCGCGCGAATTGCCGTACTACGCGCAGCGTTTCTCATCGGCCGGCTTCGATCCGGCGGGCTTTCGCACGCTCGCCGACCTTCGCGGCGTGCCCATTTCGACCAAGAGCGACCTGCTCGCCGCGCAGGCCGCCGGCGGAAGCAACGCGATCGGAATCGAGTACGGGGTCGGTCCCGGGAGCGCGCCCCTCACCTTGAGTCTAAGCTCGGGCACCGCCGGAACGACGTTCATCACGCACACGGCCCGCTGGCGAAGGCTGCAAGGGCGCTCGTCGTGCCGGGCCCACTGGTGGGCGGGCCTGCGTCCCGGCACGCCTCTATTGATCTCGGCGCCGGCCTGGCACAGCTACGCGGCGATTCAGCCGTTCATCGCGATGCACTTCGGGATGCCGTGCGGGATCGTGTCGGGGACCTTTCTGCCGCGCTTCGCGGACCGGATTGTCGATGCGATGGTCGCGATGCGTCCGCGATTCATCTCGATGTTCCTGCCGATGGTGTTTTCCGTGCTCGCCGCGGCGAAGCAAAAGGGAGTGCGCGGCGATGAAGTTTTCGCCGGGGTCGAGAGCATGGTTGTCACCGGAGCGCCGATCACGCCCGGCATGCGCGACCATCTGAGACAACTCACGCGGGTTAAGCGCGTTGCGGAAATCGCGGGCACCAGCGAGAATCTCCTCGCGGTGGATTGCGCGCGCGCCGACGGCCTCCACCTTGTGCCCGATACCTGCCATGCCGAAGTCATCGATCGCGAAACCGCAAGACCGCTCGCCGATGGCGAACGCGGAGCCGCGGTGCATTCGAGCGTCGTGCTCGCGGGATCGGTTTACCTGCGCTACGACGGCGGAGACATTGCCGTGATGAATCATTCGCCGTGTCCGTGCGGCCTGCCTTCGCCCCGGATAAAGCTGCTCGGCCGCCGCGAGGATTCCTTCACGATCGGCGCTCAATCGCTGCTGCCGTACGATGTACAGCTCGCGCTCGAGCAGGAAGTTCCCGAACTGAACGGTTCGGCCTGCGTGATCACGCGCGAAGGCCTCGCTGAGGGAAGATTGCGGCTGCTCCTGATCGAGCCTGAGCGTTCTCCTGCGGCGCTCCTCGAGGCCGCTCGTCTGGGGCTTGCGCGCAAGTTCGATGTTCCCGTCGAAATCACCCCGGTGCGCGATCTTCCGCTGCGCTTCAAGGGCGTACCGCCGATCCTGTCGGAGCCGGAGGCCGTCGAATCGCTGTGAGCAAAGCTGCATTGGGACTGATGTCGGCGTACTGGCCGGAAGACACTCCGCGCTACGCGCATATTCCGCTCCGGACGCTGGCCGAAGTCACGATCTATCCCGCAGCCGAGGAGGACCCCGGCCGCATCGCTCTCGTAACCGGCGCCGGGCCGCTCACTTACGGGGAGCTGTCGGAGAAAGTGCGCCGCTTCGCAGACGCGCTTAGAAATCGCGTCGAACGAGGAGCGCGAGTCGCGATCGTCCTCGATGATGCGGCCGCGATGGTGATCGCGGCGCTCGGAACCTTCGAGGCCGAGGGGCTTGCGTTCGTGAGCACTAGCGTGCCGCCGGCGGATGCGATGGCCGCGTTCTCGCCCGACCTGATCGTCAGCGACGCGGAGATAAAGGATGCTCCGGCGCCGGTCGTTCGTTTTGGCGATCTGATCGAGGCTCAGGGGAAAGCGCGCAGCGGACGCGTGGATTTCAGGGCCCCAGTTCTGGCGATTCCCGCCCGCGATCGGCGCGGCGAGGTTTTGCATAGCCATCGCAGCCTCACTGCGACCGCAGTCTCGATCGCGAGCTTTTACCTGCTGGATGCGGAAATCATCCTCGTCCTGCTCGAGCCGCCGACGCTGTGGTACACGCTCGCGCTGATGCTCGGGGCGCTGCACAAGCGCGCGACGATTTGGGCGGCGTGGGAAGATCGGCCGCCGAAAGCGCCGCTGCGCGCTGATTATGTCGTTTGCGGATGGGAGCGGGCGATGCGGTTGCTCGATGAGCCGCGGCCCGCCGCGATGCCGGGCCAAATCGACGCGGGTCTGATCGCCGCAGTCGAGGGGCCGTTCAGCGTCTCGCTGAGACTGAGGCTCGCGCGCAAGCTTGCAACCCAGGTGCTTACGATTCTCGGCCAAAACGATTTCGGTCCGATCATCGCGAGTCATCCGGGTTGGTATCTGGCTGATGCGGCGGGAATTCCGCTGCCCAACGTCGATCTCCGTCCGCTCAATCCGGCCGACGGCGTGCCGTTGACCATCGGCTGGGAAGTGGTCGAACAGGCCGAGCTGGGAGTGAAGTCCGCGCTGGCGCCGGCGGGAGCGCCCGCGGTTCAGGGATGGTTCCGCTCCGGGTTGATGGCGGCAGTCGATCCGACCGGCTTTTACTTCCTCCGGTCGCCATCGCGCCCGCGCGGCGTTTAGACGGCGGCTGCGCCGCGTTTAGACGATAGTTAGTTGCCGCTTAAGGTGCGGAAAGCTCCCGCCTCGAACCGCTCGATAGCCCGCCCCAGCCGCCGCACGAACGCATCGCGGTCATCCTCGGGCCGCAAGTGCGCGGCCGCGTAATCGTCGCAATAGCGGCAATCGCGGCAGCCGATGCGGCAATCGTGTTTCTTCGCGAAGAAATCGATGAACCCGTCGAGGACGCGGTTCGATATGCGAACCGGCAGGCGCCCGTATGGTTCCAGGTGGTCGAACCCCAGGATGATGTCATTCAGGTCGCCATCGTATCTGCGTGCGCCGTATGCGCGGGCGGCGCGCTCAACCCACGCGCGATCCATCTCGCGGCCGGCCAGCTTGAATTCATCGATTCCCATCCGCTCATACACGCGCAAATCCTCCGGCCTGATCCACACCGACTTGAGCATCTGCGCCTCGTCCCGCGCCTTCTCGCACGTGCACCACATCAGTGGATAATCGACATAGGTACCCAGTTCCGAGCTTTCGTTGGAATGCGAAACCAGGTTGATGTGATATTGCCGAATTGAGCAATGGAGCAGGCAGCCGACGTTGGCAAGGAGCACGAGAGTTGCCCGCGTGCGCCTGCGAATCTGTTCGAGCAGCGCGAAATCGCGGTTGATGTACTCGGGCAGGTAGAGCACCTGCGCGCCCAGTTGCTCGAAGAACAAGGCCTTGTCCACGCTGTCGATTCCCGCGGCGGTTGAGACCGCGATCTCAAGCTCCGGGAAACGCTTGCGGGCGAACGCGATCAGGTACGGATTCGAAAGCACCACGCCGCCGACCTGGATGTCGGCGAGCCAGCCCAGGCGCTCGACGATCCATCGCTGCCCCTCGGCCGTGAATTCCCGATTTCCCAGGCAAGCCGCGTTGAGGCAGTAGAAGAACGAGATTCCTTTTTCGCGGGCGCGCCCGACATACGCGGCCAGGCGATCGGCGTTGGGCCGCGGCAGCCATTGATTCGGGCGCAGGCTGAGATCGCCGCCGACAGCGCCATAAAGATGGCCTGTCGGGAGCGCCGCCATCGCATCCACGAAGTCATCATCGAATACCGCCGGCACTACGAGCTTCATCGCTCACCTCCCCGGTCAAGCTGGCGCGCGCGCGCGACGCCGGAGCATCCGGTTGAAGACGGCGTCGAAAAAGAAAGGGCCGCGCGGGGACCCTGTCTCCGCGCGGCCTTGATCTGCGATTTCGCCTCCCGCCTTTTGCGGGCGGCCGCCTCAAACTCCAAGAATATGGATCGACATCGCGGCGGCGTCGCCGTGTACCGAGCCGCCGGCGTTTTCCGTCAGTCCAATCTTCGGATTCTTCACCTGCCGCTTATCAGCCTCGCCGCGAAGCTGCCAGAAAATCTCCGAGATTTGCGCCACACCGGTCGCACCCACCGGATGACCTTTCGCGAGCAGTCCGCCCGAGGGATTTACTGGAATGCGGCCGGTAATCTCGGTGGAGCCGTCGTCGATGAGCCTGCCGCCCTCGCCTTTCCCGCACAGCCCGAGCTCCTCGTAGGCCATAAGCTCCGCGGGCGCGGAGGCATCGTGCAGTTCGATAACGCTGATGTCCTTCGGTCCCAGTCCCGCCTTCTCGTATGCCTGCCGGGAGACCCGCTCCACGATTCCGGGGTCGTCGGGCCCGTGATCGCTTCCCGAAGACAGCAACGACGCGAGCACCCTGACCGGCTTGTTCGTGTAACGAGGCGCGACCGAGGATGCGCATAGCACCGCGGCGGCGGCGCCGTCGCCGATTGGCGAGCACATCAGGCGCGTGAGCGGATCGGCCACCATCGGAGAATTGAGGACGTCCTCCAGCGAATAGACTTCCTGGTATTGGGCGTGGGGATTGAGGCTGCCGTTGCGGTGATTCTTAACCGCGACGCGTCCGAACTGTTCCCTGGTGGTGCCGTACTTCTTCATGTGGGCGCGCGCGCCCGCCGCATAGAAGTCCATGAACATCGAGCGCGACTCTCCGGCGCCGCCGGCTGGTGCCTTGGGCGCCTCGCCCTTGGCGGCCCGCTCCGCGCGGAGTTTTTCCTGCTGCGCGTTCATCTCGGCGACAATCTGCTTCGCCAGCTCGACATCGACCGCCGATCCGATCGCTCCGTACGATATCCGCTTGTCGGCGTGGTAGAGCTTCTCCATCCCGAGCGCCAGTACGATGTCGTACATCCCGGAGGCGACGTACAGCCACGCCAGGTGGAACGCGGTCGAGGAACTCGCGCAGGCGTTCTCGCAGTTGATGATCGGGATGCCGCCGAAGCCCATCTCGCGCAGCACGACCTGGCCTCGGACGCATTCCTGCCCGGTCACGAGCCCGGCCATCGCGTTGCCCACCGCGGCCGCCTCGATCTGTTTAAGCCCGACGCCTGCGCTGGTGAGCGCGTTGTTCACAGCATCGCGGCCGATCGTCTTCATGCTGGTGTTAAGGTACTTGCCGAACTTCACCATCCCGGCACCGATGACTGATACTTCGCGCATGGAAAGTCTCCTTTTTGGCCCCCTGTTGGGAGGATCAGCAACCCGCTGACGGTACCATAATCCGCTCTCTTTTTCTGCACAACATCCCGCCGGCCACAATTTCGGCCGCGCTTAAACTCGCCTCCGCGAGTCCGCCGACAAGCCTCGTTAATGCCCGCTGACCTCGCGAGCATCGCTCATGAGAACCGGCACCCGGGCGGTCCGCAGCCGGTAGTTCGCTCAAGACCTGCGTATCATCTAAAATTTGATAGATGGATCGGCGGCAAGCGCGGGCGGGTGGTGCCAGTCGCAGCCCGGCCCCCGAACTCGAAACCATGGGACTTCAAACTCGGAAAGCCGCTCGTACCGACCTCGAGCGCCTGATGGACCTGGAACATCCGGACCCGCACTCGATTCTCGGAGCGCATCCCGGTCCCCGCGGCGTGAGCGTGCGCGCGTATCGGCCGGATGCGTCGCAGGTGTTCGTGCTCGCCGATGACGGCTTGCGGCGCGAGATGACGCCGCGCCGGGAGGCCGGCCTCTTCGAGACGACCATTGCGGGCCGCCAGGACGTGTTTCCTTACCGCCTCGAGATTCATCAAGCCGACGGCGCCGTCCTTGTGACGCGCGACCCGTACTCGTTTCTGCCCACGCTCGGCGAGTTGGACCTGCATCTATGGGGCGAGCAGAAGCATCAGCGCGCTTACGAGAAGCTCGGCGCGCATCCGCTCGAAGTCGGCGGAACCCAGGGCACTGCCTTCGCGGTCTGGGCGCCCGATGCCAAGAGCGTGAGCGTGGTCGGCGACTTCAACCGCTGGGATGGGCGGTTGCACATGATGCGGGTGCTCGGCAGTTCGGGCATCTGGGAGCTGTTCATTCCGGGGATCGGGCCGGGCTCGATCTACAAGTATGAAATCCGCACCCGCGGCGGCGATTTGCTTCTCAAGAGCGACCCGATGGCGCAGCGGATGGAACTGCCGCCCGCGACCGCATCGGTCGTGTTCCGTTCCGAGTACGAGTTTCGCGATCGCGAGTGGATGGACGCGCGCGCGGGGCGCGACCCGATTCGCCAGCCCGTCTCGATTTACGAGGTTCATCTCGGATCGTGGCGGCGCGTCTCCGAGGATGGCAACCGCTGCCTCACTTATCGCGAGCTGGCGGCTGCGCTCGGCGATTATGTAAAGGACCTCGGCTTCACCCACGTGCAATTCATGCCGGTGATGGAGCATCCGTTCACGGGCTCGTGGGGCTACCAGGTGAGCGGGTACTTTGCGCCGACGGCGCGCTACGGCGGCCCCGACGACCTGCGCTACCTGATCGATGAGCTTCATCGGCGCGGCATCGGCGTGATTCTCGATTGGGTGCCCGCGCATTTCCCCAAGGACGAGTTCAGCCTGGGCCGCTTCGATGGCACCGGCCTTTACGAGCACGCGGACCCGCGCCTGGGACATCATCCCGACTGGGATACCTACATCTTCAATTACGGCCGCAACGAGGTGCGCAGCTTTCTCATCGCGAGCGCCCTTTATTGGCTGAGCGACTTTCACGCCGACGGGCTGCGCGTCGATGCGGTCGCGTCGATGATCTACCGCGATTACGGACGGCGCGACGGCGAGTGGATTCCCAACCAGTACGGCGGCCGGGAAAACTTCGAGGCGGTTTCATTCCTGCGCACGCTCAACGAGCAAGCCTACGCGCTCAACCCGGGCATCCTGATGATCGCCGAGGAATCGACTGCGTGGCCCGGCGTGAGCCGGCCGACCTTCATGGGCGGGCTTGGCTTCGGGCTCAAGTGGGACATGGGATGGATGCACGACACGCTCGAATACTTCGCGCTCGACCCGGTGCATCGCAAGTGGCACCATCGCGACCTCACCTTCGGGATGCTCTACGCGTGGAGCGAGAACTTCGTGCTGCCGCTGTCGCACGATGAGGTGGTGCACGGGAAGAGCGCGATGCTCGCGAAGATGCCGGGGATGCGCGCGGAGAAATTCGGAAACCTGCGCGCGCTCTATGGCTACATGTGGGCGCGCCCGGGAAAGAAGCTGCTGTTCATGGGTGATGAGTTCGGCCAGTGGGACGAATGGGACCACGACTCGAGCCTCGATTGGCACGTTCTTCAGGGATACGAACACGCCGGCCTGCAGCGGCTGGTGGGCGACCTCAACCGGATTTACCGCGAGGAGCCGGCGCTGTGGGAGGCGGACACCGACCCGGCGGGCTTCCGCTGGATCGATGCGGACAACGCCGATGACAACGCGATCTCGTTCATCCGGATTGCGCCATCGAGCGGACGCAAGATCGTGTGCGTATGCAATTTCTCGCCGGTCGCGCGAAGCGGATTTCGAATCGGGGTGCCGGAGCCGGGATGGTATCGCGAGATTCTCAATACCGACGCCGGCGTGTACGGCGGCGGCAATCGGGGCAACCTCGGCGGGGTTCAGTCGGCCCCGATCCCGTGGCATCAATTCGATAATTCGATCTCGATCGAACTGCCGCCGCTGTCCGCCCTCTGGTTCGCCGCGCCGTAGCGGAGGCGCCCGGCGGAGCTGACGCGCCTTCTAATGCGCGCCGTCGCCCCGCTGCGGCCCGACTGGCCCTCTTCACTTGTTAGGTATTGAAACATCTGCGCGAAGTTTGTCCAAGATCAGGTCGAGTTGGCTGCGTAAATTTCCAAGCGAATCTGGCGCCAGCGGAACCTTCTCGGTAATTGCTCCTTCGAACAAGTTCAGCCGCAAGGCGGTGTCGCCCCGATCAGCAGGAAACACATCGCGAACGGCCGCCACGGCGCTGATTACTTCACGCCGAAGTCGATGAATTTCAATATAGGTTGTTGTGGTCACCTCGGTTTGGTTGATGTTCGGACCGGACAAGGCCGCCCGATTGATTTCGATCAGAAGACCCCCGACCTCTCGAAGTCGTTCCACTGCCCGTGCCCGCTCTCTTCGGAGTTCGCGTTCTTCCAACAAGCGCTCTCTGCGGGCGTCCCGTTCTTCCGACGACTTCACTTCCTCGCGATGCTGGCGCTTCCAGAAGAAGTAATTGAGAGCAGCGGCTAGGACCGCACCAAAGGCGACGCTGACCAGAGTTTTGACCCAATCGCTCACTTTGGTCGCGAACCGGAGAAGGGGCCTAATGAGTCGGGTTTTGCGTGGTGCACGCGTGCTCGTCCAGCGCGTACCGTCGCGTTATCGCTCTTGTGGTCGTTATTCGCCATCTTTGTAATATCTCAATACAAATCGTCCAGGTTCCAAATCGCGACCGCGATCAAACGACACGACATAATCCCAACAAAATTCTGTCCAGAAGGGCTCTTGCGCGGCATCGCGATACCGTACGATCCCCCGCAGTGTCAGTTGAGCCTCGGGCAATTCTGCTTCACCGCTATCAAAAGCGTCGGTCGTCAAACGCCTGAACAATTCTGCCGAGAGATGTCCGGGCCAAACGGGCATTGGTGTCCGGTCCTCATCAAGCTCTTTACTTTCGGGTGGACTGAAAGGTACGTGACACTGACTCGAACTTTGTCCCGGTTCCAGAACCTTCGTCTCGATCCGCACAAAGCTATAATCGCCCGAATAATCGATCTCACCCGGGAAATCATGGGTTGGCGGGGATCCGCCAGCAATGTACGGCAGATCACTAATCATATTCGTTATTCCAAGCGCAGCTTGTACGTCAGAAATAAAGGCGACGCTTTTCCCCCGATTTTTGAACGTGAAAACAGCGGCCAGACGACGGCTATCTGGATGGAAATTTTTCAAGTCTATCGAATCGAAATGAAGAAACGGCCTGTCCAAGTGCAAGGCGCGCGCGGCGAGTTCCGCACTTTTCGCTGCTGCTTCGGCAGCTTTCGCGGTCGCTTTTTTCATCTCGTCCGTGACGCCGACCAACTGGAAGTTGAACCATGCGATGAGGGCCGCAGCGATCGCGGAAATAACGGTGAAAATCGCGATTACCGCCGTCGAATAATCGTGGCCATCGTTCTGTTGGCTTGCGGCCCGGCGGTCGCGGTCTATGGCGTGAGAGAGATTGGACTGTAAGCCCGGCGTTATGTGCTCCGCGGTCAGTTGCTCGGCGAGCTTGATGCTCTCACGCGACTCCGTGGCCAGGCTCGGACTAAGTTTTGGAACGTCTGCGCTTCCGGCAGTCAGGACTAAGGCCAACGCGATCAGGATCAATGCCAATGATGGCTTCAAGCGCTTCATGGAAAGTCAGCGGATGCCAGTAAGATCGGTTTCGCTTTTGGCATGATTTCTGACCTAATGGCAAACGGTACTGACCGTCCCTGTCCACGGACGGTTAAATGGCCGAGCGATGCAGAATCGCTCGCGGTAGCTTGACTCTGGATTGGGCGGACTGGGCAGGTATGGACAAGCTTGAACGCTTCGGCCATCTTGTAATTGAGGCACTAGCAAAGGCGCGGGAATTACAGAGATTTGCCCTCCGCCCGGAGTCAAAAGCACGCCTCGTAGCGCTAATGGAACGTGCCAAAAAAAGCCGCCAGACCGCAGAAGCAGTAGGGCGGGTCTCTTCTACGAACGGAAAGGGCTTGGACAACGCCACTCTGAATCGCACCCTCGATCGGTTGATCGAGACGATGGAGCAAGTGAATCGAGAGTTAGACGCTCTGCTGGCGAAGGCCAGGGGCGAGTAACGAGACTCGGTTGCTGCAAAAGGCCGGACATTGTTCCGGCCTTCTTGCTTTTTGTCGTTCTCACTATTCAGCGGGCGATCCGAAGGTCGCAGGCGGCGGGGCAGAGTGCGCTCCCTGTGCCTCCATCCCCCGAATTGCGCGGGGCGGGCCATTCTGCCAGTTTTCTCAGCGAAGGACGGATGTGGCGATGCGCTGTCCGGTCTGCAAGAAGCAAGTGGACTTGTCGCAGAAGAATCCCTTCCGGCCCTTTTGTTCCGAACGATGCCGCATGATCGATCTCGGCACATGGGCGAGTGAAGACTACCGCGTGCCCGGCGGCAAAACCGAAGATCGCGAGCATCCCGACGACCTCAAGAAGCGGGGCCCGCTCAATTGACCGACCGGTGCCGCGATGCCTCCTGAGACCGCCTCGCTTCCGCCGCCCAAGGTCCACCCGTCGTCGGTCGTCGGCCCCGAAGTCGAGCTTGGGCTCGCCGTCGAGGTGGGTCCGCTCTGCCTGCTTGACGGCAGAATAAAGATCGGCGCGCGCTCGCGGCTGATAGGCCACGTCACGATTCTGGGCGACACCGAAATCGGCGAGGCCAACATCTTTCATCCCAACGCGGTGATCGGCGACGAGCCCCAGGACCTCGCTTACACCGGCGGGCGGCGGCTGGTCCGGATCGGTAATCGCAACATCTTCCGCGAGGGCGCAACCGTCCATCGCGGCAGCGAACGCGGGGAAATCACGATCCTCGGCGATGACATCTTCATGATGCAGAATTCGCACATCGCTCACGACTGCCGCATCGCCAACTCAGTCATCATCGGCGGCGGCGCGCTGCTGGCCGGATGGGTCGAGGCCGGCGAGCGCGCGCTCATCTCGGGCAACTGCGTGGTTCATCAGTACACGCGGATCGGCAGGCTTGCGCTCGCGCGCGGCGGGAGCCGGATGAGCCGCGACATCCCGCCGTTTTGCATCACCGACGGGGTCCATACGCTTCGCGCAATCAACGTGATCGGGCTTCGCCGCGCGGGCTTCGACGCCGCCGCGATCGGCGCGCTCCGCCGTGCGTTCGTGGCGCTGTTTGGCGAGCGGCAGAATCTGAAGGACGCGATCGCGCGCCTCGAGGCGGCGGGCCCTCTCACCGCCGAGGTCGCCGAGATGATCGATTTCATCCGCGCAAGCAAGCGCGGCGTCGCCTTCGGCCCGCGGCAGCGGGGCGAAGCCGACAGCGAGAGCTAGCAGGCTGGTGACAGATCACCGCC
Organism: Acidimicrobiales bacterium; assembly: GCA_035625025.1. Classification (GTDB taxonomy): domain Bacteria; phylum Actinomycetota; class Acidimicrobiia; order Acidimicrobiales; family Bog-793; genus Bog-793. Next base: position 26,249 of record DASPQJ010000015.1, read on the forward strand.
TGCTCCCCCTCTCTTATCTCCCCCGGAAAAGACCGGGAGAGAAGATAGAGGAAAGCAGCCATCTTTCACGCAGCATGTTGAGACCGCAGGGCGGTCGAACCGCGAGGGTCCCGCTTTTCTCAACATGCTGCTGAAGACGCTCCTGCGACCGTGCTTGCCCGGTGTTTCGGGCGGCGATACAAGGAAGTTATGCGTTTTCGCCTTCGTTTTGTGATCGGGGTGGGACTAATTGCCGCCGCCCTCGCGTACCTGATTACCACTGCAATCCGGAACACGTCGGAGTACTACCTGACCGTCACCGAGGCCAGTTCGCGCGCCTCCGAACTGCAAGGTCAGTCGCTGCGCGTTGCGGGCCGGGTCAAGCCCGACACGATAAGCTGGGAGCCATCGACGCTGACGCTCAAGTTCGAGATCGCGCCGATTCCGGAGCCCGCGCCCGACGGCGTCAAGCCGGTGGCATCGAGCGAGCCGCCCTCGTTCAAGGTGACGTGCGTCGGACAGCCCAAGCCGGATATGTTCGCGGCCGGCCGCGATGTAATCGTCGAGGGCCGGCTCGATTCGCAAGGCGCGATCGCCGCATCGCAAGTGCTCACGAGTTGCCCTTCCAAGTACGAACCCAAGAAGGGACAATGATGGGCTGATGCCCGATCTCGGCAAGCTCTCTCTGGCGATCGCGTTCGTCCTGGCAATCTATTCGATTGCGGCGAACGTCTATGGCGCGCGGCGCCGCCTGCCGGCGTTCATCGTGAGCGCGCGCCACGCGTTGTGGGCGATGTGCGCGATGGTGACGATCGCCGTCGTGGCGCTGTTAAGCGGGCTGCTTTCGAGCGACTTCTCGCTGGAGTACGTCGCTTCTTACTCGAGCTCGACGCTTCCGACGCCGTACAAATTCTCCTCCCTGTGGGCCGGCCAGCAGGGCTCGCTGCTCTTCTGGACCTGGCTGCTGCTGATCTTCAGTTCGATCGCCGCCTTCCAGAACCGCCGCAAGAATCCCGAGATCACGCCGTACGCGATGGCGGTGCTTAGCGGGGTGGCGGTCTTCTTCCTGGCGATGCTGAATTTCGTCACCAGGCCGTTCGATCCGATCTTTCCGGTTCCGGCGCAGGGGCAGGACCTCAACCCGCTGCTGCAGAACTACTGGATGGCGATTCATCCGCCCTCGCTCTACACCGGCTACGTGAGCGCGTCGGTTCCGTTTGCGTTCGGCGCGGGAGCGCTGATTACGGGCAAGCTCGACGATGCGTGGATTCGGACGACACGCCGATGGGCGATTTTCTCCTGGTTCTTCCTGACGCTCGGCAATATGTTCGGCGCGCGCTGGGCATACGAGGTGCTCGGGTGGGGCGGCTACTGGGCGTGGGACCCGGTCGAGAACGCCGCCTTCATGCCGTGGCTCGTGATGACGGCATACCTGCATTCGGTGATGATCCAGGAGCGCAAGGACATGCTGAAGGTGTGGAACCTTGCGCTGATCGGGCTTGGCTTCTCTCTCACGATTTTCGGCACCTTCATCACGCGCAGCGGCGTGATCTCGTCGGTGCATTCATTCACGCAGACGGGCATCGGGCCGTACTTCCTCTCGTTCCTGCTGGTGGTTGTGGCCGGCTATACGGCCTTGATCTTTTACCGCGCGCGCGAGCTTCGCAGCCCCGCCGAATTCGAGTCGTATCTCTCTCGCGAGGCGGCGTTCCTGTTCAACAATCTCGTGCTGATCGGAATCGCGTTTGCGGTCTTCTGGGGCACGATCTTCCCGGCGCTCTCGGAGGCGGTGCGCGGGGTCAAGATCACGGTGGGCCCGCCGTTCTTCAACAGCGTCGGCGGACCGCTCGCGCTCGCGCTGATCTTCCTGATGGGTGTGGGGCCGCTGATCGCATGGCGGCGCACCACCGCCGGCAATCTGCTGCGCAGCTTCGGTGCTCCGATCGTACTCGGCATCATCACGGCTGCCGCCGCGCTCATCGGCGGAATCCGCGAGTGGTACGTGCTGGCCGCGCTCTCGCTCGCGGGCTTTGTGTTTGGCACGGTGGTCGTCGAGTTCCAGCGCGGAGTCAATGCGCGCCGCCATATGGTCTCGGAGTCGCCCGCCTCCGCGCTCGTCAACCTGGTCTCGAAGAACAACCGCCGCTATGGCGGATACATAATTCACCTCGGCGTGCTCGTCGCATTTGTGGGAGTCGTCGGCTCATCGTTTTTCAAGACCGAAGTGAAGAAGAACGTCCACGAGGGGGAGAGCTTCACGATCGGGCCTTACCAGCTTCACTACCTTGGCATCTCGACCGTCGACACGCCGCATCTGCTGAGCGCGACCGCGCGCGTCGAGGTGCTCCGCAACGGGCGGCAGACCGCGATGATGACGCCCGCCAAGCTCGTCTATAAGCGCCAGGAGCAGCCGGCGACCGAGGTGGCGATCCGCTCGACGCCGCGGGCCGATTTGTACGTCGTGCTCGCCGGATTCGATGAGAACGGCGCCACGTTCGACGTGTTTCTGACGCCGTTGGTCTGGTGGCTGTGGGCGGGAGGGGTGTTGATGGTGATCGGCACCTTTGTCGCGATGTTGCCGAACGTGCGCGAACGCACGGCGATCGCGGCGGCGCTCAGCCGCGCGGCCGCCGCAGAATCGGGCGCGGAGCCGGCGGCGGAGAGAGGTTGAGCTTGCGCGCGCCCCTGCGCTCCGCGATCGCTGCCGCGGCCGTGCTCGTGCTTGCCTCCGCGTTCTCAGGCGCGGCGGCCCCCGCGTTCGCCGCCGAACGTCCCACGCGCGCGCAGATCGCCGAGGGGCTGACGTGCCAGTGCGGATGCGGCCTCACGGTCGCCAACTGCAACCATCCCCAGTGCTCTTTTTCGGTGCCGGTGCGCGCGGAAATCGATTCGATGATCGCACGCGGCATGACCTCCGCGCAGATATTTGCGTTCTATCGCCACAAGTACGGCGAGAAAGTGCTTTCCGCACCCCCCGCCGAGGGTTTCAACCTGCTCGCGTGGACGATGCCGTTTCTGGCCGTGCTGCTGGGCGGCACGCTCATCGTAATCGCGGCCAACCGATGGCGGCTTGCGGCGCCCGCGCCTTCGACGGGTGCGCCGGAGCGCGATCGCGAATTGGACTCCGCGCTCAAGCGCAAGCTCGATGAGGAAATCCGGGAGCAGCTCTGAATCGTGATCTTCCTGGCCGCCATCATGATTATTGCGGGAGTTGCGCTGTTTGTCGCAGCGCCGCTCGCCGCTGGGATGTATTCGGTGCCTCGAAGCGGCGGGGCCGACCCGGAACTCGAACGGCTCGAGCATCAGCGCGCCTTCGCCGTGCAAGGCCTGCGCGAACTCGAGTTCGATCGCGAGATGGGCAAGCTGTCCGATGCGGATTACGAGACGCTGCGCGCGGGGCTGGAGAATCGGGCGCTCGATGCGATGGGGGCGATAGAGAAACTGCGCGCCGAGTCGCAAAAGAGCGCAGCCGCGCGCGTCGCGCCGCTCCACATCCAGCCGCCGGTACGTCCCGAATCCGCCGCCCCCGCCGCTCCGGCGCGTGCGCCGATTGCGCCAGGATCGTCCAAGGACGTATTTTGCCCGCAATGCGGGATGCGCATGGCGAGGAATGCCAATTTCTGCGGCGGGTGCGGCGCGGGGCTGCGCCCGGCGGGCCGCGCCACGGGCTGGTCTGACTGATGGCGGCGCCGGTTGTAGAAACTCACGGCCTCGGCAAGACCTTCGGCCTGCATCCCGTCTTGCGCGAGATCGAATTCCGCCTGCTGCCGGGCCGCGGCGCGGCGGTGATCGGCGGCAACGGCGCCGGCAAATCGACGCTGCTTTCGATTCTGGCCGGACTGTCGGCGCCGAGCGAAGGTCAGGCGCTCGTTTTCGGGATCGATTCGCGCCGGCTCGGCCCGCGCTACCGGCGGCGGATCGGGATGATTTCGCATCGGAGCTATCTCTATCCGAACCTCACCGCGCGCGAGAACCTCGAGTTCTACGCATCGCTCTACGGTGTCGCCGATGCGCCCACTCAGATCGATACCTGGCTTGCCAGGGTCGGGCTGGAGGCTTCCGCAGACGAGCGCGTGCGCGCGTTCTCGCGCGGGATGGAACAGCGGCTTGCCGCCGCGCGCGCGATGATCGCCGACCCGATGCTCCTGCTCCTCGATGAGCCGTTCTCATCGCTCGATACCGACGGCCAGGCGCTGATGTCGAGACTCGTCGTGGCGGCGCTCGCCAGGGGAGCCGCAGTCGTCGCAACCGCGCACGCGGTGCCCGAAATCGAGAACGCCGAGTTGGATCTTTACGAGATCGTGCGCGGGCGGATGTTCCCGCTCAAGGAAAAGGAAAGAGAGGAGGTCCGGCACGGGCGCTTGCGCACGCTGCTTGGACGCTGAGGCGATGGCGGCGTTCACCGCGATTCTGCGCAAGGACCTGCGCCTCGAGATGCGCAGCGGCCAGAGCACGATCGCGCTCATCGCGCTCGCCCTGCTCGTGCTCGTCGTGCTGGTCTTCGCGCTCGATCCCGCGGTCGCCCGCGGACCCCAGACCGCGGCGGGCGCGTTATGGGTAGCGCTGGTTTTCTCCGGGATGCTCGGCGCCACCCGCGCGCTCACCGCCGAGAGCGAGAACGGATGCATCCGCGGCCTGCTGCTGAGCCCCGCCGATCGCGCGGGACTTTATGCCGCCAAGCTGGCTGCGGCCTTCATCTTCATGATGATCGCGGAGGGGGCGGCCGTCGTGATGATGGTGCTGTTCTTCAACCTCGAGTTCGACACGGCGCTGATGCGGGTTGCGCCGGTGATCGCGCTGGGCGCGCTCGGATTCGCGTCGATCGCGACCCTGCTCGCGGCGATAACCGGACGCTCGCGCGCGAGCGACCTGATGCTGCCGCTGCTGGCGGTCCCGATGTACGTGCCCGCCCTGATTGCCGGGGTCCGCGCCAGCACGGCCGCGCTGTCGGGATTGCCGTTTTCGGCCGCCCGCGACTGGATCGAGATACTCGTCGCGTTCAACGTGCTATTCGTGAGCGCGGGCTACCTGCTCTTCGAGCACGTAATCACGGAGGAATAGAGGTCGCCATCATGGCTCGGAAATTGGTCACTTCGCTCGGTGTCCTGAGTCTCATCCTCGTGATCACGGCGCTCTACATGGTCTTCGAGTACGTTCCCACCGAGGCCGACGAGGGGATCGTGCAGCGCATTTTCTATTTCCACGTCCCGTGCGCGTGGATCGCGTTCATGGCATTCGGCCTGGTCGCGGTCGCGGGCATCTTTTACCTGTGGCTCGGCGGACAAATCTGGGACGATCTTGGCCATGCCGCGGCGGAGACCGGGATGCTTTTCTGCACGCTGATGCTTGTCAGCGGGTCGCTATGGGCACGGCCGATGTGGGGCACGTGGTGGACCTGGGACTCGCGCCTGACGAGCACGTTCATCCTGTGGCTGCTGTATGGCGGCTACCTGATGCTGCGCGTGATGATCGAAGACTCGCGCCAGGTGGCGCGTTTCGCCGCGGTGATCGGTATCGTGGCGGCGCTGGATGTTCCGGTGATCATTCTTTCGGTGCGGCTGTGGCGCACGATTCATCCGGCGGTGCTCGTAACGCGCCAGGGCGGACACGGGCTCCAGGATCCGCGGATGGTTGCGACGCTGCTGGTATCGCTGACGGCGATAACCGTGACATTCGCATGGCTGTTCCTGGTGCGATTCGCGGAACTGAGGATGGGGACGCGGCTTGCCGCCTTGGCCCGCGGGATCGCGCTGGCCGAGGTTCGCTCGGGGGACATTTGATGGAACACTTCGGATACTTGTTCGCCACTTACAGCATTATCTTCGTCGCAATGTTTCTGTACGTAGCGTTCATATGGCAGCGGCAGTCGCGGCTTGAGTCCGAAGTGCGCGCCCTCGAAGCGAAGCTCAAGGCGCTGACCGAGCCGAGAAGCGAATCGGGCGGCGCCGAATCCGGCTCCAAGCCTTCACCGTAGGACCCACACGGCGTTGCCCGTGGCGCGCCCAATCGAAGCGTCCTTGGGGACGCGACCCAAGCGAGCCGGGGCGCCTGCCATGGTCGGGGAGGGTGCCGAAGACCTCGCGCCGGGGCCGCATTGCACAGCGCCGTTTCATGCGCATCTTGGATAGCTGGACCCGCTGAATGGAATTCCGCGACTACTACAAGCTCCTGGGCGTCGAGCGCAACGCATCCGAGGCGGAAATCAAGAGCGCCTACCGGAAACTCGCGCGCAAGTATCATCCCGACGTCAACCCCGGCAACAAGACCGCCGAGGCCAGGTTCAAGGAGATCAACGAGGCCTACCAGGTCCTGAGCGATCCCGAGAAGCGCAAGAAATACGATGAACTCGGCGCAGACTGGGAGCGCGGAATCTCCGAGGAGGAGATGCGGCGCCGGTACGCGCAAGCGGCCGCAGGCGCGGCGGGCGGCGGGGCGCGCGGATTTGCAACCGGCGGCTTCAGCGACTTTTTCGAGCAGTTCTTCGGCGGGCTGGGCGGCTTTCGCACGCGCGGCTTCGAGGAATACGGCTTTGCGGGAGAGCCGCAGCGAGCGCCCGATTTGAGGGCCGAGGTTCGAATCGCGCTCATGGATGCGATCCGCGGCGCGAAGCGGCGGCTCGAACTGATGTCCGAGGATGAATGCGTCGCATGCGGCGGAACCGGCATGGTGGGCCGCGAGGAGCGCCAGGGCAAGACCCGCGTAATCCGCTCGGCGCAACCGTGTCCGGCCTGCGGCGGTCGCGGATCGATCCCGTCGCCCCGCACGCTCGAGGTCACCATCCCGGCCGGGGTGAGCGACGGCACGCATCTGCGCCTCAGAGGGCAGGGCGGGCGCGGCCCGCGCGCCGACTTAAACGGCGACCTCTACCTCACCATCCGCATCGAGCCGCATCCGGTTTTCACGGTCGCCGGGCGGGACGTGCGATGCGTTCTGCCGGTGTGGGACTACGAGGCGTCGCTCGGCGCCGATGTCACCGCGCCGACGCCGGAGGGCAAAATCTCGCTCAAGATTCCCGCGGGAAGCCAGAGCGGCCGCGTGATGCGGCTTAGGGGCCGCGGGCTGCCCGCGCGCGCCAAGGATCCTGCCGGCGATTTGCTCTATGAACTCAAGGTGCTCGCGCCGATCGATCTCACTTCTGATGAGCGGGCGCTGATGGAGCAGATCGCGCAGCGGCGACGCGCGCGCTCGGTGGCAGACCCGCGCGCCGAGTTGATGGCGAAGAGTTGAGATGATGGCGCGGCGGACCACATCCCAGGCGCGGCCCCGGCGCTCATCCCCTGTCCGCGCGGCGTTTCTGAGCCGCGCAGTCTTGTGCGACCTCGGTGGAATCAGCGAGCGGCAGTTGGCGGTGTGGGAGTTCGAGGAGTTGCTCGCTCCCGCGCGCGTGATCGACGTCGGCGGACGGCGCGAGCCGCTCTACAATCGCGAGACGCTCCGGCGCATCCGCGTGATCCGCACGCTCGCCGAGGAACTCGACGTGAACCTCCCCGGCATCGGGATCATCCTCCATCTGCTCGACCAACTGGGGCGCTGAGCGCGGCCCAATTCCGCATGGCGGCCGGCGTCATTCACGATGGCGCAGGAGCTATACTATTGGGGCCATTCGCATCGATTCGGCTCCGCTGCGGGGCCGGGCCGTCGCGGATGATTGTGACTGATGATGCCTCGTGACGAGCGAAATATCGTACCCTCTGCGGTCGCGGGCGCGCTCGCGCGCATCGGGGTCGCACGGGACGAGCTGATCCTGGTTGCGCTTTCGGGCGGGCCGGACTCGGTCGCGCTCCTGCACGCTTTGCTCGATGCGCGCGAGCGATTCGGCTATCGCATCGCGGCGGCGCATCTCAATCATGCGCTGCGCGGCGCGGAATCCGATCGCGACGAGGCGTTCGTCCGCGCGCTTTGCGCCAGAGTGGGGATCGAGCTTACCGTCGAGCGCGCGGCCGGACTCGACGCTCACACTGCGAATCTTGAAGAACGCGCGCGAGAGGCGCGCCACGAGTTCCTCGGCCGCATCGCCGATCGAATCGGCGCAGCGCACATCGCGCTCGCCCATCATGCGGGCGACCAGGCCGAGACGGTCATCATGCGGATGCTCCGCGGTGCGGGTGTCGCGGGAATCGGCGCGATGGCCGAGTCAGGGCCGGGACGGCTGATTCGCCCGATGCTCACCGTCGGGCGCTCCGCGATCCTCAGTTATCTCGAAGCGATCGGCGCCGGCTTCGTCGAGGACACGAGCAACGCGTCGATGGCGCCGCTTCGAAATCGAATCCGCCACGAGTTGCTCCCGATGCTGGAGCGCGAGTACGCCCCCGGCGCGGGGCGGCGGCTTGCGGCGCTCGCCGCCGAGATGCGCGCGGTCGATGAGTTCGTCGAGCGGGAGGCCGAGCGCGAGCTTGCCGCGATGCGGCACGCCGGCGGCGGATTCGTGCTTGACCGGTTTGCGGCGCTCGACCCCGCATTGCGCGGGCCGGTGGTGCGCGCACTGCTTCGCAATTCGACGGGCGATCTCCGCCGAATCGGCCGCGCGCACGTGGATGCGGTGGTGCGGCTCGTCCTCGACGGACCACCCAATGGCGAAGTCGTCCTGCCCGGTGGATGGCGCGCGCGGCGAGAATACGGCCGTCTCCGTATCGAACGCATCGCGCGCACGGCTCAGCCAAAATTCGAAGTCCCGCTCGCTCTCGATGGTACGACCGAGGTTCGCGGCTGCGGCTTCGCTTTCGATGCGCGCCTTATCTCCGCGCCCGATGCGCCGATGCCGCCGGATGACCGCCGCGCCCTGTTCGACGCGGGCGCGATTGGCGGCATGAGCCTGGTCGTGCGCAACTTCATCGCGGGCGACCGCATCGAGCCGCTCGGTCTGGGCGCATCGCGCAAGGTAAAAGAGGTGTTCATCGACCGCAAGGTGCCGCGCCGCCGCCGCGCCTCCTGGCCGGTCGTGACGCTCGCCGACGAGGTCGTGTGGCTTCCGGGGCTCGCGCGCGGCGTGCGAGCGCTGGTGACCCCGGCGACCCGGGTCGTGCTCAGAGTCGAGGCGCGCGGCCCATGGGAATTGTGAACCGCTCGTTGCTTGGTCATAAACCGGCGTGGTACCTTTTAAGCAGGGATGAACCAATTTTCCCGCAGCATTGCGCTCTGGCTCGTGCTGGGGCTGATGTTTCTTCTGCTGTTCAACATCTTCAGCAGACAGCAGCCCCATGAGCCCGAGATAATTTTTTCTGATTTCCTGAATCAGGTCGAAAAGGGCCAGACCGCCCAGGTCACCATCCAGGGCAACCAGATCAAGGGCGAGAGCACCAACGGCGAGCACTTCAAAACGTACGCGCCGCAGGATCCCGACCTCGTCAAGACGCTTCGCGATAAGGGCGTAAAAATCGCGGTTAAGCCTGCCGAGGGCGACGCCTGGTGGATGGTCGCGCTCGTGCAATGGTTCCCGGTGCTCGTGCTCGCCGCGCTCTGGATCTTCTTCATGCGCCAGATGCAAATTGGCGGCGGCAAGGCGATGTCGTTCGGAAAGAGCCGCGCCAAGTTGCTCACCGAAAATACGCACAAGGTGACTTTTGCCGACGTCGCGGGAATCGACGAGGCGAAGGATGAACTCGAGGAGATCATCCAGTTCCTGCGTGACCCCAAGCGCTTCACGCGCCTGGGCGGACGAATTCCCAAAGGCGTCCTGCTGGTCGGTGCGCCGGGTACCGGAAAGACGCTGCTTGCGCGCGCGATTGCGGGCGAGGCCGGCGTCCCGTTCTTCTCGATTTCGGGTTCCGACTTCGTCGAGATGTTCGTCGGCGTCGGCGCATCGCGCGTGCGCGACCTGTTCGTCCAGGGCAAGAAGCACGCGCCCTGCATCATCTTCATCGATGAGATCGACGCCGTCGGCCGCCATCGCGGCGCCGGATTGGGCGGCGGCCACGACGAACGCGAGCAGACGCTCAACCAAATGCTGAACGAGATGGACGGCTTCGACCCGGCCGAGGGCGTCGTCATGATGGCGGCGACGAACCGGCCGGACATCCTGGATCCCGCGCTCCTGCGACCCGGCCGCTTCGACCGGGAGATCATCGTCCCCCTCCCCGATCTGTCGGAGCGCACGCCGATCCTGCAGGTGCACTGTCGCGACAAGCGGATCGGACCGGACGTCGACCTCGAGGTCGTCGCGCGCGGCACGCCGGGCATGAGTGGCGCCGATCTCGCCAACCTCGTCAACGAGGCTGCGCTCCACGCCGTCCGGCGCAACAGCCAGCTCATAGAGATGCAGGACTTCGACGCCTCGCGCGACCGCGTCCTCATGGGCCAGCAACGCGACTCCCTGGTGCTTTCCGACGCTGAGAAATCCCGCGTCGCCTACCACGAGACTGGTCATGCCATCCTCTCGTACGTCCTGCCCTTCGCCGACCCGCTCCTCAAGGTGAGCATCATCCCCACGGGCCTCGCGCTCGGTGTCACCTGGCAGCTCCCCGTCGAGGAGAAGCACATCTACCGGCGCGAGTACATCGAGGACTCCCTCTGCGTGCGGATGGGCGGTCGCGTCGCCGAGCTCATCGTCTACGGCGACCTCTCGACGGGTGCGAGCGACGACCTGCAGCGCAACACCGAGCTCGCGCGCAAGATGGTCCGCGAATGGGGGATGTCCGATCGCGTCGGCCCGATGGCGTGGGGATCCCAAGGGACGGTCTTTCTCGGCGAGGATCTCATGCACTCCCGCGACTACTCCGAAGACACGAGCCGCGTCGTCGACGAGGAGATCGCGCGGATCCTGCGAGACCAGGAGGACCGGGCGCGGCGCATCCTCGAAGAGCACCGCGCCGGGCTCGAGGCCGTCGCCAAGGCCCTCCTCGAGAAGGAGTCGATCGACGGGGCCGAAGTCGCCCGCCTCATTGACAGTGCCTACGGCCGACCCGTCCACGGAGATCAAGCTGAAATCGCCCACGTGGTCGGCGGGATCGTCGCCCCGCCGCCGCAGCCCGTGCCGGCCGGCGCCGGAGCAAACGGTGACTCCGGCGCCGCGGCTGCTCAGCCGACCGGGAATGCCGCCGGGGCGGCCAAACCCACCGACCCGCTCGAGCCCCTGGCGTAGAGCTCCTCCCCTGCGACGACGGCGACGTCGGCCGTGACCCGGAGCGCCAGGCGACCCGCGGCCGCCGGAAGATCGGCGAGGTCAACAAGGACCGAACCGTCGGCGGGGAGGCGCAAGGGCCCGAGACCGGCGAGAGTTCCCTTGAGCGGCCGGATCCATACCGTCGCGGGATGCGCCGTGAAGTTCGCCACGGTCACGAACTCGGAGACCCGCGGGTCGCTCTGCCCGCCGATGAGCACCCAGTCGTCGGCGGGGGCAGTGACCCCCGACGTGATCGTGAACCCAACGGGCAGCGCCGGAAGAAGGAACAGGGAACGGCGTCGGCGCTGGGCGGCGTTCTTGGCCCGCGGGGCAGTCGTCTTGAGAGCGGACCCGACGAGGACCTCGCGGGCCGCCACGATCGGCGCGTCATTGAGCGAGGTGACCACTGCCCAGCGCACCGCGGTCACAGACTCGTCTCCCGCGGGCACGTAGCGCGTCGTCGCGCCGGGGGCGAGCGCCAGCGTGATCTCGCCGATCCCGTTCGGCCCACCGAGGCGGATCTCGACGTCGGCCGGGCGTTTCCCGGGGTCCATGAGGTCGAACGCCTGCGACGCCGAGGCGCCACCCGACGTGGGCGCGAAGAACCACCGGGTCGAGGGCCGCGTGGCCGAGCCCTGGAGCGCGCTGAGCGCGACGCCGCGGTTCTCCACGGTGTCGCTCGCCCCGACGACGATCCCACCGCCCGACGAGCGCACCGTCGCCGAGACGAACCGACGGAACGGCAGCGAGTGGGCGGCGAAAAGGACGACGACGTGGCCGGCCGCGACGAGCACCCCCTGGAAGGCGGGGGGCGATTCCGGTCCGAGCGGCGTCGCGAAGGACACGTTGGCGACGGCGGGAGTCGAGCCCGGGTTGTAGAGCGAAATGGCGAGGTTGTTGCGCGCCGCCGTGCTCCCGACCGCGAGGTACTGGGTCGACGCCGCCTGTCGGGCGCACGGCGCGGCGTCCGGACCGAGGGCCCCCTGGACGAGCTCGACGACCGAGAAGCCGTTGCCGTCGACGACGACCCGTACCGCGGCGACGGACGTGCCGTGAACGTGCGATAAGCCAACGACCGACTCGTGGTCGGCCGGAACGGCGACCTTCTCGGTTGACCCGGCACCCGAAGCGAGAACTATCGTCACCTCGGCCGTGGCTGGGCGAGGCCCACGGTTGGCGATTGCGATCGACGACGCCTCGTGCGGCACCCCGACCGGCAATGGACCGGCGCAGAACCACGCCGTCGAGTGCGCCCCCGGCAGACCGTCCGTTTCGGCCGCGAGCGATCCAGAGGCCGGATGACCCGTCGCGGGGCGGATGAGCACGCTGGCGGCGCCGGCGAGCACGAGCGCGGCGAGCACGGCCACGACGACCGGCAGACGACGCGGCTCGCCCGGCACGGCACCGTTCGTGACCGTCACGACTCCGCTCCGGCTCGTTCGGGATCCCGGGTTGCGCCGGGCGCCCCGCCGCCGGTCCCCGCGCCCCGCTCCCGCCGGCGGCGACGGCGCCGGTGGACCGCGACCACCGCGGCGGCCAGCCAGCCACCAAGCGCCGCCACGACGCCGAGGGACCGCAACGGCGCCGGCGTCGCGCCGCCCGGAGGGGCGAACGCCTCGTCGGCGGAGGCTCGCCAGTCCACGTTCTCAAACAGATACGTCCCCCCCTCGCTCGGCAGCTCCCGCAGGTCCTGCTGGTTTGCCAACGCGGCGATGAGGCCCGACGGCGGAGGCGCCGGTGTCGCGGTCTGGACGCCCGTCAGCACCGGCGCGAACGCCGTCGGGATGATGACAAGAAAGACCCCGCCCGCGCTGAGGAGCCTTCCGAGCTCGACCGTGTGCCCGAGCTCCGCGTCGGAGACCGCCGCGGTGAGCATCGCCCCGACGCCGGGGTTGGCGTTGGGCCACAGTGCCGTGGCATCCGGCAGGCCGGTCAGCGTGAGCGCCGCCTCGAGGCCCGGACGAATCTGCCATCCCTTGAGCGGCAGGGCGAGCGGCGCGCCCAGCCAGAGCTCGCGGGCAACGACCACGGTGCCGTTCCTTCCGACGCTCGCCGCCAGCACCGAGTCATAGCCGATCTCGGGAAGATTCCACCGACCGCCCCAGGCTTCGGCGAGCACCGGCAACAAGCCGGCCAGGGCGACGACGGCAAAAACCATCGTCGCGAGCTGACGCCAGCCGAGTCGCGAGCCCGACACCTCGCGCGTCATCGACGCGACCCCGAGCCCGACGAGCACCGCGACGCACGACGCCGCCGGCGCGACAAGTTCACGATCCGCGCCGCCCCCCGCGCCGAGCCAGCCCTCCCCCGCGACCCAGGCGAACGCGAAAGTCGCCAGCGCAACACCCCACCACCGCACGCCCCAGGCGAAGCGATCGGCACGGGCGACCACGAGGACGAAGAGCGCCGCCGCCACGAACGCGTAGCTGAGAGGACCGCGACCGATCGGACCGAGGTCGAAACGCAGCAACGCCGCGACGTTCGGCACCCCCGAGCCCGTCGTCGCGACGCCGGCGACGACGCTCCAGCGGGCGCCCGACTGGAAGAAGGTGACCGACCACGGGAAGCAGAGCACGAAGGCGACGACGACCGATCCGGCCGCGACGACGAGGCCGCGCAGCGAGCGCCGGCCCGGCGTCATCCCACCGAGCGCGAACGAGACGCCGACGATTGCGACCGCGGCGACGAGCAGGACGAGGACCGCCGCCGGAGCGAACGACGCGATGAGAGCGACGAGCACGCCGAGACTGAGGCACTCCTCGACCGTACGACGCGACCGGATCGGGACCGGCTCCGCGCCGAAGGGCGGCAGCGTCGTCGCCCGGCCGAGCCGGGAGAGCATCCAGGGCATCCCCCCGTAGACGACGAGGGCCTGGAGATCCCCGCGAGCGAGGTCGTTCCAGACGAGCGGCAGGAACAGGTAGGTCACCCCGGCGGCGAACGAGGCGGACCGCGGGCCGAGCGGGCGGACTAGACGCACGACGCCGAACACGCCGGCGACGACCGCGAGGACCATCCCGACCTTCAAGACGACCCCCATCGAACCGGCGGCGACGAGACCGGCGAGCCCGAGGATCGCGAACGCCGGCGAGACCGGACCCACCGGCTGGGTCCCCCGATCCGTCGTCCCACCGAGGTAGGTGGCGATGAGGTGGAAAGGCTCCGGAATCGGCAGGTAGCCGCCGACGAGCGGCAGGTGGCCGGTGAGCAACAAGCGCGACCCGCACACGGCGACGAAACCGGCGAGGAGAGCGCAGACGGTCATCCAACGCGGGCGGCGGCGGCCAGCGACGACGTCGCGGGCCCGCTGTTCCCTGTCGCCGTGACGGCCGGTCCAGCGCAGGACCAGTGCCTCGAGGCGGACCCGCGCCGCCCGCAGGAAACGAAAGGATCGGCGCGCGGCGAGACGGAGCACGACCCGGTCAGGCACCCGACGGGTCGCGCCGACGGCCGCCCGGGCACCGCTGAGGTCCCGCGCCGGGGCGAGGTTCCAACGCCAGGCGTCGATGACCTCGCGGGCGCGGCGACTCCGGCCGATCAGCGCGAAGTACACGACTTCGAGGACGCTCAGGCAGGCGAACTGAATCATGATTCCCGTCCGCCGGGTCGGACCGTAGTTCTTCAGGGTCGCGCGCAGCATGTGGCGCCACTGCAGGGCCCGGGCCTCCGGCAACGGTCGGCGGCGCCCCGCGGTCGCCTCGAGGTGACGGACGGTCGCGAGCGGGGTCACCATGACGCGAGCGCCGGCGATCCGGGCCCGCCAGGAGAGGTCGATGTCCTCGCCGAGCATCGAGATCTGCGGGTCGAATCCACCGATGGCGACGAACAGGTCGGCCCGTACGAGCATGCATCCGCCCGGAACCGCGAAGACCTCGCGCGGTTCGTCGTGCTGGGCCTGGTCGAATTCTCGGCGCTCGACCCGACGCACCGGTGCCCCAAAGCGGTCCATGCTGAGTCCGAGCTGCAGGATGCGGTCCGGCTCCGCCGCGTCGACGAGCTTCGGACCGACGATCCCGGCGTTAGAGCGGATCGCCTCCTCGACCATCGCTCGGACGGCGTCGGGATCGAGGACGACGTCGTCGTGGCAGAAAAGGAAGTACGTCGCGCCCTCGACCACCTCGAGCACGGCATTGGCACTCGGCCCGAAACCGTGGTTCTCCTCGAGCCGGGTGATGTAGAAGCCGGGCGCGACCGCCGCGACGCGCGCCGCGAGCGGTTCGGTGCTGGCCGCGTCGACGACGAGCGTCGTCAGGTTCGCGTAGTCCTGCGCCACGAGCGCGGCGAGACACCTCTCGAACCACGGTCCGGAATCGGAGGCTACGAGGACGGCGACCACCGGTGGCGCGTGATCCTCCGGCATCGGGCATTTCACGCTAGCCGGGGTGACACCGTCACGCTGGACCGTCGCTGAGCCGGCTCGAGGAGACCACTGGACAAGACCCACTTGGGCGTCATCGAGCCGTCGGGTCTCTTCGGGTCCTCGGGGGACTGTCGGATCGCGCCGCGATCCGACAGTCCCCCGAGGACCTGGCGCACCATCACCGAGCAGATGACGCCGGCGAACGGAGAAACGACCCTTCCCGGAAGGGAGGAGACCGGAGAAGTCCTGTCACGGAGAGCTCGCGGCACTGCTCGGCGGGAAAGGCCGGCCCGAGTCGTCCGGGACGAGCCGGCAGAAGGCCGCCGCCCCGAGGAGCTGGCGACCTCGGTTCGATTTCTGCCCCCTGACCCCATCGCGGCGGGTGAAGGCAAGCCGCGCGCATCCTCAGATGCTTCGTTCAGAGTCTCTCGACGCGCTCCCGCCAGGCCGCGAGCACGTCGACGAGCGTCTCACCCAAAGGAATCTCCGGCTTCCAACCGGAGAGCGCGGCGAACCGACGCCCGTCCCCGACGAGGACCGGCAGGTCGACGGGTCGGACGAGCGCCGGGTCCTCGACCGGCGTGACCGGGCCCGCGGCGAGGGCGATGATCTGTTCGAGCACGGCTGAGATCGACACCGCCCGGCCCGAGCAGACGTTGTAGACATCGCCGGCGACGCCGAGCTCGGCGAGGAGCCGGTAGGCCCGGACGACGTCGCGCACGTCGGTGAAGTCCCGCGCCGGAGTGAGGTTGCCGACACGCACCTCACGCGAGCCGGCCCGTTCCGCTTCGACCACTCGTCGGGCGAGGGCCGAGACGACGAAGGAATCGGCCTGGCCGGGCCCGACATGATTGAACGGCCGGACCCGCACGACCTCGAGTCCTCGGCCGAGGAAAGCCTGGAGCCCGAGGTACTCCGCCGCGACCTTGCTCGCGGCGTACGGCGTCACCGGCCGCAGGGGTGCGTCCTCGTCCACGGGAGCGTTCCCGGCGAGCCCGTAGACCTCGGCCGAACTGACGAGGAGGACCCGCGGTCGGGGCGCGAGCTTCCTTGCCACCTCGAGGAGGACGAGCGTGCCGAGCGCGTTCACCCGGAAGGTCTCGGCGGGCGCCTCCCAGGAACGCCCGACGTGCGTCAGACCGGCGAGGTGGTAGATGACGTCCGGTCGCGCCCGCGAGGCCTCGCGCGCGACGACCTCCTCGTCGGCGATGTCGAACTCGTCGCGCAGGGGGTAGACCTCGTCGCCACAGGCCTCAAGGTGACGGGTGAGCCACGTCCCGACGAAACCGGATGCCCCGGTGACGAACGTCCGCACCGCGCCTCCCTCCTGAACGCCACGCTAATTCCTGCCGATCCGGCTCAGCTTCGCCCCAGCGCCCCCCGGAACGCCGCCACGTGGCCGGCGGCCGAGCGCGCCCAGGTGAACTCGCGGGCCCGGGCGAGCCCCTCGACCCGACGCGCCGTCGCTCCCGGCCCGCCGGTCAGCGCGGCATCGAGAGCCGCGACGAGCGAGGCGGGGTCGTCCGGATCGACGAGGAGAGCCGCCGGCCCGGCGAGCTCCGCCATCGCCGTTCCCCGCGAGGTCACGAGCGGCGCGCCACAGGCGAGCGCCTCGAGGGCCGGCAAACCGAACCCTTCGGCGAACGACGGGTAGGCGACGGTCGCGGCGCGCCGCAGCAGCGCCGGGACTCCCATCGCCTCGACGTAGCCGAGCCGGACGACCCGGTCCCGATGGCGTGCCGACCGGAGCGCGTCCTCCAGTCCGTCGCTCCCCCAACCCGACGGCCCGGCGAGCACCAGGGTGAGACCGGGATGACCGCCTGCTATGGCGTCGAACGCCGCCACGAGCGCGGGGATGTTCTTCCGCGGCTCGACCGTCCCGAGGTGGAGCACGTACGGCTCGACGACACCGAGGTGCGCGAGCACGGTCGCGTCCGCGCCGGGAACCGGCTCTTCGGGGCCGAACGCCCGGTGGTCGAGGCCGTGCGGCACGACGTGGACGGCGGCGCGCGGGCTGTAGAGCTCCCGGAAGCGACGGGCGGTCGTCTCGCTCACGCAGATCACCGCGGCGGCGATCGTCGCGGCCCGGCGCAGAGCCCGCCGGAAATAGACGACCTTGGCCCGCTCGTGCCACTCCGGGTGGTCGACCATCGTCAGGTCGTGGACCGTGACGACGGCCGGCAGGTTCAGCCGAACGGGCAACGAGTAGTGCGGCCCGAAGAAAACCACCGCTCCGGGGCAGCTGCGTCGCAGGGTCGCGGACAATCGCATCTCTCCGTACAGGAGGCGCAGCGGGCGGCGGTCGGGCGCCGTGGCGACGACGGCGCAGCCCGGCGCGACGGCTCGCCAGCGCGCCCCGTCGGACCGTCGCGTGACGAGATCGAGCGCGACATCGCCCCGGCGCGCCAGCGCGCCGACGACGGCCACCGTGTACTGGCCGGCACCGACCGGACGGCCCGGCACCGCCGTCACATCGACCGCGACCCCAATCCGGCGGACGGGTGAGCCGCCCCCGCTCACGGGGCCACTCCCAAAAGTCGCCGCCACACGGCGAGGTGGCCCGCGGCCGCGGCCCGCCAGGTGAGCAGGTCGACACGGGCGCGTCCTGCCGCGACGAGGCGGGTCCGCAGATCCTCCGCCGCGCTCACGCGGACGAGCCCCTCGGCGATCGCCTCGACGTCGTAGGGGTCGACCTCGTAGGCGGTGCCGGCGGAGCTCGGGACGGCGCTGGCGACGACCGGGGTGCCGGCGCGCATCGCCTCGACGACCGGGAGGCCGAAACCCTCGACGAGCGGCACGTACACGACGAGGTGCGCCCCCGCGTAGAGGCCGGCGAGCACGGGGTCGGAAACCGGCCCGGTGAAGACGACCCCTGCCTGCGGGGTCGCAGTCGGGTCGCCCCACCCCGGCGGTCCGACGATGACGAGCGGCCCCGGCGCGGCGTGGCGCTGTCGGACGATGGCGTACGCCGCCACGAGACGGGCGAGGTTCTTCCTCGGTTCGAGCGTCCCGACTGCCAATAGGTAGTCGCTCCCGACGCCGAGGCGGGCGAGGACCCCGTGCGCCGCGGCCTCGTCGGCCGGCGCGAGATGGTCCGAGCCCTCCTCGACGACTGCGATGCGGTCGTCGGCGACGCCGACTCCCGCTTCCCGCAGGGCGTGGGCCGTCGCCTCCGACGGGACGATGACGCAGGCGGCGCGCCGGGCGACACGGCGCAGGGCCCGCTCGTGCCAACGGCGACCGTGCGCCGGGTACGCCTCCGGCAAGGTTCGCCAGGCGAGGTCGTGGATCGCGGCGGTGAGCGGCGCCGCGGCCGGCGGGCAAGCCGACGAGGTGGCGTGCACGATCGCGGCGTCACGTCCGACGCGCCCGAACCCGGCGCCCCAGGCGCGCACGAGCACCGCGGCCGGCCACGGCGAGGTGCGGACGGGAAACCCGAGATCGTCGAGGGGATCGGGACGCTCGCGGGGTCGCGAGGCGTACAGACGGCAGTGCGGCCGGTCGGCCTCAGCGAGCGAAGCGAGCCCGCCGAGAAGGGCGCGCGTGTACGTCCCGATGCCGCCCGGGACCGCCCGCCGGAGTTGCTCGACGACGAGGACGACGCCCGCGGCAAGCCGATCGTCCGGGCCCCCGACGGGGCGCGCCCTCATCGGAACAGGTCCTCACCGGGGGGGCGCACGATCTCGGCCGCGACCGAGGATTCCCGCAACCACGACGCATCGGCGCCGCGCACGATCGCCACCGGCACGTGGGCAGCCTTGCCCATGACGAGCTCGGCCGCGGCGGCGATCTCGTCGGCGATGCACATTTCGGTGGCGACGAGCAACCTCCCGGAGCCGTCGAGCGAGCCGCGCAGATCGACTATCGCGGCGACACCGGCGCAGCCGATCGCCACGTCGACGAGGCCCCGGCGCCAGGCGCGCCCGAACGTGTCGGAGACGATCACCCCGACCTCGAGGCCGCGTCGGGCGCGGATCGCGGCGCGGATGCCCCGCGCCGAGCGATCGGGGTCGACCGGCAACAGCACGGCGAAACCCTCCTCGACGTTGGACAGGTCGACGCCCGAGCTCGCGCAGACGAACCCGTGACGGGTCTCCGTCACGACGAGCTCGCCGCGCCGCCGCAAGATGCGTCGGGCCTCGGATTCGGCGAGTCGGCGTTTCGCCTCGGGATCGGCCGGGTCGACCGGCACGAGGCGGCCTTCGGCCTTGGAGACGATCTTCTGGGTGACGACGACGATGTCGCCCCCCTCGAGCGGCGCCTGCGCCGCGAGGAGTTCGCCGAGGTTCGAACCGGGGACGATCTCCGGAAATCCCGGGACGCCGATCACCGCGAGCGACGGCGCCGTCATGGCTGGCCCGCGACCGAGCTGAGCGCGACCCGGGCGAGCTCTGCCGCGACCTCGGGCGTGCGCATCACCGTGTCGGCCACGACGGCATCGACGCCGACGGCCGAGACTCGCCCGCCGAGAACCGCGTCCGCGCGGTCGATGACGAGACGTCCCACGTACGGCGAGAGAAGTTGCGCGACGCCGACCGCCGACGACTCGTGGCCGAGTTCGGCGAGGAGGTGGTCGGCGGGACCTTTCAGGGCCCGCCCG
Source organism: Acidimicrobiales bacterium (assembly GCA_035625025.1). Classification (GTDB taxonomy): domain Bacteria; phylum Actinomycetota; class Acidimicrobiia; order Acidimicrobiales; family Bog-793; genus Bog-793. The sequence goes on from DASPQJ010000015.1 coordinate 46,286, forward strand.
GCGACGATCGGCGACACGGCGACGACCCGCTCCCGACGGCGCGCGAGAACCTCGCCGATCCCGGGGACCGCGAGGATCGGGGCGATCGAAAGCAGCGGGTTCGACGGCGCGAGCACGATTGCTTCGGCTGCGGCCAGCGCCGCGACGACCCCCGGCGCCGGAAAGGCCGACGCGGCACCCCGGTAGTCAATCGACTCCACGGCGACCTGGTGGCGCAGCCGGACGAAGTACTCCTGGAAGTCGACCTCGCCACCACCCGCCAGCCGGAGCCGCGTCCGCACTGCGTCGTCGCTCATCGGCACCAGGCGGAATCGCAGTCCCCACGCCTCGGCGATCTCGGCGGTCACCTCGCTCAGCGCGGCGCCCGCGGCGAGTCGGACGGTCCGGAACAGGTGGGTCGCGAGGTCCCTGTCGCCCAGCCGGAACCACGTCGGGAGGCGGTAGCGCTCGAGCGCCTCCATCGTCCGGAACGAGTCCCCCGCCAGCCCCCAGCCCGTCTCGGGATTCGCCGCCCCGGCGAGCGTGTAGGTGACCGTGTCGAGGTCCGGGCTGACGTGCAGTCCGTGCAGGGTCGCGTCGTCGCCGGTGTTGCCGACGACAGTGATCTCGGGCTCGGCGACGATCCGGACCAGCCCCTCGATGAAGCGTGCCGCCCCGACCCCGCCGGCGAGGACGACGATCATCGCCGGGACCGACCGCCCGCCTGCCGGGCGGCAAAGACGAGGGTGGCCGCGACACCCTCCTCGAGCGAGGTCCACGGCACCCAGCCGAGGTGGAGTTTCGCCCGGGCCGGGTCGAGCGCGTTGGCCCGCAGGTCGCCGGGCCGTGCCGCTCCGTAGACGGGCGGCTCTCCCGAACCCGCCTGCGTCGCCATCGTGGCGTAGAGCCGCGCCACCGACGTTTGCACCCCCGTTCCGACATTGATGACGAGCCCCCCGCCGCGCTCGACGGCGCGACAGAAGGCGTCGACGACGTCGTCGACGAAAACGAAGTCCCGCGTCTGGTGGCCGTCGCCCTCGATCGTCGAGGGCTTCCCGGCGACGAGATCGGCAGCGAAGCGGGCCACGACGCCGCACTCGCCCTGGGCGTCCTGGCGCGGACCGTAAACGTTGGCGAGCGCGAGCGCCGTGAACTCGAGCGCGTACAGGTCGCGGAACGCCGTGAGGTAGTCGATGGCGACCTTTTTCGACACGCCGTACGGCGAGATCGGCCGGAACGGGCGGGCCTCGGCGACCGGGAGTTCGCGCGCCTCGAGCGCGCCGTACAGGGTGCCGCCGCTCGCGGCGTAGACGACCTTGCGCACACCCGCGCGGCGCGCGCCATCGAGGACGCGGGCGGTCCCGACGACGTTCACCGCGGCGTCGAGACCCGGGTCGCGCACCGAGGCGTCGACGCTCGCCTGCCCGGCGAGATGGAAGACGATTTCCGGCCGTCGTCGCTCGATCAGAGCGACGACGGCCGAGTCGGACACGTCGATCTGGTGGAAGCGGAACTCGCCGCCCAGAGACCGCGCTTGGGCGAGATTGGCGAGCGACCCGGTCGAAAGGTCGTCGACGACGTCAACGGCGTGCCGCTCGGCGAGCAGACGGTCGACGAGGTTGGATCCGATGAACCCCGCCCCGCCGGTGACGAGCGCGCGCACTTCGCCCTTCAGCCGGGACGGTGCGCGCCGACGAGGACGGCATCGTCGTCGACGACGAATCCTGCACCGATGACCGTCCAGGACAAAAGGCGCGCCCCCGAACCGACGACCGCCCGGGGACCGACGATCGAGCTGTCGACCGTCGCCTCGGGGGCAACGCGCGCCCCCGACAGGACGACCGAGCCGCGCACGGTCGCCCCCGCCATCACCCGCGTCGCCGGGCCGAGGACGGCGTCGGTGACGCGCGCTCCGGCCTCGACGACCGCGCCCGCGCCGAGAAAGGCACAGCCGATCACCTCGCCTTCGAGCACGGCTTCCGGCGCGACGAACACGCCCGGGGCACGCCTCTCGCAAGCCGGCAGGACGACGTTCGGTCGCAGTCCCGCGAGCACGTCGAGCTGGGCCCGCACGTACCGTTCCGGGGTCCCCGTGTCGATCCAGTAAGCGTCGGAGTCGTAGGCGTAGACCTCGCCGCGCCCGACGAAGTAAGGCAGGGTCTCACGTTCGACCGACACGGGGCGCCCGGGCGCGATCCCGGCGAACACGCGTGGTTCGAACACATAACTGCCAGCGTTGATGAGGTTCGAGGGCGCCTCGCCCCGGGGTGGCTTCTCGACGAAGGAGAGCACGCGCCGCCCCGCGTCGAGCACGACAACCCCGTAGGGCGAAGGGTCCTCGACCGGCGTGAGCGCGAGCGTGATCGCCGCGTCGCGCTCTTCGTGCAGCGCGATGAGCTTGCCGAGGTCGAGGTCGGTGAGGATGTCACCGTTGAACACGAGAACCGGTTCGTCGAGCATCCCCGCGGCCTCGGCGGCGAACAGCGCCGCGCCGGCCGTGTCCAGGGGGTGCGGTTCGACCGCGTAGCAGATCTCCACTCCTGCCCACGACTGGTCCGGAAAGGCCTGGAAGAACGGGCCCGGCTCGTAACCGAGCGAGAGCGCGACCCGGGTGACGCCGTGGTGGCCGAGCCACTCGAGAACCCGGGCGATGATCGGGCCCTCGACGATCGGCAGCATCGGTTTCGGGACGTCGTAGGTGAGCGGACGCAGTCTCGTCCCCTCCCCGCCGACGAGCACGATTCCCTGCACCTAACGGCTCCCTGTCGCGTCCCCGATCACGCTCATTTCTTGGCGCCCGGGTTCGAGGACGTCGTGGTCGACGATCCCGACGATCCGGTCAGCGCCTCGACGAGAGTCGCTCGCGTCGCGGCCGGCGGCGCCGGAACGGCCGTTCCCGGCGGGAGGAACGCGACCGTGATCATCTCGCCGTTCGAAATGTGGATCTTCGCGGGATCCGCGACGATCGTTGGCGTTGTCGCCGTCGACGAAGTCCACACCGCGGCGCTGAGCCTCCCTTTGCCCTTCGCGACCCCGACGCATCGGTCACCGTTCTTCCAGGTCCGCTGGCCCTTGCCCGGGTAGTGCAGCTTCGTCGCCGTGAGCGTGAAACCCGAGTACTTCTTGGCAAACAGCCCGAGCGTCGCCTTGCTCCCCTCGTAGGCGGACGCCCCCGAAGTCAGGGCACCGGGCGAGGCGTTGATGAGACCGTCGCCGTAGGTTCGCAGACCCGTGGAGCCGAAGTTCGTGCTCGCCGGCAGGTTCGGTTCGATCTTGCCGCAGATGTCCACGGCGAGCCCGGCGTACCAGTTGTCGCTCGCCGTCGGCCCCTCGGACGATGTTGTTCGCAAAGCTTCGTTGCGGCTGTACACGACGAGGACGCACCCGAGAGCGACGATGACCAACATGAGGAGGTACCACGCCACGGGACGCCTGGCCCGGTAGCTCTTGCTGCCGCCGCTCGCCGCGGCGCGCGCGACCGTCCGTCCGAAAGATCCCCGTGCCATGGCGCGCCGAGCTTAGTCAAGCCTCGGTGGCCGACGACCCCCGAGCTCCGAGATCATCTGAAGGCAGCACGCGACTGCAAGCCGCGCTCCAAGTCCCGGCACCACGAGGATAAGGAGGACGGTCCTCGCGCCCACCAACGACTTGCGAGCGAAGCGCAGCGTCGAACGATGGTGGGCAACGAGCATGCGGTAGGGATGTGCCGCAGTCGACAGCCCCCGGCGATGTGTGACCGCGGCAGCCGGTTCGTACAGGACACGCCACCCCGCGCGGCGCAGGCGCCAACACAAGTCCAGATCCTCGACGTACATGAAGTAGCCCTCGTCGAAACCGCCGACGGCTACGAACGCCTCGCGGCGAACGAGCGCGCACGACCCCGAGACCCAGTCCACCTCCCGGGTGCCGCGCCTCCCGCCAGCGTCAGGCGAGGGGCCGTCCCGATACCGTCTCGTCCAGCGGTTGTCCGGCCAGAACATCCCGACGAGGGCGTGCCCCGCGCCGACCGTGAAACTCGGGAACGAACGCGCCGAGGGATACGTCGAGCCTCCCGGGTTGCGGATCAGCGGCCCGACCACTGCGACGTCCGGCTCGGCTTCGAGTCTTCGCGCGAGCGCGTCAACGGCATCGGGCTCCACGACGACGTCGGGGTTGACGACGAGGACGAACGGCGTCGCGAGATGGGTCGCGCCGCGATTCACGGCACGCCCGTATCCGAGGTTCTTCCCCGCCGGAACGATCCGCACGACGGAGTCGCCGGTATCGATCGTCGCCAGGGAGCCGTCTTCCGAACCGTTGTCGACAACGACGACCGGCGCGACTCCGGCGGATCGCAGGCTCGCAACACATTCGGCGAGCGCCGAGCCGGCGTTGTAGTTGACGACGACGGCGCCGCTTGGGCCCGCGGGCCTCGCCGGGTCGTTCACCGCCACGAAGACGTCGACACGAGTTTCACGCCGTGAGCTCCGCGACGAGCGCTCCGACCGACTTGCGCCAATCCGGGAGCAGCGCCATTCCCGACAGTCGCAGCGCCGCGTTGTCGAGCACGGAGTTCTGCGGCCGTGGCGCGGCGCGCGGCGGATCGAGATCGCCGGTTGAGATCGGTTCGACCATCGACGCATCTCGGCCTGCTGCCTCGACCACCGCGCAGGCGAAGCCGAACCAGGAGGTCGTCCCCTGGTTCGTCACGTGGAAGAGACCGCTACGGCGCTCGAGCGAAAGCGAGACGAGGGTCCGGGCGAGATCATGGGCGACCGTCGGGCTCCCGCGCTGGTCGGCGACGAAGCGCAACGGCCCACCGGCTGCCAAGAGCGCGAGCACGGTCTTCACCATGTTCGAGCCGTGTCGGCCGACCAGCCACGAGGTGCGCACAACGAGGCCGTTCTCGCCGATCTCGTGCTCTCCCGCCAGCTTGGACCGTCCGTAGAGCGAGAGCGGATTCGGTTCGTCCCACTCGGTGTACGGGCGGTCCAGCGTTCCGTCGAACACATAGTCGGTCGACACGTACGTGACGTGCGCCCCGACGAGGCGCGCCGCCTCGACGACATGCCGGGTTCCGAGGGCGTTCACCGACCAGGCGCGGTCGCGCTCGGTCTCGCACAGGTCGACCGCCGTGAAGGCGGCGAGGTGAACGATGAGTGCTGGCTCGTAGGTCACGACGGTCGACAGGACGGTGTCCCGATCGGTCACGTCGAGCTCGGGAACGTCGGAGGCGATGACCTCGAAGCCGCGGCTCCTCGTCCGCTCGGCGCTGCGGCGTTCGAGCTCGGCGACGACCTCCGTTCCGAGCTGACCTCGAGCTCCGGTGACGAGGACGCGCATCACCGCTCGCTCAGGGTTGGGCCGGCTGTAGCCGGCGCGCCTGGATCAAGGGATACCGCGTCCCAGGATCCCTCGACGACGGGGGAACGGCCGATGAGAGGCCGCCACCAGGCCTCGTTGTCCCGGTACCACTCCACGGTCGCGGCCAGCCCCGCCGGGAACTCGACCGTCGTCGACCAGCCGAGCTCCTTGCGGATCTTGGAGGAGTCGAGCAGGTATCGCCGGTCGTGACCGGGACGGTCCGGCACGATCGTCTTCAGCGAGATGGGCGCGCCGACAGCGGCAAGCACGGCATCGGCGACGTCCTCGATCGAGGCTTCGACACCCGACCCGACGTTGTAGGTCTCGCCGACGGCTCCGTGCCGGATGACCGCGTCGACCGCCCGGCAGTGGTCTTCGACGTGGAGCCATTCGCGTCGGTGTTGCACTGATTTGTACAGCGGCAGCGGCTCGGCCGCGAGGGCCCGTGTCGCGAACAGAGGGATCACCTTCTCGGGGAACTGATACGGCCCATAGTTGTTGCAGCAGTTGGAGATCGTGACGGGGAGGCCAAACGTCTCGCCGTAGCAGCGCACGACGTGGTCCGAACCGGCCTTGGAGGCGTTGTAGGGGGTCCTCGGCCGGTACGGCGACTGCTCCGTGAACGCTTCTTCGCTGTCCAGCGCCAGATCCCCGTAGACCTCGCAGGTCGAGATGTGATGGAGCCGTTCGACGCCGACACGGCGGGCCGCGTCGCACAGCGCCTGGGTCCCGAGCACGTTCGTGCGGAAAAAGCGCGCCGGGTCGATCACCGCCAGGCTGTTGTGCGATTCGGCGGCGAAGTTCACGATCGTCGTGATCTGCTCGGTGCGCAGAAGGCCCTCGACGAGCGCTTGGTCGGCGATATCGCCGACGACGAACCCCACGTCCGCCGTCTCCTCGAGCGGCTCGAGGCTCGAGCGATTCCCCGCATAGGTCAGCGCGTCGAGAACGACGACCGTGTCCTCAGGATGCTCGGCCACCCAGTAGCGCACGAAGTTCGAGCCGATGAAGCCCGCTCCCCCGGTGACGAGCAGCCGCATGTTCCGCAAGGGTAGCGACCGTATCGCCTTCACGGATTCCAGTTCCCCCGGCTTGCGCGGCGCCGAATCTCCCGAAGGTGAACAACGTCGGCGGCGTCGAGGGTCAGCCGACCGCCGGCGGTCTCGACAAGGAGCCGACCGGAGTCGTCGATGCCGCGCGCGAGACCGGAAAAGGACCTTCCCATGGCGTCGACGCGCACCGACTCGCCGATCGTCACGCAGCGGCGCCGGTACTCGTCCATGGTCGACGGATCCGGCCGACGCTGGGCCCCGTAACGGCCAGCGAGCGACCGGAGCATTGCCGCGAGGACGTCGTCGCAGGCGACGGCACGGCCAGAGAGCTCGGTGAGCCCGGTGACCGAAACCGGACCGTGTCGCGACGAATCCGTTGCGAGCCGGATGCGCAGCTCCGACGCCCCGAGGTTCACCCCGACTCCGACGACGAGCGCGCTCGTCGCCTGCCGCCCGGATCTGTCGGCGACCACCTCGGCGAGGATGCCGCCGACCTTGTCGTCCCCGGCGACGAGGTCGTTCGGCCATTTGAGATCGATTCGGACCCCGCCCGTTTCCTGAGCCGCGTCGGCCGCGGCGAGGGCGACGGCAGTCACGACGAGGTGCAGCTCGTCGACGCGCAGGCGCGGACGAAAAACGAGCGAACAGAGCAGGGCGGTGCCTTTCGGGGCGACCCAGGCTCGTCCGAGCCGCCCGCGTCCGGCCGTCTGCTCCGCAGCGACGACCACGAGTCCTTCCGGCGCGCCCTGCCGCACGGCGTCGGCGGCGTAACGATTCGTCGAGTCGACGACTTCGAGCCGCACCACGTTCGTGAAGCCGGCTGCCGCGGAACTAGCCTGCTCATCTGGGCGAGAACGGGGGCTTCCAACCCCGTTGGGGGACGATTGCGCCCGCATGGCTGCACGATAGGCAGGGAGTGGGGCGCGTGTTCGACAAGGTCCTCATCGCGAACCGAGGCGAGATTGCGGTGCGCGTCGCGCGCACATGTCGGGAACTCGGGATCGTGACGGCCGTCGTCTACTCCGAGACGGACCGCGACGCCCTGCACGTGCAGATCGCTGACGAGGCCTACTCGCTCGGACCCGGTGGCCCCGCCGAGACCTACCTCAACATCGACGCCATCGTCGCGATCCTCCGGCGCGCCGGAGCGAGCGCCGTTCACCCCGGCTACGGCTTCCTGGCAGAGAACGCGGCCTTCGCCCGCGCCGTCGCCGACTCCGGGGCGACATTCATCGGACCTCCCCCCGCCGCCATCGAGACGATGGGTTCGAAGCTGACCGCCCGTGCCGCGGCTGCCCGCGCCGCCGTCGCGGGCGTGCCCGGCCGCGACGAGCCGGTCAGCGCCGCCGACGAGGTTCTCGCCTTCGCCGCCGAGTGGGGCTACCCCGTGGCGATCAAGGCCGCCTACGGCGGTGGGGGCCGGGGCATGAAGATCGTCGAGGGGCCCGACGATGTGGCGGAGGCGCTGCGCGCGGCCGGTCGGGAGGCTGAGAGCTCCTTCGGGCGCGGTGACGTCTACCTCGAGCGCTACCTCCCCCGGCCCCGTCACGTCGAGATGCAGATCGTCAGCGACCGCTTCGGCAACACCGTCTGGCTCGGCGAGCGCGACTGTTCGAGCCAGCGACGCCACCAGAAGCTCGTCGAGGAGACCCCAGCGCCCGGACTCGCCGACGAGGTGCGTGCCGCGATGGGCGACGACGCCGTCCGGCTCGCCCGATCCTGCGACTACGAGGGTGTCGGCACCGTGGAGTTCCTCTACGAGGACGGCGAGTACTACTTCCTCGAGATGAACACCCGGCTGCAGGTCGAGCATCCGATCACCGAATTCGTCACCGGCATCGACCTCGTGGCGCTGCAGCTGCGTGTCGCGGCGGGCGAGCCGCTCGGGTTCACCCAGGACCAGATCGTCCGCCGCGGTCACGCGATCGAGTGCCGTATCAACGCCGAGGATCCGGCGGGTGGACGCTTCTTCCCGAGTCCGGGACGAATCACGCGTTTCCGCTTCGCCAACGGATTCGGCGTACGCACCGACACTGGATACGAGCAGGGTGACACGTTGGGGCCGGAATTCGACAACCTCATCGCCAAGCTCGTCGTCTGGGGCCAGGACAGGGAGGACGCCCGGCGCCGGATGGTCCGCGCCCTCGACGAGACGATCATCGAGGGGATCGCGACGACGATCCCGGCGCTGCGCGCCATCCTCGCCCACGACGACTTCGTCGCCGCCACCCACTCGACCCGTTTCGTCGAGGACCACCTCGACTTCTCCGCCCTCGACACCGCCTTCGGCACCGAAGGAGGTGTCGACGACCCTGGCCGCGAGCTGCGAACGGTCGACGCCGAAGTCAACGGCCGCCGCTACTCGGTCCGGCTGTTCGTCCCCGTCGCCCCGCGGGCGCCGCGGGCCGCGGCCGCCCGAAGGCGGCACGGGCGCGGTTCCACTGCCCCCCCGGACGGGAACGTCACCGTCCCCATGCAGGGGACGATCGCGCAGCTGCTCGTCGTCGAGGGCGACGAAGTCGCCGTCGGCGACGTCGTGTGCATCCTGGAAGCGATGAAGATGGAGAACCCGATCCGGGCGTCGATCGCCGGCACTGTGCGCGAGATCCGGGTCCGTCCGGGTGACGCCGTCGGCTTCGGCGATGTCGTCGCGGTGATCGCATGAGCCCGACAGGGGCGGACGAATCCCGGGAAAAATGCGCCGCGCAGGCGATCGTCATCGAGAACGCGACGCAATTGCTGGAACTGTCACGCCGGATCCACGCCCACCCGGAACTCGGCTTCGAGGAGGTGCAGGCCGCGACGTGGTGCACCGAGCTGCTCGCCGGGGGAGGGTTCACCGTTCACCTCGGCGTCGGGGGCCTCGCGACGGCCTTCGACGCGACGGTCGGCCACGGTCCGCTCGCCATCGGAATCTGCTGTGAGTACGACGCGCTGCCGGAGATCGGCCACGCCTGCGGCCACAACGTCATCGCCGCCGCGGGCGTCGGCGCGGGACTGGCCCTGGCGCCGCTCGCCGACGACCTGGGCTGCACGATCCACGTGTTCGGCACTCCCGCCGAGGAGGGTGGAGGCGGCAAGATCCTGCTCCTCGAGGCCGGAGTCTTCGACGGGCTCGGCGCCGTGCTGATGGTCCACCCCGCACCGGCCGAGCTCGTCCAGATGCCCTGCCTCGCAATCTCGCATTTCGACGTGCGCTTCGTCGGCAAGGAGGCGCACGCCGCGGCGTTTCCCGAACTCGGCGTCAACGCCGCGGACGCGGTCACGATCGCCCAGGTCGCGGTGGGGCTCCTGCGGCAGCACGCCAAGCCCGGGGACCAGGTCCACGGGATCGTCACCAACGGCGGCGCTGCGCCAAACATCGTTCCGGGACTCGCCGAGGCGAAGTACTACGTGCGCTCGCTGACCCTCGCCGGTCTCGCCGAGTGGGAGGCGCGCGTCCGGCGTTGCTTCGAGGCCGGGGCGCTCGCGACCGGCGCGTCGGTCGAGTTCATCACGCGCTGCCCGGCGTACTCGGAGTTCCGGGCCGACGAGGCGATCGGTGCGCGCTATCGCGCCAACGCCGTCTCGCTCGGTCGCACTTTCGCTCCACCATCGGACCGCGTGCTGATGGCGTCGACAGACATGGCGAACGTCTCTCTCGTCATCCCGGCCATCCACCCGACACTCGACATCCGCTCGGCACCGGCGGTCAACCACCAGCCGGAGTTCGCGGCGCACTGCGTGTCCCCCGCCGCTGACCAGGCGATCCTTGACGGCGCGACGGCGATGGCCTGGACGATCATCGACCTCGCCCACGACGAGGACGAACGGGGACGTCTTCTGCGCGGCGCACGGCGACGGATCTCATCTCACCTCGCGCCTGAAACGGGCGCCAACGGTGCCGCGCCCGGTAGTGACCGCCCGGGGGGCCGCCGGGCCGCCTAGAAAGCGGACGTCGCCGACACCGAGTGCGGTCGACAGAACTGGTCGTACTCGGCGATCACGATCTTGCCGGCTCCGTCACCGCACGCCGCGCAGTCCGGGTCGCGGCGGAACGTGAAGCTCCGGAACTCCTCGGCGAGCGCGTCGTAGGAGAGCAGCCGTCCGACGAGGGGATCTCCCAGGCCGAGCAGCATCTTGATCGCCTCGACCGCCTGGATCGAGCCGATGATCCCCGGGAGCACACCGAGCACTCCGGCTTCGGCGCAGGACGGGGCGAACTCCGCCGGTGGCGGCTCCGGGAACAAGCACCGGTAACACGGGCCGACGTACGGCTGGAAGACGGTCGCCTGACCCTCGAAGCGGAAGATCGAACCGTGGACGACCGGAACCTTCGTCAAGAGCGACGCGTCGTTCACGAGGTAGCGCGCGGGGAAGTTGTCGGTCGCGTCAACGACGAGGTCGTAGCCCGAAATGATCTCGACGACGTTGTCGGCGCTCAGTCGGACGTCGTGGGTGACGACCGTCACGTCGTGGTTCAGAGCGGTCAGCGTCTTTTTCGCCGAGTCGACCTTGCGCTCGCCGATCCGTTCGCTGTTGTGCAGGATCTGGCGCTGGAGATTCGACCAGTCGACCTCGTCCATGTCGAGGATCCCGATCGTGCCGACCCCGGCGGCGGCGAGGTAGATCGACGCCGGCGAACCGAGCCCCCCCGCCCCAAGGACCAGCACCTTCGAGGCCAGGAGCTTCTCCTGTCCGGTCGGCCCGATCTCGGGCAGGAGCAGGTGGCGCTGATAGCGGTTCCGCTGCGCGGCGCTGAGGACCGCGGGAGTCGACCAGGGCCGACCTTCGTCCTTCCAACGGTTGAACCCGCCGGCCAGCGAAGCGACGTTCGTGTAGCCGAGGTCGACGAGCGTCTTGGCGGCGAAGGCCGAACGCACTCCCCCGGCGCAGTAGACGACGATCGGCGCGTTCTTATCGGGAACCCGTCCTTCCACCTCGAGCTCGAGGTTGCCACGCGGCACGTGGACGGCGCCGGCGATGATGCCCTGCGCGTACTCCTCGGCTTCACGCACGTCGAGCAGCACGCCGTCGCCGGCCATCGCCTCGGCCTGCGCGGGCTCGATTTCGCGAATCTGCCGCTTCACGGCGGTGAGCAGGTCGTTCAGGGTCGGCACGAGCACTCCTCGATTCCTCGCACGGTCGATGGCCCTCCAGGATCGCCGGGTCGTCCGCCACCGGGTACCGTGCCAAAACACTACCAGCGGGCTCGAAATTCCCCGTCGGCAGCCCGATCCGGGGCCGGGCCGGTAGGGTCCGCGACGTGGAGTTCGCGGATCTCGCGCGCCGCCGCCGGATGGCGCGCCGTTTCGACCCTCGCCCGGTCCCCCGGGACGTGCTCGTCCGCGTCGTCGCGATCGCGGCCACCGCCCCGTCGGCCGGCAAGACCAACGGCGTCGAGTTGCGCGTTCTCGAATCCCCGGACGAGCGGGCCCGCTTCTGGGAGCTCGCCTCGGACCGGGAATGGCGCGCGTGCGGCCCGAAGTCCTCGGGTCTCCTGGCCGCTCCCGTCATCGTCGTCCCGATTGCCGATCCGGACGCCTACGTCGCGCGCTACGACCGCCCGGACAAGGTCTTGTCGGCGCTCTCTGGCCTGGCGGCCTCGGAATGGCCCGTTCCCTACTGGATCGTCGACTCGTCCTTCATGGCCATGCTCGTCCTGCTCGCGGCCGCGGACGCCGGACTCGGCGCGCTCTTTTTCCAGTTGCACGCACCAGCCGAGGACGTGCTGGCCGGCCTCGGCGTGCCGCCGACACGAGTTGCGATCGGCGCGATCGCGATCGGCTATCCGGCCGAGGGCTCCCGAACAATCTGACCGGGCTGGCAGCGACGCCGTCACCGAAGGAGAAGCCGTCGAACGCTCGGCGGCGACACCGCCGCCGAGCGCCAGTAGCCGCCAGAAGGTGGGCTTGACCTTACCGAGGACGGCCAGCCGGTTCGCGCCGTGCCTGCCCACCGGGGTCGGTGATCGGACCGGCCCGTCAACGGTCTCGTCGAGGGGTGGAACCGTGACCGAGACCAGATGGGCGATCGGTTCGCACCGCCCGGGGTGCTCCTCGCGCCTACCGGGAACGTCGAAGAGCGATCATCCGCCCACGCCGAGGAGCCGTGCCGCAACGTGACGGTCATCACGGCACCACCGGGTTTGCCGTTCGTTACGTGGGTCGCCAGTTTCACGCCCTTGCCGCCGAGGAGCTGCAGCCCGGGAAGTCCGCCCACCGAACAAGTCGATCCGGAGACGTCCTGACCCGCACGGCGTAGGAGACGCTGCCGGCCACGCTGCTCCCGGGAACGGCGGAAAAGGTCGCCGCGAGCTGCTCGTTCCTGCACGGCGGCGCCCGGTCGGAAGAGAAAGCCGACGGACTGAATGCGGTGGGCACGACGACGACGGCGAAACCAAGCGACCGCCAGACCGGGGCAGCGAGCGCATCGCCCCGGCGAACCTTCCCGGCGCGATGTCGAACACTGGCACCGGATCGGCGCCTGCGCGGTCGGGAACTCGCCGAGATCCCGCCGGCATTGTCCCGGGCGTGCCGGCCCCCGACGAACTTGTCGCGGGTGCCCGGCGGTGAAAAGGTTGGCCCGTGCCCGGATCCGCTCGGTGTCGACGGCCGCCCCAGCGCCGAAGGGCCGTGTGGCGATGCCGGACCCGCTGACACCGCGAGGTCACCGGGTCCCGCGCTCGGCGGATTACGCCAGCCTGCCCTACTGGTGGGAGGGCGTCGATTTCCCCCCCGGATCCTCGGCGCGACCGCCCGCCGAGACGGACATCGTCGTCGTCGGCGCCGGTTACACGGGCCTCGCCACGGCGTTCGAAGCCGCTCGAGGCGGCCACGCGGTCGCCGTCGTCGACCGCGACGACCCCGCCCGGGGCGCGAGCAGCCGCAACGGCGGGATGGTTCTGCCGGGACTGAAACACGACCTCGCCGCGATCCTGGCGATGGGAAAAGGGCGGGCGCTGTGGGACGAGACGGTCACGGCAGTGGAGAGTCTCGCGGCACTCGTCACCGAACACCGAATCGAGTGTGATTGGCAACGATCGGGCCACGTCGAGCTGGCGCACCACCCGCGGGCCGCGCGCCACTTCGAGAAGGTCGCAGGCGCGTTCGGCGCGATCGGCGAGAGCGCCCGGTTCCTCGACCGGGACGAACTGCGAGCCGAGATCGGATCGGATCGGTTCTTTGGCGCACTCGTCGTCGAGCGGAGCGCCTCGTTGCACCCCGCGAAATGGGCCGCCGCGCTCCAATCGCTCGCGACAGCTGCGGGCGCGCTCGTCATCGGTCGGTGCGCTGTGCGAAACATCGAAAAAACGAGGGTCGGGTTCCGCGTCGACACCGAACGGGGACCGATCGACTGCCGCGACGTCGTCATCGCGACGAACGCCACGACCGGCCGCTTCCTCTCCCCCTGGCTCGGGCGACGGATCCTCCCGGTCGGCAGCTACGTCATCGCCACGGAACCGCTCGACCCGGGCGTCGTCGCCACGGTGAACCCGCGCGGGAGAATGTTCTTCGACTCCCGCAATTTTCTCAGCTACTGGCGCCTGTCCCCGGACGGTCGGCGCATCCTCTTCGGCGGCCGAACGTCGTTCGCGCCGACCACGGTGGAAAGAGCGCGTGACCGCCTCTACGCCGTCATGACCGCGGTGCACCCGCAACTCGCGGGAGTCGCGCTCCACCGCGCCTGGGGAGGCGACGTCGCCCTCACCTACGACCGGATGCCCCATCTCGGCCGCCACCCGACGACCGGCGTCGTCTACGCCATGGGCTACTGCGGAACCGGGGTCGCGTTGGCGACGCACTTCGGACGCGTCGTCGCCCGCTACCTCACCGGGGACGGCGACCTCGGTCCGTTCGCCGCTCGCGCCTGGCCGACCGTGCCGCTCCCGGCTCGGATCCCCGGGATGCTGCCGATCGCCGGTCTGTGGTACCAAGGGCGTGATTCCTTGGGAATCTGACAAGGGTCGGAGCAAGGCACCGTCGATGCTGGCGGCCCAGGCGGCCCGACCGGTCGGGGAAGGTCGCCTCGACCGCAGTCTGACCGGTGACCGCGAACTTTCCGGCACGAGCGGGCTTTTCCGCGCCGTCGTGGCGCATCGCGACAGCGGTGGGGCGCGCCTTTGCGTTCGTCGTTGTCGCGTAGTCTCTGGCTGTGAGCGTCCACCACCTTGAGAAGCTGTTCAACCCGAAGCGCGTCGCCGTCGTCGGCGCCGGCCGTGAGCCTTCGCAGCTCGGTCACATCGTCCTACGCAACCTCGTCGCGGCGGGTTTCGACGGAGTCGTGTACCCGATCAACCCCGGTCGCGAGTCGATCAGCGGCATCCAGGCCTATCCGGGCATCACCGAGACGCCGGCGACGCCGGACCTGGCGATCGTCTGCACCCCCGCCGTCTCGGTGCCCGACATCGTGCGTGCCTGCGGTGAGACAGGGGTGCCGGCGCTAGCGGTACTTTCGGCCGGTTTCCGCGAAGCCGGTGCCGAAGGGGCCGAGCTCGAACGGCTCGTCAAAGAGGAGCTGGCGCGCCACGACGGCATGCGGCTGATGGGACCGAACTGTCTCGGGCTGATCGTGCCGCGTCACGGGTTGAACGCCAGTTTCGCCAAGACGACGCCGCTCGACGGCCACATCGCCTTCGTCTCGCAGTCGGGAGCGCTCGCGACATCGGTTATTGACTGGGCCTCCGCCCAGAAGATCGGCTTTTCCCAGGTCGTCTCGGTCGGCAACATGGCCGACGTCGACCTCGGCGACCTCATCGACTACCTCGCCCAGGACGCGCACACCCGCGCGATCTTCCTCTACATCGAGACGGTCACCGAGCCCCGCAAGTTCATGTCGGCGGCACGCGCCTTTTCTCGCACGAAGCCGATCATCGTCTACAAGGCGGGACGTTTCACCGCGTCGGCCCAGGCCGCGGTTTCCCACACCGGCGCGATGGTCGGTGAGGATGCCGTCTACGACGCGGCCTTCCGCCGTGCGGGCCTCGTGCGCGTCGGCCGGATCGAGGAAGTCTTCGCGACTGCTGAACTGCTCGCGAAGGAGCACCCCGTCCACAGCGCGCGCCTCGCGGTCGTCACGAACGCGGGCGGTCCCGGCGTGATGGCCGCCGACGCGTTGCTCGCCCGCGAGGGAGTGCTCGCCGAGCTCGAGCCGGCGACCATCAAGGTGCTCGACGAGGCGCTGCCGGCGGCCTGGTCCCACGGCAACCCGGTCGACGTGCTCGGTGACGCGCCCGCGAGCCGCTTCGGGGAAGCGGTGCGGGCGGTGCTAGCCGACGACGACGTCGACGCCGTCCTCGCGATCCTCACGCCCCAAGCGATGACCGATGCCAGTGCCACCGCCGACGCCGTGCTCGCGGCGCGGCGTAAGTCGTCGAAGCCGGTCCTCGCCGCCTGGATGGGCGGGAGCTCGGTAAGCGAGGGGCTTCAGCGCCTGTCGGCCGGCGGGGTGGCCGCCTACGCCTATCCCGAGCAGGCGATCGGCGCGTTGATGGACCTCGTCTCGTACAGCCGCAATCTCGAAACGCTCCACGAGACGCCGCGCAGCATCCCCGTCGGGTTCGCCCTCGACCGTCAACGCGCCAAGGAGCTGATGGGCGCGGTGCTCGCCGAGGGGACGGGCATCCTGTCCGAGACCTCGTCGAAGGCCCTGCTCGACGCCTACGAGATCCCGTTTACCAAGCCCCTTCCGGCGCCGACAGTCGACGACGCCGTGGCGGTCGCCGACCAGATCGGTTATCCGGTCGTGCTGAAGGTCCGCTCGCCCGACATCACGCACAAGACCGATGTCGGCGGGGTCGAGGTCGGGCTGCGGGACGCGGCCGCGGTCCGGGCCGCATACGACCGCATCATGGAGACCGTCCACAAGCGCAGCCCCGAGGCGGAGATCCAGGGCGTGACCGTCCAGCCGATGGTGCGGACCTCGGGGGGTTACGAGCTCGTGCTCGGCGCCCGCAAGGACCCGATCTTCGGTGCCGTGATCCTGCTCGGCGCCGGCGGTGTGGCGACCGAGGTCCTGCGCGACCAGGCGCTCGAACTTCCGCCGCTCAACGAGCGCCTCGCGCTCGGCATGCTCGAGTCGCTACGGATCTGGCCGCTGCTCTCGGGTCACCGGGGACGGCGGGCGATCGATCTCGACGCGCTCTTGGAGATCGTGATGCGGTTCTCCTACCTCGTCGCCGACTACCCCGAGCTGAGTGAGATCGAGATCAACCCGTTGCTCGTCAACGCGGACGGGGCGATCGCGCTCGACGCCCGGGCTGTCGTCGACCAGGCGCTCGTCGGCCGGCAGATGCCACCGTTCTCGCACCTCGCCATCCGCCCCTATCCCGAGGAGTACACCCGGGAGGCGACGACGTCGGGCGGGCTCCACGTGACACTGCGCCCCATCCGACCCGAGGACGAGCCGGCCTGGCACGAGATGCTCGACGCCTGTTCGGCCCAGACGATCTCGATGCGCTTCAGCGCGATGGTGCGGCACACCCACGAGTTCGCGACCCGCTTCTGTTTCATCGACTACGACCGCGAGCTGGCGATCGTCGCCGAGATCGAGGCAGAGGACGGCAAGAAGCTCGTCGGCATCGGCCGGCTCGTCGCCGACCCGGCCCGGAACCGGGCCGAGTACGCCACGCTCGTCGCCGACCCCTGGCAGCACCGCGGACTCGGGGACTTGCTCGCGAGCTACTGCCTCGAGTCGGCGGGACCCTGGGGGCACGCGTGGGGACTGCGCACCGTCTACGCCGAGACGGCGATCGAGAACTCGAAGATGATCGCCGTGTTCAAGAAGCAGGGCTTCAAGCTGACCCGCCGGCCCGACGACGGGATCGTCTTCGCCGAGCACCGCGCCTAGGGCGCTGCGACTCGGTCCGCGCCCAGATCCGCGGTTCGAACCCGCGAGGCGAAGATCGCTGCCGCGACGTAGCGTCGGCCGCGATGACGCGGCCGACCGGGAAATGGACGTCTCGCCCGGCAGGTTGCGGCGAAACCCTCGGATTGGAGGTCATCGCGACGCCGAAGGTCTTGCTCGGAACCATCACGCGACGAAGATCGCTCGGATCGCGAAGACTCCTCGACGGCCGAAGCCGCAAGCCGGTTGCCGGGTTGCCGCTGAAGTTGCCGACGATCCGGACCATGGCGTGCGCACCGTTGCAAGTCGCGCGTTCAGAACCATCCGTAGTGCTCCTGCAACGAACGGAGAAAGAGCCGAGATCGTCCGGACAGATCGGCGGCGCGTCAAGCCGGCGCTTGGGATGAGGAGTCGCTGATGCGAAAGCCGTGCCGGCCCGCGCCCCGGCGCCGGTTTCAACGTGCGGTTGCTCTGTTCGTCGTTGGCGCCCTGGCATCCGTCGTCGGGCTGGCGAGCGGCGCTTCGGGACAGTCAGGGTCGCGCGATCAGCTAAGTGCCGGCCACCAGTCGCTCGTCGGGATCTGGCCGATCGGCAACGACACCCTGTGGGTGTTCACCCAGAACCAAACAGCGCTCCAAGGCGGAGGCCAGAGCGTCGAGCTGACCACGGACGGCGGGAAGAGCTGGGCAAACGTCACTCCGCCGGGACTTTCGGTCACCGGTGGCACCCGTTGGATCAACGGAACCTTCCCGCTCTCGGCGACGAAGGCATGGGTCGTCTACGGGGGCGTGGAATCGAATCCGCAGACGCTCCTTTACACCGGTGACGCGGGCCGACTCTGGACGAAGGTCGGCATCCTGCCGGTGGAGGGCTGCGTGCCGCAATTCGTCGATCCTCGCAACGGCACCTGCACCGGCTATGGGGGCGCAGCAGGTTCGATGGCGCTCGAGATCTATCGGACCTGGAACGGCGGTGCCAGCTGGCGCACGATCTACGACGGCATAGGCGAGCAGAGGTCCGGCCGTTCCGCTCCCGGTTCACTTCCCTTCGGCTGCGACAAGCAGATCCAGTTCACAAGCGTCATGCAGGGATGGGCCCTTTTCATTTGCAACGGCGGCTTCGCGTCGCTCTTCGAGACGACTGACGGTGGCGCAACGTGGATCGACCGACCGGTGACGCCACCGCCCGCGCCTCCACGGTACGGATCTGAGTTCTCGGGAACGTTGGTGCTGAGAGGCTCGCGAGGCGCGGTCGCCTTCACCGAAGGTGACGAATCACTCGTCTACGTCACTGACGACGGCGGGGACTCGTTCACGCCCGTCTACCCGCCGGAAAAGGCCCGTCAATGGTACGTCGATGTGGTGACACCCTTGCAGTGGCGTTTGGCGTACCGGGACACGCTCCTCGGCACCAACAACGGTGGGAAGTCGTGGTTCGCGGTCACCGACGACGCGACACAACCCATCGCGCGCGAGCCGTACGCGCCGAACGCCCCCGACGTCACATTCGCGAACAATCGCCAGGGTTGGCTGACGTGGGGCGAGGACAACGGCCCCCTCATGCGGACGACAGACGGCGGACGGGAATGGAAACCGGTCGAGATCCCAGGAACGTAGTTCGACACGACCCACGTAATCGGGCAACCCTTCCCTGCCGCGGCCGAGAGGACGAACGCGCTCCAGCACGAAGGAACAGCGGAGATCGGCGCCGCTCACCTTTCCGCCGACGCCCGCTAGGGATTGACGGCCGCACAGAACTCGGCGAAGACCTCGACGAACCGGTCGATGTGCCGCTCGTCGTGGCGCACCGAAAGTGTCCACTGCTCCTCGTTGCCCGGGGTCATGAAGATGCCGCGGTTGACGAGCCAGGCCCAGGACGCGTTGAACAGATCGGCGTTCGTCTCTAGGAAGCTCCGGTAGTCGACGAGCGGCTCGGGTCGGTACGAGACGCAGCCCTTGCAACCGAGGTCGACGACGTGGGCCGGGACCCGGCATTCGGCGATCGCCCGGCGGCATCCCTCGGCGAGACGCGCCCCCATCTTCTTGAACCGGTCGTAGGCGTCGGGAGTCAGCACCTCGGTGAGGGTCGCCAGCCCGGCCGCGACGACCAGCGGGTTCCCGTTGAACGTCCCCTGCTGGGCGATCCCCTTGCCGATCTCGTCCATGAGATCGGCGCGCCCGCCGAATGCTCCGGCCGGCGTGCCGCCGAAAACCGATTTCGCGAAGCACGACAGGTCGGGTTGCACTCCGAAGAGTTCGGTCGCCCCCCCGGCGGCGATCGTCGCGCCGCACTTCACCTCGTCGAAGATGAGGACGATCCCGTACCGGGTGCATAGTTCGCGCAATCCCTCGAGGTAGCCAGGGCGCGGGAGCACGATCCCGATGTTCATCATCACGGGCTCGATGATGAGGCATCCAATCTGCGAGCCCCGTTCCGCGAAAAGTCTCTCCGCCGCGGGAAGGTCGTTGTAGGGGACCGCGAGCGTCAACTCGCCCAGCTCCGCCGGGATGCCCCGCGAGGCCGGAGGCGCTGTCGCCTGGTTCTCACCCGCTTCCAGAAGCATGAGGCTCGGCGTGACCGAGAACATGACGGCGTCGTGGTGGCCGTGGTACGAGCCCTCGATCTTGCAGATCGTGTCGCGTCCCGTCGCGCCGCGCGCGACGCGAATCGCGTCCATCGTCGCCTCGGTCCCGGAGTTCACGAACCGGACCCGATCCATCCGGAACCGACGACACAGCTCCTCGGCCAGCCGGACCGTGTTCTCGGTCGACACCGCGAAGTGCGTCCCGGTCCGGGCCGCTCGTTCGATTGCCGCGGCGACGGCCGGATGGGCGTGGCCGACGGCCACCGAACCGAACCCGTTGTGGTAGTCGACGTAGCGGCGACCGTCGACGTCGACGACCTCGGCACCGTCGCCAGAGGCCAAGT
The DNA here is from genome assembly GCA_035625025.1 of Acidimicrobiales bacterium. Classification (GTDB taxonomy): domain Bacteria; phylum Actinomycetota; class Acidimicrobiia; order Acidimicrobiales; family Bog-793; genus Bog-793. The sequence goes on from DASPQJ010000015.1 coordinate 66,413, forward strand.
AGATCGGGTACGGATCAGCCGCCTGGAACGACGAGGCCACGCCGAGCGGCATCGAGCGCATCGCCCGCTCGAAAAGCGCCCGCGACCGCGGTGTCGCCTCGACGAGCCGCGCGAGTTCCGACTCGAACAGCTTCACCGCCCTGGCGGTCAACTCATCTGATTCTGGGATCGCCGATTCTTTCCCCGCGGCGTTCTCACTCGTCATCTCATCTCACGTCCATCCCGGGCGCCGTTCATGCGATCTTCACGCGCTGGCGCGTCAGCGGCTCCCCCGCTCCCTTTGCAGGCGATTCTCCCATCGGAACCGAGAAGCTGCAAAAGAATCCCCGTCTGGCATGGGCTTTTACGGACTTGGTGCGCGTCGACACCCGGTCGTCTCAGCACTAACGTCGCCGCAACAAATCCAGCACTCGGTGGTGGCCGATGGCAGCAGTGACGGGGCTTGTCGGGGGGGACGCACCGGCTCTCGACGCGGCCCCCGGCAAGGGCCTGAAAAGCGGGGCGCTGGGCCTGGTGTCGAGCGTCGTGATCGGCGTCGCCTCGACAGCGCCCGCCTACAGCCTCGCCGCGTCCTTGGGTCTCGTCACCGCGGCCGTCGGCTTGCTCGCCCCCTCGGTGATGGTGCTCGCCTTCATCCCGATGCTGTTCATCGCCTCGGCGTACTTCTATCTCAACCGGGTCGACCCCGACTGCGGTACGACGTTCACCTGGGTCACGCGGGCGATCGGCCCGAAGACCGGTTGGATGGCGGGCTGGGGGATCCTCATCACCGACCTCGTCGTCATGCCGAGCCTGGCTCAGATTGCCGGCCAGTACACGTTCCTTTTGTTCGGCGCCAACGGACTCGCCAACAACCGATTCTGGGTCGGTGTGCTCGGCGTGATCTGGATCGTCGTCATGACGGCGATCTGCGTCATCGGGATCGAACTCTCGGCCCGAACCCAGGTCGGGCTGCTCGGCGCCGAGATCGTCATCCTCGCGATCTTCGCGGCGGTCGCCCTCGCCAAGGTCTACGGTTCGCATGTCGCGCGCAGCATCCACCCGGGCTGGGGATGGCTCGATCCGTTCCACATCTCGTCGACCGGGGCCCTCGCGGGCGCCATCTTGACCGCCGTCTTCATCTACTGGGGGTGGGACACCGCCGTCACGGTGAACGAAGAGGCCAAGGACACGAAGCGCACGCCCGGAGTGGCCGCGGTGCTCTCGACGCTCGTGCTCGTCGGGATCTACGTCATCGTGTCCATCGCCGCGCAGGCCTTCCATGGCGCGAACTTCCTCACCAATAACAGCAACGACGTACTCGGCGCGCTGAGCCGTGACGTGTTCGGCTCCGGCTGGGACAAGTTCTTGGTCCTCGCCGTCCTCACCTCGGCTTCGGCATCGACCCAGACGACAATCCTGCCGGCCGCCCGCTCGGCGCTGTCGATGTCCGTGCACAAGGCGATCCCCGAGCGCTTCGGCACGGTCCATCCGCGCTATCTGACGCCGGCGTACGCGACGACCTGGTTCGGCGTGTTCTCGGTCGTCTGGTTTGTCGGGCTCTCTCTAATCAGCAACGAGGTTCTGCTCGACTCGATCCTCGCCCTCGGGTTCGGCATCGCCTTTTACTACGCGATGACCGGGTACGCCTGCGTCATCTACTACCGTCGCCTGCTCTTCCGGAACCTGAAGAACCTCTTGTTCGTCGGTCTCGCCCCGCTCGTCGGAGCGCTGATCCTCACGTGGGCGTTCCTCGACTCGATCTTCGTGTACTCCAATCCGGCGAACGCGGCGGGCAGCCAGACCTGGTTTCGTTTCATCAAGTTCAACGTCCATGTGGCGGGCATCCACTTTTACGCCAACGGACTCGGACCGCCGCTCCTCATCGGGCTCGGTCTGCTCGTCGTCGGGCTCCCGCTCATGTTGGTGTGGATGATCCGCCATCGCGAGTTCTTCCGCCACACCGCCAGCCACGCCGAGTCCCTTCATGCCGCGGCGCCCCCCCTCACCCCCGGCGTCAGCGCGGTGACCGGCTGATGGCCGGCGACGTCGTCCTCGGCTTCGACGGCTCGGCTGGTGCGCAGTCGGCTCTCGGCGTCGCTGTCACGCTGGCCCGGGCTCTCGGCGCGCCACTGGCGATCGTCTTCGGTTACGAACCGAACCCGATGGGCGGTGAGACCTCGGACTTTCAGAACCAGCTGAAGCGGCTCGGCGAAGGGTTCGTCCACGCTGCGGCGACCGAGGCCCGCCGACTCGACCGGGACGTCATCGTCGAGCCGATCGTCGTCGGGAGGCGTCCGGTTGACGCCCTCCTCGAGACGGCGACGGAGCGGGCGGCACGCCTCATCGTCGTCGGCTCGATGGGCGAGCTCCCGATCGTCGGCGCCATCCTCGGCTCGGTCCCCCACAAACTCCTCCACCGCTCGAGGATCCCGGTTCTCGTCGTCCCCCGCCCCGACTGAGCGGAGCGCGCCTCGGTTCGGTCGGCCCAGCCGATCGCGTGGGGCCCGGACCGGTAGATCGCCGGGTAGCGGACGTCCCCAGACTCTCCCGCGGAGGGCGCCCGGCCGTTCAGGACGACCGGGGCGGAGGTCGGAGGTGGCGACGTGGCCGACGTTCCCGAGGAGATCGCGTTCGGGCGACGGGTCCGAGTCACGGCGTGGGCCGAACCGGTGGCCGACGCCAGCTTCCACGACGCCCGCTCGGAGTACGTGGAGCGGTTCTGGCTGCCGGTCCTCGGTCCGTCGACGACGTGCCTTCTCCGGCACTTCGCGACGCGCCTTAGCCGGTCGCCGGCGGGATGTCTCGTCGACGTCACCGAGACGGCCCGCGCCCTCGGCCTCGGCGACCGGCCCGGCCGGCACGCACCGTTCCTGCGGACCCTCGCCCGCGCCATCGACTTCGGAATGATCCGCGTCGAAGCGCCCGACGCTCTCGCGGCCCGTGTCCGCCTTCCGTCTCTTTCGCCCCGTCACCTCGCCCGACTTCCGACGACGCTGCGGGCTGCCCACCGCCTCGCCCTGGGGTCCGCGCCGGGGCCGGGCCCCGCCGAGGGGCTGCGCCACCAGGGACGACAGCTCGCGCTCAGCCTGGCGGCGATCGGCGCGGCGCGGGAGGAGATCGAGCACCAGCTCCTGTCGTGGCGCTTCGACCGCCCGCTCGCCCGGGCCTGCGCCTCCTGGGCGAGCGACGAGGCGGCGCGGAATTGCGCCGTGCCCGGGGGAATCGCGCGACTGGCGTCGCCTGTGACGAGCGAGCCGTGGTCGCGGTGAACGGCGCCCGGGTCGCCCTCGCGACTTGTGCGGGCCTCCCCGATCTCGGCGAAGACGGGCCCGCGATGACGGAGGCGTTGGCCGCGCGCGGCGTCACGGCGACCCCCGAGGTCTGGGACGCGCCAGAAGTCGACTGGTCGCGGTTCGACCTCGTCGTCATCCGCGGCACCTGGGACTACACCGAGCGACGCGACGAGTTCCTCGCCTGGGCCCGATCCGTCGCCCGCCTTGCCAACCCCTACTCCGTCATCGAGTGGAACACCGACAAGACCTACCTCGCCGACCTCGCGGCCGCGGGAGTTGCGACCATCCCGACGACGTGGTGTCACCCGGGCTCAGCGGTCCGACTGCCCGCCGGCGAGATAGTCGTCAAGCCCTCCGTCGGCGCCGGGACCCGGGATTGCGGCCGCTACGGACCTCGGGACCGGGAGCGCGCCCTCGGCCACGTCGAGAGGCTGCTCCGGGCCGGCCGCACGGTTCTCGTGCAGCCGTACCTGGGGGCCTTCGAGGGCTCGGGTGAACGCGGACTCGTCTATCTCGGGAACCGTTACAGCCACACGATCGCCAAACCCGCCCGTCTCGGCCAGCGCGGGCCGTACGTCGACGGCACGCCCGCCGGGGAGGTCGTCGCCACGACGCCCACCGCGAGCGAGCGGGCCTTCGCCGAGAAAGTCCTCGCCGCGATCCCCGCCGGGCGGGAGAACCTCCTCTACGCCCGTGTCGATCTCGTCACCGACGCCGCGGGGAAGCCCGCCCTCGTCGAAGCGGAACTGACCGAGCCGCTTTTGTTCCTTGACTGCGAACCGCGGAGCCCGGCCCTTTTCGCGCAAGCCGTCACGGCCTGGCTGGCGCGGTTCTGACGAACGCGCCGGGAGCGGGCGGTGCGATCGGGTCGTCCCGCCGGGACGCCGGCCGGACTTTCTCGCCCGGTAGCCTGGGACGACCGTGGCGGGATACCTCGAACTGCTCTCCGAGCGCGTCGTCATCTTCGACGGCGCGACCGGCACGAACCTGCAGCAACGCGCCCTCGGGCCGGACGACTTCGGGGGTCCAGAGCTCGAGGGCTGCCTCGAGGTGCTCGTCGCGACCCGCCCGGACGTCGTCCAGGAGCTCCACCGGGCGTTCCTCGACGTCGGGGTGGACGTCGTCGAGACCAACTCGTTCGGCGCCTTCCCCGTCGTGCTCGCCGAGTACCAGATCGCCGGGCGTGCCGCCGAGCTCGCCCGACGCTCCGCCGAGCTCGCCCGGGAGGTCGCGCACGGTTACTCGACACCGGACCACCCGCGGTTCGTCGCCGGCAGCATCGGGCCGGGGACGAAATTCCCGTCGCTCGGCCAGATCTCGTTTGCCCAGCTGCGCGACGCCTACGAGGTCGAAGCGGCGGCCCTCCTCGAGGGGGGCGTCGACCTGCTCTGCATCGAGACCGCCTACGACCCGCTGGGCGCCAAGGCCGCCCTCGTCGCCTGCCGGCGGGCGATGGCGACGACCGGCATCACCGTGCCACTGCAGGTCCAGGTGACGATCGAGGCCACCGGTCGGATGCTGCCGGGGACGGAGATCGCCGCCGCGCTCTGCGCGCTCGAGGCGATGCGTCCTGACGTCGTCGGGATCAACTGCGGGACGGGTCCGACCGAGATGTACGAGCCGCTGCGCTACCTGGCGGCGCACGCGACTCTCCCGGTCTCGGCCTCGCCGAACGCCGGGCTCCCCTCGGTCGTCGAGGGCCGGATGCACTACGACCTCACCGCCGACGAGCTCGCCGAGCACCTCCACCGGTTCGCGACCGAGCTCGGAGCGTCCGTGATCGGCGGATGCTGCGGCACGACGCCGACGCACCTCGGCGCCGTCGTGCGACGCTGCGCGGGGCTCGAGCCCGTGCGCCGTCGTGCCGCCCACGAGGCCGGCGCGGCCTCCCTCTTCAGCTTCGTGCCCTTTTCCCAGGAGCTCTCCTTCCTCGTCATCGGCGAGCGCACCAACGCCAACGGGTCGAAGCGCTTCCGGGAGGCGATGCTCGCCGGGGACTTCGACACGACGACCGCGATGGCCCGCGACCAGGTGCGCGAGGGCGCGCACCTCATCGACGTCTGCGTCGACTACACCGGCGCCGACGGCGTCTCCGACATGCACGAGGTGATGAGTCGAATCGCGACGCAATCGACCGCGCCCGTCGTCGTCGACTCGACCGAGACCGCCGTCGTGCGCACCGCCCTCGAACTGCTCGGTGGGCGCGCCGTCATCAACTCGGTGAACCTCGAAGACGGCGACGGCCCGGGCACAAGGCTCGACGCCTTCCTGTCGCTCGCGGCCGAGTTCGGAGCCGCCGTCATCTGCAGCTGCATCGACGAGCGCGGACAGGCCCGCACCGCGGAGTGGAAACTCGCCGCGGCCCGCGCCCTCCACGACCTCGCTGTCGGGCGCTACGGACTCGTACCCGAAGACCTCTTCTTCGACCCCCTCGCGCTGCCCCTCTCGACGGGAATGGAGGAGAGTCGGCGCGACGGCATCGAGACCATCGCGGCGATCGGGGCCATCAAACGGGAGCTTCCCGGCGTGCACACCGTGCTCGGCATCTCGAACGTCTCCTTCGGCCTCGCCCCGCCGGCCCGCCAGGTGCTGAACGCCGTGTTCCTCCACGAGTGCGTCGCGGCCGGCCTCGACGCCGCGATCGTCCACGCCGGCCGGATCGCGCCGCTCCACAAGATCGACCCCGTCCACCGGGAGATCTGCCTCGATCTCATCCACGACCGGCGGCGCGCCGGTTACGACCCGCTGGCGGCCCTCACCGACGCCTTCTCGGGGACGGAGTCGGCCCCGGCACCCGTCGAGGACCGCGCCTCCTGGCCGGTCGAGAAGCGGCTCGGTCAGCGCATCGTCGACGGCGACCGGGTGGGGCTCGACAGCGACCTCGACGAGGCCCTGCGGGGCCACGGCGCCCTCGAGATCGTGAACGACGTCCTGCTGCCGGGGATGAAGACGGTCGGCGACCTCTTCGCCTCGGGCGAGATGCAGCTCCCCTTCGTTCTCCAGGCGGCCGAGACGATGAAGGCCGCCGTGTCCTACCTCGAGCCGCACGTCGAGCGGAGCGTATCCGGCGGGCGGGGCACCGTCGTGCTCGCGACCGTGAAGGGCGACGTTCACGACATCGGCAAGAACCTCGTCGACATCATCCTCACGAACAACGGCTACGCGGTCCACAACCTCGGCATCAAGGTGCCGATCAACGACATCCTGGACAAAGCCGACCAAGTCTGCGCCGACGCGATCGGCATGAGCGGGCTGCTCGTGCGCTCAACGCTCGTCATGCGCGAGAACCTCGAGGAGATGAACCGGCGCGGCCGCACCGCGACACCGATCCTCCTCGGCGGGGCCGCCCTCACCCGCAGCTACGTCGAGCGCGACCTGCGCGAGGTCTACAAGGGCCGGGTCTTCTACGGCAAGGACGCCTTCGAGGGCCTGCGGACGCTCGATCGGCTGATGACCGAGAAGGCGACGGGCGAGATCGACCCGAGCTTCGGCACGACGCCGTCCGGACGCAAGCTGCCGCCCCGCAGAAGCGCCGGGACCGCTCTCGTCGACCCGGCGACGCTGCCGCGCCGCTCGCCCCTCGTCGACCCGGACAATCCCGTCTTCGCGCCGCCCTTTCTCGGCACACGGGTCGCGAAGGGGATCGGGCTCGACGACATCGGGGCCTATCTCAACGAGACGGCACTGTTCCGCAACCAGTGGGGCTACCGGCCGATCCCCGAAGAGAGCGACGAGGAATTCAAAGAACGCGTCCGCGCCGAGCTGCGCAGCCGGCTCGACGAGGCCAAAGCCGACGATGTGCTCGTCCCCCAGGTCGCCTGGGGCTACTTCGTCGCCGGATCCGCCGGTGACGACCTCGTCGTGTTCGCTGACGCGGCCCGCGAGGTCGAGCTCAGCCGATTCCGCTTCCCGCGCCAGCGCGAACACCCTTATCTGTGCATCGCCGACTTCTTCCGCCCGGCGAACGGGGCAGACGTGGACTACGCGGCCTTCTTCGTGGCCTCGATCGGCGCCGACGCCTCCCGCCGGGCCCGAGAGCTCTTCGCCGCCGACCGCTACCGTGACTATGTCGCGCTCCACGGCCTGTCGGTCGAGATGACCGAGGCCCTCGCCGAGTACTGGCACTGGCGCATCCGGGAGGAATGGGGCTTCGCCGCCGAGGACGGCCCCAGCCTCATCGGGCTGTTCCGCCAGAAGTACCGCGGCGGCCGCTACTCCTGGGGCTACCCCGCCTGCCCAGCGCTCGAGGACAACGCCAAGGTCGTCGAACTGCTCGGCGCCAGCCGGATCGGCGTCACGGTCTCGGAGGGATACCAGCTCGAACCGGAGCAGACGACCCTCGCCCTCGTCTGCCACCACCCCCAGGCGAAGTACTTCGTCGCCTGAGAACGCCCGACGACGTAAGCGCCATCCGGTAGCGTCGGATCGTGACCCGGGAGACGACCGACGCGACCTTCCAAGCCGACGTAGTCGCCCGCTCCGCCGAGGTGCCCGTCGTCGTCGATCTCTGGGCACCCTGGTGCGGACCGTGCCGAACCCTCGGACCCCTCCTCGAGAAGGTCGTCGACGAGACTGGGGGAGCCGTCGAGCTCGTCACGGTGAACGTGGACGAGAACCCCCAGGTCGCCCGGGCCTTCCAGGTGCAGTCCATCCCCGCGGTGTACGCGATGCGCGAGGGCAGGGTCGTCGACGGCTTCATCGGTGCCGTCGGGGAGCCCGCCGTGCGCGACTTCGTCGCCCGGCTGGCACCGGCGCCTTCCGAGGCGGACCGCCTCACCGAGCTCGGCGACGAGAACTCGCTGCGGGCCGCGCTCGAGCTGCAACCTGACCATCCCGGAGCGGTCGCCGCCCTCGCCGAGCTCCTCGTCGGGCGCGGCGCGGCCGAAGAGGCGCTCGGCTTGCTCGAGCGGATCCCGGAAACCGACCGGACCCGTCGAGTCGCGGCCGCGGCCCGGCTCGCCCGCAAGGACCCGGTGCCCGGGACAGAGTCCTTCGAGGCGCACCTCGAGAATCTCCTCGCCAGGGTGAGGTCGGACGACGAGGCCCGTCAGGAGTACCTCGACCTGCTGGAGACGATGGATCCCGAGGACCCGCGCCGGGACCGCTACCGGCGGGCCCTCGCCTCGCAGCTGTTCTGACCGGAGATGGGCGCCCCGAACGACGGCCCCCGCGTCGTGCGGGTGGATGCGCCCCACTTCGTCGAGCTCGGGCCGCGCCGCTACGACGTGACGACGCGCGCCCTCGTCATGGGAATCGTCAACCGCACGCCAGATTCGTTCTACGACCGGGGCGCGACGTTCGATCTTTCCCGCGCCCTCGCCCGGGCCGAGCGTCTCGTCACCGAGGGCGCCGACGTCATCGACGTCGGTGGCGTCAAAGCCGGGGGCGGCGATGACGTCACCGCGACCGAGGAGCTCGACCGGGTCGTCCCGACCGTCGCGACGATCGCCGAGCGGCTCGACGTCGCGATTTCGGTCGACACCTGGCGCGCCGAGGTCGCCGCGGCCGCGTACGCGGCCGGGGCGGTGCTCGGCAATGACATCAGCGGCTTCGCCGACCCCGCCTATCTCGGCGTCGCGGCCCGCCATGGCGCGTCGGTCGTCGCGACCCATATCCGGTTGCGACCCCGCGTCGACGATCCCGATCCCCGCTACCCCGACGACGACGTCGTCGGCGCCGTCGAACATTTCCTCGCCGACCGCCTCGAGATGGCCCTTCTCGCGGGGATCCCGCGGGCGCGGGTGCTCTTCGACGTGGGACTCGATCTCGGCAAGACGACCCCACAGTCCCTCGAACTTCTCCGCGCCCTCGACCGTTTCGCGGCAATGGGACAGACGCTCCTCCTGTCGGCCTCGAACAAAGGCTTCCTCGGTGAGCTCCTCGGGTTGGCAGTCGACGAACGTGAGGACGCCTCGCTCGCCGCCGTCGCCTTCGGCGTGGCGCGAGGCTGCCGGGTCGTCCGGGTCCACGACGCCGCCCGGGCGCGACGCGCCGTCGACGCGCTGGCCGCGGTGCTCGCGGCATGACGTCGGTCTTTCTCGCCGCCGACGGCGCGCCGCACGCCGCCTACCTCGTCCTGGGCGAGGACCCGGGACTCGTCAGCCAGGCCCTCTCGGCACTCCTCGTCGAGCTCGAGTCGCTCGACGGCGCCGGAGCGGGGGCCGTCGAGGAATACGGCCCGGCCGGTTCCGAGACAAACCAGGCCGAGTCCTTCCCGCTCGGCCCGGTCGTCGACGCCTGCCGAACCCCGCCGTTCCTCGCGGCGTGGCGCGTCGTCGTCGTACGCGACGCCAACCTCCTCGAGGCCGCGCCGCTTCGCGAACTCGTCGCCTGCATCGCGGATCCCCTCCCGCGGACCGTCCTCGTCGTCGTCTACACCGGCCGGCGCGCCCCCGCCGCCCTCACCGAGGCGATCCGGACCGCCGGTCGGGTCGTCGAGGCCGAACCCGCCCCGAACTCCCGGGCCCGGACCCAGTGGTTCGCCGAGCGACTGCGGCGCGGCCCGGTCCGTCTCAGCCCCCCGGCGCTCGAACTTCTCGAAGAGCACCTCGGCGAAGACCTCGCGCGACTCGACGGCCTGCTCGGAACGCTCGAAGCGGCCTTCGGGACGGGGGCGACGGTCGAAGCCGACGAGCTCGCGCCGTTCCTCGGCACGGCCGGCGGGGTGGCATCGTGGGACCTCACCGACGCGATCGACGCCGGCGATGTCTCGCGCGCCCTCGCCCTCCTCGCCCGTCTCCTCGGCCCGGGTGAACGCAGCCCCTTCCAGGTCGTCGCCCTCCTCCACCGCCACTATGGGGCGATGCTGCGGCTCGACGGCTCCGGCATCAGCGACGAGCAGTCCGCCGCGGCCGCGACCGACTTGAAGCCCTACCCGGCGAGAAAGGCGCTCACCGCCTCGCGCCGCCTCGGGCACGCCGGCATCGCGCGCGCGATTGGGTTGCTCGCCGACGCCGACCTCGCCCTGCGGGGTGAATCGGGTTGGCGCGACGAACTCGTCCTGGAGGTCCTCGTCGCGCGTCTGGCGCGACTGTCCTCCAGCCGGGCGGTGGCGCCCCGCGCGAGCCGGCGAGCGCGAGCCCGATGAGCCAGGCTCCGACCGGGCCCGACCCGACGGCGCTCGCCCGGCTGGCGGCGGATCTCGCCCGCCAGGCCGGTCAGCTCCTCGTCGAGGCGGGTCGGCACCGCCGGGCTCGTGCCGCGCTCGCCGAGGCGGCGACGCGCAAGTCCTCCGCGACCGACTTGGTGACCGCGGCGGACCAGGCGAGCGAGCGCCTCATCGTCGGCGGCATCACGAGCACCCGTCCCGACGACGCCATCCTCGGCGAGGAGGGCAGCGACCATGCCGGCAAGTCCGGGCTCACCTGGATCATCGATCCGCTCGACGGAACGATCAATTACGTCTACGGCTTCGGGACCTGGGCCGTCTCGATCGCTGTCGCCGACGATTCCGGCACGCTCGCCGGCGCGGTCTACGACCCTTTGCGCGACGAGATGTTTTCCGCCGCCCGCGGCCACGGCGCCCACCTCGACGGCCGACCGCTCGGCTCGCTCGACGCCCCGCCGCTCGGGGAATCCCTCATCGGGACCGGTTTCAGCTACGCCGCGGAAACCCGCCGCGGCCAGGCGAGACTGCTCCCGGTGGTCCTGCCGCGGGTGCGCGACGTTCGGCGCGCCGGGTCCGCTGCGCTCGACCTGTGCTACGTCGGCGCCGGACGGCTGAACGGCTACTACGAGGCCGGGCTCCATCCCTGGGACCGCGCCGCCGGACTGTTGGTCGCGACGGAGTCGGGGGCGGCCTTCGCAGACGTCGACGACCTCGTCCCGCACCGCTCGACGCTCGTCGTCGCCCCGCCGGGACTCCTCGACGAGTTGTGCTCGCTCCTCAGGGAGGCGGCGCGCCGCTGACTACCATGCCACGTGCCGCGGCGATGAAGGACCGGAACGCCGACAGTGGGGCAGCCCGTCGTGGCGCGGCTGCCAGGAGACGGAAGGACGAACGACCATGACCCCCATCCTCGCCAGCGAGGGTAGCTACCAGGCGTTCACGCTCGGTGCGGCCGAGAAGGGGTGGCTGTATTTCGCGCTCGCCGCCGGCGTCGTCTCGCTCTTCGTCGCGGTTGGGCTGATGCGCCTGGTTCTCGCCACCGACCAGGGCACGTCGCTCATGCGCGAGATCGCCGCCGCCATCCAAGAAGGCGCCGTGGCATTCCTGAAACGGCAGTTCCGCGCCATCGGCATCATCGTCGTCCCTCTCGCCGTGCTCGTCTTCTTCACGGCGACGAAGGTGGTGAACAGCACGAACGGCCATGTGGCGCTGACCTTCGCCCAATCCGGGTTCTTCCGGGCCATCGCTTTCTTGGTCGGCGCCACGTTCTCCGGGCTCACCGGGATCATCGGCATGAACCTCTCGGTGCGCGGCAACGTCCGCACCGCGGCGGCGGCCCGCAGCGGCCAGCTGCCCGCGGCGCTGCGCGTCGCCTTCCGCACGGGCGGGGTCACCGGCCTTTTCTGCGTCGGCCTCGGGCTCGTCGGCGCGGCCGGCCTCACCCTCATCTTCCAGAACTCCGCGAGCGCGGTGCTCGTCGGTTTCGGGTTCGGCGGCTCGCTCATCGCGCTGTTCATGCGGGTCGGCGGCGGCATCTTCACGAAGGCCGCCGACGTCGGCGCCGACCTCGTCGGCAAGATCGAGGCGGGGATTCCCGAGGACGACCCGCGCAACGCGGCGACGATCGCCGACAACGTCGGGGACAACGTCGGTGACTGCGCCGGCATGGCGGCGGACCTGTTCGAGTCCTACGCCATCATGATCATCGCCTCGATCATCCTCGGTTATTCGGCCTTTCGCTCGATCGGCATCGACCCCGCGAAAGGAGTCGTCTTCCCGCTCGTCGTCGCCGGTTTCGGGATCATCGCTTCCGTCGGCGCGATCTTCTCCGTGCGCGCCCGCGCCCGGGACAAGACCGCGATGAGCGCGATCAACCGCGGCTACCGCCTCGCCGGCGTCGCCGTGCTCGTCGCCGCCTTCTTAGTCGCCGAGTTCTACGTGAAAGACCTCAAGGTCTTCTGGGCGGTCTTCATCGGCGTGGCGCTCGGCCAGGTGGCGAGCCAGATCACCGAGCACTACACCTCGACGAAGCGCGCGCCGGTGCACGAGATCGCCGAGGCGACCCGGACCGGGCCCGCCACGACGATCCTCGCCGGCCTGTCCTCGGGCCTCGAGTCCACGGTCCTCGCCATCGTCGCCATCACCGTCGCGATCGGGTTGTCGATCATCATCTCGTTCGAGACGGCCCATGGGAACATCGAGCTGACCCTGTACCTCGTGGCGCTGACCGGCATGGGGCTGCTGTCGACGACCGGCATGGTCGTCTCCGAGGACAGCTTCGGGCCGGTCTCGGACAACGCCGCCGGCATCGCCGAGATGGCCGGCGAGTTCGGGGGCGGGGCCGAGCGCGTCATGGTCAGCCTCGACGCCGTCGGCAACACGACGAAGGCGATCACGAAGGGGGTCGCCATCGCCTCGGCGGTGCTCGCGACGGTCGCCCTGTTCGCCTCCTACATCGAGACGATCGGCAACCAGCTGAACCTGCGCGCCACCGGGTCGGCGCTCTTCCACGAGGCCGCCACCCAGATCAACGTCGCCAACCCGATCACCTTCCTCGGCGTGCTCGTCGGCGGTTCGATCGCCTTCCTGTTCTCGGGACTCGCCATCCGCGCCGTCGGCCGCTCCGCCGGCACCGTCGTCCAGGAGGTGCGCCGCCAGTTCCGCGAGCACCCGGGGATCATGGATGGCACCGAGAAGCCCGAGTACGGCCGCGTGATCGGCATCTGCACCGCCGCCGCGCAGCGCGAGCTCGTCACGCCGGCGCTGCTCGCCGTCCTCGCGCCCGTCATCATCGGCTTCGGGATCAACTACCTCGCCCTCGGCGCCTTCCTCGCCGCCGCCATCCTCACCGGGCAGCTGATGGCCGTGTTCCTCTCGAACACCGGCGGCGCCTGGGACAACGCCAAGAAGTACATCGAGGACGGCAACGAGGGCGGCAAGGGCTCCGAAGCCCACAGGGCCGCCGTCATCGGCGACACGGTCGGCGACCCGTTCAAGGACACCGCCGGCCCGGCGCTCAACCCGCTGATCAAGGTCATGAACCTCGTCTCGCTGCTCATCCTGCCGGCCGTGATCACCTACCACTACCACCCGGCGGTCCGCTTCTCGATCGCCGGGGTGGCCCTCGTCGTGCTGCTCGCGGCGATCGCCTTCTCGAAGCGCCGGACGGAATCCTTCGCCGCCGGGCCCGCCGTCCCGCGCACAGCCGACACCGCCTCGGGCTCGACTCGGGCGGTGCACGCCGGCTGAGTCGCGGGCCGCGTCCCTCGGGAAGGCCGCCGGCTCCGGCGCGCTCGGGGATCGCGGCGCGCCTGCCGGCGAATTCGGCCCCAGCGCGCGGCGCGCCGCTCTCACCTTTCCGAGAAAGCGTGCTAAGCGTTCAAGATTCCGGCGCCGGTGTCCGCGTCGGAGAGGTAGAGGTAGTACTCACCACAGTCGCCGGCGACGGTGTGGAACGGGATGCCGTAAACGGCCCAGACGAGCTCTCCCTGGTACTCGGCGAGCAGCACCTCGTAGCGCTCGTACGGGCGCGGCGGGCCGAAGGCTTTCTCGAACTCTCGCCAGATGGGCGCGGCGCTGATCTTTGGCGAGGAGGCGGGTTGCGCCGGCTGCAGGTAACCGCCGCCCGGCCCGAGGGCGGGGACGAGGGACAAGGGGGACGCGAGCCGACGCGGCTCCGGCATCGCCGGTGCCGGGCCCGTCGGACAGGCGCCGGCCCCGCGAGTGTCGGCCCGTCCGGGCGTCGCCCGCAGCGAATCGAAGATGGCGCGCGCGACCTGCGGCGCGGCTCCGAGGCCGAGCCTGATGCTCACCCGGCCGTACCAGAGGGAAACCGGTGGCCCGAAGTCCAGGTAGTCCGGATAGGCGCGGAGACTCGCGCCCGCCGGCGCGCGCAGGGTGACCGCGTCGCCCGGCACCCCGTAGAACCCCTTCGCCGGCTTCAGCCACAGACCGGCGTAGTTGTCCGGTTGCGAGGGGCAATACACCGCGATGGGAGTGGAGTCGGGACCGAGGAGGACCTCGCCGTCGAGCTGAAAGCCGCCGCATTCGCCCCCCTCGTCGGCGTGATCGCCGTTGACGACCGGCCAGGAACCGGGCACCCGAGCGGTGAGACCCCCATAGGTGACGCTCTTCCAGTGCGCCCCCGGGCGGGCAACGGGTCCCGCGCCAAAGACGATCCCGATCGGCGAGGGGCCGAGGCTGGCGAGCACGGCCGCCGGCACCGGGCCGGTGAGCGTGATCTCCACCCCGAAAGCGGGGATGCGGACCGTGACGAGGCGCGCTCTTGGGGCCGGCGCGACGAGAACGGCGATGCCATTGATCTTCCGGCGGCCTTCTCGCGCCCCGGCGCGACCAGCGAGGTCGCGCATCGTGACGACGGCCGGGGGGAACCTGAGACGGCACATCCTGGCAACGTCGCTTTCCGTCTCGCTCCCGACGAAGACGACCCCCCCTGCCGTTGTAGAGCATTCCTGCTCACTCGACGAGTCGATGCTCCAACCCCCGGGAACCCAGAGACGGGCGAGGCCCCAGTCCACGGGCTGCCAGCCCGGCGGCCCGCGGTGCGACGTCAACGTGGGCAGCCCGTGCGGCGCGGCGGGCACGACCGCGCCCGCGCCGCGCGCCGGGAAGAAGGCGCTCGGTGCCGCGGCGAAAGCCCCGGCGACGCAAGCAACGCCGAGGCTCACGGCGAGCGCGCCCGCCTGGCCGCCACGACGAGGGCGCCGGCGCTCGTCATCGCTGGGCGACCCGAACCTGCTCGGGTCCGGCGGACGGAGGAACAAGGACAGGTGGAGAGCCGACCCCTTGCCGCACGTCCAACGACCCACGGCTCACCCCATTCCTCGAGCGAAGGAGCCGGGTCGCAAACTACTTCGCGAGGTCCGACCCCATCGGCTCGGCTGAAAAGACCCTGAGCGTTGCGCCGCCGGTTCGGCGGCGACCCGTGGGGATCACTCCGAAAAGCGCCGTCTTTTCGGGACGCCTCTCGCGCCCGGGGCGCCCCTCGACAGGCGTCGGGAGGCTCCGGTGCGAACCTGGAGGGCGGCCGAGAGATTGGTCCGATCAGAGCGTGATGTGCCAGACCCCCTCGATCCGGTGCACGACGTAAGCGCCGATGAGGTCGGTCCCTCCCGGCGGGTCGATGTGGACCCCGTCGGGGTCGCGCACCTCGATCAGGTTGCCGCTTCTGTCCGGTAGGTACTCGGCGTACTGGCCGGAGGCTGTGGAGAACAGCTTCCAGGTCGGAGCGAAAAAGACCCCGGGGTGCAGGCGGGCCTCGTGCAGGAAGATCGAGTTCAGCACCTTCATGTCGGCGGCGAACGACGGGCTCTGCATGATCGGCAGCCCGACCCAGATGAGATGAACGCCCGCGGCGGTCGCCTCCGACATCATCTCGGCGACACGCGCCGTGTAGGCGACGATCCAGGCGTGCGTGCCCGGCTGGACCGGCTGGCCGTTCGCGATCAAGCCCTGCCAGTCGTTGGCTCCGAACATGGCGATGACGATCTGCGGGTGGGACTGGGCGAGTTCGCGCTCGAAGGCCGCCGGCCAGTCGTAGTAGGCGATGTTCGAGATTCCCGTGTCACCGACGGAGTTCTGCAACATGTGGACCCGCGGGTCGGAGCCGATCTCCTCGGCAACTCCATAGCCGAGGTCCTCGCCGATCGAGTCGCCGATGTCCATGATCGTGATCGGTCTCGCCACCGTGGGCGAGGTGAGCGGCGGCGGGCCAGCCGGTTTGGTCCCGCCGGAGCCCTTCTTGTGATGTCTGGCGGTCGACACGAGGGGAAGCGAGACCGGCGGCGTGACCGCTCCGCCCGGCGTTGCGAAACTCGTCCGCCCGAGCGCCCGGTTTCCTCCGTTCACGACCCGGTCGAAACCGAACAACTCCTCGACTCGGGCGATCGGCCGCAGGATCGACATCGCGACGCTGCGCCGCACCCCGAGGGGCGAGGCGTTGGCGGAGTTGTAGAGCTGGCGGGCGTCGAAGGCGAGCCAGAGGGAGAAACAGAGCAGCCCGACGAGGAGCCCGTGCCCCGCCGAGGCGAACCGGTGCCGCTCCGGAATGACGACGCGACCGGCCGGCACCACCCCAGTCCGCCCGACGGCGGAGGCCTCAGGATCCGTCATCTCCGCCGCCTAACGGTCCACACTTCGTCGACGCCCAGTAAAGCACCGCAATTTCGGGAA
Organism: Acidimicrobiales bacterium; assembly: GCA_035625025.1. Classification (GTDB taxonomy): domain Bacteria; phylum Actinomycetota; class Acidimicrobiia; order Acidimicrobiales; family Bog-793; genus Bog-793. The sequence goes on from DASPQJ010000015.1 coordinate 82,988, forward strand.
CTGGCGTCACCTTTCGCCATTTTTCCCTCCGTTCTCGTGCTCATCGGCGCCAGATCAGAAGCGGTAGTAGATGAACGGGGCGACGCCCGGCGGACCGAGGGTCGTGATGACGAGGAGACAGCCGGCGAGAGCGGCGCCTTTCAGAACCAGGCTCATGCCGGCGAACGTCTCCTGGACACGTCGCCCGAGACCGCGGGGCAGGTACTGGAGCGCCAGCGCCCCGGCGACGGCGAGGACGACGGGCCACCGCACGAGCGGTGCCGCCTGGCCCCAGGTCGTGAAGAGACGCCCGATGAGCGTGAAGGCATCGTTCAGCGTGTTCGCCCGGAAAAAGATCCAGCCGAAGCAGACGATCTGGAAGGTCGCGAAGCGCTGCCAGGCGACGGCGAGCGGGCTGGTCGACTGGAGGGGCAACCCGGCCGCCTCGCGCCGGGCGCGCCGGAAGTGCCCGACTGACTGCCCGAGTCCGTGGATCCCGCCCCAGATCACGAAGGTCCATGCCGCGCCGTGCCAGAGGCCGCCGAGGAGCATCGTGATCATGATGTTGCGGTACAGCTGGCGGCGCGATCCGCGGTTGCCACCGAGCGGGATGTACAGGTAGTCGCGCAGCCACATCGACAGGGTCATGTGCCAGCGGCGCCAAAAGTCCTGGAGCGAGCGCGCCGTATAGGGCGCGTTGAAGTTCTGCGGGAATCGGAAGCCGAGCAGAAGCGCGCAGCCGATGGCGATGTCGGTGTAGCCGGAGAAGTCGCAGTAGATCTGCACGGCGTAGCCGTAGGTCGCGAGCAGAATCTCCGGCGCCGAATGGAGTGACGGGTTGTTGTAGACGGGATTGACGATCGCCGTCGACACGTAGCTCGAAATCACGACCTTCTTGAACAGTCCCCCGAAGATGAGGTAGGCGGCCTCGGGGAACTCCAGCCGGCGCGGGTCGCGCCTCTCGGCCCTCTCGATCTGGGGCAACAGGTCCGCGCCGCGCACGATCGGTCCGGCGACGAGGTGGGGGAAGAAGGCGACGAAGACGGCGACATCGAGGAAGCGGGCCCGGGCGAGTCGCCGCCGGTAGATGTCGATGACGTACGACAGACCCATGAAGGTGAAAAACGAGATCCCGACGGGCAGCGTGATGGCGAGGAGTGGGATCGGTGTGCCGTGGAATCCGAGCCTGTGGAGCCCGTTGTCGATCGAGACGGAGAAGAACCCGTAGTACTTGAACCAGCCGAGCAGTCCGAGCTCGGCGACGAGGGTCGCGACGAGCCCGGCGCGCCGACCTCGTTCGGTCGCGGCGCGGTCGACGAGGAACCCGCCCGTGGCCGTGCACACCGTCGAAGCGGCGAGCAAGAAGATGAAACGCCAGTCCCACCAGGCGTAGAAGACGTAACTCGCCACGAGGATGAACAGCTTCCAGGGCGTCGCGAAGGGCCGGAGCAGCCAGTTCCCCAGAAAGACGATCCCGAAAAAGATCGCGAAGTCGATTGTCGGGAACAGCACCTCGGGGCCTTTCCGGGACGTGCCGTGCGGGTGGTTGGACGCAGGATAGTTGGCCGTGATGGCAGAAAAGGGCACATCTTGGGTCGAAGTTCAGCGGATTTCCTGCTCTTGGTAGCCGTCGGCGGGACGCGATATTGGCGACACCCTTGCCTGTCGGGCGAGATCCGCCTACGATCGGCGCCGCCGACCAGGCCGCGATCGGCCAATGAGCAACGTTTCTGGGGACAAGCGCGCGAACCAGCCGCCTCGTCTTGTGAATGAGTGCACGAAAGCAGAGAGGGAGATGCTGACGGAGAGTCGCCGAGGCGGGAGCGTGGCTCTCACCTGGAACAGGGCGATCGACTGGGACTGTGCCGAGTGGCGCACCCGGGCGGCGTGCCGAGACACCGACCCCGATCTGTTCTTCCCCGTCGGCACCACCGGCCAGGCCATCGAGCAGATCGAAGCCGCCAAGTCCGTCTGCGCCCGATGCTCGGCGCAGCCGGAGTGCCTCGAGTTCGCGCTCGCGACGAACCAGGAGTCCGGGGTGTGGGGCGGAGCCTCGGAAGAGGAGCGCCGCAAGCTCCGTAAAGCCTGGCTCGCCGAGCGGCGCCGGGCCTCCTAGAACCCCTCGGACGGCCCGAGGGAGCCGCCTACACCGGGGTGGCGACCTCCGGTGCCAGCGGGATGGCGAGGCGCACCACGGCGCCGCCGTCGTTGCCGACGGAGATCAATCCGCCGAGCTGGGAGCGTACGAGATCGCGCACGATCGACAGCCCGAGGCCGGTCGTCTTGTCGAGGTCGAATCCCGGCGGGAACCCTCCCCCGTCGTCGCGAACCTCGACTTCGAGCCGGTCCGGTCCTGGACGGAAGACCAGATCGACGAGGAGTGACCCCGACGAGACCCCGCCGTGGGCGTGCTCGACGGCGTTCTGCAAGAGCTCCGCGATCACCAAGGAAAGCGGCGTGGCGATGTCGGCGTTGAGGTCGCCGGCGTCGCCGGCCACCCGGATGACGACCTCGGTCGCGTCGTCGACCGCGTCCCCGGCAAGTGCAACGAGCGACGGCACGATCTCGCCGAAGGGCACCTGCGCCGAGGGCTCCCGGGCGAGCACCTCGTGGACAACGGCGATCGCGCGAACGCGGCGCTCGGCCTCGACGAGGGCGGCCCGTCCCGAGCTCGGGCCCATGCGCCGGGACTGCAGCCGGAGGAGCGACGAGATCGTCTGCAGGTTGTTCTTCACGCGATGGTGCACTTCGCGGATCGCGGCGTCCTTCGAGAGAAGCAGCCGGTCTCGCCGGCGCAGGTCGGTCACGTCGCGCAGCAACACCGCCGCGCCGACCACGGAGTCGTCCTCGACGAGCGGGATGCAGTGGACCAGCACCCCGACGTCCGGGCGGCGTTCGATCTCCTCGATCATGGGGAGCCGTTTGGAGAACGCCGTCGAGATCGCATCGGTCTCGACCCCGAGGGTTTCGAAGTCCGAACCGACGATCGCGGAGACGATCCCCATCCGGTGCAGGGCATTGACCGCGTTCGGGGAGGCGAAGGTGACTCTCCGGTTCTCGTCGAGAACGATCACGCCGTCCCCGACTCGCGGCGCGTCCTCCACGGCGACGGCGGTGTGGAACGGGAACAGCCCGGCGTTCACCATCGACGCCAGCCGTTCGAAGATCCGGCGGTAGACCCGCTCCAGACCCCCGGTGCGCCGCCCGGTGCGCGGCGACCAGACCCGGACGAGGATGGCGACGATCGCGCCTTCGCAACGCACTGGGATGCACTCACAGCGGACCGGGCCCGCCTCGCCGCTGTAGGGACAGTCCCCGACGACGATCTCCCCCCGTCTCCAGGAGTCCCGCACGAGCACGCCCTCGGCTGCCTCGTCGGCAACGTCGCCGACGAGGTCGAGCCCGAAAAGCGTCTGGCTCGTCGTCGGACGCATCTGGCCGGCGACGAGAAACTGCACCGAAGAATCGTCCGCCGGCGACACCGGTCCCCTGCGCGCCCCGTCGCCAGCTGGTGGCTCCTCGCCCGCCGGGACGTAGAGCACGAGGTCCGAGAACGACAGGTCGGCGAGCATGCCCCACGACCCCATGAGACGTTCGAGGTGCTCGCGCGCCGCGTCCGGCAGGTCGGACAGCTGGCGCGCTTCTGGCGAGGTCACGGCGCGGCTCGCCCGGCGCCGGGCGCCGCCGGGGCCTCGAGCGGCACGTCGTGACCGCGACGAGCCCGAAAGGTCCGCAGCGTCTTGTAACCGGCCTCGGCAGCCAGCCGCCGCAGCTCGTCGCCGCGCTCGCCGACGCGGCCCGGCCCGTGGGAGTCCGAGGCGGTCGTCACGGGGACGTGACGATCGGCGAACCGCTGCAGGAGCCGCGCCGCCGGGTACTGCTCGCCGACCGGGGCGCGCAACCCGGCCGATGAGATCTCCGCCGCCATCCCCGCCGCGGCGGCGGCCTCGGCGATACGGTCCTGGCACTCGTCGAGCGTCACGGCCGAGGGCCGACGACCGGTGAGCTTGACGAGATCGGGGTGGGCGAGGACGTCGCAGGACCGGGTGGCGGCGAGTTCCTCGAGCGCTTCGGTGTAGCGGCGCCACGTCTCCTCGACGGACCGCCGATCCCACTCCGCCTCGTTCTCCGGGTCGTCAAGCCAGTCGAACTGCCAGGTGCCGAGCCAGTGCACAGAACCGAGGAGCACGTCGAACGGGTAGCCCGACAGGAGACGGGCCACCGCGTCCATCTTCCCCGGGTAGTAGTCGACCTCGAGGCCCACGACGAGCGGAAGACCGGCGTCGCGCGCCTCGACGGCGTCCCTCACGTAGGAGTCGAGGTCGGCCGTGGCGTGGTGATCGAAGTAGGCGCCCATCGTCGCCGCGAAGGACGGCGCCGCCCCGTCTCGCCAGAAATCACCCACCGTCGCCCGGCCCTGGGTGAAGCGGTGGAAGTGCTCGGTGAGCGCGATCTCGGCGACACCGGCGGCGGCGGCCCGCTCGCAGTAGACGGTGAGTCGTTCTAGGCGCTGCTCGGAAGCCTCGGCCCGCGCGGCGTGGGGCCAGAGGTGCACGTGATAGTCGATCACGGCGTCATGGTAGGTCGGCTTGCCCTGCCACCCGACCGGTGGGGCCCACCCGGGACCTCACCGGCGAGGTCCCCACCACCCCGGGTCGGCTGCGACGCCGGCGGCGGGGAGCCGTCGACTACGGCGCGCCGAAGCCGACGCGGCGGTCCTCGGCCGTGCCTCCGACCTCGACGTAGGCGATCTTGGCGGTCGGCACGCCGACGCGCCGACCCCGCCGGTCTGTCAGCCAGAGCACGCCGGCCGCGTCGCCGAGTGCGGCCTCGATGTCGGCGAGGACTTGCTCGCGCGTCACGTCGTCGCCGACTTCGATGTCGAGCTCCTTCGTCGACTGGATGATCCCGATGCGTACGTCCACGCGCCAACTCCTCGTCGAGGTGCTTCCATCGTAGGAGGAGGACCGGCGGCGGCCGCCGCTCCCTCTCCGCCGCACCCAGGGTACGCTCGACGTCGAGACGCGCGTTTCCTGACGCAGCGGCTCCCGGGCGGCAGCGGTTCGTCGCCGAAGGGAGGACCAATGTGGATCGTCGCTGGAGTGCTCCTCGGACTCGTCGTGTTCTCGTCGATCTTCGGCTTCCACATCGGGCCCCACGCCCACGCGGTCGCCACCGTCGCCGGGGTCGCGGCCGCGGGGTTCCTGATCGCCATCGCCGTGAGCGGCGACACGCGTGCGTTCGTCTTCTTCCTCCTCAGCGCGGACGTCGTCGTCTCGGCGGGTGTCGGGGCCATCGCCTGGAAGGGTCTCACTGATCCGCGCCTGCGCGCCGGCCACTCCGTCCACTCCCTCGTCTCGCGCGAGGGTGTGGCCGTCAGCGATCTGGAACCGTCGGGGATTGTTCGTGTCGCCGGTGAGAACTGGTCGGCGACATCGCTCAACGGCCGTATCCCGGCGGGCGCGAGGATTCAGGTGATCCAGGTCGAAGGCGTCCGGCTGTCGGTCTGGGGCGACAATGGAGTTCCCCGGGAGACCGGCGGCGCGCCAGCGCTCGACGAGCGCGCGCCGTCCGCCAATATCTTCCGGCCGACTGAAGGGACAGAACAGCCGTGATCATCGGGATCGTCATTGCGGCAGCACTGGTCGTCGTCATCGTCGTCGCGCGCTCCGTGAAGATCATCCGTGAGTACCAGCGGATCGTGCTCTTCCGACTCGGCCGGGCGATCGGCACACGGGGCCCCGGCTTCGTCGTCATCAACCCGGCCACGGACCGGACGACTCTCGTCGACCTGCGCGAGCAGTACCTCGAGATCCCCCACCAGACGGCGATCACGAAGGACAACGCGCCGATCTCGATCGACTTCATCATCTTTTACAAGGTCGTCGACCCGAGCATGTCCGTTCTCACCGTGCAGAACTTCGCCGGTGCCGCCCTGAACCTCGCCGCGACGACCCTGCGCAGCGTCGTCGGCGACATGCCGCTCGACGACGTGCTGTCCAAGCGCGAGGAGATGAATGCCTCGCTGCGCGTCCGGCTCGACGACGTCACCGAACGCTGGGGCGTGAAGGTGACGAGTGTCGAGGTCCGCGAGGTGAACCCGCCCCCGGGCGTGCTCGAGGCGATGACCCGCCAGATGTCGGCCGAAAGGACGCGGCGCGCCCAGGTCACCGAGGCCGAGGGCCAGAAGTCAGCCGCGATCCTGGCGGCGGAAGGCGAGGCCCAGGCCGCGATCAACATCGCCGAAGGCCGTCAGAAGGCGACGATCCTCGCCGCCGAGGCCGACCGTCAGTCCGCGATCCTGCGTGCCGAGGGTTACGCGAAAGGGCTCGAGAAGATCCTCGTCGTCGGCGCGACACTCGACCAGAAGACGATGGTGCTGCAGTACCTCGACACGCTGAAGCAAGTCGGGACGTCGGCGTCGACGAAGATCGTCGTGCCGATGGAGGTCCTCGACGGGCTGCGCAACCTGCTCCCGGGCCTCGAACTCCCGGCCGCCGGCGCCAAGCGTGCCGCGCCGGGGGGGCCGTCCGCGGGATGAACTAGGCACCCCGCACGAGATAGCGCGCCGGGAGCTCGTCCTCGGGCCAGTCCAGGAGGTGGGACGCGGCCTCGACGGCGAAGCGGTCGGTCATCCCCGCGACGTATTCGACGGCGGCGCGCACGGCCTCCGGGGTCTGCGCGGCGAGATCGCGCGCCCGCCCCTCGGGCAGGAGTTCGGGAGAGCGAGCGTAGGCCTCGACGAGGGCCTCGAGGAGACGTCGCACGCGTCGTCCCTGCTCGAGAGAGTCCGCCCGCAGGTAGATCCGCTCGTAGTTCCACGCCCGCAACGACGCCAAGGCCTCGGCGCGCTCGGTCGTCATACCGACGAGGCCGGTCGCTTCGACCGTCTCGATCACCGCGGAGATGAACGCCGAGATCTGCGAGGCGCGGGTCGAGCCGCAGCGCTGCGCGACGAGCAGGGGAAGTTCCTCGGGCTTGACGATCCCCGCGGCGACAGCGTCCTCGAAGTCGTGGCAGACATAGGCGATCCGGTCCGCCCACGACAGCACCTCGCCCTCGGGGGTCGCCGGCGCGGGACGCGACCACGAATGGTTCCGCACCGCGTCGAGCGTCTCCTCACAGAGGTTGAGCGACCGGAGCACGACATCCGCCCCCCAGGAAGCGTGGTCGAACCCGTCGGGGAGAAAGGATCCGAAAGCTTCCTCGCTGGCGTGGCCCCCCGGGCCGTGGCCGCAATCATGGGCGATCGAGGCAGCGTAGACGAGATCCTCGTTGAGCCGGGTCGCGCGCGCGATCGCTTGCGCGACCTGCGCGACCTCCATCGCGTGGGTGAGGCGAGTCCTTTGGTGGTCGAGGGGATCGATGAAGACCTGGGTCTTGCCGGCCAGGCGACGGAAGGCGGCCGCGTGAAGCACGCGGTCCCGGTCGCGTTCGAAACACGTCCGGAGGAGATCCGGCCTCTCGGCCCGTTGCCTTCTTCCCGCCCCGCGCGCCCGAGTCGCCCCCGCGGCGAGAACCCCGTCCTGTTCGGCCTCGCGTTCTTCCCGGGTGCGGCGCCAGATCGCCCCGGTGCGGGCGTGGCTCGTCGGGTGGGCGACACGCACGCCGGAAGCGGCGTCCGTGGCGTAGCCGTCCATCGTCGCGGCCCAGGCCGCGCCGCGATCCGTCGTCCCGCCGACCACCGAGGCGGTTTCTCCCGATCGCGGCAAGGTCCGTTTCCATCCCACGAACCAAGCCTACGAGCACGCGGCATCGGCGGACACCGCCGCTTCCAGCCGGAGGGCCGAGCCGTCCCTCGGTGGCGGCCACCCCGACACGCTCCCGCCGACGAGCCGCCACCTCGGGCGCCGCCAGATGGCTCGCGGACCAGCTCGTCGATCGGGAAGCTGATCTGCCCGTCAGGTGATTGTCAGCTCGCGCCGGTAAATCCGGGCGGGACCGAGAGCGACGACGCGCCGGGCGAGATCGTCGAAAGCCTTCGCGACCGTGCTTTCTCGATCGACGGTGGCTGCGGGACGGCCCTCGTCTCCTCCCTGTCGCACCGCGGGGTCGAAGGGGATCTGGGCGAGCTGATCGACACCGAGCTCCTCGGCGAGAGCTTCCCCCCCACCTTGGCCGAACAATTCGTAACGGCCCCCGTCGGGGGTCGTGAACCACGACATGTTCTCGATGACACCGCGGATCGGCAGGTGGACCTGGCGCGCGAGCACACCGGCGCGCAGCGCGACCCGCCGGGCGGCGGGTTGCGGAGTCGTGACGATGTAGAGCTCCGAACTGGGAAGGTGCTGCGCGACGGACAGCGCGACGTCGCCCGTGCCCGGCGGCATGTCGATGAGGAGAAACTCCGGGTCGCCCCAGTAGACCTCGGTGATGAACTGCTCCAATGCCTTGTGAAGCATCGGACCGCGCCAAGCGACCGCCTGGTTCTCGTCGACGAAGAATCCCATCGACACGCAGCGCACGCCGTGGGCGACCGGAGGAAGGATCGTCGGGCCGAGGACCACCGGCGCGCGCGTGACACCGAGCATCCGCGGGACCGAGAAGCCGTAGACATCGGCGTCGAGCAACCCGACGGTGTGACCGGCTTTGGCGAGGGCGACGGCGAGGTTCACGGTTACCGTCGACTTCCCGACCCCACCCTTGCCCGACGCGATGGCGAGCACGCGTGAGGCGCCCGACGATTTGTCCCCCCGACCGCCGGCGCGCCGGCCGAGCCCTTGCAGGCGCGCCCCGAGCGCCTCGCTCTCCGCTGCGTCCATCGCCTCGGCGACGACATCCACCGCCACCGGCAGGCCCGCGGCGGACGCCGCCTGCGTGAGACGAAGGCGAAGCTCGTCGACCGCCGGGTGCTCGCCAGCCGGGATCCTCACGACGACGTCGACGCCGTGGCCCCGGACCCGCACGGCGGCGAGCACGTCCGCGTCTCCGAGGCGGGCAAGAAGGAACGGGTCCTCGACGGACTGGAAGACCGCGCGCAGGGCGGCGAGATCCGGATCGCTCATCTTCGCCGCGGCTCCCGCCAGGAAACGAGGGCGCCGGGATTCCGGCGCATCGCAAGTAGGATACCAATCGTGCGCTCCGCTCCTACCCGGGCGCCGGCAGCGCCCCAGTCGAGCGTGAGTCGCCGACCCGCGCAGCCCGGCATCGACGCCGCACGGACGCCGACGGACGACGGCCGCGACGACGACTCCTTCTCCGCCGCCGTCGCGGCCGTCACGAGCGCCTTCGGGGACGCGACGCGCCGCCACATCTACCTGTTCACCCGGGAGGTCGACGGCGCGACCGCGGGCGAAGTCGCCAGGCAGTTCGCCCTGCACCCCAACGTCGCCCGCCACCACCTCGACAAGCTCGCCGCGGGCGGCTACCTCGAGGTGACGCTCGACCGTGCCGCGCCGGGTGCTGGACGCCCCTCGAAGCGCTACCGGCCCTCTTCCCGGGCGACGACGGTGCCGATCCCACCACGACCGAACGAGCTCGTGATCAATCTTCTCGTGCGGGCACTCGCGGCCCTCGACCCCATAGTCGCCGACAACCTCGCCGAGGAGGTCGGCGAAGCGTACGGGCGGTCCCTCGCCGCCCAGATGGCGCCTGGCGAGTCCCAGCGTTCGATGCGGGCCGCGATGAGCGCAGTCGTCGACGCGTTGACCGCCAACGGATTCGCGGCCCGCGCCGAGAGCGACCACACGACGACCTGGGTCATCCGCGAGCACTGCCCCTTCGGCGAGGTCGTCCTTGAACATCCGGTGCTGTGCGCGGTCGATCGCGGGATGGTGAAGGGGCTCCTCGCGGGACTCTGCGGCGACGAGGTTCCCGTCCAGCTCTCCTCGCGGGCGCTTGGCGACGAGTCCTGCTCGAGCATCGCCGGGTAGCCGCGACATGGTCCGGCACTACCTCGACCACGCGTCGACTTGCCCTCTGCGGCCCGAGGCGGCGCGCGCGATCACGGGATTCCTCGAACGGGGCATCTTCGCCGACCCGAGCCGCCCGTACGAGGAAGGGCGCGTCGTCGCCGAAGCGATCGAGGAGGCCCGTGACGCCGTCGCAGCCCTCGTGAGCGTGAGCCCGCGCCAAGTCATCTTCACCTCTGGCGGGACGGAGTCGGCGAACTGGGCCAACTGGGCCGCGCGGGTGACGAACCGCGCGGGGCCGATCGTGTTCAGCCCCGTCGAACACTCCGCCGTTCGGCGCTCCGCCGAACGGCACGGCCCGGTCTCCTCGATCCCCGTTGACCACTTCGGTCGGGTCGACCTCGACACCCTCGACAGCCTCCTCGCCAAGCCCGATGCACTTCCGGCGCTCGTCAACTGCCAGTTCGCGAACCATCAGGTCGGAACCGTCCAGCCGATCCGGGAAGTCGTCGCGCGTTGTCACCGATTGCAGGTTCCCGTGCACGTCGACGCCTGCATGGCGATCGGCCAGATGAGAGTTGACCTTGCCGAACTCGACGCCAACTACGTCTCGCTCTCTGCCCACAAGTTCGGCGGCCCGACCGGCATCGGCGCCCTCGTCGTCGGTCGAGGCACCCGTGTTCCCTCCCTGCTCCTGGGCGGCGCCGAGGAGCGGGCCCGTCGCGCGGGAATGGAGAGCGTCATTTCCATCGTCGGCCTCGGCGCCGTCGCGCGGGCCCTCGCCGAGCCCGGAACCCTCGAGGCCGCGGCCGGGCGTGCCCGGGCTCTCACCGACTCGATCGCGGCCGCGGCGCTGAGCGTCCCCGATGTCGTCGAGTACGGCGACCCGATCGGGCGCGTCCCTCAACTCGTCTGCTTCGGCGTTCCCGGCGTCAAGGCGGAGGGCGTCGTCATGAGCCTCGATCAGGCCGGCGTGGCCGTCCACTCCGGGTCCGCCTGCGCTTCTGAGGCGTTCAAACCCTCCCCCGCCCTCGCGGCGATGGGTGTCGACGCGGACCGCTCACTCCGCTGCTCGGTCGGCTGGTCAACGAACGAGGACGACGTCGCCGCGTTCGCGATCGCGTTCCCGTCCGTCGTCGGAAAACTTCGGTCGCTGGCCTGAGCCGGTCTGCCGGGTTCATCCGCCGGACACTCCAAGCACCCCTTCGTCGTCTCGGGGACCGGCTGCCCGCACCCAAGACCACGAAGACTGGCGCCGCACGGGAACGACACCCCTTGTTCACGCGGGACTGTGGACCTCGAAGACGTCGAGGCCGCTACTAGCGCCGCAAGATCGCGAGATCGGCGTCGACCATCATCTCGACGAGCTCCGCGAAGTCGACCTCGGGCTTCCAGCCCAGGCTCGCGCGGGCCTTCGTCGCGTCGCCGACGAGCACGTCGACTTCGGCCGGACGGCGGAACTTCTCGTCGACGACAACGTGGTCCTCCCAGTGCAGGCCGACCCGGCCGAACGCCACCGCGCAGAGCTCGCGCACCGAATGCGTCAGGCCTGTCGCGACGACGAAGTCATCGGGCTGGTCCTGTTGCAGCATGAGCCACATCGCTCGCACGTAGTCGCCGGCGAAGCCCCAGTCCCGCTGGGCGTCGAGATTGCCGAGACGGACTTCACGCTCCAGCCCGACCGCGACGCGAGCCGCCGCGTTCGTGACCTTGCGCGTCACGAACTCGAAGCCACGACGCGGGCTTTCGTGGTTGAAAAGGATCCCCGATGACGCGTGGAGCCCGTAGCTCTCGCGGTAGTTCACCGTGATCCAGTGTCCGTAGACCTTGGCGACGCCGTAAGGGCTGCGCGGGTGGAAAGGCGTCAACTCGTTCTGGGGCGATTCGTGGACCTTGCCGAACATCTCGGACGAGCTTGCCTGGTAGAAGCGGACCTCGGGGTTGACAAAGCGGATCGCGTCCAAAACCCTGGTAACCCCCAGGGCGGTCGCTTCGCCGGTGAAGACCGGCTGGCTGAAAGACGTCTGGACGAAGGACTGCGCCGCGAGGTTGTACAGCTCGTCGGGTCGGCAGTCGCGTAGGACATTGATGATCGAGACCTCGTCAGTCATCTCGCCCGGGACGAGCGTGATGCGGTCCTGGATGTGGGCGACGCGTTCGAACGTGACCGTGCTCGACCGCCGCACCATGCCGAATACCTCATAGCCCTTGTCGAGGAGGAACTCCGCGAGGTACGAGCCGTCCTGTCCAGTCACTCCGGTGATGAGGGCGCGTCGAGCCATGGTCCTGTTCTAGGCGAGGCCGGGGGACCCCGCAAACACCCGAGGAGCTCCCGCCCTACCGTGCACTCCATAACGCACAGCCGCGGGACGCGACCGCCGGCCCGGTCCTCGACCGCTGACGACTCCCCGACGGAAAGGCGCGACGCGACGCTGGCGCGTCAAATGCTGTGGAGAACCGCGCTCGATTGGTCGCGAGCGCCCCGACGGATCCAAGAAGTTGTCCCGCCGAGACGGGAAACGGTCAGATCGGCCGAACGTTCGCTGCCTGGAGGCCCTTCTGGCCCTCTTGGATTTCGAACTCGACTTGCTGACCTTCTTCCAGCGTGCGGTAGCCGTTCATCTGGATGGCGGAGTGGTGCACGAATACATCCGCGCCGCCCTCTTGTGAGATGAAGCCGTAGCCCTTCTCAGCGTTGAACCACTTCACAGTTCCGGTCGCCACCTCGGCGATCCCCCTTCGATCGATTACACATGCAGAGAGGGACCGCCGGTGTCACCATCGCCCGCTCCGGCAATCCCGACCCTTGCGGATCGGAGCTACCGACCGGTGGCCCCACGGCCGCGGTGACATGGCAGTTTTCTCTCGGCGTGGAGGCTACCAGCCCAATCAACCGCCGTCACCCGTCGGTACTGGCCTAGTTTGAAATGCGGTCGTGTCAAGTACCCAGCGGGGGCCGCGCGTCCGGGGCCTGGGCGACGGTCGTGTTCCGAGCGAACATCGGCATCTCGACTTTCTTGCCGGCGAGCAGCTCGCCCACGGTAAGCAGCTGGAGCCGTGGATACCGCTGGCCCCAGGCATCGGTATACGATCCCGCCTCCGCGGCCTCTTCTCGCATGGGATGAGTCGGCGGCTCCATCGACAGCAGGACACCGATGGCCGCGTGCTCGCGCTCGGTGACGCCGCGCAGTTCATGGACGTGGTTTCGATGGACTTGCCCCGCCTTCACGGAGAACACGATCTGCTTGGTCTCGCCGCCCGTCTGCTCATGGAAGTAGAGCCGCCCGTCGA
>DASPQJ010000016.1:0-40575 GCA_035625025.1 Acidimicrobiales bacterium
GCAGGATGTTGTCATTAAGAGCGGTGGCCCCGTGGATGGAACTGTCGTTGTCGACGATCGTTCCGCAGTGGGGGTAGAGCTGCCACAACCAGCGAGCGCAACCACTGCCACTAGCAACAATCCGACAATGCCGTGCCTAACAGATATCGACATTGTTTGGCGTGCTCCGGTTCGCCGTAAACACACAAAACTAGTCGAGGAGCTGAGCGATCTGCGTGTAACTCCACGGATACCGGGCAAGCCCTGCAGCCATCGCTGGAGTCGTTGGCTCGCCGTATCGCTTCGTGAGGGTCTGGTGCGGGCGGCAGAAGTTGTAGTGCATAAAGTGAAGACTCACCGCGTAGGCGTGGTTCTCGACCTTCTTTGAGAAGGCGTTGGTCAGTCGGGTAAACCGCCTCATGCCCATCCGCATGGTGAGGTTCTGGCGCTCCACGAAGCTCGTTCCGACCTTGTCCATGTCGGGTCGGCCGGCGATCACGCGCTTGTCGGTCCCAATGCACGCTGACGGGCTGTAGCTGTGCTCCACGTCGGCGTCTGACCCGTAGAGCTTGTGGAGCACCGCGTAGTCGATGTTGTCACGGAACAGACTGTCGACGACGTCGATGTAGAGGCGCAGACCGTCGGTCGTGAGCTGGATGCGGTGACTTGGGTCGATCCGTGAGCGCATGTCCGCGATGAAGGTGTAAGCGTCGGCCAGGGTGCGCTCGCCTACCAGCCAGCTCGGGGCGAGCTTCGTGTCCGAGTCGATAGCTACCCACGTCCAAACATCGCCGTAGCCAGGGGTGTCCTGGAATTCGTCGGGGACGTTCTTCTGCTTGGCGTAGCAGAACGACCAGATCTCGTCGCACTCCATCCTCGTCGGCCGCAGGTTCCTGAACGCCGCGTCCTGGTACTCGGCACAAGCCTGGCCGAGATCTACCAAGAGCTTTGTGACGGTGTTCTTCGCTACGCCGGTTACCCAGACGATGGACCGGATCGACATCCCCTCGCAGAGAAGGGAAACGACTTGGCCTCTGCGTTCTGTGTTCAACCTGTTCATACTGACCATTATACTTGAGTAGCTATCATTGTCAAGCAAAATATGTTAATTTAGCGTACTAGAACCCTTGGGAGGACGTTATATTCCAAGGATGGAAATAACGACAACGAGTAAGAGATGATAGTTCGTGGACACTGAAGCACTTGCGCAGAGTCCCGTGGGACGACTAGTCCCGGTCCACGGAAATGACGCCAGATATGGCAACTTTGCCTATCTCGCGTTCCTTCCGGAACCGTTGCCGGAGGAACCTCTGGGCATCACCTCCAAGACCTGGACGGCTGTGACGGAGGCGTGTGCTGCCCTCGCCCGTCTTGACCAGGCGTGCAGACAACTCGCCGATCCTGAGTTGTTGATACGCCCCGCGCTATGGAGAGAGGCCCTCGACAGTTCTGCCCTGGAAGGTACGTATGGGTCGCTTCCCGAACTACTGGAGGCTCAGTTGCCCAGTAGTCTATTCGCCTCGCCAGAGATGACCGAGATCCGAGCTTACGAACGCGTCGCTGTGCAAACCCTCGAGATGGTCAAGAACCAGCCGATAACTCCGGGCCTTCTGGCTCAGGCGCAGACGGAGCTGTTCCGCGACGCGCGGAAGCAGCCGCAAGATCTAGGGCGGATACGCCGGTATCAGGTCTGGATCGGGCCCGAGGACTCGCGCATTGAGGATTCGAGATTTGTTCCACCCCCGGGAGATGACCGTCTCGTATCGGCGATGGATGCCTGGCAGGAGTGGATTGAAACACCTCACGATCTTCCGCCTGTCCTGCGAGCCGCGATGGCTCACTACCAGTTCGAGACCTTGCACCCGTTTGGCGACGGTAATGGTCGCATTGGGCGGCTCTTTATCGTGCTGTATCTGCTGCGCTCGGATGCCTTGCACTATCCCGCGCTCACCGTGTCTCCATGGTTTCTGAAGAGAAGAACCGAGTACCAGGATCAACTCTTCTCAGTCAGCGCGACCGGGGATTGGAACCCATGGGTTATGTTCTTCAGCCAAGCCGTTCGTGAACAGTGCATGTCACTGATCGTCGGCGCCAATCGGCTGACGGAGTGGCTCGAAAGCTCACGGGCGGCGTTGAACGAACGGCACTGGACCGGTGCAATCCACAGGTTGTTGGAGGATCTGACGGAGTGGCCAGTCGTGACGATTTCATTCGCTGCCAAGAAGTATCACGTTACGCAGATGACCGCGACCCGAATGATTGATCACCTGGTAGATGTTGGAATACTCAGAGAGTTGACCGGTCAAACGTACGGGAGACGGTTCGGCGCTACCGGGGTCATGGATATCGTCGAGGCGATCTAGCAGCGACTATTTACTTCGGCCCCATCGAGATTTCGCGGCCCTTCTTGCTATCTCCGACCGTTCCTCCGCGGTCAGCTTCGCTGCTCGCGCTTTCCCACCTTTCTTGCCACCAAGCCGCCCCAACTCCACGGCCGCTGGGTTCTTCCCCTCGTATGGGTCTGGCTCCGGTTTGTCGCTCGTCGCCTGGTCCACGATGGCCCGAGCCATCGCATTCATGTCACGGGGCTTGCTTGACCGCTTTGGCATGACTCCAGAGTACCGAAGGGACCAGCGCGTGCCCAGCTATCTGTCGGGTCAGACTGACCCACTACCCCCGCCCGGCGAGCTGGCGAGTGGGCGCCGGACCGCCCGGTGGCCCGGCTGGGATCCGCCGCCGGTCGAAACTTTGATCCGGGGGAGGGAGATGGCTCCGAACGTCCCGTGGGAGTTCCCACCCCCGGCCGCGAGCCGCGCCGGAGTCTTTCCAAGTCCCTTCTCAGTCCTTCGAGGGGGCCCGAACTAAGACGGGACGCGCGGGGAGGGTGTTGTCGATCACGACATCAGCGGTGTCTTCGGGGTGGCACGTTTCGAGGTAGAGCTTCTCGCCTGGGATGTATCGTGCCCGATAGCGCGCGGCGGCGGCCTCCGAGGATCCGAACCGTTCGGCGTCCCGCGCTACCGCTCGGCGGAGGACCTCTCTGAAGTCGACGACCAAGAAGATGACGAGGTCCCACGCGCCAGCCAACTCAGGTCGCTGCAGGAAGATCCCGTCGAACAAGAGAATCACGTTCCTGTCGATCCTTTTTCGCTTCGCTCGAACGGGAGCGTCGAGGTGTGCGTCGAAGACCCGCGACCGACAGACGCACGAACCGCCCGGTCCAAGAGGGTCGAGAAGTTCCCGCCGGAGCGCGGCGTAATCGAAAGAGTCGAAGAAGAAGCCTTCTGGCGATTGGTCGCCCCGGTCCAGCCGCAGCGCACGCGGAAGATGGAAGCCGTCGATCGAAGCCCGCAGAACCTGACGTCGTTTGGTCCGTAGCGACGAGGCCATCTCATCGGCAAGTGTCGTCTTGCCGGCCGTGTCCACTCCGTCAATTCCAACTCGGAGCGGCCGATCCTCGAGTCGTCGGGAGACGACCAGCCGGGAGAGGTAGTCGACGAGGTCCCAGCGGTCGAGTTGACGTCCGGTCATGGCGAGTTCGTCGGCGTCACATCGGAGCGGCCCCGGGGACGCGGCGCCAGGATCGAAAGGAGTGAGAACCCACGGACGTTCGTCTGTCGCATCGGGACGCGGTCCGCTTCCTCCGATGAGTCGCCTCGCTAAGCATGCAACAAGACGTCCAGGCAGCGCCGCCTCTCGGCCATCAAAAAGAACAGATGCCCCCCGGAAAAGGGAACCAGTCGGGCACCCGGGATCAGCCGTTGCAGCAGCTCAGCCTGTGAGAAGGGGGCGGTTCGGTCCTTTTTTCCGTGCAGGATCAAGGTCGGGACGCTGATCTCGGGAAGTCGGGCGGTGCAGTCGTATCTGAGGGACGCGGCCCGTTGCCGCCGGAATGCCTGGCGAGGCTGGGGATATCTGCCCCTCATCCGCGGAAGCCAACGGAGTGGATACGCCAAGCGCATCGGCAGGGACAGGTGGACCCTGCCCCGGGAGCTCGCTTGGGTGCTCACGAGGCTCAGCTGCGACACGCGATCTCTGTGACGAAGAGCGATGTCGAGGGCGATCTTGCCACCCATCGAAACGCCGACGAGGTGGGCCCTCCCGATGCCGACGATGTCCATCAGCCTGACGGTGTCGTCCGCCATCATCTCGATCGAATACGGGGAGTCCGGCTTGTCCGTGCGTCCCGCACCCCGATTGTCGAAGGAGAGAACCCGGAACCCGGTCGACAAGGCCTCGACGAGAAACGGGTACTCGGAGATGTCGGCGGCGAGACCCAAGATCAAGACCAGAGGCTTACCGTCTCCGTGGAGCTCGTAGTACATCGCGAGCCCCCCGGTGTCGGCGTACGGCATGGCGGAAGATCAGGCCCTTTTTCGAGTCACGATTCGAGGTTGAAGCGATAGACGTTCGTCTCCCGTCGCGCGAAACCGAGTCGTTCGTAGAGCCGGTTCGCCTCCGACCGTGACGGGCGGGAGGTGAGATCGACCGTTCGGCATCCGGTCTCGGCGGCGAGCCTGAGGGCGGCACCGATGAGCTGTGACGCGACACCCTGTCCACGGTGAGCGGGATCGACGACGACGTCTTCAATCCAGGCGCGTCGACCCGTCGGGACGGCGAACCTCGCGAGCGACAACGTGCCGACGATCCGGCCATCAGCGCGCGCGACGAAGATCGTCGCCGTGCCGGAGGAGGCGAGATCTCTCAACTCGGCGGGGTCGGGCGGACGCGCCGACGAAAGGTGGGGGAGGATGCTGGCGAGGGCGGTCGCGTCCTCGGCGGTCGGATCGCGCAGCACTTCCACGGTGATCTCGGGCTGTGGCATCGCCGTCGAGCGTACCGAAGCGCACCGGCAGGGCGCCGAAGGGTCCGGGTCCGCGCCGTTAGGCTGAACGACGACCGGGGGAGGTGACGGTGGGGAACGTCCGGAGGGGCCGGGCGAGGTTTCGCCCGTTCCGGTTCATCTCGCGCCGCGGCGTCGCCAAGGCGGTTCGCCTCTCGGGTCGCCCGCACCTCGACCGTCCGCCGATGGTGGTTGCCTTCGAGGGTTGGAATGACGCCGCCGAGGCGGCTTCGTGCGCTGTCTCCCATCTCGCCCGGACCTGGCAGGCCGCGCCCCTCGCCGAGATCAACCCGGAGGAGTTTTTCGACTTCACCGTGGCGCGGCCGCAGGTAACCGTCGTCGAGGGGCTTGTACGCCAGATCTCCTGGCCCGCCACCGTCTTTTCGGTCGCCCCCGGGGCGCCCGACGTCGTTCTCGCAAGCGGACCGGAGCCCCAGCTGCGCTGGCGTGCCTACTGCGACGCCTTCGTCGAGCTCGCGCTCGCCCTGCGGACCAAGCAGGTCGTCCTCCTCGGCGCCTACCTCGCCGAGGTGAAGCACTCGAGGCCGGTTCCCCTGGCCGCCACGGCGAGCGACGCCGCGATGATGGGGTCGCCGAGCCCCGCCCTGTCGCGCTATGAGGGACCGACTGGCATCGTCGGCGCGCTCGGCGCCGCCTTCGCCGCAGCTAGGGTCCCGACGATCTCGATCTGGGCCAGTGTTCCGTGCTACTCGATCCCGGTTTCCGCCAAGGCCGCGCTCGCCCTCGCCGATGCCGCAGCCCGGACGGTCGGTCGCCCCGCGGATTTCGCTGAGCTCACCGCGGAAGCTCTCGAGTACGAGCGCCGGATGGACGAACTCGTCGCGACGGACGAGACCGTCGCCGCCTATGTCGCACGCCTCGGCAGGAACGAGGACGCCTCCGCGCCGGAGGGGTCGCTCGAGGGACTGACCGACGAGATCGAGCGCTATCTGCGGGACGAGCCGTCAGGTTAGGGCGGTTGCGCTCACGACCCCGAGCGCGCGTGCGACGATGGTCCATGCCCGTACGCGAAGACTGTCGCCACTACGTCATGCAGACGGTGCGCGGTGCCGAGCGAGTGGAGCGGTGCCAGCTCGGCGTCAACGAACAGTTCCCTTTCGCCTGTCCGGACGGCTGCGTCTTCCACGAGAAGCGCAGCACGTCGTCGGCCGGTTGGAGCGTCGCCCACGAGGTGGAGGACCCGCCGACTCCTTAGGGTCGGCGGTGACGCGGTGCCCTTCTATCGGCCAGCCGCGGCCCGGCCGACAGAAGCGTTCTCAAGGGCCGTCCGGCTGAGGTTGCCCGATCGGAACCCCTCGAGGTCGAGCGTGGCGCGGCGATAGCCGGCTGACCGGACCGCCTCGACGACGGACTCGCGCACTTCGAGCGCCCGACCGAGCTCGTCGAGGCCGAGTTCGATGCGCGCGCTGTCGCCGTAGTGACGGACGCGCACGACGCGGAACCCGAGGGCGTGCAGCGCCGACTCCGCCCGCTCGACCTGGTCGAGCACGTCGAGCGTGACGCGGGTGCCGTGCGGGACGCGCGAAGCGAGGCACGCCGCGGCCGGTTTGTCCCAAGTGCGCAGGCCGAGCTGCCGGGAGAGCTCCCGCACCGCGAGTTTGGTCAGCCCGGCGCCGACGAGGGGGAAGACGGCGCCACGTTCGCGCGCCGCGGCCTGGCCCGGCCGGTAGTCGGCGAGGTCATCGAGGTTGACGCCGAGCGCGATCGCGGCGCCCTCTTTGCGTGCCGGGCCGGCGAGCACGTCCATGAGCTCGCGTTTGCAGTGGTAGCAGCGGTCGAGGTCGTTGCGGGTGTAGGACTCGTCATCAAGCTCGTTCGTCTCGACGACGAGGTGCCGGAGCCCCCACTCGCTGGCGAGCGCCCGGCAGTCCGCGAGCTCGTCGCGCGCCAGCGAGGGCGACGAGGAGGTCACGCAGAGGACCCGCCGCGGGCCGAGCTTCCGGTTGGCGACGAACGCGAGAAACGCCGAGTCGGCGCCCCCCGAGAAGGCGACGATGACGCGTCCAAGCCCGTGGAGCACGCCTTCCAGGCGGCTGAGCCCAGGAGCTCGGGTCGTCACCGGGTCACCGGCGACCGGCCGGTCGGGCGGAGCGCGGCGAGGATCTCGGCAGGGGACTTGACCATCCCCGCGACGAAGGGACCGAACTCGGCGTAGCGAGCCGAGGCTTCGTCGTAACGCATCGCGTAGACGCACGACTTGATGTCGTCGAACGTAGCGGCGAACAGCGTCACGCCCCACTCCCAGTCGTCGAGTCCTGACGAGCCGGTGACGAGCTGGAGCACTCGACCGCGGAAGATGCTCCCGACCTTGCCGTGGCTCACCATCATCCGGAGTCGCTCTTCGTAGGACAGGCGGTACCAGTTCTTGTCGCCATCGCGGCGCCGTGACATCGGGTAGAAGCAAAAAGCGGGCATCTTCGCCGGCGGAATCTTCGGGCGCAGGCGCGCCTTCTTCGCCGCGTCGGGGACGTGCTTGGCGTACTCGGACACCTCGGTGAGCGAGACGTAGGAGTACTTCGGGGTGCACCCGGCCTGGCGCAGCTCGGTCTGGAGTTGCCGGAGACGCTCGAACGACGGGCCGAGCGCGAGGACCCCGAGGTCGGCCTTGTGACCGATGATCTCAGCCGTGACGACTTCGTAGCTATCCGCCCGGCAGGTGGTGAGCGCGGACTGCACGGCGCCGGTCTCGGTGTCGGCGGCAACGTCGCAGAACAGGTGTAAGACCGCCCATCCCGGGGCGCGTTCGGTGCCGGGGGATGCGTCGGACTGCTGGTCGGACAGGTTGGCGACCTGGTTCGTCACGCGGCAAGTCTACGGCGCACGTCAAAAGGACCTTCCGGGTGACGACCCCGACCCGACCGGGGGCGTCCACCCGCGGTCGGGTCGCGCGTTGCGCCGAGGTCGTGCTCTTCTAGTAGTCGTCCATCCCCGCCGCGGGAGGAGCTGGCGGCTTTTCCTCGGGCTTGTCGACGACAACCGCTTCCGTCGTCAGAAAGAGCGCCGCGATCGAGGCGGCGTTCTGCAGCGCCGAGCGGGTCACCTTGGCGGCGTCGATGACACCGGCGGCGAACAGGTCCTCGTAGATGCCGGTCTCGGCGTTCAGGCCCTCGGCGACGTTCTTCAGCGCGCGGACCTTTTCGATCACGACCCCGCCCTCGGCTCCGGCGTTGACGGCGATCTGCTTCAGCGGCTCTTCGACCGCCCGGGCGACGATCCGGGCGCCGGTCGACTCGTCGCCTTGCAGTTTCTCGGCCAGATCGAGGATCGCCTGCTGGCAGCGGAGCAGCGCGACCCCTCCACCGGGGACGACGCCTTCCTCAATCGCGGCTTTCGTCGTCGAGACGGCGTCTTCGATCCGGTGCTTCTTCTCCTTCAACTCGACCTCGGTCGCGGCGCCGACCTTGATCACGGCGACGCCCCCGGAGAGCTTGGCGAGCCGCTCCTGGAGCTTCTCCCGGTCGTAGTCGGAGTCGGTGTTGTCGATCTCGGTCTTGATCTGGTTGATTCGGCCCTTGATGTCGGCGTCGGCCCCGGCCCCTTCGACGATCGTCGTCTCGTCCTTCGAGATGACCACCTTGCGGGCCCGGCCGAGCAGGTCGAGCGTCACGTTCTCGAGCTTCAGGCCGACGTCCTCGGTGATGACCTGGCCGGCGGTGAGGATCGCCATGTCCTGGAGCATCGCCTTGCGCCGCTCGCCGAAGCCTGGGGCCTTGACGGCGACGCTTTTGAACGTGCCGCGGATCTTGTTGACGACGAGCGTCGCGAGCGCTTCGCCCTCGACGTCCTCGGCGATGACGACAAGCGGCTTGCCCGTCTGCATCACCTTCTCGAGGACCGGGAGCATGTCACGCACCGCGCTGATCTTGGAACCGAAGATCAGGACGTAGGGGTCCTCGAGGACGGCTTCCATGCGGTCGGAGTCCGTCACGAAGTACGGGGAGATGTATCCCTTGTCGAACCGCATCCCCTCGACGAGGTCCATCTCCATGCCGAAGGTCTGGGACTCCTCGACGGTGATGACGCCGTCCTTGCCAACCTTGTCGATCGCCTCGGCGATCATCGACCCGATTTCCGGGTCGGCAGCGGAGATCCCCGCGACCTGGGCGATCTGATCTTTCGAGTCGGTGTCCTTCGCCGTCTCCTTCAGGCCGGCAACGGCGGTGTCCACTGCGGCTTCGATCCCGCGCTTCAGCGACATCGGGTTCGCCCCCGCCGCGACGTTGCGCAGACCCTCCCGCACGAGCGCCCCGGCGAGCACCGTCGCCGTCGTCGTGCCGTCACCGGCGACGTCGTCGGTCTTCTTCGCGACCTCCTTGACGAGCTCGGCCCCGACTTTCTCGAACGGATCCTCGAGTTCGATCTCCTTCGCAATCGAGACGCCGTCGTTGGTGATCGTTGGCGCGCCCCACTTCTTCTCGAGGACGACGTTGCGACCCTTCGGTCCGAGCGTGACCTTCACCGCGTCGACGAGCTGGTTCATCCCCCGCTCGAGCGCACGCCTGCCGTGCTCATCGAACTCGATCAACTTCGACATCTCGGATGTCCTCCCTTGGCTGCTCGGGTCGTCCGAGCGTTAGCACTCTCATCTGTCGAGTGCTAATAGCAAACCACGCCAGCGGCGCGGGCGCAACACGCCCAGCTCAGGAGCGGTTTCGCGGCTGTGGTCAGCCTCCGGCGATCGCCGGGACGACGGAGACGATCTCGTCGTCCCGAACGGGGGTGTCCAGACCTTCGAGGAGCCGGATGTCCCGGTCGGCGAGGAAGACGTTGACGAACCGGCGCAGTTGCCCGTCAGAGTCGACGATCCGCTCCCGCAGCCCGGGGTGTCGATTCTCGAGGGCGTCGAGCGCCTCGCGCACCGTCGCGGCCACGACGACGATTTCGCGGTGCCCTCCGGTGAGGGGCCGCAGCTGGGCCGGGATGCGGACGACAACGCTCACTGGGGATTCCTCCGCTCGTTGTCCAGTGCCTCGAAGGCGTCGAGCGTCGGTTCGATGACCGCGGTCGGACCGACGGAGTCGCCGAAGGCTTCGATCGTCTTCAGTCCGGTCCCGGTGATACAGGCGACGACGCGCTCGTCGCGTCCGACGACCCCGTCGTGGGCGAGTTTGCCGAGGCAGGCGATGGTCACGCCTCCGGCGGTCTCAGCGAAGATCCCCTCGGTTCGGGCGAGGAGTTGGATCGCTTCGAGGATCTCCGCGTCGGTCGCCGCGCTGATCGCGCCCCCGGACGAGCGCACCGACTGCAGCGCCGCCTCTCCGTCGGCTGGGTTCCCGATGGCGAGCGACTTCGCGATCGTGGCGGGAACGACCGGCGTCGGGAGTTCGGCTCCGTCGGCGAAGGCCTGGGCGACCGGGGAACAGCCCGCCGCCTGCGCGCCGGAGATCCTCACCCGCTGGTCGCCGTCGACGAGGCCGACGAGGTCGAGTTCGCCGAACCCCTTGTCGATCTTCGTGAGCAGGCTGCCCGAGGCGATCGGCACGACGACGTGGTCGGGGTTCCGCCAGCCGAGCTGTTCGGCGATCTCGAAGGCGAGAGTCTTCGAACCCTCGGCGTAGTAGGCGCGCAGATTGATATTGACGAACGCCCACTCCTCGCGCTCGGCGACGATCTCGGCGCAGAGGCGGTTGACCTGGTCGTAGTTGCCCTCGAGCGCGACGACCCGGGCTCCGAACGCGGCGGTCGTCGTGATCTTCGTGTGTTCGAGATCGGCCGGCACGAAGACATAGCACTCCATGCCGGCGCGGGCCGCGTGTGCCGCGACGGCGTTGGCGAGGTTCCCGGTCGAGACGCACGCTGCGACCTTGAAACCGAGCTCGCGTGCCCGAGTGAGCGCGACGGACGTGACCCGGTCCTTGAACGAACCGGTCGGGTTGCGGGTGTCGTCTTTCAGCCAGAGCTCGCCGAGTCCGAGCTCGGCGGCGAGGCGGTCGGCCCGGATGAGCGGTGTGTATCCCGCGCCGAGATCGACCGCACCGATCGGGTTGGCGGGGAGGAGGTCGGCGTACCTCCAGATGGACAACGGTCCCCGGCCAATTTCCGCGCGGTCGACGCGGCGGGCGATGGCGTCGTAGTCGTACGCGACTTCCAGGGGGCCGAAACACCACTCGCAGACGTACAGGGCCTCCGAGGCGAATTGCCGTCCACATTCACGGCAGCGCAGACCGTTGATCGGCGGGGTCACGGCGTCCTCCTCATCGGTCGGGCATTGGCACCTGGTGACGGGGTCACTGGTTGCCGCGGCGTCTTCGGGCCCGTCCCTCAGCCGCTCTGGATGATGCAACCAGTCTGGACGGCCGGACCCCCCGGAGTCAAGGCGGCCGGTCTTTGCCCACGATGAGGCACGAAGCGAAGATGGTCGACGTGAACCGCCGTTTCGATCGGGTGGACCGTTGAGCGATCTCGTCGTCGTCACGAACCGGGGACCGCTCTCGTTCGTCGTAGACGAGGGCCAGGTCGTGGTGGGTCGGGCCCCGGGGGGGCTCGCGCCGAGCCTCGCCGAGGCACTCGAGGGACAAAGCGCCCTGTGGATCGCCGCTGCCTCGTCCGATGGCGAGCGGGATCTCGCGGCGCGCGCCTCGCCGGGGCCGACGACCATGGGGTTGGAGGTCGACCTCGTCGAGATTCCCGACGAGGTCGCCGCGGCCTGCCGGGTGATCGCCAACAGCACTTTGTGGTTCTTGCACCACGGGCTGTTCGACCGGACGCGTCGACCCCGGATCGACAGTCGCTGGCACGAGGCGTGGGAGAACTATCGCGTCTACAACGCTCTTTTCGCCGACGAGATCGCGGGTCGCGCGCCAAACGGGGCGAAGGTCGTCCTGAACGACTACCACCTTTCGCTCGTCGGTCGCCGACTCGTCGAGCTGCGGCCCGATCTCGAGACGGTCCATTTCACCCACACTCCCTTCTGCGATCCCGACGAGCTGCGGGTGCTCCCGCGTTCGGTCGCCGCGGAGCTGATCGTCGGGATCGCGTCGTGCGGCGTCGCGGGATTCCACACCGCGCGCTGGGCCGACAACTTCCGTCGCTGCGCCGCGGAGCTGCTCGCCGACGATCCCCCGGTCGTCGTCGCGCCTCTTGGCGTCGATGCCCGGCGGCTCGCCGCGATCTCCGCAACACCGGGGGTCGAGAGGGCACGCGCGGAGCTCTTTGCCTCAGTCGACGAAAGGCGCATCATCCTGCGCAGTGACCGACTCGAGTTGTCGAAGAACATCGTGCGAGGGTTCCTCGCGTTCGAGGAGCTTCTCGAAGCCGATCCGCGCCTGCGCGACTCGGTCGTGTTTATCGCCCACCTGTATCCCTCGCGCCAGGAGCTCCCCGAGTACCTCGCCTACCGCAACGAAGTCGAGCGCACGGCCGCTCGCGTGAACGAGCGCTTCGGCACTGACGGCCGATCGTCGGTGATCCTCGAGATCGCCGACGATCACGACGCCTCGATCGCGGCGCTGAGCTCGTTCGATGTCCTGGTCGTCAATGCGCTGCGTGACGGGATGAACCTCGTCGCCAAGGAAGGCTCGGTCTTGAACCGCCGAGACGGCGCGCTGTTATTGAGCCGCGAAGTCGGTGCTTTCGCCGAACTCGGCGGGGAGGCGGTTCCGGTGGAGCCGTTCGACATCACGGGGACGGCCGGGGCAATCCATCGGGCGCTCGACATGCCGAGAGACGATCGCCACGCCCGGGCGTGTCGGCTCGCCGAGCTCTCGGCGCTCCATCCGCCCGCGCAGTGGCTTGCCGAAGTGTTCGGGCAGGCTCAGCCGGGCCGGAGGCCGCGCCCGGTCTGACCGGGATTCGCCGCGATTCGAGGCGCGTCGATCTCCTGGGTCGACCGATGGCGACGCCAGCGAAGTGACGAACCCTCAGACGCCGGGGCGTTCCGCTTCTGAGGCGCGCTCCGAGAGCTCCGCGAGGAAGCCGAGTGCACCGCGGGGGCCGTCGACGACGAAGTCGGCTTGCGCGACGAGGACGTCGGGAACCTCCGGGCTGCTGACCGCGACGCGGACGCCGGTGAAGTCTTTCGAACGGACCAGGGTGTCGACCGCCGCGAAAGCGGGTATGTCGCCGACGTCGTCGCCGAGCACGCATCCGGCCGAGCAGCTGGAGAGCAGCGACACGACAACCGACCCCTTGTCGTTCGCCACCGGCAAGACGAGCTCGATCGCCTTCTTTCCCTGCAGGACCGCGAGGCCATGGCGCTCCGCAATCTCATGGGCGAGCTCGATCGCGGCGGGCGCGACATCAGGGGCGTTGCGCCAGTGGAGCGTGAGCGCGAGGCCCTTGTCTTCGACGAAGGCACCGGGGGGGACCGCGGCGCGGGCGTCACGGATCGCTCCGGCGACGGCGGCCGCGTAGTTGTTGACGAGCGGCTCGCGCGCGACGGAGCCATCGATGGACCGATGTTCCAGTCCGTAGTGCCCGTAGACGCCGAGCCGATTGAGCGCGGGCCCGATGCCGAGGCGTTCGACGAGAAACGCCACCGGCCGGCCGGAGACGATCGCGACGACGGCGAACTCGGTGATGAGGCGCTCGAGGACACCGACCGCCTCGGCGAGCGGGACCGCTTCGTCGGGGTTCGGGACGATCTCGGCGAGAGTGCCGTCGTAGTCGATGATGACTCCCGTCTCGGACGGTCGCGCGCAGAGGAGCGCGACT
This sequence comes from Acidimicrobiales bacterium, assembly GCA_035625025.1. Classification (GTDB taxonomy): domain Bacteria; phylum Actinomycetota; class Acidimicrobiia; order Acidimicrobiales; family Bog-793; genus Bog-793. The sequence continues at coordinate 13,496 of DASPQJ010000016.1, forward strand.
GCCCGTTCGGCGGCCGGGTTCAGTGCGGTCGACGTTGACGGGGGGCTTCGGCGAAGAAAGCGGCGCGCCTGCGTTCCGCGCGCCGTCGCCGCGCCCGGTGGACGACGAGCGGGTCGTACGCGGCGGCAGCGGCGGAGTCGGCGAGCACCGATACGATCGTGTAGTACCGAGCCGGGGAGATGCCGAGCCGGGCTCGGATCGCGTCCCGTTTGCTCGAATGATCGGCCGTCGTCCACCATTCCCGTTCGAAATCGAGCACCGCGCGCTCGAGGGACGTCAAAGACATGGGGCGTCTCCCACGGCTCGACAATGCCGTGACGAGGCCCGCGAAGCAAGCATCCTCCCCGGAACCGCTCGGTGGGCGCGCCACCGGTCGGCGGTCGGTGGCCAACGAGAGCGGGTGCCGCGCTTGCGAGCGGCGGCAAGACGCCGTCGCGAAGTCCGGCGCGTTGGCAGGGAGATGCGCGTCAGGTGCGGATCAATCGGTAGAGGACGAACCGGGAGACGCGTCCCGCGCCACTCGCGCTGCGCTCCTCGACGAGGTCGAAATCCTCACCGAATCGGCGACGAAGTTCGACAGCATCGACGCCGCGAGCGCCGAGCAGCCGCCAGGACACGGGCGGGTCGTCGATGCCGGCGAGGTAGAAGTCCGCGCCGGTGCGGGCGACTGCCGCGACTTCGGTCGCGTAGGCATCGCGAAAGCGATCCGGGATCGAGTGGTAGCAACCGATGTCCACGATGAGGTCGAACGGGCCCGCGATTCCGGCTTCGCGAAGTCGTGAGGCGTCGCCTGCCACGAAGCGGGCCGTAGAGCCCCGGGCGAGCGCGCGCCCCCGGGCGGAGGCGATCGCCTGGGGGACGAAGTCCACTCCTACGACGTCCCAACCTTGGCTCGCGAGGTACAGGGCGTCGCTTCCCGTCCCGCATCCGATGTCGAGAGCACGCCCAGAACGGTGGTTGCGGGCAAGTTCCTCCAGTTCGGGCCGGTGCTCCGGTGAGTCCCACCTCGGAGTGCCGAAACGGTAGGCGAACCGGTAGAAGAGCGAATCTCGTCTCATGCGTCTTCCTCCGAGTCGAGCTGGGCCGGGAAGGGCCCGTGGGTGTGGACCGGTCGGCCGACGTTGCGCACCGACCGACGGGCTCGCCCGCCGAAGCAATATACGTCATTGACTAAGCGACTTAGTAACTAAGTACAATACTCTGTCGCTATAATCGCGTCAGTGGCGGCTCCGAGTTCCGAGGAGATGGTGTCCAGCCTGCAGCGGTTCGGGCTGGAGCGGGACCGGATGCGCGCCGCCTGCGCAGCCGAGGCGGGGATCAACGCGACGGATCTCGACGCTCTCGAGCACCTCGAGGCGGATGGGCCGTTGACGCAGAGTCAGCTGGGCGAGCGGCTGTCGCTCACCTCGGGCGCGATCACGATGCTCGTCGACCGGCTGGAGGCGGCCGGCTGGGTGCAGCGTGTTCCCCATCCGAGCGACCGGCGCTACACGCTGGTCGCCTTGTCCGCCCAGGCGCTCACGCGCTCGCCTGCTGGCTTGGCCGCGTATCACGCCCGGATCAGGGCGATCGCAGCGAAGGTTCGCGCCGAAGACCGCGCGGTGATCCTCGGCTTCTTACGCGCCGGGGCCAACGCGGCGTCGACCGCGGCCGACGAGATGCGGCACTGACCCCGGATCGACCGAGCGTCGGTCTCTCGGACTCTGGTCGGGCACGAGCGACGCCTCAGCTCCCGAGGAGCTTGCGCGCGACGTAGGGGAGGATGCCGCCATGCCGGTAGTACTCCTCCTCGGTCGGTGTGTCGATCCGGACGACGGCCTGGAAGGCCTTGTCGTCGGCGCGGACGGTGACGTGTTTCCCGATGAGACCGCCGCGAGCCGATCCCGCCAGACCGGTCACGGAGAACACCTCGGTGCCCGTGAGCCCGAGCGTCGCCGCGTTCTCTCCCGGGGCGTACTCGAGGGGGGCGACGCCCATGCCAATCAGGTTCGAGCGGTGGATCCGCTCGAAGCTCTCCACCAGGACGGCGCGCACGCCGAGGAGGGCGACTCCCTTCGCGGCCCAGTCCCGGGAGGATCCGGATCCATACTCCTTTCCCGCCAACACGAGGAGCGGCACGCCCTCGGCCCGGTAAGCGTTGGCGATGTCGTAGATCGAGCCGGGCGTCGCTTCGGGAAGGTGCACGGTGACGCCGCCTTCTTTTCCGCCGCCCAGGGCGTTGCGGATCCGCGTGTTGGCGAAGGTGCCGCGGATCATGACCTCGTGGTTGCCCCGGCGTGTGCCGTAGGAGTTGAACTGGGACGGCGCGACGCCGTTGGCGACGAGCCACCGGCCGGCCGGGCTCGACGGTTCGATCGAACCGGCCGGCGAGATGTGGTCGGTCGTCACGCTGTCACCGAGGAGGGCGAGCGCGCGGGCACCCGTGATGTCGGTGACCGGGTTGGGTTCGCGGCGCATTGCGTCGAGGAACGGCGGCTTGCGGATGTACGTGGACTTCTCGTCCCAGGTGTAATGCAGTTCATCGGCGACCTCGATCGACCGCCAGTTCTCGTCACCGCCGAAGACGTCGACGTAATCCCGGGTGAACATCGCCGACTCGAGGGCGTCCTCGGCGAGGGCTGCAACCTCGGTCACGCGCGGCCAGAGGTCGCGCAGGTAGACGGGCGTTCCGTCGGGTGACGAGCCGAGGGGATCGCGGTAAAGGTCGATGTCCATCGTCCCGGCGAGGGCGTAGGCGACGACGAGCGGGGGCGAGGCCAGGTAGTTCATCCGCACCTCGGGGTGGATGCGGCCCTCGAAGTTGCGGTTGCCCGAAAGGACCGAGACGCAGGCGAGACCCTTGGCGTTGATCGCCGCGGAGACCTCCGGGGCGAGCGGTCCCGAGTTGCCGATGCACGTCGTGCAGCCGAAGCCGACGACACCGAAGCCGAGCTTGTCGAGATAGGGCGAAAGCCCCGCCCGGTCGAGGTAGTCGACGACGACCCGCGAGCCCGGGGCGAGAGAGGTCTTCACCCACCCCTTCGTGGCGAGGCCGCGCTTGACGGCGTGTTTGGCGACGAGACCGGCCGCGATCATGACCTGGGGGTTCGAAGTGTTGGTGCAACTCGTGATCGCCGCGATGACGACGCTGCCGTCGGTGAGTTCGGCTGGTGTTCCGTCCGAGAGCTGGACCGCGACGCGGCGCTCGTCGGCTGCGCCGGAACGAGTGCTGGGGAGCGAGGCGGCGAGCGAACCGCGGAAGGCATCTTTCGACCGGTCGAGGGGCACGCGGTCCTGCGGGCGCGACGGCCCGGCGAGGCTCGGGACAACCGTCGACAGGTCGAGCGAGAGCTTCTCGGAATACGTCGGCTCGTTGCCGGGGTCGTGCCAGAGTCCCTGTTCTTTGGCGTAGACCTCGACGAGACGTACGAGAGACTCGGGACGACCGGTGAGCCGCAGGTAGCGGAGCGTTTCGGAGTCGATCGGGAAGATCGTCACGGTCGAGCCGTACTCCGGCGACATGTTGCCGATCGTCGCCCGGTTCTCAAGGGGCACGTTGGCGATGCCGGTCCCGTAGCACTCGACGAACTTGCCGACGACGCCGTGTCCGCGCAGCAGCTCGGCGATCGTGAGAACGAGGTCCGTCGCTGTCGTCCCCTCGGGCAGCGCGCCGTCGAGGCGAAGCCCGACGACTTGGGGAATCCGCATCGAGATCGGTTGGGCGAGCATGGCCGCCTCCGCCTCGATCCCCCCGACGCCCCAGCCGACGACGCCAAGACCGTTCACCATCGTCGTGTGGGAATCGGTCCCGACGAGCGTGTCCGGGTACGCGGCACCGCTTGTATCGGCGAAGACCACCTCGCTCAGCAACTCGAGGTTCACCTGGTGGCAGATCCCCGTGCCGGGTGGTACGACGCGCAGCTGCGAGAACGCCTGCTGTCCCCAGCGCAGGAACCGGTAGCGCTCGCTGTTGCGTTCGAATTCCAGCCGCGCGTTCGTCGCCGGGGCGTCGGGACGCCGGGCGACGTCGACGACGACCGAGTGGTCGATGACGAGATCGACCGGGATCTGCGGATTGACGCGCCCGGGGTCGCCGCCGAGGGCGTCGACGGCGTCCCGCAGCGCGGCGAGGTCGACGACACAAGGCACACCCGTGAAGTCCTGGAGCAGGATCCGGGCCGGCGAGAAGGCGACCTCGCGTGGCGCGGCGTCGCCGGGGGCGGCGGACGCCAGGGCGGAGATGTCGTCCGCCGTCACCTCGCGGCCGTTCTCGTGACGGAGCAGGTTCTCGAGGAGGACCTTCAGCGAGTACGGGAGCCGATCGACGCCGAAGTCGCGTGGCAGCGCGTCGAGCCGCTGGATCGAGAATCCGGTGCCGCCGACGGTGATGCGCCCGCTGGTGCCGAACGAGTTCAGCCCCATGCCAGCCTCTCTTTTTGCCATCTATCAGGCCTGACGTTACCGGGGAAGGGTCGAACTGGGAGCTTTGGCGCTGTTCGTGATCTGAGCGGCCTGCGGGTGGACGCGGTCGCGCAATCGGCGCAGCAGTGAGATGAGGCTCTCCGTGTCGCCAGGGTCGAAGACTCCGGTGACGATCGACTCGATATCACGCCCGTGGCGTTCGAGAGTCTCGTTCGTGCGTGACTGCCCGAGCGGCGTCAGTTCGGCGAACGCGCCGCGGCGGTCGTTCGGGCAGGCCTGACGGCAGACGAGGCCGGCGCCGACCAGGCGGTCGATCGTTCGGGTGAGCCCACCCGGAGTGAGCCCCGTCTGGGCGGCGAGGTCGGTCATCCGGAGCCGGGCTCCGGGGGAACGTTCCAGGCGGATGAGGACCTCGAAGGCCAGTCCCCCGAGGCCGAGTTCGCACTCGATCCCCGGAGCGAGGGCGCGACGCAGGCCCGCGGCCGTTTCGAAGACGAGCCCGGTGAGGGTGATCCCGGCGGCCTCCGGGGGCCCAGGGTCGAGGTTTGCCGCGCTGACGTGCTCGTCTGTTGTCTCGGCATGCGAGACCGTCAGATCGTGCTCCGCAACCACGCCAGCAGCGTACCGGAATTTTCCAACGGTCTTTGCGTTGGCAATAGTTGCAGGCGCAATAAGTGCCGGATCAAAGATCTGACAGCGAAAGTCTGACAGCGAAAGACAGTCGGAACAGGAGAGAGAAACGATGGCAACAGCAGCCGCAGAGCTGACGAGGGTCGTCGACGGTGAGATCGTCCCAGCTCCGGGCACCTATACGCTCGACAAGGCCCACAGCATCGTCGCCTTTGTCGCCCGTCACTTGATGGTGACCAAGGTGCGCGGGACGTTCAGCGAGTTCGAGGGAACCGTCGTCGTCGCCGAGGATCCGAGCGAATCAAGCGTCCAGGCGACGATCCGGACCGACAGCGTCTCGACGGGTGAGCCCCAGCGTGACGGCCACCTGCGCTCGGGCGACTTCTTCGAACAGGACAAGTACCCGACGATGACCTTCAAGAGCAGGACGGTCCGCCCGGCTCGCGACGGGAGATGGCTGGTGACCGGTGACCTGACCATCAAGGACGTCACCCGTTCGGTGTCGCTCGAACTCGAATTCAACGGCGCGACGTCCGATCCCTGGGGCGGTGTCCGGCTCGGGTTCTCGGCCTCGACCGAGATCGACCGCACCGAGTTCGGCGTCTCGTGGAACTCGGCGCTCGAGGGCGGGGGTGTCGTCGTCGGCAATCGGGTGAGGGTCGAGATCGAGGCGGAAGCCATCCTCGCCGCCTGAGCAGCCAGGGACTGCACCTCGGCGCCGGGATCGCGTTACGACCCGGCGCCGAGGTGTGTGAAGGCGCTGCGTTGCGACGTCGCCAGACGCCTGCTCGAATGCCGGGGTGGACTTCGGTCGAGGCGACAGTGCCGCGGCGATCCTCGAGGAGGCGTCTGTCGCGCTCGCCGGGCGAACGGTGCTCGGACCGGTTTCCCTGGAGATCGCCCGAGGCGAGCACTGGGCGCTCCTCGGTCCGAACGGCGCCGGGAAGACGATGCTGCTCTCGGTGCTCGGCGCGGAGCGTCATCCGACGACGGGGCGGGTGGAGGTCCTCGGCGAGCCTTTCGGCCGTGTCGATCTGCGGGAGCTGCGCCGACGGATCGGCGTTGTCGGCCACCACGTCGCCGATCGGCTGCCACCGGTCGCCAAGGCCCTCGAAGTCGTCCTCACCGGCAAAGACGGGATCCTCGCGCCGTGGTGGGGTCGGTTCGGCGCCGAGGCACGTGCCGAGGCCCTGGCGATGCTCGGTCGTGTCGGCTGCGCCGAGCTTGCCGAGCGACCGTTCGGCGAGTGTTCGCAGGGAGAGCGTCAACGCGTCCTCGTCGCGAGGTCGCTCTTTGGACGACACGATTTCTTGCTGCTCGACGAACCAGCGCTCGGTGTCGACCTGCCGGGACGAGAGGCCCTGATCGAGGTGCTCGACGAGCTTGCGGGTCGCGGTGGCCCGACGACGGTCCACGTCGCCCACACGCTCGAGGAGCTTCCGGGTCTGACGACGCACGCGATGCTCCTGTCCCGCGGTCGTCTCGTCGCTTCGGGGGTCGCGACCGAGGTCCTCGTCGACGAGGCGTTGAGCGAGTGTTTCGGTGCGGCGTTTGTCGTCGAGCGGGTGGGCAGGCGATACAGCGCGCGGGCCGCGGGTTCCTGGTAGCCACGACCCAGGAGACGTCGACCCTGGTGGGTCGGGCCCGAAGGGTCGGTCGTCCTCTCGTTCCGCAATCGGTCGATCGCGGGCGATGACTTGAACGACGATGCCCCCTGCCGCGGCGAAACGCACGACCCTCGCGACAATCGACCCTCTGGCGAGCTCTTCGAGGCATGGACGCCGGCTCGAATCGAAGACGATCTGCGTGATCTGATGGGTGGCGCGAACTCGACAAGGGCGCGGGCGGGATCGTCGCGCCGCATCTCGTGGTCGGTACCACCGGCGTCTTCGGCGGTCTTGCGGATCTCGCGGATCGACTGGGCCCCTGACGCCGGAGCTGTGGCGTCCGTTCGGACGGGCACGACCTCGAGGCTCGACTTCAGCCGTTTGGCGATGCGGGCGGTCGCCGCGCGACGCCTTCGGAACCCGGGGCATTGGTGAGAGCGACCATCACTCGTTCGTTCGTGTCCGAGACCGGTCCGGGACGATGTGCGGCGGGGAAGTCGAGGAGTTCTTCCTCCGCCTCGGCGGCGACGAAGCGCAGTGCGAGTTCGCGCCGCGCGACAAGGTTCTCGTCTTGGCGAAGTGCCCCAGAGCTTCCGGGACCTTGTCCGGGAGGGTAGATGTGGCCAGAGAGCATTCGTCGACGCCGCGCCTCCGGCGACGAGTCGATGAGCTCGAGCTGGTCCACCGTGCGCACGACTCAGTCGAGGACGCGCTCTCCCAGCTAGACGCCGGTGATCGTCTGGACCGGGTCGGCGATGCTCCCGAGGCGCGGGACCTTGCCGTGCTTATGACTGCGATTTCGGTGTTCAGCAGTTCGATCACGTCTTGTCCGCGCTACTCGTTGCGCCCGAAATTCGGGACGTTCGCGGGGGCGACTTCGTCGACGAGAGCTATCTCGGGGTGGTGGGCCGGTACGGCCTCGAGGTTCATCTCCTCGAAGGTCGTTCCCGGTGGTCGACAAGCTTGCGGGGAACGACTCCGAGCGTTCCGATCTCTTTGGCGGAGCGCGCCCGGCCGTGCGTCTCGACGAAGCCGATGACGAGGTCACGGCCCCGTTCGGCGTGTCAATGGCCTTCCTCGAGCATCGCGACGGTCTTGCCGGCTCGGGCGACCGCGCCGAGGTAGATCCGGGTCCGCCCCGTCGCCACGACGGCATTGGCGAGCTCGTGAGGACGATCGTCATCGAGGCTCATATTCCCGTTGTCGCCGACAGCGGCCGCGGGCATGACCGTTACCGCGACAGCCAAACCCCGCTGCCATTCTCCTGGGGCACGGGCTCCCGGCCCGTCCCGCAGGGGCGCCGATAGACTGCCGCCGCAGGGCACCCGGCGCAGGACGGCATGAGAAAGATCCAGCGACATCTCGTTCGCGTGCTCGTCGTTCTGGCGGCGATCGCGGCCATCGGTTTCGTCCTCCTACCACTCCGGGGACACATCGACCGCGAGACGATCGGCCTCGTCCTCGTCATTCCCGTCTTCGCCGCGGTCGCGGCGGGTGGTTACATCGCTGGCGTCGTCGCGGTCGGCGCGTCATTCCTGGTCTACGACGTCCTTTTCATTCCGCCGTACGGGTCGCTGACGGTTGGCCCCGGCCAGAACTGGGTGCCGCTCGGCGTCTACACGGTTGTCATGCTCGCGGTCGCGCGCATCCTCGCGAGCCTGCGGCGTGCCCGCGGCGACGCAGCAAGACGTGAGGCGGAGACGCGACGTCTCTTCGAATTGTCCGAGGCGCTGACAGCGGATCAGCCCCTCCCGGTCCTTCTGGCGGCCATCGTCAATTCCGTGTACGAGGCGTTCGGGCTGACGAGCGTGTTCCTGTTGCTGCCGGAGGGTGACGGCTTCAACGTCGCGGCACAAGCTGGTGAATCGCTGACGGTCGACGAGCTGCGGGCCGTGTTTCCCGTCGCCGGCGAGCTGCGCAGCCTCGCCGGCGTGACGACCCCGGCGGGGCGCCTCTTTGGCATTCCGCTCGCCGCCGCTGGACGGCCGATCGGCCTGCTCGTCTTTGCGGGCAAGACGATCCCGCCGGGCGATCTCGGGTCGTTGCGCACCTACGCCAATCAAGCGGCGATCGCCGTCGAAAGGGCGCGCCTTCGTGAGCAGACCGTGCAGGCCGAGCTTCTGCGGCGGGTGGACGGCTGGCGCGCCGCGCTCTTGGGCGCCGTGTCGCACGATCTACGGACCCCGCTATCGTCAGTTAAGGCTGCCGTCTCCGACCTGCGTCGCGCCGACCTCGCTCTGTCGAGGGAGGACTCTGAGGAGTTGCTCGCCCTGATCGAAACGCAATCGGACCGGCTTGCCCGGTTGGTCACCAACCTTTTGGACATGACGCGCATCGAATTCGGTGAGTTGGAGCTGCGCCGGAAGCCGACGGCGCTGGAGCGAGTCCTCGACGACGCCTTGGCGTCATTTGGCGCGGCCGAGTGGGTCGACCGGGTCGTCGCCTCGTTCCCGGCCGACCTGCCCCCGGTGGACATCGACCGGCTTCTCGTCTGTCAGATCCTCGCCAACCTCCTCGAGAATGCCGAGAGGCACGCGCCGGAAGGGTCTCCGATCTCCGTCAGCGGACGAACTGCCGGCAAGGTGGTCGAAGTCTCCGTCGAAGATTGTGGCCCGGGAGTTCCCGAGGCCGACCGGGACCGGATCTTCAAGATGTTCAATCGGGTATCCGGGGGGGGACGGGCGGGTATCGGTCTCGCCATCGTTCAGGCTTTCGTCGAAGCACACGGACAGTCGGTGCGGGTCGAGACCGCCGCCGGCGGTGGAGCCCGGTTCGTCTTCACCCTGCCGGTGGCGACGGCGGCGGTCGAGGTCGCCTGAGTGACCCGTGTGCTCGTCGTCGATGACGACGCTTCGTTGCGCAAGGCACTCCAGATAGGCCTCACGGCCCGGGGCTACGACGTCCTCCTGGCGAGATCCGGCGAGGAGGGGGTCAGCCAGGTGGCACTGGCCGCGCCGGACATCGTGGTCCTCGATCTCGGACTTCCGGATATCGACGGCCTCGACGTCTGCCGGAGGGTCCGTTCCTGGTCGAACGTGCCGATCGTCGTGCTGTCCGCCGCGGGATCGGAATCCCGCAAGGTCGCCGCGCTCGACGAGGGTGCCGACGATTACGTGACGAAGCCGTTCTCGATGGGCGAGCTCGAGGCTCGTCTGCGGACCGCGCTCCGCCATGCCGCCGGCGTTGCCGCGGCGGAGCCGACCGAGATCCGGGTCGGCCGGGTCTCGCTCGACCTCATGCGTCGCAGCGCCACGCTCGACGACCGACCGGTCGATCTCACGCCGCACGAGTTCTCGTATCTCAGTTACCTCGCCCGTCACGCCGGGAAGGTGTGCACCCACCAGATGATCCTCCAGGCCGTGTGGGGCCCCGGCTACGGCGGGCAGACGCGCTACGTCCGTGTCTACGCGCACCGGCTGCGCCACAAGCTCGGCGACACGAAGGGCCGGATGCTGCGCAACCACCCGGGTATCGGCTACGAGTTCGTCGCCGATTAACCCGACCGAGCGGAGGAGAAGGTCCGCCTTCAGCGCAGGCGGGCGAGCGCCTCGTTCAGTTCGAGAACATTGATGTACGAGCTGCCCAGGAAGCCGAACTGCGGGCCGACGACCTGAGAGGCGATGAGACGCCGGACGGCGCCGACGGAGAGGTCGTTCGCCTTGGCGACGGCAGCGGCCTGGGCGTAAGCGTCGGCGGGGCTGATGTCGGGGTCGACGCCGCTACCGGAACCGGTGACGAGGTCCGCCGTCGGGGTGATTCCCTCGCGGCGCAGCGTCGCCGCGCGCGCTGCGACGATCTTCACGAGCTTCCGCGAACGCGGTCCCCAGTTCGCCGACCCGGTCGCCGCGGGGTCGTCGGGGTCGGCGCGGCCCTGGAACCATCGGGGGCCCCGCCACTGCTGGCCGACGAGGGTCGAACCGTTCGCCGTCAACGAGCCGTTCGCCTGGTGGCTGAAGAACAGATTGCCGATGCCCGTCTCGAGCGCGGGGTAGGCGAGCCCGAGCAGTAGGAAGAAGATGATCGAGACGACGACGGCGCGACGCAGCTGGGTGAGCATCAGTAACCGCCCGTCACCGTGAGGATGAGGTCGATGAGCTTGATCCCGATGAACGGCAGGATCACGCCCCCGACGCCGAAGATCCAGACGTTGCGCCGGAGGATCGCCGACGCGCTCATCGCGCGGAACCGAACGCCGCGCAGCGCGAGAGGGATCAACGCGACGATGATGAGCGCGTTGAAGATCACCGCGGAGAGCACCGCGCTGCTCGCGCTGTGCAGGTGCATGATGTTGAGCCGGTTGAGTGCCGGGTAGGTCGCGACGAACAGCGCGGGGATGATCGCGAAGTACTTGGCGACGTCGTTGGCGATCGAGAATGTCGTCAACGCCCCCCGTGTGATGAGGAGCTGCTTGCCGATCTCGACGATGTCGATGAGCTTGGTCGGGTTCGAGTCGAGGTCGACCATGTTCCCGGCTTCCTTCGCGGCCGAGGTCCCCGTGTTCATCGCCACCCCGACATCGGCCTGGGCGAGGGCGGGCGCGTCGTTCGTCCCGTCGCCGGTCATCGCGACGAGCTTCCCGTCCTCCTGTTCGGCGCGGATGAGCGCCATCTTGCGTTCGGGGGTGGCCTCGGCCAGGTAGTCGTCGACACCGGCCTCGGCCGCGATCGCGGCCGCGGTGAGTGGGTTGTCTCCGGTGATCATCACGGTCCGGATGCCCATCGTCCGCATCGCGGCGAACCGCTCCCGGATCCCTTCTTTCACGATGTCCTTCAGCTCGATGACGCCGAGGACCGCCGGCCCCTCGGCGACGACGAGGGGTGTCGAGCCGGCCCGGGCGACCCGTTCGACAATGCCGTCGAGCTCAGGGGGCACGATCCCGCCCTTGGTGGCGACCCACTGCCGGATGGCGTCGGCGGCGCCCTTGCGAATCTCGCGCCCGGAAACGTCGAGGCCCGACATGCGGGTGGTCGCCGAGAAGGGGATGAACTCGTGGTGGCCGAGGACCTGCTCGCGGATGTTGAAGCGCTCCTTGGCGAGCACGACGATCGAGCGACCCTCGGGCGTTTCGTCCGCGAGCGAGGCGAGCTGGGCCGCCTCGGCGACGTCTCGCTCGCTATGTCCGCCGACGGGCGAGAAGGAGGAGGCCATCCGATTGCCGAGGGTGATCGTGCCCGTCTTGTCGAGCAGGAGTGTCTGGACGTCGCCCGCCGCCTCGACGGACCGACCGCTCATCGCCAAGACGTTGCGCTGTACGAGCCGGTCCATTCCGGCGATGCCGATCGCCGAGAGGAGCGCCCCGATAGTTGTCGGGATGAGACAGACGAGCAGCGCGACAAGGACGACGACGGAGACAGCGGCACCCGAGTAGTGACCGAACGGTTCGAGCACGACGACGACCGGGAGGAAGATGAGCGTGAGGGCCGCGAGAAGGATCGTCAGCGCGATTTCGTTCGGCGTCTTCTGACGGCTCGCGCCCTCGACCAGGCCGATCATCCGGTCGAGGAAGGTGTGGCCGCGCTCGGCCGTGATCCGCACCAGGATTCGGTCGGAGAGCACTCTCGTCCCGCCGGTGCAGGCTGATCGGTCACCGCCCGACTCGCGAATGACCGGGGCGGACTCACCGGTGATCGCCGACTCGTCGACCGAGGCAACGCCTTCGATGATCTCGCCATCGGACGGGATGATGTCACCGGCCTCGCAGACGACGACGTCGCCGTTGGTGAGCTCCGCGGCGGCGACGCGTGTCTCCGTGCCGTCCGGGCCGACGAGACGGGCCTCGGTATCGGCGCGCATCCGGCGCAACGTGTCGGCCTGCGCTTTGCCGCGGCCCTCGGCGACGGCCTCGGCGAAGTTGGCGAACAGAACCGTCAAGAAGAGCCAGATCGTCACCGACCAGGTGAAGATCCCGGGGTGGGCGATCGACTCGATGAGCGTGATGACCGCGCCGACGAGGACGACGAACATGACGGGGTTGCGGATCTCGATCCTCGGGTCGAGCTTCTTTGCGGCGTCGATCGCGGCCCGGCCGAGGATCTCCCGATCGAAGAGTCCCCGTTTCTCGGCCACGCCGTGCGTGCTCGGGCGGACGTCCGGCACGACCGTCTCCGGCGACATCAGAAGAACCTCCGGCTGAGTAGTTGCTCGACTAGGGGTCCGAGCGAGACGGCCGGAAAGAAGGTGAGCGCGCCGACGATGAGGATCACCCCGAGGAGGAGGCCGGTGAATAGCGGCGTGTCGGTCTTAAACGTGCCCGCCGAGGCGGGAACGATCGGCTTTGTGGCGAGGGCGCCCGCCAGAGCGAGGCATGGGATCATGATGGCGAACCGACCGAGGAGCATCGCGACCCCACCGGTCACGTTGTAAAAGGTCGTCGCGCCATTGAGGCCCGCGAACGCCGAGCCGTTGTTGTTCGTCATCGACGTGAAGGCGTAGAGGATCTCCGTAAAACCGTGCGGGCCCGCGTTGAGCGGTCCGGCGCGTCCCGCCGCGACCGACACCGCGATACCGGCGAGAACGAGGACGACGATCGGCATGATGAGCACGCCGAAGGCGGCGAGTTTGACCTCCTTGGCCTGAATCTTCTTACCCAGGTACTCCGGGGTGCGACCGACCATGAGGCCGCCGAGGAAGACGGTGATGATCGCGAAGAGGAGGATCGTGTACAGACCGCTCCCCGTTCCGCCCGGGCTGATCTCGCCGAGCATCATTCCGGTGAGCAGGGCAAAACCCCCGATCGGCGTGTAGGAGTCGTTCGCCGAGTCGGCGGATCCCGTCGAGGTCTGGGTGGACGCGATCTCATAAAAGACCGAATCGGCCACGCCGAACCGGACCTCTTTGCCCTCGACGTTCCCGCCTGGCTGGTACGTGACGCCGCCTCTGGCGACAGCCGGGTTGGTGCCGTGCTCGGCGATCTCGCCCATCGCGACCCACGCGCCGAACAGGATCACCATTGCCGCGAGGACGGCGAAGCCCTGCCGGAAACTGCCCACCATCTTGCCGAAGGTGTAGGTGAGCGCGAAGGGAATGGAGAGGAGCAGCACGAACGACAAGAAGTTCGTCAAGCCCGTCGGGTTCTCGAAGGGGTCGGCGCCGTTGGCGTTGTAGGTTCCGCCGCCGTTCGTCCCGAGCTGTTTGATGACCTCTTGGGAGCCGAACGGTCCGCGGGGGATGAGCTGGGCCACGCTGTTCAAGGAGTCGTGGATCGTCACCGGCCCCGCGAACGTCTGGATGGCACCCTGCCCGATGAAGATGACGGCGGCGACGAGGGAGATCGGCAGCAGGATGTAAAGGACGCCCCGCACGAGGTCGACCCAGAAGTTGCCGATCGTCGCCGAACCGTGGCGGGCGAACCCGCGGACGAGTGCGATCGCGACGGCGATCCCGACCGAGGCCGAGGCGAAGTTCTGCACGGCCAGGGCACCCATCTGCGAGAGGTAGGACATCGTCGATTCGCCCGAGTAGTTCTGCCAGTTCGTGTTGGTGACGAACGAGATCGCTGTGTTCCAACCCAGCGCCGGGCCGACCGCTCCGAGGTGCTGCGGATTGAGCGGGAGCGATCCCTGGAGCCGGATCATCCCGTAGACGACCAGGATCGCGACGGAGGAATAAATGACGAGCGCCCCGGCGTACCGTTGCCAGCTCTGCTCGACCTCGGGGTCGATCCCGACCAACCGGTAGATGGGTCCTTCGACGAAGGCGAGGTAGCGCACGCGTCCTTCGTAGACGGCGGCCATGTACGAGCCGAGGAAGCGCCAGATCAGGATCATGATCGCCGTGAAGACGACGATCATCCACGTCAGATCCACTAGAAGCGCTCCGGCCGGAACATCGCGAAGCCGAGATAGATGAACATGACGATCGACACCGCGAGAAGAACGCCTTGTACGGCGGTCATGCGCGTTCGAACGTCCAGATCAACCCGAACATGACGGCGGCGAAGATGACCACTCCGAGCACCGCGAGGAAGTCAGCCACGGAGAAACACTCTGTCGGCGATCGCGTCAAGAAAGTGTCAAACCTGGACGCTTTGACATCAAGAATCCGTCAACGTCGTCCATCCTGGCGGCGCGGCGCTCACGAGGCGGGGCTTTTCCGTTCGCTCGCGGGCCCGTCCGTATGCTGGTGGGATGCCGTCGCAGTACGTACTCGAGCCGACGTCATCCGCGGAGCGAGTGGCGCGCTCGCCACTTTGTCGCCACCGCCGGCATACCCGACCGATCGCGGGGGTTGCTTTCGCCGCGGGCCTCGGGCTCGTCGCGTCGGCGTGCGGGGGGTCGAACGGCCCGGCGAGTCGCGGCCCGTACCCGGCGTCGCTGCCGAGCGCGTCCACCCTCTGTCCAACGCTCGCCGAGGTCGACTACTACGTGCCCGTGCCCCCTTCAGCTGCTTCAGACATCGTGGAACAGTCGACGACCGTCGGAGCGCGATCGACGGTGCGCTGCGTCTACGGAGATCCGGATCGTGAGCCGCGGCACTCCACGTCCGTGACCTTTGTGCTCCGACCGAGCGCAACCGACACCCGGCCCCGCGGTGTGATCGCGACGAGGATCAAGCACGTCGGGATGTGGATGGTCGGCTACCGCCAGCGGGGACTGAACTCGGTGGTCGTCCACCAAGGAGGAGTCGACGTCATCGTCACTTCGGCGGTGCCCCGTCCCGCGCTCGTGGGGTTCGCCGAAGAGGAGCTGTCGCGGGTCCCCGAGGCGGATCGGGCGTGAAGGCGTCCAAGCGATGCGACCCGTGATGAGCCCCGCCCCAGACGCGCCCTCGGCGGGATTCGAACCCACGCGCCCGGCTCCGGAGGCCGGTGCTCTATCCCCTGAGCTACGAGGGCTTGGACCGTGCCGGCCGTGTCCCGTGGCGCACCGTCTGAGCACGTCGCCCGGCACGGCTTTCCGAATGCATGGTAGCCGCCCGCCCACCGGGGGCCACACGCCATGACGAGCAGCGAATTGATCGTCGACGGGATCGTGCGCGGATTACGGGCCGCCGGCATCGCCGTCGAGCCGGACGAGGTGTCGCTCGAGCGCCCGCAGCGACCCGAGTACGGCGACCTGTCCTCCAACGTCGCGTTCGTCGTCGCGGGGCGCGCTGGTCGCGCCCCCCGCGTGGTCGCCGCGGACCTCGTGCACCGCCTCGCGGCCTTTGACCTGCCCCACGTCGAGGCCGTGGAGGTAGCCGGGCCCGGGTTCGTCAATTTGCGCGTCCGGCCGTCGTACTTCCACGAGGCGCTGGCGACCGTCCTCGCAACGGGGTCGGAGGGCTACGCGCGCCCCGACATCGGCAGGGGCGAACGGGTGCAGGTCGAATTCGTGTCCGCCAATCCGACCGGGCCGCTCCACGTCGGCAACGGCTGGTTCGCTTCGTTCGGCGATGCTCTGGCGGGCCTGTTGGAGCGGTGCGGTTACGCCGTCGAACGTGAGTACTACTTGAACGACACGGGAAACCAGATCCGCCTCCTCGGTGAGAGCGTGCTCGCGCGCCGCGCCGGCACGGCACCGCCGGAGGAGGGTTACCAGGGGGCATATCTCGTCGAGCTCGCCGCCAGCTACAAAGGACCCGAAGACGCGACGGTGGCTGGTCGGTTCGCCTCAGAGACCGTCGTCGAGAACATCCGCGCGACCCTCACCCGTCTTGGCGTCGTCTACGACCAGTGGTACAGCCAGGCTTCGATCGAGGAGAGCGGCCAGGTGGAGGAGACCATCGCGACCCTTCGTGGGAAGGGGTTGGTCTACGAGAAGGACGGCGCGACGTGGTTCAAGTCGAGCGAGTACGGGGACAGTCGCGATCGCGTCCTCATCACGTCGACGGGCGAGAGGACCTACCTCGCGGGGGACATCGCTTACCACCGCGACAAGTTCCTTGTCCGGGGATTCGATCGCGTGATCGACGTCTTCGGTGCGGATCACCACGGTCAGGTACCGAGTTTGCACGCCGGAGTCGCGGCACTCGGCGTTGACCCAGGACGACTCGAAGTCGAACTCGGCCAGCTCGTTTCGCTCGTGAGCGGGCCTATGTCGAAGCGGTCCGGCCAGTACGTGCGGCTCGACGAGCTAATCGACACCGTGGGCCCGGACGCGACACGACTACTGGCGCTGATGGGCTCCATCAACCAGGCGACGACGATCGACCTCGACGCCGTGCGTCGGCAGTCCATGGAGAACCCCGTCTACTACGTGCAGTACGCCCACGCCCGGATCGCGTCGATCGAGCGTTTCGCCGTCGAGCGGGGGGTCGCGCGCCCCGCGCTCGACGAACTCGATCTCTCGGTCCTCATCGATCCCCACGAACTCGAGCTCATCCGACGTCTCATCGACTTGCCGCGGATACTCGCAGATGCCGCGGAGGCACGTGCTCCGTACAAAGTGACGAACTGGGTGCGTCAGCTCGCGGCGGATTTCCACGGCTTCTACCACGAGTGTCGCGTGCTCGGCGACGACGTCCCGATGCAGCTCAGCACGGCGCGTCTCGCGCTCGTCGAAGGGGTGCGGATCGGTCTGGTGATCGGCCTTGGAGTACTCGGCGTGTCCGCGCCCGAGTCGATGTGATGCCCTCGTCATCTGGCGGCGAAGCCGATCTCGGCGGCCCGCCGAGCGAGGCTCCGGTCGCACGTCACCTGTTGCCCGACACTGCCGCGCTGACGGCGTCGGGAGGTCTCGCAGTCGGAGGCGTCGACGTCGTCGCCCTCGCCGAGGAATTCGGTACGCCGCTGTTCGTCTACGACGAGGCGGCACTTCGTGCCCGCTGTCGAGAGGTTCTTAGCGCTTTCGGTCCCGGAAGCGCCTACGCGACGAAGGCCTTCCTCTGTCGCGCCATGGCCGAACTCGCGATCGGCGAGGGACTGCAGCTCGACGTGTCAACCGACGGCGAGCTCGGTGTGGCACTGGCGGCTGGTGCCGAACCCGACGACATCGTGTTCCATGGCAATAACAAGTCCGAGGGCGAGCTTGCCACCGCCGTCGGGCTCGGCGTCGGCCGGCTTGCCGTCGACTCGTTCGACGAGGTCGACCGCCTCACTCGCCTTCTAGAAGCTCGGCGACACGGTGCTCACCAGAAGATCCTCGTGCGCGTCAATCCCGGGATCGAGGCGCACACGCACGAGTTCGTCTCGACAGGTCAGGAGGACTCCAAGTTCGGGTTCTCCGTGGCTTCGGGTGCGGCGCGAGTCGCGATCAACGCACTTCGGGGTCTTCCGGGCGGCGAGGTCGTCGGCGTTCACGCGCATATCGGAAGTCAGATCCAGCGACTCACGTCATTCGAACGGCTCGCCGAAATACTCGCGCCGATCGTCCTGGCGAACGGCCTCGCTGAACTCTGCGTCGGAGGCGGGTTGGGGGTCGCCTATCTGTCGGGCGAGTCGGCTCCGACGATCTCCGAGTGGGGGGCGACCGTACGCGCTAGCTGCGCCCGCGCCGGGTTGGGGCCGGCTGTGCGGATCACCGCCGAGCCGGGGCGTTCGGTCGTCGCCACGGCGGCGATGACGTGCTACCGGGTCGGCACGATCAAGGAGCTCCCGGGGATTCGCAACTACGTTGCCGTCGACGGCGGCATGAGCGATAACCCGCGACCGGTCCTATACGGGAGCGGTTACGAGGCCTTTCTTCCTCGGGCCGTGGGGGCGGAGCGTCCCTACGCGGCGAGAATTGTCGGCAAGCACTGCGAATCGGGTGACGTCGTCGTCGCCGAGGCGCGCCTGCCCCGCGACGTCGCCGTCGGCGATGTGCTCGTGACCCCGGTGACCGGCGCTTACGGATTCTCGATGGCCTCGAACTACAACCGGGTCGGGCGCCCGCCGGTCGTCTTCGTGCACGAGGGACGGGCACGACTCGTCGTGCGGCGAGAGACGGTCGAAGACCTTCTCCGCCTGGAATCCTGAAAGTCGCTAGATTAGGCCGATGAGCAGGGATGTCCGGCGTGCCACGCCGCACGTCGTGCGTCTCGGGCTGCTCGGTCTTGGCGTCGTCGGATCCGCTTTCGCCGAACTGGTCGACATCGACCGCGAGGGAATCGACCGACGCGTCGGGCTGAAGCTCGAGGTCACAAGGATCGCGGTGCGCGATGTTCACAAGCCGCGGGGTTCGATCGGGCGGTTGGACCGGATCACCGACGACGCGTCCGCTGTCGTCGCAGATCCGGACGTCGACGTCGTCGTCGAACTCATCGGCGGGATCGAGCCCGCCAAGGCGTTGATCCTCGCGGCACTGCGCGCCGGAAAACCCGTCGTGACTGCCAACAAGGAGCTCCTCGCCGAGGCGGGACCGGAGTTGTTCGCGGCTGCGGAGTCGACGGGGTGCGCCTTGCTCTTCGAAGCCGCCGTCGCGGGGGCGATCCCGCTCGTACGCGCGCTGCGCGTCTCGCTCGTCGGAGAGCATGTCCGTCGCATCCTCGGCATCGTGAACGGGACGACGAACTACATCCTCACTGAGATGAGCGAGAAAGGCGTGAGCTACACCGCAGCCCTCCGGGAAGCGCAACGGCTCGGTTACGCGGAGCGCGACCCGTCTGCTGACGTCGGCGGACACGATGCGGCCGCCAAGGCCGCGATCCTTGCCGGCATCGCCTTCAGCGCTGACGTCGTCGCCTCGGACGTCTATCGCGAGGGGATCGAGACGATCGAAACAGCCGACATCGAGTTCGCCCACCGGCTGGGTTACGCGGTGAAGCTGCTCGCGGTGGCGGAGCAAGCCGAGTCTGCCGACGACGACGTGCTGAGGATCGCGGTGCGTGTCCACCCGGCGATGATCCCGGCCGACCATCCGCTCGCGACGATCCGCGGTCCGTTCAACGCCGTGTTCATCGAGGGTGACGCGGCCGGAGAGCTCATGCTCTTCGGGCGTGGTGCCGGGGGGCGCCCGACGGCGAGCGCGGTCCTCGGTGATGTGATCGACGCCGCGGGCGCGCTCGACGGAGGAGGCGGCTCGTGGTTCGCGCCGAGGCACCGGGCCGAGGTGCGGGAGATGGGCGAGCTGCGCGCCCAGTACTACGTGGCGATCGACGTTGTCGACCGCCCTGGGGTCCTCGCCAGCGTGGCGACAGCGTTCGGGAAGAACAACGTCTCGGTGCGCTCGATGGAGCAGGTCGGTCTCGGCGACGAGGCGCGTCTTGTCTTCATCACCCACCTCGCCCTCGAGTCCGATGTCCAGGCGACGCTCGGTGCTCTCGCCCGGCTTGATGTCGTGCGGCGCGTCGGCGGTCTGATCCGGGTCGTCGGCCAGGAACGGTAGGAGGCGGGATCGAGGTGGCCAAGCGACCGGCGGCGCCCGACGGGAAAGACGCGGCACGACACAACGCCGGCGGATCTTGGTGCGGCGTGATCTGTCGCTACGCCGAGTTCCTCCCCGTCACGGACGCGACCCCGATCGTGACCCTTTTCGAGGGGAACACGCCGTTGCTTCCGGCACCGAAACTCTCGGACCGGGTCGGCGCTGAGGTCTATCTGAAGATCGAGGGACTGAACCCTACCGGGTCGTTCAAGGACCGGGGCATGACGGTCGCGATCTCGAAGGCGCTCGAAGAGGGCGCGCGGGCTGTCGTCTGTGCCTCGACCGGGAACACCTCGGCTTCGGCCGCGGCCTACGCAGCTCGGGCGGGCATGACGTGCGTCGTCCTCGTCCCGGAGGGCCGTGTCGCGCTCGGCAAGCTCGCGCAGGCGCTCATGCACGGTGCACAGGTCCTACAGGTGCGGGGGAACTTCGACGCCGCGCTGGTGGTCGTGCGCCAACTTCCGTCCTGCGCGCCCGTCGTCGTCGTGAACTCGGTGAACCCGATGCGGATCGAGGGCCAGAAGACCGCGGCCTACGAGATCATCGACGCGCTTGGCGACGCACCGGACGTCCAGTGCATTCCGGTCGGCAACGCGGGGAACATCACGGCGTACTGGCGTGGCTACCGCGAGTACCGGGCTGCGGGGAAGGCGACTCGGCTGCCCCGGATGTTGGGGTTCCAAGCGGCTGGTGCGGCGCCGATCGTCGAGGGTCACCGGATCGAAAACCCCGAGACGGTCGCGACGGCGATCCGGATCGGCAACCCGGCGTCGTGGGCCGGCGCGACTGCAGCTGCCAGCGAATCGGGCGGCGCGATCACCGCGGTGACCGACGACCAGATTCTTGACGCCTACCGGTTCCTTGCCGAGGAAGAGTCGGTCTTCTGCGAACCGGCCTCGGCGGCCTCCGTCGCCGGCCTGTTGAAAGTCGACGTTCCCGCGGGCTCCAGGGTCGTCTGCGCCCTCACCGGCAACGGGTTGAAAGATCCCGACGTGGCGATCAGCGGCGCGCGTCCTCCCGAGGCGGTCGACCCGACACTCGATGCCGTCATGGGCGCGCTGACGTTCTGAACCGGCGTTGGCACGTGGCGAGGAGCGCGGGCGCCGCGGCGGCACGGCCGGCGGGTCGCGCTCATCGTCTCGGCTCGCGGCCGAGCGACCCCGCTGGGTGGGGTCTTTTGTGCGTCGGTCGAGGGGCGCGCGTGGCTCCGCCGGTCTCCCGATTGGCAGCGCGTTCGTGCTCAAACGACCAACCTGACCTTCGCGAGCTCTGAGAAGGACCCGGACGCGCGCGAGTCGTTCTGCGTCTGGCGGTCAAACGCCCGGCGATGAAACCTGCCTTCGCGGCGACGCTCGGGTCCCGGGCGCTCCACCTGGAGTCGGTCAGCGACGCCGGGCGTCGTCAGCGCCGGCTTCTGTGAGCCGACCTCGGCTCCCGTCCCACCGGACACGGGTGAGCCGATCCGACCGCGGATTCTCGATCGAGCTTGCCCTCGGGCTCCCGAACTGAACGACCGCACCGCATTCGGGACCTGAGTCCGAATCGACGTGAAGTCTTCCACGAAGCTTCGGGGGCCGGTCGTTGAACAGACGCGAACCCTCCGGTGACGATGCGACCACGGTGGGCTCGTTCCAGCCCGTCGACCAGGCCGACGACCCCGTCGACCCGAGCGGTCCAGCGAGCGGGATCACCCTCCGCGCCGAAGGGGCACTCGGCTATCTCACCGCTGGCGAGACCCCTGATCCGCTCTAGGACGCGACCGACCCGACACCGGGGGGCGGAGACACCGCGAGCGTGCTCGTCAGCCCGTACATCCGGCTAGGAACAGTGTCCAGCGTCGTCTGCAACCACTACAGCTGGTTGGCGACGACGGAGAACGTCTTCGGCGTGGCCGCCGGCAACGATCACACGGCCCCGTCGTCCGGCGCGGCTCGGTTTCCGGCGGACTCGAGAGCCCAGGACACCTCGGCTGCGCCGCACAGCCAGGCCTTCGCCCCTTCGGGGGGACGTCGTCCCGAACGCCCCCGGCGCGCCCTCGCCTCATCCAGGACGTCGGCTCGACGACGGATTCAACGCGGCATTCCGAAGCGACAGGCTGACCTCGACCGTCGCCGTCATCGGTGGCGGGCACTGATTCCCGCCAGTGGTTTAGGGACCACACCGACGTTCCGGGTCCTACGAGCGACGGCCCCACGACAGCTGAAGGCCGGGCCGGTCGGCCCGGCCTTCTGCGAGCTCCTCTCATCCTCGTGGTGCCGCTGCTCCCCGGGGGCTCGCGCGAAGGTTGTGCCAGTTCCGCGGCCGGCGGTAGACGATCTCACGTCGCCACGAGCGGTTTGGTTGGCTACCCCTCGTACCTACCGAAGCGCACCCTCCAAGTTCGAAGCGACGCCCCACTCGTTGGCCCCGTCGGCCGACCGGCGCTCACTCCGAGGGCGATCCTGTGGAAGTCGTGACGCCGCACTGGTCGATCCCTGTGGTCGTCACCGGACCGGAAGTGCCCGGGGGAGGGCCTTCCCTACCAGGCGCCAGCCACGACGTGTACCTGGACCTTCACGATATCGAACGCCACCGATCCGGTACCGGTCTCAGTGTGGGGTCTGACAACGTCGAGCCGCGAGGGCACGGGCATGAGCCCCACCTCGTTGCCGGTCAGCCCGTGCCGCCGGATCTTTTCGTGCCGGCGAGAACCTGACGTTCGAATTGCGCGCCGGGGAGGCGGTGGGAGAGGGCCTGATGCGGTTGGCACCGATCGCGGGCGGATCGTGGCGAAGTGGACTTCGTGGTTGAAAACGACTAGCAGCCAAGGATCGGGTGATCTTGCGGGGGACGGCGACGGTGTCTTGCCTCGCGCGTCGTCCGGACGTCCACGTGATGCGTCGCGATCTGCCGCCCTGTTCGAACCCCGCGGCACGAGGAGCGCGGGTCCTGAGCTGAGTCGAGCGGGAAGGTGCGGAGCCAGCAGGGCTCGGTCGCGTCCATAGAGGACGGCGTGGCCCGAGGAGGTCCGCGTCCGATAGGTCCTGGTTCTTCGATCGTTCGGGAAGGGCCCGCGCCCGCTCATGACGCGTGCTCTCCCGGTCGCGGCGCGGTTCGGAGCCGGCTGACCCTCCGACCTGGGACCAGAGCGGCCCTGAACGATCTGGCCACCGAAGGAAGACCCGTCGAATCCCGCAGGCGCATCGGAGGTATGTGCTCACCGATCGGAACGAGCGCCGGCGCCCGCCCACGACCGGTGGAAGCTGCGGTCTCGTGGAATTCAGCGGGTCGGCGGGCATGGCGGCTTCCGTGGCACGCGCACGCCGGCGATGGCAGTGGACAGCGCTCAGCAGCCGGGGGCGGCAGATCGCGACGCGACTCGAAGGAACACGACGGGTGACCTTCGTTGGTTTGCGCGCCAGATCGACACGCCGTGGAAGATGCACCCGATCGGGGTTCTCTTCGGACTGGGCTTCGACACCGCGACCGAAGTGGCCCTCCTCGTCCTTTCCGGCACAGCCGTCGCGAGCGGCTTGCCGATCCACGCGATCCTGTCGCTACCGATCCTCTTCGCCGCGGGGATGAGCACCTTCGACGCGCTGGATGGCTGTTTCATGAACTCCGCCTACGGGTGGGCGTTCTCCCGGCCTATCCGCATGGTCTATTACAACGTCACGATCACCGGGCTCTCGGTGGCGGTGGCCTTCATAATCGGCTCGATCGAAATACTCGGGCTGCTTTGTGCCGAGCTGGACTGGAACGGGGGTGCGTGGAGTTTCTTCGAGGACTTCAACATCAACACCGGTGGCTTCGTGATCGTCGGTCTGTTCGTCGTCACCTGGGCGGTCGCCCTGGCGATCTGGCACTTCGGTCGCATCGAGGAGAAATGGGACGCGGCTGGCCTACAAGCACGGGCCAGCGGACGGGCGACCGCTGATGATTTACTCATCGACAGCCTTTGGTCGAGGTCCGGTTGGCCCCACCGACACGTTGCGAATCAGGCCGACTAGAGATATGGAGAGACGGCAAACCGGCCAGCGCCAAACTCAAGAGCCCCCGAACGCCGGGACTCGCTATTCGGATTCGACGTCGAGAAGCTGACACTCGACGAGCACCTCACGTAGCTGAGCTGGCGACGTGAACAGGCACACGCGAAAGCCGAGGAACGCCGCAGCGGCGGCATTTGCCACAGAATCGTCGACGAACAGTGTGCGTCTGGCCACAAGCCCAAAACGCGACAGCAGACGTAAGAAGATATCAACATCGGGTTTTGCGACGCCCTCGTCACTGGAGACGACACAGCCGTCGAAGTCGGACAGGAACGCATACCGCGATCGCCTCGCCATGAAGGCCTCCCGCTCCATGTTCGTGAGCATGTAGCAGGGGACGTTTCGGTCGCGGAGTTCGCGAAGAATCTCAACCGAGCCCTCGATGACGCCAGCGACCATCTCCTCGTTTCGCTCAGCCCATGCGGAGATCAGACTCGAGTGCTCGGGGTGGTGTCGAGCTAGTTCGCTGCAAGACTCGACAATGCTACGCCCGAGATCTTGTTCCGCGTGCCACTCGGGCGAGCAGATCTCGCGAAAGAAACGTTCCCGCGCCTCAGTATCCGGGATGAGCTGGCGATAGAGGTGGTGCGGATCCCAGTCCAAAAAGACCCCTCCGATGTCGAAGGCGACGGCATCGACAGGGTCAATCTTCACTACAACATCATGCTGCGCGTGCCGTCGGCACGGTGAGTGCGGCACAGACAAAGAGCACGCGTATCAGCTCGTCGGCTCCGTGACGATACCGACATCGACAGGCTGGCTCATCGGCGTGGGCCCGCGGTAGTCCGTCCTGCTCCCGTCGATGCGCGGCTAAACGCGACTCAGATGCGAATCCTGTACGTCGATGAGTCCCTTGGTCTTTAGCAGCCTGATTTCGTTTCGAGAACCCCCGCTGGCGGGTTTCACGACCACCGCTTCTTGACCTTTAAAATGGCCCCCGGTAATGATCACGAAATCGCCCTCCGTGAACTTTGCCACCGACGGTACCTCTAATCGGCTCAAGTCGGGATCCCCTAACTTCATGTGCTGTCCGTTTCTTGCCAGTGCCACTTCATTATCCTCGAACCATAAGGATGGCTCCACGATTACTGCCTCTTCACCTTTGAAACGGCCATCCATGATCAACACCATGTCACCCTTTTCCATCGATTACACCTCCTAGTCGCGTTCAATTGATCGGCTCAAGAACGAGCACCAGTCAGACTGTAGGTATTTCAGCTCTCTGACGGGTGACTCAGGTTGACCATTTCTCTATTGATTCATTTACGCTCGTATTCACCGACGTATTTGCGGCTTTCATTCTTCTTGTCAGCCAATCTCGGGACACGTGTGCGGCGAGAGGCGACACTTTCGCAAAGAGGGGAAATGAGATGAAAGATGTTGCTCTTCCGGTCCGGATTGATTCGGCGATCGCGTTGGTACTTCTGCGACGCGGCGAACCGTACAGTTTCGAGACTATGTCAAGTCCAATCGAGGTCATCATGACGACCGGCGAGTTCACCGAGAGGACGGTCTCGGGTCCTGACTTGATCGGCCAGAGCTAGGGCCTTCCGTGGAACATGGGCGTTCACAGCCAATCCGCGCCCAGAAAGCCGGCCAGACGACGACCGCTCAGACTCCCGACTCTCCTAGCTCTACGCCCACGGTTGCAATCGCGAGTCGGAGGCCCATGGCGTCGGCTCTCTGACGAGGCTGTCGCATGAATCTCGACGCTCCTGCTCGCGTTTCGCGGCGCGCCAGATGATGGTGCATGCCGATCAACCTGCGTCCGGTTTCGCTCACGTCCACAAGTGAGTTGCGGTGGTCTCGCCCCCCGCGATATGGACGGCGGTTATCCCGCCCAGGGCTCGCCCGCGTCGAGAAACGTCCAGCGGTTGGCGGCAGCGTGGCGAGGCCCACAACCCGGTGATCCGCATGGTTCCTCCACCCCCGTCGCCCCACGTGAGATCGAAGTTCGTGTCGAACACCACCTCGGGGCGTGGCCGTTGCAGCGCTTTCGTGACATCCCGGCGCAAGCGGAGCCCGTACTCCACGGAGCCGTCGGCGTGATCGAGGAACTCCACGTAGTCGACGCCGGCCCCGGCGGCAACCTCGTGCTCGGTCCAGACGCCCGAGGCCTGAGCGCCTCGGAGGAAGTACGCGCCAATCGTGGAGAAACCGCCGCGCTCAGCTCGACAGTGAGAACGTCGCGCCGACCGGCCACGTGTACGCGACGCCGAACTAGCGCGGCGTGAAGTGGGAGCGTCTACCCCCGACCACGAGGTTTCGACGCGCGGCGGTTCGCTCGATGGGAGCGGGCTAGAAGATCGGCAGTCTCCTCGCCAAGAGTTCGAGCTTCGCAATCGGGACCGCGGCGAACATTTGAACCTGGTACGTGCCGTCGAGAACGTACAGGTAGTAATTGGGCGCGAGGTGGTAGTAGTAGGCCCCGCTAAGCAGGCCGGGGACGGTGACGACCGTGTGTTGCTTGCTCAGCCCCGCCTTGATGCCGGCGAACTGCACAGGTCCGGCGGGAAGAAAGATGATCGACGCCTGGTTCTTGTACCCACCGCTCGCGCCGTAGTACGAGCAGATGAATGATCCCGCGATGGAACCCGCGTGGCGGTTCACCGCGACCGAGGCGATGCCCAGCGTGTTGTCGAGAGCGCGAATGGCGATCGTCCGGCAGCTAGGAGCGGGTGTGGTGGCTCCAGCTTCGGTGACTTCGAGAGCGGCCACCACGGCCACACAGAGCAGCAGGCCACTAGCCCATGCTCGTGTCACGCCCCGCTTCCACGATCTCATGCCTGACGCACTCCTTCCGAATCTGCTGACGCCAAGGCTGGTCGATCGCCAGCGCGACCAAGCTAGTCGTGGCGCGCTCGCGAATCGAAGCGGAGAACGCCCCCGGTCCCTTCGGACACCGATCGAAAGAGGGCCAGTTTCGTCCCCCTTGAGTATCTCGCCAGCCGCGGCGTGAGCGGGCTGTCGGGTGTGCCGGTGGCTTGGCGCATAATGCTCCGCGCAATCGGGCTTCCGGGGTATCCGTGGGCGCTGGGGAGCGACAGGCGAACCCTGCTGCGCGGCACATTCAGGATCGTGGGTCGGATCCTGATCTCGACCGTTGTCAGCGTAGTCTCGGGGCGCGGTCCCAAACCCACTACCCTTCGTTG
>DASPQJ010000017.1:0-31610 GCA_035625025.1 Acidimicrobiales bacterium
GCCGACCACTGCCCGCCACCCTCCATCTGCTCATCCATGGCTCGACGGTCAGGATCGTTGGCAGATCTCCCGAGGAGGGTGTCTACAAAGTACTGCTCTTAGTAACAGACTCTGTCGGTCATCGCACCGCAGCCTCGTTCATCTTGCGAGTGGTGTAGCCCGTCGGAGAACAGCGAGGTGCTGGCCTGAGGGAGCGAAGACAGAACGCCTGTCTTCTGCACGAGGTGTCCGAGCGATCGGACGCGCGAAAGGCCCGCTGCCTAGGGACATCGTTGTGAATTTGGCAACGGTGGGCGCTGAGGGACTCGAACCCCCGACCTGCTCGTTGTAAGCGAGCTGCTCTGACCACCTGAGCTAAACGCCCGTCGTGTATTGGTAGACAGCCGTTCCCGAGGTCCGACAACGCGAGCGAACGGCTGACCGAGCACGCCATCATCGCGCCCCGCATCGAGCTTGTCCCCGGCAGGCGGTCGGTTACGGACTCTCCGAATCCGGTGGCCCGAACGCGTAGACCGTGACCGCTCCGCCGCATGTCTCCACAGAGACGGGAACGCTTAGTGACTCGGACGTCTCGGGGATCGACACGCCGACCGAAGCGACTGTTGAACACCCCACTCCCCCGACTGGGACGTCGCTCATGATCACGATGAACTCCGCCGAGCCTCCAGTCGACAGCGTCACCAACCCCGGCCGCGGACCCCCGTCGATCACCGAGATGGGAAGCTCCGGTCCTGCTCCAGCACCCGAGGCACTAGACGGTCCGAAGAAGCGAAGCTTCGGATATCCGTCGAGCCCGCACTGTGCCGGAGCCCTGTTGGTCAGCGTGAACACGGTGTACGAAGTCCCCGCGGCCGCCCCGCCCGCCGAGGTTGAAATCCCGAGCACCCCCGTCGAACAGGTCGGCACACCCCCGATCGTCGCCGCGGTCCCCGTCGAGCCGGGAGGCTGCGAGGTCGGTGTCGTGCGGTGTCGGTGGTGGGTCCGCTGCTCGTGCGCGGAAGACGCACCGTGCACCGAGGACGCACAACCCTCCAGAGCGACACCACCCAAGAGGGCGACAGCCAGGATCAGTCCCCGACGGACGGCTTCTTGTCGCACAACGCGCCTTTCCCTCTCGCTACGGGAACAATCCGCGCAACCGAGTCGCCTCGGCGACACGGCCGAGACCGAGCGCCACGGCGGCCCGCCGCAGCGGCACCTTCAACGCGATCGACTCCTGCCACGTCGCGTCGAAGGCCCGCTCCATCGTCTCGCGGTGCCGTGTCGAGAAGACGCCCGGCTCCCAGGCGTAACCCTGACGGGCCTGGGCCCACTCGAAATACGACGCGACCACCCCGCCCGCGTTGGCGAGTACGTCGGGCACGACGGTGATCCCGCGCTCTTCGAGGATCGGGTCGGCCTCGGGCGTGGTCGGTCCGTTCGCCGCCTCGACGAGCACCCGCCCGCCGAACGACGAGGCCACCTCGGCCGTGATCACACCGTCGAGCGCGGCCGGGATGGCGAGCTCGCACTCGATCGCGAACAGCGACGCCGGGTCGATCGCGTCGGCGTTCGCAAAACCGGCGACCGTGCCGGCGCGCCTGAAGTGATCGGCGAGAGCTGCCGGATCGATTCCGCCCGGATTGTGAATCGCGCCGCCCACATCGGCGATCGCGACGACGCGCACGCCGAGCGACGAGAGCAGGTAGACGAGGGGCGCGCCGACCTTGCCGTAGCCCTGGATGACGGCGCGCGATCCCGTGAACGCCATCCCGAGCTCTCGGAACGTCGCCTGGGCGCAGAGCACGACGCCCGATGACGTCGCGCCGACATAGCCCACGATCCCCCCGATGGCGATCGGCTTGCCCGTGACCACACCAGGGGTCACGTTGCCCCGCATCATCGAGACGGTGTCCATGATCCAGGACATGATCCGGCCGTCGGTGTTCACGTCCGGCGCGGGAACGTCCCGATCCGGACCGAGAAGTGACGAGATATCGAAGGCGTAGCGCCGCGTCAGCCGCTCGAGCTCAGCCTCCGAAAGCGAAGCCGGGTCGACGACCACCCCGCCCTTGGCGCCGCCGAACGGGATGTCGACAACGGCGCACTTGATGGTCATGTCCGCGGCGAGTGCCATCACCTCGTGCACGTCGACCGCGGGATGGAACCGGATCCCTCCCTTGCCCGGTCCCCGAGCCGTGCTGTGCTGCACCCGCCATCCGGTGAAGACCTCGACATGCCCCGCGTCGCGGCGGATCGGGATCGCGACCTCGAGGATCCGCTCCGGCGCGACGATGATCTGGGTGAGTCCCTCCTCGAGACCGAGGAGGTGCGCGGCGTCCTGGATCCGGGCCCGGATCGCGTACCAGGGATCTGCGCGCTCGTCGCTCACGGGGTCACCTCGCCACCGCTGCCACTCGGCAGAGCGTACTGCCGGGTCGTCAAACGATGGATCCGCCGGCGTGCACCTTGGATAGGGATTGCCGATCCGACAACTGTTCTGCCTCTCGGCTCGACGAAATGAGAGGTGACTGGCTGAGCAGGAGCAACGAGTAGAACATCAGACCGAGGAAAACCCCTTCCACGATCGCGCGCGAACCTGTGGCGTGGACGTGGTCACGGAACAGCCAGATACCCATGATGATGCTCGACAGCGGGTTGACGATGAGCAGCGCCGCCTGTGACGCGGCCACCGGACCCGCGTCGAGGGCGTGCTGGCTGATGATCAGCCCGATCAACCCGGCGACGGCGACCCCGTACGCCTCAGGATGCGAAAAGACGTAGATGACGCCCCGGGGCCACTCGTTGGCGACCGTCTTGATGAACGCCGCGGTCAGCGCGAAGCAAATCCCGGCGCTCACGCCGTAGCAGACGGCCCGCCACGAGCGTGGGCCGCGCTGGGCCGCGAGAATGCCGAGCACGATGGCGCCCACCGAGGCGACGAGCAGAAGGACCCAGTCGAACTTCGACGGGACGCTGTGGCCCTCCTTTGAGTAGCTGAGCCAGAGAAAGACCGCGAGACCGATCGCGGTTCCGAACACGGCCACCCAGTCGGTCCATTTGAGGGCGTGGTGAAACCATGTGCCGAGGATGATGACGAGGAAGAGGATCTCGGTGACCATGATCGGCTGCACGGTCGACAGGTTCCCGAAGGACAAGGCGATCGCTTGCAGCATGAAGCTTCCCGTCGTCAGGGCGAGGCCCACGAACCAGATCGGCCGACGAAGAACGGCCGCCATCAGCCGGTGATTGACCTTACCCACCAGACTGGCCTCCTCGACGCCGAGTCGTTGGAGAACGGTCGCGAACGCGTTCGCCACCGCAGCGAGAAGCGCCAGCCCGAAGACCATTTGGACTGTTATAGCCGGTGCGAGCCGAACGACGCCTTAGACCCTGGAGCGGTCTCGTTCGGTGAACGGGTCGACCGGCTTGACCGACCAGGTGAGCCGATGGATTGGTGTCGTCCCCAGGCGGGCCACCGCCAGGCGATGCTCGATCGACGCGTACCCCTTGTTCCGCTCGAAGCCGTAACCGGGATGGATCTCGGCGGCCGCGGTCATCAATCGATCCCGGGTCACCTTGGCGAGGATCGACGCCGCCGCGACGACTGCACAGAGGCGGTCAGCCCTGACGACACTGACCGCTCCCGACCGCCCCGTGAAATTCCGCGGTCCGTCGACGATGATTCCGTCCGGCGAGACGTCGAGACCTTCCAGCGCCCGCCGGGCAGCCAGGCGTAGTGCTGCGGCCATGCCGAGATCGTCGCACTCCACGGCGCTCGCGTGCCCGATCGCGTGGCAGCAGAGGTGCCTGAGGACGGGCGCGAGAAGCCCTTCACGTTGTCGCGGCGAGAGCAGCTTCGAGTCGCGCACTCCTGCCGGAAACGTCTCGAGACTGTCGCGTGAGACGACCGCGACGCAGACTGTGAGCGGTCCCGCCCAGGCGCCCCGACCGACTTCGTCGATCCCCGCGACGGTCCGGCAACCTGCGGCGACGAGCTGCCTCTCCACCTCGACCCCCGCATCTCGGTCCGCCGCAGGCATCGAGGATCCTTCAGGGAACCTGCCACTCGCCGCGGGTTCCTCTGCGGGCTTTGTCCCCCAAGTTGACGAGGTCCTCGACCTCGGACCGCGGCGCGCGGCGCATGAGCAGTGGGATCGCCTCCGAGGGAGGACGGTTCCCGTAGCACACGGCGACGACCTGCTCGGCCACGGGAACTTCGACCCCGAGCCGGCGCGCGAGATCGACGACCGGCCGACAGGTCTTCACTCCCTCGGCGACCATGCGGGTTCGGCCGACCACGTGCTGGAGCGACTGGCCCTGTCCGAGCGCGACGCCGACCGCGAAGTTGCGGCTCTTCGGGCTTGTACAGGTCGCGACGAGATCGCCGAGTCCCGCGAGTCCGGCGAATGTGGGCGGCTCGCCTCCGAGCGCGACCCCGAGACGGGTGAGCTCGGCGAGAGACCGGGTGACCAGTGCGGCCCGGGTATTGTCACCGAACCCGAGCCCGATCGACATCCCGCTCGCGATGGCCAAGACGTTCTTCACCGCCCCGGCGATCTCGCAGCCAATCAGATCCGGGTTCGTGTAGAGACGGAGGGTCTCGGTCGCGAATAGATCCCGGACCTCGACGGCGAGGCTCTCGTCCGCAAAGGCGATCACCGACGCCGTGGGCTGTCCACCACACACCTCCGCGGCCAGGTTCGGTCCCGTGAGGACCCCGACGGCGTGGCCCGGCCAGCACTCTTCGACGATCTGGGAGATCCGAGCCATCGTCTCCTGTTCGAGACCTTTCGAGAGACTGAGCACGGGCACGCCGGCCGGAACCGATCCTGCCGCGGCGCTGAGAACGGTCCGTACGCCGTGACTTGGAAGGGCGATCACGACGAACTCGGCTTCGCGTAGCGCGTCCTCGAGCGACGAGGTCGCCCGCAGTTGATCCGGGAGACGCAGATCCCCGAGGTAGAAGGCGTTCGTCCTCCGGTCGCGTATCTCGGCGGCCACCGCTTCCGAACGCGACCACAGCGTCGTGGTTGTGCGCGCCGCAACGAGGGACGCGATCGTCGTCCCCCAGGAGCCGGCGCCGAGCACGACGAGGTTCATCGACACCTCCTCACCGATTCGTCGGCCTCAGGCGCAAACTGCCGACCACGTTCGCCACGCTAATGCTCGCCATTCCGGACAGTGATGCGATGGCGACGAGACGACGCGCCCCATGCGATGGGCGCGAATCGGCTCTTCGGCACACAACGGGGTCGACCGTAGACTGCCGGCGTGCGCGCCGTGCTCGTACCCGTGAAATCGTTCCGCCTGGCCAAGATCCGGCTCGCACCCGTGCTCGACGACGAGGCGAGAAAGAGACTCGCGCGTGACCTCGCCGAGATCGTGGTGTCGGCCGCCAAGGACGCGCCAGTCCATGTCGTCTGCGACGACGGCGAGGTCGCGGACTGGGCTGTCCAGCGGGGCGCGACGGTCCTCTATGCACCGGGGCTCGGGCTCTCGGCAGCGGTGGAGGCCGGTGTGAAGTATGTCGCCGAGAAGGGATTCTCACTCGCGGTCGTCGCCCACGCCGATCTGCCGTTCGTGACCGACCTGACGAGTTTCGGGTCGCCGTCAGAGGTCACGCTCGCACCCGACCGCAAGGCAGATGGCACGAACGTCGCTGCGGTGCCGGCGAGTGCGGGCTTCCACTTCTCGTACGGGCCGGGTTCCTTCGACCGGCACAGACGCGAGGCCGAACGACTCGGACTCCGCTGCACGATCGTCGACGATTGGCGGCTTTCCTCGGATGTCGATCTGCCCGCGGACCTCGAACTCGTCCCACGCGCCGAGGCGCGACTCCGCACAGATGCCCCCGGGAGGCCTCAGCAACCGAGGACATCGTGAGGCCGAGAATGCCTCGCGGCACCGGAGATGCTGCCGGGTGTCACAAGCGACCGGCTTGGCGAGCGCGGCGGTCAGGTTCCTCAGACGAGAGTGATCCGGCGGCCCGGCGGCTGGTCTCAGGCTGGACACGTTCCGCGCCCGGCGACGGCCTGAGCCGCTCGGCGCGCTGCACGCCGCGGACGAGCGACGGAAGATTGTTTCAGAGTGCTCGCGGCACGAACGACCCGCTCTGAGCCCTGGCTGGATTGTCAGGACTCAGAGCGGAGGCGAAACGTTCGGCTTTCAGTGTCGTGCCGCTGCGTGACGAGCTGAAGCCTTGCGGGCCGGGGCCTTGCGGGCCGGGGCCTTCTTCGCTGGAGGACGCTTCGCAGGTCGCTTGCGTGCTGGAACTCGCTTCGCCGGAGCCTTGTGGGCCGGAGCCTTCTTCGCAGGGGCCTTGCGGGCCGGAGCCTTCTTCGCAGGGGCCTTGCGGGCCGGCCGCTTCTTGGCGGGAGCCTTCTTGGCGGGAGCCTTCTTCACTACCTTCTTGGCACCGACCTTCTTGGCGGGGGCGTGCTTCACAACCTTCTTCGCCCCAGCCTTCTTCACTACCTTCTTCGCCCCAGCCTTCTTTGCGGCCTTCTTCGGCGCAGCCTTGCGGGCGGGAACGACCTTCTTCGCCACCGGCGCGGGCGCCGGCTTCTGAAGGACGGCGCTCGAGTTCAGGTCCGCCTTCAACTGGACGCCCGGGGTGAACCCAATGCCCTTGGACGCCCTGATGTAGACGGGAGCACCCGTTTGCGGATTCCGTCCGCTGCGCGCCTTACGTTCCCGCAGTTTGAATGTGCCAAAACCAGTGATGCGGATCGGAACCCCCGCGCGCACGCCCCTGGTGATCTCGTAAACGAGCGAATCGAGCGCGGACTCCGATTGCTGACGAGTCAGTCCCGTGTCGCCACTGACTGCCCCGATCAGTTCGGTTCTATTCACGGCCACCTCCTGTAAGTGTGGTGTAGCCGATGCAATAAAAGGCGATTTGGCCGCGAAATGCAAGCATTTGCGACCTGACGACGCGTCTTTCTCACAGTTCCGCGACCAGAACTCTCGACGGCTGTGCCGTCGAGGAGCGGCAGCGCCAACGTGTCCCTTGTAATTAAGGGCTTCTCAGGCCAACTGTGTTCACGCACAGAGAACACTCATTGCGGATCGATCGGTAGGAACTTCGTGAGCACGCGCGTGCGACGATGCTTTCACGACGTCGTTCACGGCTCTGAAGGACAAATCGAGCAG
Organism: Acidimicrobiales bacterium; assembly: GCA_035625025.1. Classification (GTDB taxonomy): domain Bacteria; phylum Actinomycetota; class Acidimicrobiia; order Acidimicrobiales; family Bog-793; genus Bog-793. The sequence continues at coordinate 7,135 of DASPQJ010000017.1, forward strand.
GGACGCGCTGGCACGCGTGCTCGCCGCGTCGGTCGCGCACCGGCACGGCATCTACCTCGGTTCCTCGAACGGCGATCCCGTGTTCGCGCCACCCGAGCACGGGACGCTCGTTCTCGGTCCGCCCCGTTCCGGGAAGACGTCGAGCGTGGTTGTGCCAAATGTTTTCGCGGCCTCGGGCGCGGTCGTCTCGGTTTCGACAAAACGGGACGTCCTCGACGAAACGTGCGCGGTGCGCGGCCGCCTCGGTGAATGTCTCCTCTTCGACCCGAGTGGCACCGTGGAAGTACCCCCCGGAGTCCGCCGGATCGGTTGGTCGCCGCTCACCGCCTCCTCGACCTGGGACGGGGCGGTGTTCATGGCCGAGTCGATGGTCGGCGCGAGCCGCGAGGGCCGGGACCGGGTCGACGGTTCGCACTGGACCGAACGGGCGGCAGCACTGCTCTCGTCCGTCTTTCACGGTGCCTCGCTCGACGACGCCTCGCTCGACGACGTCGTCTCGGCGGTGAATCGGAGAGCTCCGGAGCGTTTCGTCGCGGCTCTCGCGCGCCAAGACGCGACGCTCGCCCTCGATCTTCTCATCGGGATCACCGAAACGGAGGAGCGGGAGCAGAGCGCCATCTGGTCGACCGCGTCCGGCGTGCTCGCCGGTTACCGAACAAGCGAGGCCCTGGCGAGCGCGGGACTCGAACGCTTCGACCCGGAACGTTTCGTGCGCTGCCGATCGACCCTCTTCGTCGCCTCGCCGGCCGAGTACCAGCTGCACCTCGCGCCGCTCGTCGCCGGCATCATCCGGGACGTCCGCACCGCCGCCTATCAGCACAGCGCGACATCACCGCCGCGCTCGCGCCCGCCCACGCTCCTCGTACTCGACGAGCTCGCCAACATCGCCCCGCTGCACGACCTTCCGGTGCTCGTCGCCGAGGGCGCGAGCCAAGGCGTCGTCACGCTCGCCAGCTTGCAGGACCTGTCCCAGGCCCGCGCACGCTTCGGCACCCAAGCAGACGGGTTCCTGACACTTTTCGGCACGAAACTCGTACTCGCCGGGGTGAGCGATGTCCGGACTCTCGAGGCGTTCTCGACGCTCGCCGGTCGGCGTGATGAATTGGTCACCTCGACGACGGTGTCCCGCACGCCCGGTCGCCTGTTCCGCCACACCACCCGGACGGTCAGCACACGACGTGAGCCGCGACTCTCTGTCGACGCCATCGCCCAGCCGCCCCTGGGGACGGCCATCGCCTTTGTCGGGGCCCGACCTCTGCGCGTCGAACTGACGCCGCACCATTGCTCGTCGCCGTGGCGCGAGGTCTCCGGCTCGGCCTTGGCGCCGCGGACGCGGACCGGACGACCACTGCCCCGGGTTGGACCGCGACTCGGACCGAGCGGCAGATGGCTCATCGACTAAGCGACAGCTCCCGGTCGCGCGAGGGAACGAAGACGCGGGCACCCCGTGTCCAGGCGATGTCCTGCCGGCCCGGACCCGCCCCGATCCGGTGGCCCCGGTCCGGCCGCTCAGACTCGAAAGCCTTCGCGCGCCACGCCTGGCGGGCGCGCCGGCCGTCGGGAGACCGGCCCAGCTCCCGACGCAGCTCCGCCGGCTCGGCGAGCTCCAACGCGTAGGACCGGTCGCTCCCGAGATCGCGTTCCACGGGCGCGACCGAGACGTGGGAGCGGGTTCCATCGGGAACGTGCGCGATCCCGGGACCGAGGATGCGCGCGCCACCGAAGACGATGAGATCGATATCCTCCGCCCGCTGGCGGCGCAGGGCGTCCCGCGGCCCGGCGACCTCGATCCCCAAGCCCGCGAGGCCACGCGGTTCGGCGGCGACGACGACGAAACGGCGTCCTTTCGACCGGCTCTCCTCGCCAAGCAGCCGGATTCCGCCGAACGCGGCCGCGATGTCGGCGGCGAACACGACCTCGACGCCTGCCACGGTGTGTCGCTCGAGCGTCTCATCCGGATCCGACCGGGCAGCCGCGACGGCTCTCGTATCGCGGCGCTCCGGCCCGGAGATCCGCTCACGTCGCGAGTCTCCCGAGAAGAGAACGACCGTCATTCCCGTCGCTCGCGCCTCTTCGACGAGCGGGACGACCGCGCGCAACGGACAGCGGTCAGGGTGGGCGACGACGACGAAGGCGTCTCTGCCAAACGTCGTGCGCTCAACGAGCGCAGCTGTCGTGACCCCCGTCGCCGCCTCGAGATGAGCGGCGGCGTGTCGGTCCGGCGCGAGGCCGATGACCCGACGTCCGCGGCTGTGGGCCACGATCGCGGCCTCGCGCAACGCCGCGTAGACGAGGACGGGGTCGTCCTGTCGGCCGGCCCCGAGGACGCCCGCGATGGCGGGGCCCTCTGAGCCAGCAACCCCGTGGCCCTCACGACGCGCCCCGAGCGCTGGCGCCGACGAGATCGCGGTTTCCAGGCGCGCCCGAAGCGCCGCGATCTCCTTGGTTTCGAAGCGCTCTTCTACGAGACCTCCCGGGATCCGCCCACCGCCGGTCGCACGCAGCCGAACAGCCCGCAATCCGCATCGGGCGAGTTCGCCTGAACCGAGGTGCGCGTCGACCGCAGCCTCGAGGCGCTCTACCGGGGCCCCGTCGTCGAGACGAGCACACGTCGCCCGGATCAGCTCACGTCGGTCGAACGAATGGCCAAGGGACTCTGCCGTGTCCGCGACACGATCCGCGAGACCCATGTCGCGCGCACCTGGGAGGTCCGCCACCCGGGTGGCCCGCCCACCGAGCTTGGCGACCGTCGAGTGGGACACTCCGAGCGCGAACGCCCGTTCGCGCCACGCCGCGACGAGCGTCGGGTAGTCCACGCTCGGAACCTTGTCGGGTCGGGTGCGGTCGGCGGCGACTCGCGCCGAGTGCGCTCCCGACCATCCGGTGCGGGCGAGTTCGGCGGCAATCTCGGCGCTTCGTCGGGAGAAACCCCGCAACGCCGCCGCAGGAATCCCGATGAGGTCGGCGAATCCCTCGGCGCGCGCCTGCCACGCGACGGACAACCGCTCCGAGATCTCGGACCGAAGCTGCGCCCGGTAGAGGGCTCCGGCGGCGGAGGCGTGGGCGAATAGCGGACGGGCGTCGAGCGCCGACCACCTCCCGTCGCCATCCGGCGCGAGGTTGGCGACGACGAGATGGGTGTGGAGGTGAGGGTCGGCGGCACGACTCGTCCGATGGAGGAACGACGCCGCGACGAATCCTCCGACCCGGGCGATCTCGCCCCCGCGCCGGACGTAGGCGGCGTGCCGCTCGAGGTACCCGAGGGCGCCGGCGACGGCACGCTCGTGGGCGACACGCACCTGCTCGACGGCGTCCGTCGGGCCGAGCGCGTGGAGCAGGCTCACGGACTTCGGGGCGGCGAAGGTGCAATCCAGGGCCGTCACCGAAACCCGGTCGTGACGGGGATCGAGGGGCACGAGCGTCGTCGGGTCCACTCCCGCGAGGAGCGTCGACAAGCTCGCGGCCTCGACGCGCCGGCCGAGAAGGCCGAGGCCCAAGGCGAGGCCGCCCCACCAGGCGCCGTCGGGTTCCACGAGCCCCGGACGACCGCGCGACGACCCTCGCGTCGCCTCGAGGTAGTAGAGCTCGCGGCCTCGCCGCACCTTCGCCACGCTGAGCACCGCGGGCGACGGTAGAAAAGGGACTTGACCCGCTACCTACCGCCGGGTCGAGGGCGTGCTCCTCGACGCCGGCGGTGATCACGATCGTCGCCCGGGGGCCGCGACGACTCGGCCTGGTAGCGGGTGAGCGCCCGGTGGGCGACCCGGGCGGCGGCGGCGGCGAGCTCGGGCGGATCGAGCACCTCGGCCGACGGGCCGAGGCGCAAGACCAGACATCCAAGGAAGTACTCGTCGGCGACCTCGATCGGCGCGACAACCCGGCCGTCGGCCAGCGAGGTCGGCGGGGCCGCCACAAGCCGGTCGACGAGCGCGTAGCGGGACGGATCGAACGCGAGGTGGGCGGTGCGCGCCCTCGCCCCCCCCACGAAGGCCCGCGTCCCACCGAGCTCCGCCGGCAACGAGCGCGGGGTGACCGGTTCGCCGAGGCGCCGGACGCCTGTGATGCGCCTCACCTGGAAGCGGCGCCAGTCCCCGGCGAGGTCGCAGAAGGCATCGAGGTAGAAGAGGCCCTCGCGGGCGACGACAGCGTAGGGCTCGACGCGGCGCGTCGTCTCGTCGCCGCGCTTGGCGCCCAGATAGTCGATCTCGATCGCCTCGCCCGTCGCCGCGACCTGACGCAGCTCGTCGAGGTGCCCGGGGACCTCGAGCTCGACGGTCACGCGTTCCAGCCCGAGCGCGCGCCCGAGCTTGCCGACGGCGCTGGCGAGCGGGCCAGAAGCCTCGACGCCGGCGACCGCGAGCATCGCCCGGGCGGCGGCGGCCAGCGCGAAGCCCTCGTCCGGGGTGAGCCGCGCCGGACGCCGGAGCGCGTCGAGCCCGAAGGCGATGACACGATCGTCGTCGACGATGAGTTCGAGCAGCGCGTCCGGCGTGTAAGGGGGCAGTCCGCAGCACGCCGCGAGCTCGAGTTCCGCAACGAGTTCCCGTTTGCCGTAGCCGAAACGCGCCGCGAGATCACCGATGGACGACTCGCCGACGCGGGCCAGGTGCGTGAGGACGGCGAGAAGGCGGCGGAGGCGCGCCCCCGCGTCCACCAAGTCGGGCAGGTCACCCGCAGTCACTTCGGGCCGCCCGTTCGCCGGGCCTCGGCCTCGAGTCGACCGACGACGCCGCGGCGCATCTCGTCCGGTGCGAGAACCTCGACCGCATCTCCGAGCCCAAGTACCCACGAATAGAAGGCCTCCTCGTCGCCGACAGCGAACACGAGGCGCACTGAGCCGTCGTCGTCGCGCCCGCGCACCGCCTCGGCGCTGACGAGCGCGATGGCACCCTCGGCCGCGCGCGCGTCGACGGAGATCTCGACCTCGGTCGACTCTGACTCGAGCGGGCCGGAGACGCTCGGCTGGAACGGCACGTAGCGCAGCTCCGTCGCGGCGTCGAAACCTTCCGGACGCTCATAGCTCCCCGGTCTGCCGGCGACGGGGATGTTCTCGATCCGGTCGACCCGGAACCGGCGCAGCCCGCCGGACCCGCCGACGTCGGCGTCGCGGCCGACGAGATACCAGCTGCCGCCGCGGAAAACCAGTCCATAACCGTCGACCCGTCGTTCGCGTCCGTGGTAGGCGAAGCTGATCGGGGCGCGGTCGAGGACCGCCTGCTGCAGCAGCCCGAGGGCAGGCAGCGACGGCAAGACCGCGACGGGGGCGACGTCACTTGGACCTCGCGCGCCGAGCTTGTGGAGGACGTCGCGGCCGGCACCGCCCTCGAGGCGCACGGCGAGCAGCGCGAACGACAGCGCCGCCTCCTCCTCCGGGGTCAGGTTGAGTTCGGGGAGGTAGTACTGCTCGGGTAGGATGCGGTATCCGACCTGGTCGTCGCCGTCGATACGTTCGACGGAGATCGGGATCCCGTTGTCGCGCAGCGTGCGCTTGTCTCGTTCGAAGGCCTGGCGCAGCGCGCCGGAGGCGGACGGATAGCCCGCGACGGCGCCGCCGATCTCTCGCAGCGACATCGGACGGGAGGCGTCTAGCAGGGCCAGAACGAGGTTCGTGATCCGCTCAAGCCGGCTCGGCCTCGACATGCAAGCAATCTAAGCCCGAGCCTGGGTGAGAAGTTACCGCTACCCGAGATGGATGGCCGGCTTCCCGAGTCGGGCGGCAGGTGCGACAGGACCGATGATGACGAGGCGAACCAATTGTGAGCTGCGCAACGTGGCGATCGTCGCCCACGTCGACCACGGCAAGACCACCCTCGTCGACGCCCTGCTCCGCCAGGCCGGCGCGTTCGGGGACCACGGGGCGCCCATCGACCGGGTCCTCGACTCCCTCGACCTCGAGCGCGAAAAGGGCATCACGATCCTCGCCAAGCAGGCTTCCTTCCGGTTCGGGACTCGCCGGTTGAACCTCGTCGACACTCCCGGTCACGCCGACTTCGGTGGAGAGGTCGAACGGGCCCTCGCCATGGTCGACGGCGCGATGTTGCTCGTCGACGCGTCGGACGGACCCGGACCCCAGACCCGTTTCGTGCTGCGCAAAGCTTTCGCGGCGCGACTGCCGGTGGTCCCCATCGTGAACAAGGTCGACCGGCCCGACGCCCGGATCGCCGAGGTCGTCGACGCGACGATGGAGCTTTTCTTGGAGCTCGAGGCGCCGGAGGATCAGTACGACATCCCGTTCCTTTTCGGCAGCGCCCGCGACGGCTGGCTGACCGCCACCGAGCCGGCGGGTCCGGTCCCCTCCCCGCCCGCCGGCGGCGACCTCTCGGCCCTCGTCGAGACGCTCTTCGCCCACCTGCCCGCGCCGTCGTACACCGAGGGTGCGGCGCTCCAGGCGCTCGTCACCAACCTCGACTCCTCGCCGTACCTCGGCCGCCTGGCAATCTGTCGCGTCGTCGAGGGCACGATCGAAGACAACCAGCCCGTCGCCTGGTGCCGGCGGGACGGGACTGTGACGCGGGTCCGCGTCAGCGCGCTCCTCGCCCCCTCCGGCCTCGACCGAGTCCCGGTGAAATGGGCGGGCCCCGGTGAGCTCGTCGCCGTCGGCGGCCTCGCCGAGGTCACCGTCGGGGAGACGCTCGCCGACGTCGACGCTCCGGTCGCCCTGCCGCTCCTCTTCGTCGACGAGCCCAACCTTTCAATGACGGTCGCGGTCAACTCTTCGCCGCTCGCCGGCCGGGACGGGACCAAACTGACGGCGCGCCTGTTGCGATCCCGCCTCGAGGCCGAGGTGGTCGGGAACGTCGCGATCCGCCTCGTCCGGAGCGACCGTTCGGACACCTTCGAGGTGCACGGCCGAGGTGAACTCGCCCTCGCGGTCCTCGTCGAGACGATGCGTCGAGAGGGTTTCGAACTGACCGTCGGTAAGCCCCAGGTGCTCACCCGGACGGTCGAAGGGGTGCGCTGCGAGCCGATCGAGCGCTTTTCCCTCGAGTTTCCCGAGGAGCAGCTCGGCGCCGTCACACAACTCGTCGCCCGGCGCAAGGCGCGGGTCGACCGCGTCGCCCACCACGGGACCGGCTGGGTGCACCTCGAAGGGCTCGTCCCTTCCCGCGGGCTGATCGGGATCCGCGGCGAGTTGCTCACCCAGACGCACGGGACGGCCCAGCTCCACCACTCCTTCGAGCGCTACGAACCCTGGCGGGGCGAGATCCGGTCGCGAACGAGCGGCAGCCTGGTCGCCGACCGCCCCGGGACAGCGACCGCCTTCGCCATCACGAACCTGTCCGAACGGGGGTCGATGTTCGTCGTCCCGGGCGAGGAGGTCTACGAGGGCATGATCGTAGGCGAGAGCTCTCGAGGCGACGACATCGACGTGAACGTGACCAAGGGCAGAAAGCTGACAAACATGCGGACCTCGACTGCGGACGAGTTCGTCAAGCTCCCGCCGATCCGTCGCCTCACTCTCGAGCAAGCGCTGGAACACGCCGACGAGTCCGAGTGCGTCGAGGTCACTCCGGCGACCGTCCGGTTGCGCAAAGCCGTCCTCGCCCGCCATGACCGGGCACGAGCCCGCGGCCGGGAACGCCGGGCGGCCCCCGGCTGAGGGCGCGGTTGACGAGCCGAGGCGGCGACGCTCAGGCGAGCGGCGGCAAGAACCGGGTGAAGCGCAAAGGCGGCTTTTTCAGGACGAAGGTGACGAGCAAATGGAAGTCGCGGACGCGCACGACGACGACCGCGAGCGGATCGGAATGCCGGTTCGGCGGCCAGCCAAGCGCCACACCGTTCGTCGAATAGTTCCCCTGGTACTCCACGACGCACACGGCGCTGTGCCCGTGGCTGAGCGCGGTCGGGAGAGCGAATCTCCCCTTTTTGCCCACTTTCATGGCGCGCAACGCCGCTGTGAGGTCTCGGGAGCTCAGGTAACGAACACCGGCAAAACGTCCGGAGTCATTCACCGCGGCGCGCGCGACCGCAAGGACGCGAAAACACGGACTCGCGTTGGGTCCGAGTCCGTTGCGGGGTGACGTGCACGCCGCCAGACCGAGCGACCCGACGACGAGAACGACGGATCCCGCGACGAGGCGCGCCCGGCGGACCGAAAGGAGGTTCTCAGCTCCCATGCCCCACCTCCTCCGGCGCGCTCCGTCCATCGTCTACCGTCGCGCGCTCGTCTTCTCCTGACAACCGGTCCGCCGGGCCGACCGGAGGAACGGCTGGATCGGGCGCGTAACCCCGACCCCGCCGACGCGCCACGCCGAGTCCGGCCCAGGTCAGCCAACCGACCGGCAGGAAACCCCAGAAGCTGACGATCCGGTAGGTAAGGACCGCGGCGACCGTCGACAGTTCCGCGCCGCCGAACGCGACGAGCGCAATCGTGATGCTGCCCTCGACGACGCCGAGCCCGCCGGGTGTGACCGGGAGGTTGGCCGCCAGCTGGCCGGCTCCGTAGGCGAGGAGCAAACCGCGCCAGGGCACCGCGCCGCCGACAGCGAGAAAACCGCAGGCGAGGCAGCCGCAATCGAACACCCAGTTGCCAAGAGCGCCGCTGAGCGCGACGACGAGGTCCCGCCAGCTGAAACGGAAGGCTTCGAGCCGCGCGATCCAACCCTCGACAAGCAACCTGCCGGAGCGCCTCGGCCGGCCGATGAGACGCCGAGTCACCCGGAGGGTGAAGATCGTCAACCTCGCCAGCCAGCGGCGTTGGAAGACGACGGCGTCGGCCACGACCGAGATGGCGAAGACTCCGAGGATGACGCCGACAAGGTTGTACGACGCGCCCTCGCTCGCCGCGATCGCCACTCCGGCGCTCGCGAGCAAACCGAGCGTCCCCGCGGCACAGACAAGCGTGGCGACAAGCGTCCAGGCGGCAAGGGTTTCGCTCGCGCCTCTCCGCCGGTAGAAGCGGAACACGTAGATGCTTGCGAATGCCGGACCACCAGGAAGGGAGTCCGCGATCGCGGCCGACGCGGCGCTCAGTGCCGTCAAGAAACCGAGGCCGGCTCGCACCCCCTCGACTTGCAGCAGGCGCCGCTGCAGCACGCCGAACGAGATGTACGACGCGACCTCGAGGGCGATCGCGAGGATGAGCCAGCCCACGTCCAGGTGGGTGAGCTCGTCCGAGGCCCCGACGAGCTCACCACGTTGTCCGTTGAGCGCCCAGAGCGCGAGCGCGGCGAGGCCGAGGCCGACGACAAGACGCAGCGCCTGCCACCAGCGTGTATGCGAGATCTGACGCAGCCGCGGGCGCCAGGACACGCCGAAGCGTACCGTGACCCCTCCCTGGGGCCCTCTCGTCGTTCCAGTCGTAACCGGTTCGCGCGACGTCGACCGCGGGTCGATGCCGGTGCCGCACGGCTCGTGCGAAGCGCCCAGCGCCGGCGACGCCGTCGACGAATCGGTTGGCATCGGCGCCTACGGCACCGCCATCGTGGGAGCCGCCCCGGACTCAGGCGGCGGCGAGGCGACAGTCGTGACCGTGAACCAGCCCGAGGAAAAGCGGAGGGCCGCGGCCAAGCCCAATCCCGTGACCGTCGCCGACGTCTTCGCGCCCGACCAGGCGACGTTCTCGACCCACCCACCGAAAGGTCCACGCCGGTTGGGCGCGGGGATCCTCGTGCCGACGCGATGTCCGAGGCCGTGGAATCGCCGGCCGACGACCACCATCGGGTCCGCCAACCGCCCCGTGTGGTGCGGACCCCACTCGAGCACGTCACCGGCGACGGCACAGGCGTCGCCGAGGTCTCCCCGCTCGCCTGTGCCGAATTCCGGGCCGAAGCCAGAACCGACGACGCGGTCCGACCCGAGCGGCGTCCCGCGCGAGACGCCCGGCGTCACCACCACGGGCGGAACGGCGCCAAGCACGGACGATGGGCGGCCGGTTGGCGACGAGCACCGCCGGGCGCGACCCGGACGGTCCGGCGCGCGATGAACGATGCTGTTGTGCATATTGATACTGATGTTACGAGTGCCGACACCTCGACCGGTGCCCGCTTACGAAGCGGCGAGCACGTCCTCGATCGCGCGGCGAAACGCCGCAGAGGCGGCCTCGGGGGTGTAACGCGCCGCGCGGGCGCGCCCGGCGGCGACGAGGCTGGCCCGAGCCGGCGCGTCGGCGAGGAGCCGGTGCACGGCGGACGCGACAACGGCGGGCGACTTCTCGGGAAGGAGGACACCCGCCTCGCCGACGGTTTCGGGCACTGCGGCCGCGGCGTAAGCGACGGCCGGGACCCCCCGTGACATCGCCTCGACGATCGGCGCACAGAACCCTTCATGATCGGACAGACAGACGAACACGTCGGCGGTCTCGTAGTACGCGACGAGGGCGCCGACCGACACCGAACCCGGCAGGCTGATCGCGTCCGTCACGCCGAGCGCGGCGGCGAACCGACGGAGCGCGTCGATGTACGTGCTCCCCATCTCGCGCCCGACGAGGTGCAGCCGGGCGGCGCCGTCGTAGACCCTCCGGTAGCAAACAAAAGCCTTGATCAGATCGTGCTGGGCCTTGTGGGGCGCGATCTGCCCGACGAACAGCCAGTCCGCGCCTCCTTTGGACCGAGCAGTCCCAAGTCGCTCCAGCCAGACGGCGTCGGGTAACTCATCGAAGTTGCCGCTCTCGGCGAGGATCGGCACGACCGTCGTGCGCTTGAATCCGTTCGCGACGAGTTCGGCCGCGCTGTAGGCGGAGCGGGCGAACGCGTCCGAGACGAGGGGTGCGAGCATCTGCAGCTGTCGGCGACCGAGGCGGGATTCCTCCGCAAGTGGCGGCAGCCAGTGTTCGACGAGAGCAGCCGGTGTGATGTTGTGGTAGTCGAGGAGCTTACGGCCCGGATGGCGCGCGACGACGTTGGCCGCCGGGCCTCCGATCGAGCACTGGTAGACGACCCACTGGGTCCCATCGGCCAGGCTCGGCAGCTCGCCCAGCGGATGGACCCTGCCGGCGCAGCCGGGTCCGATGATCGCGGCGTAGATCTCGGAGACGAAGCCCATCTCGCGCAGGAGCCGTTGCGCGACGAACGTGTGGTTGCTCACCGCGTCGTGCTCGATGATCGACGGGATCACCTGGTCGATCCGCTCCGGCCTTGACGTCGAGGCGGCGCTTTGCGTGCGCTCGTTCACCGGTCTCTCCGGGCCCTCGCCGATCTGAACGCTTGCTCGACAAACGCGAGCGCGCGTCTCAGGCGCGGCCGCGCCGGTGCCGGCACGACGAGCCTCGCCATCCGGCGCAACCAGAGCGAGCGTTCGGCAAGACGCGGCATCCGCAGCGCCTGAGTCGCCGCACGCTCGAAAGCACGGTCGAGCTCGGCGGTGTTCTCGCTCGTCCAGCGCCCGTCGATGGCGAGCAGTTCCGCGTCGACGCGTGCGGCAGCGACGATCGACGATGCGAAGGACCCGGGGTTCTCGCTCACGCGGCCGCGCCGCTCAGGATCGCGATGGGAAGCTCACGACTCGCCCCGTCGGGTCGCTCCCGGCACGACGACCTCGACACGCATCGGAAGCGCCACGACGCCCGTGGCCTTGCTCGGGTTCATCACCTCGAAGTCGCACGCTGGCTCCGCCAGCCCGATGACGACACCCCCCGCATCACGCACGTCGACGTTCACGATGAACCGGCCGTCGAGGAGCGGCAAGGAGTCGAAGCAGAACGTCACCGACCCAGCTCCCGGTGCGAGGATCATCGCCTCGTCGGCAACGCTGCTGCGCGTCGCGAACAACGTCTGGTCCTTATCGGACAGGATCTCGATCGCGAACTGCGCACCGTCGACCGCGGAGGACACGGCGAAGTCGACGCGGATCGTCAGTGGCTCCCCGGTGACGACATACGGCCGCTCGCCCATCGCGGGGTGCTCGACCGTCACCGAGGTGATCTCGACTTGGTGGCGCGCCGGGACCGCGACGTCCAAGTCGGCGGTGGCAGGAAGGGCGGCGGCCTCGGGCGCGGATATGGCGTCGAGCGCGAGAAGGCCTTCTTTGAAAACCCGGATCGCCTCGCCAGGCGGCGCGAAGGTGACGAGTCGCCCGGCATCGAAGACGAGGATCTCGTCGCAGATGCCGCGCAGCATGTCCGAGGAGTGCGACACGACGATGATCGTGCGCCCATCTTCCTGGAACAGCTTCACCCGTTCGAGGCACTTCTGTTGGAAGCGTTCGTCCCCGACAGAGAGCACCTCGTCGACCAAGAGGATGTCAGGGTCCATGCTGACGGCGATCGAGAAGCCGAGTCGCACGATCATGCCCGACGAGTAGTACTTCACCTGATTGTCGATGAAGTGTTCAATCTCGGCGAATTCGACGATCTCGTCAAACCGATGACTGATCTCCTTGCGCGACAGCCCGAGGAGCGACCCGTTGAGGTAGATGTTCTCGCGACCGGACAGATCGGGCGCGAACCCCGCCCCGAGCTCGAGCATCGCGGCCACCTTCCCCCGAACGACGACCTGACCCGAAGTCGGCTGGAGGATCCCGGCGACGCACTTCAGCAGCGTCGACTTGCCCGATCCGTTGCGGCCGAGGATCCCGACCGTCGTCCCCGGCCTGATCTCCGCACTTACGTCGCGCAGGGCCCAGAGGTCCTCGAAAGGAATGTGTCCCGCGTGCAGCAGGCGCTCTTTCAGCGAAGAGTACTTCTCGAGATAAAGGCGAAAGCGCTTCGAGAGGTTCTGGATCTCGACGGCGGAACTCATGGGTCGTTCAGAGCTCCTCCGCGAAGTTCCCGCTGATGCGTCCGAAGACCAGCATCGCCCCGATCAGGAGGAGTACCGACGCCCCGAGAAGTCCGCCGAGCAGCTCCAGGTAGAAGTGGTACGGATACGTCGCGAGCACGGCGGTGTGCGGGTTCTTCCCGATCTTCACGTAGACCTTGCCGTAGAGCGCCCGCTGGAAGCTGAGCACGACGGTCGTGATCGGGTTGACGAGATAGATCCGCGCGAGCCACAGCAGGTGGTGTCTGGCGAACATCCCGTAGACCAGGTTGTAGCCGTAGATGATCGGCACGCCCCAGAACCAGGCGTTCAGGAGAACAAGGATGAGGTGCTCGATGTCACGGAAATAGACATTCACCGCTGACAAGAACACGGAGAGCGCCGCCGCGAAGATGATCAAGTCGACAAGCGCGAACAGCGCGATCGGCAGGTAGCTCCAGGCGGGCGAGTACTGGAAGCCGACGAGAAACGCGACGAGCACGAGAGCTTGGAAGAAGAAAAAGACGGTCGCCGTGCCGACCTGGGAAAGGGCGAGGATCTCGCGGGGGAACGCGACCTTCTTCACGATCCCCGAGTTGGCGACGATGACGCTCGCCGAACCGGTGGTCGCCGTCTGGAACAGGTTCCAGATGAGAAGCCCTGAGAACAGGTAGAGGGCGAAGTAAGGAGTCGGGTTCTTCAAGAAGTACTTGAACACGACGTAGTAGACGAGAAGCACGAAGGCCGGGTTGAGCATCGACCACAAGAAGCCGAGGAAGCTGTTCTTGTACTTGACCTTCAGGTCCTTGCGGACGAGGAAGACGAACAGCTCACGGGCGTGCCAGATCTCTCGCACGCGCGTGCGCAGCGTCACCCGTGACGAGACGACCCGCGCCGGCAACTCTCGACCGTCGTCCGTGCGACCACCGCGGGGCACGAAGGGTTGCTGACGCGACGAAGGGCCGGCGACAGCAAGCGCGTTGGCCTCGCTCACCGTCCCCATGACGACTCACACCTCTCTAGCCTGTGGCGATCACGGGTCGCGACCACCGAGGCGTGTGCCAGATCATCCCATGCCCGCCAATCAAGGCGACAGTGTCGGCCTGGCCTTCCGGGGCACCGCCGAACTCCGGACCAGCTCCGTCGCATCCTAGTGGTCGGGCTTTCCGGAAGCGGCCTCACGCCGGCGTCTACCATCGAGATCCGGGTCAGGGATCGAGGAGCCACCGTGGGAAAAGCGCGAGGCCGTCTGCTTTGGCGCAAGACGCGAACCGCGGCAAGGCTTCCGGGCCGGGTCGCAGCGAACGAGGACAGAATCGACGCGCTCGAGCGCCACGTCTCGGTGAAGATCGACGAAATGCGCGCCGAACTAGCCGAGATCAGGTCCTTGCTGAAAACGCAGATCGAAGGCGACGCGGAAGCAACGGAACTTCTCGGGCGGCTCCTACAGGCCGCGGAGAAGCGACTGTCTGAGCTCGAACAGTCGGCCGCGTCGGCGGCCGCCCGGGCCGACCGCGCCTCTCGATGACCCGCGGCGGACCCGCGGAGTCGGCCGGGACCGTCGTCGTCGACCTCCAGGCTTTGCAGAGCCCGACTTCACGCACCCACGGCATCGGGCGTTACGCCGCGAGATGGGCGGTCGCGCTAGAGCGACTGCAACCACAGCTCGTCGGGACCTACCTCCTCAATCCCGACCTGCCGCCCCCGGGACGGATCGAGGAACTCGTCTCGACCGGCAAGATCGCCTACCGGGGGGCGGCGGACGCCGTCGGACCCAAAGCCCGCATCTTCCATGCCCTTTCACCGTTCGATCTCGCCGTCGAGACCAGCGCGGTCTGGCCCGGCGACCTCCAGGAACGCGGCCTCGTCTTCTCGGCGACGGTCTATGACCTCATCCCCGCCCGCGATCCCGCCTCCGAACTTGTCGATCTCGCCGAGCGGCGCCGCTACCGGACACGTCTCGAGCTCGCCCGCGCGGCGGCCGGCCTCCAGGTGCTCTCTGAGGCGGTCGGCAACGAGCTCGTCGCGCGCCTCGGCGTCGGGTCCGAACGCGTGGCGGTTGTCGGCGCGGCGCCCGACGACCGATTTCGGCCGGCCGGGTCGCACCGTGCCGCGCGCTCCGCCGCGATCGCCAGCCTGGGACCGCGGGGCCTGAGGGGTCGATACGTCCTCTACCCGAGCGGCAGCCACCCGCGCAAGAACAACGAACGGCTCGTCGAGGCGTGGGCGCGCCTCGCGGAAGCCCGCCGAGGCTTCCAGCTCGTCATCACCGGGGAACTGCCGCCCCTGACGGCCCACCACCTGCGCAACCTCGTGAAATCGCCCGATTCTGCGGATCCCGTCGTCGTCCCGGGCTACGTCGCCGACGACACCCTCGTCGCGCTCTACCAGGGGGCGGAGCTCGTCTGTTTCCCCTCGCTCGCTGAGGGTTTCGGCCTCCCGGTCGCCGAGGCACGCGCCTGCGATACACCCGTCATCTGTTCCAATCGGCCGCCGCTCGACGAGCTCGTCCCGCCTAAGGACCGCTTCGACCCCGAGGACGTCGACGACATCGCCCGTGCACTCGCGGAGGCCCTGCGAGACCCGCCCCGGAACTCGGAGCCCCCCGGACGACGGGGCGCGATGGCGAGCTGGCCAGAGGTCGCGGCACGCAGCGCACAGGCGTTCGAGGACCTTCTCGCCTCCGAGGCCCCACGGCCGGCGGCCTCGGTCCCCTACCGGTCGCGCCCGGTCCCGCGTCTCGCCATCGTCACGCCGCTTCCGCCGGCTCCTTCGGGTGTGGCGACGTACAGCTTCCGCCTCATCGAAGAGATCATCTCGACGGGCGAGGTCGCCATCGACGCTTTCGTCGACGGCCCGACTCCGACGGTCGAGGCCCCGGCCGGCGTCGCGACGTACGCCGCGCCGGCCCTACCGTCCGTGGAGCGGTTGACCGGTCGCTATGACCGGGTCATCTACACGTTCGGCAACAGCCACCATCACCTCGGAGCGCTCGCGCTTATCCGGAAACGCTCGGGCGTCGTCGTCAGTCACGACGTGCGACTGACAAACCTCTACCGCCACGAAACCGGCGACCCGGGTTTTCTGCCGCACGGTCTGGCCGCCCGCATCCGCTCGATGTACGGCGATTCCCTGCCGACGCGCCTCGGCGAGCACAACGAGGTCCACGCCGACGACCTCGCCCGGTACGGGTTGCTGATGGCACGTGAGGTGATCGGACTGTCCGAGGTCTTCCTCGTGAGCTCGCACGCTGCCGCCGCGCTCGCCCGCGTCGACGCCGGACCGGACCTCTCGGGGCGCGTCGACGTGCTCCCGTTCGCGATCGAATCGCCACGGAACCACAGTTCGGCGTTCGCGGAGGACGCCTCGGCCCCGCGGGACTGCCCGGGGGCGACCAAGTGGTGGGGACGGTCGCCCGAGGCCCGCGGCGACTGCGCCGTCATTGGCCATTTCGGCATCGTCGATCCGGTAAAAGCCCCGGAACTCCTCGTCGACGCCTTCGCTGCGCTCGTCGGACGATCCGGTCCCGGTGGCGGCGTCGCGGCAATGCTCGCTTTCGTCGGTCCGATCTCGGAAGTCCAGGCCCGAGCGCTCGCCGAGCGGGCGTCGGCCCGCGGGGTCGGTGACCGGCTCGCCCTCACCGGGCCGCTTTCTCCCGACGCCTACCGCGCCTGGTTGGCGGCAACGACCCTCGCCGTGCAGCTCCGTCGCGTGTTCAACGGTGAAGCCTCCGCCGCGGTCGGCGAATGCCTGGCCTCGGGGGTACCGACCGTCGCCACGCGACTCGGCTGGCTCCAGGAGCTGCCGGAGGCGACCGTCGAGCTCGTCCCGGTCACGTCGAGCGACGAGGAACTCGCGACCGTCCTCGCCGGCCTGCTCGCCGACCCCGATCGACGGGCCCGCCTTGGCGAGGCGGGCCGCGCCTTGGCCGAGCGGCACAGCTTCGCCGCGACCGCCCGCGCGCTCCTCGAGGTTGTCCGCGCCGAGCGTCTCGCCGCAGTCGCCCCTCGACTCGCCCTCTAGCTCACCGGCGGGCGCCGGTTCCTTCCCGCGCCGAGATCCTCGCCATGGCGTGTCGCGCCAGCGTGACGAGGGCCCGCCCGACGTTCGCGGCGTCGAGTGGCGGACGCCCCTCGGCCTCGAACGGCGAGGCCGGCGACGGCCCGATCACACCCCCGAGGGCGACCCGAGCAGCCCTCGCCGCCCGGTCGTGGGTCGCGCGGGCCCGGACGAGCTCGAGCACCTCGATCCGCTGGTCCCCGTCGTCTCCGACGGCCCAACCCTCCGGCACGGTGGCCCGCGGGGTCTGTCGGCCGATCGCGACGGTGACCCGCTCTTCGGGCAGCCCCCAGGTCGCGATGAGCCGGTCCCGGTCGCCCTCGCTGGCAAGGACGACGTGCGAGGCGTTCGACCAGACCTCGCCCATCGCCCGGCTGCCGATCCCGCCGGGAATCGGCGAGGCCGCGTCGAAGCGAATTGTCGACTCGGAGAACATCCGCAACGCGGCGGCGAGCGACGCGAGGGTCACGGCTCGCCACAGCCGGCCGGCGCGCGGACCGAGTGGCAGACCCGGTTCGAAGTGGAGAACGACCGCTTCGAACCGACGAGACAGCCACATCAGGCGGAGGGCGAAGAGCGGACCCTCCAGCCGGGCGCTGCGGTGCGCCGCGCTCCGGCTGTCTGGCGACAGCAGCTCGATCTCGTGTCCTTCCGCGAGGAGCGTCGTCGCGATCTCGGCGAGTGCGAACGCGGCGTCACCTCCCGGGGGCGGCACCGTGCCGACGATCAGAATCCTCATCGCGCGCGCCGCCCCGCCAGCCCGGCGAGCGAACGCTCCATCGCATCGAGCACGATCTCCCAGGTGTAGTTGGCGAGCACGTAGCTGCGGCCTCGGGCCGCGAGCGCCGCCGCGGCCTTCGGCGCCTCGGCGACGAAGCGGAGACACTGGGCGAACTCGAACTCGTCCGAGTACGTGAGCCCGCCCCCTGACCGTTCGCAGTGCCAGGTCACGACCTCGCCAGCCGACGAGGCGATCACCGGGGTTCCCGCCAGCCACGCCTCCATCACGGTGCGCGAGAAGCTCTCCTTGGCACTCGGTTGCACGAGCGCCTCGGCTGCGGCGAAAGCGCTTGGCATCTCGTCGGCGTCGAGGTAGCCGAGGTCGAATGCCCGTCCGGCGAGAGCTTCGGGGATCTCGGGCGCGCCGACGCCGACCGACACGAGGTCAAAGGCTGCCTCGTTGCCGACGATCGCGGCGCTGTAGGCCGAGAGCAGCTCCCGCCATCCTTTGCCGCCCTCGCGTCGGCCGGCGAAGAGGACGAACGGTCGTGTCAAGCCGTGACGCTCCCGGAACCCCGCCGGGTCGTAGGAGTCCGGAATCTCGACCGCCGCCCCGACGACGCCGTGCCGTGGCGCCATGTCGGGCGCGAGGCGGTGGCCCAGGAGGTGCTCGGGCTCCGACAGAAACCACACGGCGGCCACCGACGCGAGCGTCGACCGGACGATCGCCAGCCGCGCGTAGGGCTCATCGTGCAGACAGGGCACAACGACCGACCGCTCTGGCGCGACCTGCGCGCCGTAGATCGTCGACCAGAAAAGGTAGGGAGACAACACGATGGCGTCGTAGCGACGGGCCTCGGCCAAGAGGTACAAGTACAGCTCCGGTACCCGGAAACGACTGTTCACCCAGGCGATCTCCGCCGCTGCGCTGAGCCGCTCGCCTCCGACAACCCGCCTTTCGAGGCTGGACGATGCCAGCCTTCTGCTCGACGTGACCGTCGGAAAACGCCGGATGACGACTCCCCGGTCCTCGGAGATCCCCTCGTCGAACTCATTCGCCCAGCTGAAATGGGAACGAGCGCACGTCGTCAGGATCTCGACCTCGAAGCCGCGACGTGCCAAACCGCGGGCCGCTTCGGCCATCACCGCCTCAGACCCCCCGACGACACCGGTGCCATAGCGAGGCGTGACGAAGGCGAGACGGCCTTGCGAGGTCCCCTTTCGTGCCATGCCGGTCGCCTTCTTTCTCGACCCAGCCGCCCAGAACGCTGCCGAGCAACAGAAGCGTAGGCGACGACAGATCCCCTACGGACGCAGTCGACTTCGCTAGCGTCCGAGTCGTGTTCCGCTTCGCGAGCGTGACCCGTCCCCGAAAGTTCCCGCTCCGACAACGCGGTCGGATCCGCGCCGCGAGTCTTCTCGGCGCGACCGTGATCACGACGGTCGGCGCGGCCGGTGGCCTTGCGGCAAGCGCCGCGGCACCGGCCGGCGCGGCCAAACAACACGGCTCGCCCGGGTGCGTCGTCCTTCCGGGACACGGCATTACCTGGCCCGCCCGTTCCTGGGTGACGTGCATCGCTGGTTCCATCGCCCAGAGCTCACCGACGGTCGCGGACTGGAGCGGCATGACGATCGTCGCCGTCGGCGACGAAAGTGGCGAGTTGCATCTTTTCAACGCCGCGACGGGCCATGAGCTGCCGGGTTGGCCGAAGAGACTGGCGGCGCCCCCCGGAGCCGCCGTCGCCATCGAGTCGAGCCCCACGATCGCCTTCCTCGACGGCCCGAGCAAGCCTCCTTCGATCATCGTCGGCGCCGCTTCGACCTGGGTGAAGAACACCGCACGGGAAGTCGAGGCCTTCCGGCTGAGCGGGGCCGTACGCTTCGTCTTCCACGTCGGCGCGGCACCGGGGACGGCGGTCGGCGTCATCTCGACTCCCGCCGTGGGCAATCTGACAGCGAGCAGACAACAGGACATCGTTTTTGGGTCCTGGGACCACTACATCTACGCGCTCACGCCGGGGGGAAGACTCCTTCCCGGTTTTCCGATCAACAACGCCGATACGATCTGGTCGTCGCCGGCGCTCTACCGGGTCCCGGGAACGCTCGGCGACAGCATCTTCCTCGGCAGCGACGCCCACGGATGGCACGGCTGCATCGGCGGTTGGATCAGCGACTACCGCTACTTCGACCAAGCCCCTCACCTGGTCTGGCGACACTGCGTGGGTCAGACGATCTGGTCGAGCCCCGCGGTCGGGGTGATCAACTCCTCGGGCCGGGCCGCCGTCGTCGTCGGAACGGGCTTTTACTGGCAGCCGTTCCCACCGGCGACCTACAAGCTCTTCGCCTACTACGCCAACAACGGAGCACGCGTTCCGGGCTGGCCCGTGACGACATCGGGCCCGTCACTCGGTTCCCCCGCGATCGGGACCATCAACGCCACCGGCGAGCCGGCCGTCGTCGAGACCTCGTGGGTGTGCGCCGGAAGGACCAACGCCAGCTGCCTCACCCCGTACGCCTCGACCGTGACGGCGTGGAACGGTCACGGCAGGCAACTGTGGTCGGATCGACTGAGCGAACCGACCGATTTCGCGTCACCGGTCCTTGCCCCGCTGCAGACGGGCGCCTGGAACGACGTCCTCGTCGGGTCGGGCGCCGGCCTCTACGCGATCAGCGGGGAGACGGGCGCCTACCTGTTCGGAACGTCATTCGCCGGAGAGGCAATCGACCCGGGGTGTCGAGTCTTCAACGCTGTCGCGGTGACCGACGTCTTGGGAGCGGGCCCCGGCGCGGGCTGGAGCGTCATCGAAGCCTGCGGCGGACCCGCCGCCTTCGACTACCCCGGCAAAGTCGTGTCGTACCCGCTCCCCGTCACTCCGACCGTGCAACCGGCTTGGCCCATGTTCCACGAGAATCCGGCGCACGACGGCGTGAGCGCCGAACTGCTCGTGCGACAGTCTTAACCTCGGCGCTGACCACCGGTGCCGACGACGGCGAGTCGCGCGCGTCGGACTTGTCTCAGGCGACGCCCCCGTCGGAGGGTTGATCGGTCAGTCGTGCTTGGCCGAATGCACGCCGGAGCGGTCGATGACCGCATCGATGAAGCCGTATTCGCGGGCCTCGTCGGCCGTGAACCAACGGTCGCGGTCCGAGTCCGCCTCGATCCGCTCGACTGTCTGGCCGGTGTGGAAGGCAATCCGCTCGGCCATCATCCGCTTCAAATAGACGATCTGCTCCGCTTGGATGGCGATGTCCGCCGCCTGGCCCTGCATCTGACCGGTCGGCTGGTGCATGAGGATGCGGGCGTGCGGCAGCGCGTACCGCTTGCCGGGGGTGCCAGCACAGAGGAGGAACTGGCCCATCGAGGCCGCGAGTCCGAGACAAATCGTCGAGACGTCGCAGCGCACGTACTGCATCGTGTCGTAGATCGCCAGCCCGTCGGTCACCGACCCACCGGGCGAGTTGATGTACACCGAGATGTCGCGGTCGGGATCCTCGGCCTCGAGCAACAGCAGCTGGGCGCAGATCGCGTTCGCCGAGTTCTGGTCAACCTGGGTCCCGAGAAAGACGATCCGTTCGCGCAACAGACGCTGGTAGACGTCGGCCGATGGGTCTGAGGTCAGGTTGAGCGACGCCTTAGCGCTGCCGGACAGCACCAAAATCTCTTCTGTCATGACTTGAGGCTAATCCGACCACGTCCCTGTGGTGGTCGAGCTTCCACCAGGGCGAGCATCTCCGGAGTCGGCTCATCGCTGCCGACCTCGGCCCGGAGGATCTCCCGATACTGTTTGACCTGCCGCCCCGCGAGGGCGGGATTCCCCTCCGCAAGGTAGACGCGCATGAGAGCCCGGTGCGTGCTCTCCCGCAACGGGTCGAGCCGGATGGCGGCGGATGCCGCTTCAAAAGCCGCAGGGTGTTGTCCTGCTTCGAGCAGCTGGTCGACGAGCGCCTCGAGAGCCCGCAGACGCAGCTGGTTGATCCGATCTCGCTCCTGCAGCACCCAGTCGTCGTACCAGCCGAGCAACAACTCCGGCGGATCGACGAGCCGTTCGCACACCGCGCTCAGGCGCTCGGGATCGATCCGCGACGCGATCACGTCGCGTGCCACGGCCTTTAGCTCGTCGACGTCGACCCTGACGGATGGGTGAAGCGCGACAGTCTGACCGTCGGTTTCGATCAACCCGTCGTGCTGCCGTCGCAGGCGCGAGAGCGCGCAGCGCAGACGGGTAAGGGCCTGTCCGTCACGGACGTCGGGCCAGAGCATCCCAGCGAGGTAGCTGCGCCGCTGGCCGCCGTGCAACGCGAGCAGCACGCACAGACGTTGTGCGCTCAGTGACATCTTGACCGGCCTGCCCCCTCGCCAGAGCGCCCAACCACCGAGGAGAACCAGACTTGTGCTGTCGTCTACGTCGCTCGCCAGAGTCGCGCGGTCAGCGATCCGGAGGATTTTCGGTTGCTCCGACACCGTCGCGTCGTACCCGGCCGGCGCGGTGCCGCCAACTCCCGCTAGCGGGGTGCTGTCGTATTCGATCTTCGACGAATCCGACAATGTGGCCACGCTCCCCCTGAGCCTTGGATTTGGAGAAGAAACGCGACATCAAACGGCTCGCCCGCTGGGTAAGTCCTCGCCAGCCCGTCCGCCACAGTCCCCCTGCGGCTGAAGCTCGGCACGGTCTTTGCACTGACCCTGCGATCTTCTTCTCAACGGGAGTGTAGAACAGCACGCCTGCGTTCGATACAGCGAACTTCACCATTTCCCGAGGTTTTCTCGAACCGTAACAAGGAGCTTTCTCGGCAGTCACTATGCGTCCACAACTGACCACGGAGAGTCGCTCACACGCGCGCAACGGATCCTCCGCACTGCACAATTTCCCGAGGTTTTCTCAAACCGCGACAAGGCGCTTCACCGGCACTCACTATGCGTCCACAACCGACCACGGAGAGTCGTTCACACGCGCGCAAGCGATCCACCGCACTGCAGCATTTCGCGGGGTTTTCCCCAACCGCGACGCCGCGCTTCTCCGACAGTCACTATGCGTCCACAAACGACCACAAGGAGTCGCTTCTGCGACGACAATGCAACGAACTAGCAACGCCGCAGACACGATGCGGCAGACCTCTTCCCGGCCTGTTCTCAGGGCGTGACGCCGTGTCGCCCCGACAGTCACTATCCGTCTGCAAACGACCACGGAGGGTCGTTGGCGTGACATTGCTCGTCCGGCTCAGCAACGGTTTAGATACGTCGTCTACACGTTTTCTCGATGGGAATTCTCAGTTTTGACAACGGTGTGTGCATCGCTCAGGCCACGTCGATGCGATGCCGCGGCTTCGGGTGACCTGCCTAAATACCCGCGAGCACACGGTGGCGGTCCCGACATGGACCTTGAAAGACGTTGAAGGAGGAACTGAGTTCCGCCGATGCTCGAAGACGGTGTGCTTTCCTGGGCACGTTTGTCGGTTCCCGATATTTAGGCCAAGAAATGTGGCTTGGGACCCGGGGCTCGTGCAACGGACACCGTCTCGAAGGTCCCGTCGTGTCGCGAACAAGTGTTCCCAGAAAGGCTTGCGTCTCGGCAGCAGACGATCGGGAAACCGGAGATCGCACAAGTTGGCTCGGCAGGATCAATTCTGTCGACATCGAGGTAATCGTGCGATGATCTTCCGGAAGCGCCAGGTGAAATGAGAAGACGAAGGGGGGCCACTAAGGAAGATCGATTCCAGAAGGGATGTTGTCCGCAACTGGCGTCTGTAGTGAGGACAACAACCATCAATCACTGAGGCAAACCAATCATCTAATTGACATTCATTTCGGCGTTCCCGGCGAGGAGGGCCCCCCCTCCCAAGAGGGGAACGACGGAGCAATTCAGTCTTGGCCACATCTAGAAAGGGAAGTGCATGAAGGATTCAACGTTCAAGAGAAGGGCCCACGCCGTATTCGTCGGGCTGCTTTTCGCCGGAGCCGGACTTGTCCCGGTGCTCGCGATTTCCGCGGCCACCGCGGGTTCCGCGAGCGGCAGTGAAGTCTTGCCCCCGGGCGGCGGGTACCTCGAAATATGCAAGATATTCGCGACCCCGCCGGCTGCCGACGCAAGCGTCAACACCGGAGCTTCCTTCGGGTTCGCGATAAGCGGAGATGGACTTCTATGGGTCCCGGCGGGCTCCTGCTCCGCCCCAAGGCCGGAGCCGGCTGGGCCCCTTACCGTCACCGAGAACGTGCTGCCGCCGTGGTACGCGGTCGGTTCGATCGTCGAGACGCTCGGTCACGGCCTCACTGGGACCAACCTCGCGACAGGCGTGGCTAACGTGACGATCAGCAGCGGGGCCACGGAGACGTTGACCTACACGAACGACTTGGTCACCGGCTACCTGAAGATCTGCAAGGTCGCGGGCTCATCCAACCTGACCGGGTCTTTCACGTTCAACGTTTCCGGCGAGGACGACTACTCCGGCTCGACAACCGTGCAGACAGGCGGGTGCAGCGACCCCCTGCAGGTGCCGGCGGGCAAGGCGACCGTCACTGAGGCGGGTACCAACCTCTACGTCACCGGGATCGTCGCCACGATCAACGGGAACGGCGCGAACGCTCTCGTCGGCTCCCCTGACCTCGTCACCGGTACCGCGACAGTCGGCATTAAGGCCAGCGCGGACAACTCGACGGAGACCGTCCTGACCTACACGAACGACGTTGTAGGCCTCAAGGTCTGCAAGGTCTGGGATGGGAAAGACACAATCCCGACAGCAGTGGGTGAGGAGTTCCCGTTCACGGTCACCCCGGCAGCGGGCTCAGTTCTCGGCCCCGTCCCGGCGCCGTACTCATTCAGCCTGCTCGCTGGAACGGCGACAAGCCCTGTGTGCTCGAGCCCGGTCGACTACCGGGCAGGCACGGTGGTCTCGATTACGGAGGGCATCGTTCCTGGGTCGAAGGTGGAGTCCATCGCGACGGATGGCAACGGTGAGTCGGTTGTGACCGGCTACCCGTCCCTCACGGGTCGGACTACCGAGATCGTCGTTGGCACGCCTGTCACG
>DASPQJ010000018.1:0-148956 GCA_035625025.1 Acidimicrobiales bacterium
AAGACCCCGGGGACGGTCCTCGCCGGCACGCACCGCGGCGGGCCGCCGATCGAGTTGACCCGTCGACACGTCAGAAGCCTACTGACTCGGCCCGATCGCTTGTAGCGCCCCACCGGCCCGGGCGACGGTCGCCGCCACCAAATTCGCGTGGGTACGGTTCGGGCGTGACGAAGCGAGTCTTTCGGCCGAACCGCGTCCCAGCTCGTCCGGCAGTTGCCAGGGTCCTCGGCACCGTCTGAACCGAGGGTGCGGACCCGGCGGCCGGCGCGGGGCGACTGGTTCGCGCTCGCCGTCCTCGTCGGCGTCCCCGTCCTGGCCTTCTCGATCCCCGCGGCACTCGGCTACCCGCTCCTCACCGGCGACGCGGTGATCCAGAACTACCCGCTGCGCGTCCTCGCCGGCGAAATCCTCCGCCACGGCCATCTCCCGGTCTACAACCCGTTCGCGTGGGGCGGAACACCGCTCCTCGCCTCGGCCAACGCCGGCGCCGTCTTCCCCGACATCGTTCTTTTCGCCCTCTTGCCGGCTCTTCCCGCCTGGGTCGCCACCGAGGTCGTCGCCTTCGCCGGCGCGGCGATCGGCCTCTACACCTTCCTCCGTCTCGATCGTCTCCGGCCGCTTTGCGCCGCACTCGGCGGTGCGGCGTTCGCCTTCGGTGGTTTCGTCACCTCGCAGGCGGTCCACGTCGACGTCGTCGAGACCGCCGCGGCGCTCCCCTGGGTGCTCGTCGGCCTCGACCGCGTCGCACGGGGACCGGACCGTCACCGCCTCGCCTGGACGGCCTTCCTCGGCGCCGCCACGGCGACGGCGGCCCTGGCGGCGAGCCCTGAGGCCGCCTTCTACGCCGCAGTCGCGGCGCTCATCTACGCCGGCTCCGCTCTCGTGCGCTCGGCGCGGCGGATCTTGACCGCAGCGCTCTTCGTCGCCGGGGGTGGCGCGGGAGCGCTCGTCTCCGCCGTACAGGTTCTGCCGGCGGCGCGCTTCCTCGCCATCTCTCAACGCGCCGACGTCACGCTCTCGTACCTCGTCGCCGGGGGGTTGCGCGCCGCACAGCTCCCGTTGCTCGTCGCGCCGCACATCCTCGGCGGCGGCCCGGTCGGGCTCACGACCTACGTCGGGCGCTACAACCTCGGCGAGATCGACGCCTATCCCGGTGTCCTCGCTCTCGTCGCCGGCGTGGCGCTGGCGTTTCGTTGGCGGTCGGGGGCGGCAACGCACATCCGCGTCTGGTACCTCATCGGGATCACGGGGTTCGTGATCGCCCTCGGCTCGGCGACGCCGCTGCCCCACCTGCTGCACCTTCTGCCCGTCATCGACGCGAGCAGGCTGCCGAGCCGCGCCCTCCTGCTCGTCGCGTTGGCGAGCGCGGCGCTCTTCGCCTACTGGTCGGCCGAGGTCCTCGATCCCGGAAGCACGCTCCCGCCCCGACGGGCTCGGACCTCGGGGCCGCCGGAAGGCCGTCTCGCAAGGTTCGCTCCGCTCGCCGCGCCGGCGGCGATCCTCGTCGTTGTCGCGGTCGTCGCCGTCGGGGGCCCGGCGGTGGCGCGCTCGTTGGCCGGGAAACCGACTGGTTCGTGGTCGGTCGCGCGGGTGGCGCCGTATCTCGGCCTCACGACGGCGATCGCCCTGGCCGCGGCCTGGTTCGTCGTCGCCGGTCCCGGTCTGGCGCGGCGCCAACGCGTCCTCGTTCTCGTCGCCCTGGCGGTCGTCGACCTCGCCCTGTTCGACGCCAACCAGAGTTCGCTCGCCGCGGTCCCGGCGAGCGCGCTCGGCCAGCCGAACCGGCTCGAACGGGAACTCGCCCGGGCAATCGGTCCCGACGGGCGATTCCTCGTCGTCGATCCGGGTCGGGCCGGCGGCTTGCAGCTCAACGAGCTCGGCGCCCCGAACCTCAACGCGGTCTTCGGACTATCAAGCGCTCAGGGCTACGGGTCGCTCACCTGGGCCGCCTACGCCCAGGCCACGGGAACGCACGGACAGGACGTCGTCACGCCTTCCGCCCTCTCGTCGGGGGTCTTCGACTCTCTCGACGTGCGGGCCCTGCTCGTGCTGGCCTCCTCGTTCGAGAACCCGGTTGCCCCCGGACATCCGGGGTTCGTCGCGCTCTCGAGGTCCACTCCGACGACGCGCTACTTCGGGAGAGAGGTCGACGTCGCCTCGATCGAGATCTCCTCGGCGCCCACGGTCTCGGCGGGCGCGCTCGGCTCTGCCGCCCGCGGGCTCCGTCTCCTCGGGGCGCGCTCGGCGGATCCCGCCGCGCGCATCGTTCTCGGCAAGAATCGCGCCACCGTCTATTTCCGGCCGGGGGCGCCCTCTGCCGGGCTCGTGCTCGCCCGGCGCCAAGCGGGGCCACCGCAGCTCGCCGTCACCGTGACGCCCGTCGGCCGCGCTGCGTTCTCGCCGACTGGGCCGCTCGCCGCAGTCGTGACCCCACCCCACTGGCGGCTCGCGGGCTCGATCGGGCCGTACCTGTGGCTTGTCGACACGCGGGCCTTCGGCCCGTTCGCCACGTTGTCGCCGACCGGCCACGGCTCCGTGGCGGCGCATGTCCGGATCGTCTCGTCTTCGCCGTGGACTCCCACCGAGACCGTTGAAGTCGCGACGACGCGCGCCGTCCTGCTCGTCCGCAGCGTCGCCGCCCTCCCGGGTTGGCGAGCGACGATCTCGACCCGGGGCCGGGTGCGACCGGCGGTGCTCCGGCGTTTCGGCCTCGTGCAGGCCGTCGAGCTGCCCGCCGGGACGTCGATCGTCACCTTCCGCTACGACCCGCCGGGATTCGCCCTCGGCGCCGGGCTGACGGCCGCGGGATCCGCCCTCGTCGCCGCCCTCGTCGCCGTCGATCTCCTCCGTTCCCGGCACCGCCGCCCCGCGAATTGACGAGCGCGGTTCGCCGACCGTCGGGAGCCGGGGCTTCAGCCCGCCGCCGGAACCCGGCGGCGGGACCCGGCGGGGTCGGCGGACCCGGTGTCGGCCCGTCCGGGTCCGGCCCGGCCGCGCCGGAAGGGCAGGTCGAGAAGGACGAGGAGGACGAGCGCGACCCCGGCGGCGCTGACCACGTACCAGGGCCACGGACCGAGCAGCCGCAACACGGTCCACTCGCCGGGGGGGCGGCGCAGGAACATGTAGTTCGCGCCCGTCACCCCGTCGACGAGGCCGACGAAGGCGGTATAGGCGGCGGTGATCGCGAAGACCCGGGGAACGGCCCCGGGGCGCGGCCGGAGGCGCAAGCCGACGACGAGGAACAGCGCCGCGAGCACGATCCCGACGTGACCGACGACGTACTCGAAAAAGACGAGATGAGGGAAGTTGACACTGAGGTCCGGGGTCAGGACGGCCTGCAGCGTTCCGGCGAGCCCGAGGAAATAGGTCAGTTCGACGAGGAGCGGAACCCGCCACCAGCAGGCGATCGCGGCGACGACCACTCCGGCGTTGCACAGGGCGAGGGGTAGCGAAGTCTCCGCCGTCCACGTCCTCGCCACGATCAGACCGACCGTGTAGGCGACGATGTCCGCGGCGAGTGCCGACCCGATCGCGCGGGCGACGACGATCCTCCACCGACCGGGTCGCCGCCGGGCCGCGAGGCACAGCGACAAACAGAGGACCGCGCCGAAGCCGACCGCGGTCCAGTACGCAATCGGGGAGACGACGGCGATCATCGCGCCTATCCTGCCGCGATCCGCGCCGCGGACCGGCGGCGCCCGGCCCCGCTTTCCCCGCCCGTCTCCCGCTCCCCGCCCCTCCGCCGGGCGGCGAGCGGCCGACCTGGGCAAAAGCGACCGCCCGGGCGGGTTGTTCGCGCCGCGGCCGGGCCACCGTCAGCTCACGGCGCATCCCGGTCGAATCGGCGCCGACGTCGTCGGGCAAGCGCCGCCGAGGCCAGCGCGGTCGCGACCTGTCGCGATACCGAGCGCCCCGACGCGACCGTTGCCGGGGGTCGAACGTCGCTCCCGCCGCCGGAGACGGTGACGCCGGGAGCGTCTAGAAGGGGACCGGACCCCCCCGGCGGGACCGAGATTGCTTGTGCGCCGGATGCCGAGTCCAGCTGTCGACGAAGGCGTGAGCCTGATGGCACGCCTGGGAGACGGACGCGCCGTTCGTGTAGCAAACCTGGGCGACGGCGGCAGCCCGGCTGGCCGCGGCGCCATCGCCCGGCCGCTCTTCGATGACCCACGCGCGAACTGCCTCCGCGAGCAGGCGATCATTCCTCAAGGCAACCACCTCCGCTGCGACGCTAGGCCGGCGCCACCCCGGCCCACAACACGGGACCCCGGCGCGGCCGCTACCTCCTCGCGGACCGTCCGGCGCGCCCCGGGGCGATCGCGCCCGGCGCCGGTGCTCCCCTGCTCGGCAGCACGGCGAGAACGACGAACGCCGCGACCGCGACGACGATCGCCCCGACCAAAAGGGCGAGGTCCATTCCGCTGATGAAGGCGAGCCGCGCGACCCCGGCGAGCTCGGCTCCCATCGCCCCGGCTCCCATCGCCCCGGCTCGCTGCGCCACGGCGAGGGCGCCTCCGAGCGATCCGGTGATGAGACCCCGGATGGACCCCGAGAGCGAGTAGCGGGCGAGCAGGGGGGTCATCCGGTCGGCGTACCGCGTGTTGAGCAAACTCCCGAGCACACCGACCCCGAGCGCACCCCCGAGCTGCAAAAAGGTGCTGTTCGTGGCCGAGCCGACACCGAGCCGTTCGAACGGTAGGGCGCCCATCACCGACTCGGTGCACGGCGCGAGCGCCAGCCCGACCCCGGTGCCGACGAAGAAGAGCGCCGGGAGCGCTCCGAGGTACGTGCCGTGGACGGTGATCCGGGAGAGCAACACGAGCCCGACGGCGATCAGGGCGAGACCCCCGAACACGATGGGCTTCGTCCCGAGGTAGCGGACGGCGAGCGTCGACGCCGGCGCCACGACCAACAGGACCGCTGCGATGGGCGCGATCCGCAACCCCGTCTGGAGGGCGCTGTAGCCGAGCGAGAACTGTAGGTACTGGGTGAGGAGGAACAGCGCCCCCATGAGGGCGAAGATCACAAGTCCCATCGCCACGATCGCCGCCGAGAAGCGCCGCGAGCGGAAAAACGACATCTCCAGCATCGGATGCGTCGAGTGCCTCTCCCACCAGGCGAAGGCGGCGAGGACGACCAACGCCGCCACGATCGCCCCGACGATGAGCGGCGAGGTCCAAGAGCGGTTCGGGGCCTCGATGATCCCCCAGAGCAGCAAGGCCATGCCGACGATCGAGAGCCCGGCGCCCGCGGGATCGGGCCGCTTGCTCGCGGGGTTGCGCGAATTCGGCACGAACCAGGCCGCCGCCAGCAACCCGACGAAGGCGATCGGCACGTTGACGAGAAACACCGACCCCCACCAGTAGTGGTCGAGGAGCCAGCCTCCGGCCACCGGTCCGATGGCGACACCGAGCCCGGTCGTGCCCGACCAGATCCCGATGGCCTGGAGCCGTTCGTCCTCGCCGGTGAACACGCTGGCGAGGATCGACAGCGTGGATGGCATGATCGCCGCCCCGCCGATCCCCATGAACGCGCGGGCCGCGATCAGGCGGTCGGGCGTCACGGAGAAGGCCGAGATCGCCGAGCCCGCGGCGAACAGTACGAGCCCGCCCAAGAAGACCCACTTGCGCCCGATGCGGTCGCCGAGGCTGCCGAGCACGAGCAACAGACCCGCGAAGACGATCACGTAGGCGTCGACGATCCATTGCAGCTGGCTCGACGTCGCGTGCATCGTTCGCACGATCGCCGGGAGCGCGACGTTGAGGATCGTGCTGTCGAGGCTGACGACGAGCAGGCTGACACAGAGCACCGCGAGGATGAACCAGCGGTGCTCGCGCCGACGGCCCCACGCTGGTCGCGACACGGCTCTGACGGCGCGCGACCCTCCCACGTCCGTCAGGGTGCCCGCCATCGCGTCCAGCATCGCCCATCGGGCGCGCCGTTGGTAGAAAAAAAGGTCCCGCCGGGAAACGACTGCCCGCCGGGCCCGGCCCACTCCTCCTTCGGTCTGGTCGGGTCCCGCCGGCGGCGGGGTCGCCACGGGACCCGCCGGGTTCCCCGACCCCAGGTGATCGACGCCGGAACCGGCGCTTCGCCGGCGTCGCGGGCCGCGTCGCCCGGCGGCCGCGGACGACGCCCCGAGTTGGCGCCTCGGAAACCGGCCCAGTCACAAGGAGAAGTGGGCCGGGTAGGATTTGAACCTACGTAGGCTGTGCCGGCAGATTTACAGTCTGCTCCCGTTGTCCGCTTGGGTACCGACCCGGACGTCGAGGATATCCGATGCCCCGTCCCGCGGTCGCCCGGCTCCGGGGCGCCACGCCCCGGAGCCGGGCGACCGCCGCAGATAGCGTGGGGAGCATGCCGAGCTTTGACGTCACATCCGAGATCGACTTCCAGGAAGTGCGCAACGCCGTCGACCAGGCTTCGCGCGAGGTCGCAACCCGCTTCGACTTCAAGAACACCGGTTCTTCCCTGGAACTCAGCGCGCACGAGATCGCGCTTCACGCCCCCACCGAGGACCGCCTGCGCGCGCTCACCGTCGTGCTCGAGGAGAAGCTCGTGCGCCGCCAGGTGTCGCTGAAGGCCCTCTCCTACGGCAAGGTCGAGGAAGCCGCCAAGGGCACCGTCCGCCAGCATGTGGCCCTGCAGGCCGGGATCTCGGCCGACCACGCCCGGCACATAGCCAAGATCGTGAAGGAACTGAACCTGAAAGGCGTGACCTCGCAGTCACAGGGCGACCAGATCCGCGTCTTCGGCAAGAAACGCGACGACCTCCAAGCCGTGATCGCCAGGCTGAAGGCCGAGGACCTCGGGATTCCGCTCCAGTTCGGCAACTACCGCGACTGAGTCCCCCCTGACGGGCCTTACGCCGGCCGGGTCGAGACGCGCCGGAGGGTGTCAATTCAGCCGGTCTTGTCCGCCTCGGCAGGGCCGTATCCTGCCTGTTTGAGGCCGGAATGGGTGCAAAAAAGGACTAAATCAGCACTCTCCTAGTGGAAGATCATCGTCGCGGCGCGCGCGAAGTCGATGAGCGGCTGCGGCCAGAGGCCGAAGACGACGGTCACGCCGCAGGCGACAGCCAATCCGAGGGCGATCGACGGGGAGACGACGAGACGCTCGATGACGGGACGCACGAGGGTCGTGACGCCTCCGGCCGACGGCGGCGGCACCGGCGCGACCCTCTCCTCATCGGGCTGGGTCGAAAACATGACGAGCACGACGCGGAGGTAGAAGAAGACCGCGATCGCCGCCGAGGCCATCGCGACGACCGCGAGCGCGTAGCTGTGCGCCGCGACGGACGCCGCCACGACGTAGAACTTGGCGAAGAACCCCGTCGTGAAGGGCACGCCCGCCTGGGCGAGGAGCAGTACCGCGAACACCGTCGCCAGCACTGGGTTGCGGGTCGCTAGGCCCCGATAGGCCCCGATGTCGTGCCGGCGGTCACCCTTGCCCCCGACGACGCCGACGACGGCGAAGCTTCCGAGCGCCATGAAGGCGTAGGAAAAGACGTAGTAGGCGCTCGCCGCCACGCCCCGCGTCGTCGCCGCCTGCAGGCCGATGAGCACGAACCCGGCGTGGTTGATCGAGGAGTAGGCGAGCATGCGCTTCACGTCACGCTGGACCAGGGCGACGACGGCGCCCCCGAGCAGGGTCACGGCCGCGAGAGCCCAGACGACCGGCTGCCAGTCGCTGCGCAGCGTCGGGAACGTCGCGACGAAGACCCGCAGGAAAGCTGCGAACCCACCAGCCTTGGCGATCGCAGCCATGAACCCCGTCACCGGCGTCGGCGCGCCCTGGTAGACGTCGGGGGTCCACATGTGAAACGGCACCGCCGCGACCTTGAAGGAGAATCCGACCACCACGAGCGCGATCCCCGCCAGTAGCACACCGTTCGCCGTGATGATGTTGTGGGCGAGAAAGGCGCCGATCTCTGGCAGGTTCGTCGACCCCGTCGCGCCGTAGACGAGCGCGATGCCGTAGACGAAGACCGCCGAGGAGAAGGCGCCGAGGACGAAGTACTTCATCGCGGCTTCCTGGGACGTCGCGCGGCGGCGGTCGAATCCCGCCATCACGTAGAGCGGGATCGAGAGCACCTCGAGGGCCAGAAAGACGAGGATCAGGTCGTTCGCCGAAGCCATCAACATCGCCCCCGACCCCGAGATGAGGGCGAGCGCGTAGTACTCGCACCCGGCGACCCCCTCACGCCGCAGGTACCCCGCCCCGAGTACCGCCGTCACGACGAGCACGGACGAGACGAGGACCAAGAAGAAGACGGCAAAGCCGTCGACGTCGATCGAGTGCGCCACGACCGTGAAGGCCCCGTGGTTGTGCACGTCCCGCCACAGCCAGAGCGAGGAGGCGAGCGCCGCCACCGCGCACGCGACGGTCGTCGCCGCGTACGCGCCGGTCGGGGGCTGACGCGGCGTCATCGCCGAGATCGCGATCAGAAACAGCACGCCGCCGAGGAGGATGAGCTCCGGCAGGATCGCGGCGTAGTCGACGTGGGGAAGCACGATCCCCGACGTCGCCTGCGCGACAGCACTGAGGCTCGGCCCGGCCGGCGTCACTTCGCCGCCTTGGCCCGGACGGTCAGGACCGGCCGGCCGACCTGGGGGGTCGTCGGGTGCGCGACCTGCTCGACGTGGGCGACGAGCTGGTCGACCGATGGTGTAATCCGGTCGAGCACGGGTTTGGGGTAGACGCCGAGGAAGACGATGAGCACGACGAGGGGCGCCATCACGACACCTTCACGCCAGGTGAGCTCGGGGAAGGGCTTGTCGCGCTCGGAGGCGCGCTCGGGACCGTGGAAGATCTGCTGGTACGCCCAGAGCAGGTAGACAGCCGCGAGGACGACGCCGATCGTCGCGACGACCGCCCACCAGCGGTGGGTGATGAAGGTGCCCGCGAGGATGAGGAACTCGCCGATGAAGCCGCTGAGACCCGGCACCCCGATCGACGCCAGCACGACGACGGTGAACGTCGCCGCCATCACCGGCGCCCGGTGCTGGAGCCCGCCGAGGTGGGCGACCGACATCGTCTGGCGACGCTTGTAGATCATCGCGACCAGCAGAAAGAGCGCCGCCGTGACGATCCCGTGGTTCACCATCTGGAGGACCGCGCCGGAGACGGCCTCTCCGGTGAGGGCGAAAGCGCCGACGACGATGAAGCCGATGTGCGCGAGCGACGAGTAGGCGACGAGGCGCTTCAGATCCTTCTGCACCGCGGCGACGACCGCCCCGTAGACGATGCCGACCACGCCGAGCGTCAGGAACAGCGGCGCCAGGACGACGACCGCGTGGGGAAACAGGCCGAGGTCGAACCGGATGATGCCGTACGTGCCGAGCTTTGCGGTGATGCCGGCCAGCAGCACCGAACCGGCGACGGGCGCCTCCCGGTAGGCGTCCGGCGACCAGGTGTGGAACGGGAAGACCGGTGCCTTCACCGCGAAGGCGGCAGTGAAGGCGAGCAGCAGCAACACCCCGGCCGTTCCGCTGAGACGCGTCTCGGCGAGCTGGCGGATGTCGAACGTCGTCACGCCCGTCTGACCCTGGTGGATGGAGACGAGCGCCAGGATGCCAACGAGCATGACCGCCGACCCCGTGAAGGTGTAGATGAAGAACTTCATCGCGGCGTGGCTCCGGCGCTCATGGCCCCAGCCGCCGATGATGAAGTAAACGGGCACGAGCGTCGTCTCGAAGAACAGGAAGAACATCAACAGGTCGAGCGAGAGAAAGCTCCCAAGACAGGCCGCTTCGAGGAGAAGGATCCAAACCGTGAAGGACTTCACGTTCGACCGTTCGCCCGCGCCGATCAGGGCGAGCACGAAGAGCAACGCCGAGAGCAGCACCAAGAAGAGCGAGATCCCGTCGACACCGAGATTCCACGAGATCCCGAGCGAGCCGACCCAGGGGTGTTCCGAGACCATCTGGTAGCCGCCGATGCCCGTCCGGAATTCGTCGAGCACCGCCGAGGCCACGCCCAGCACCCCGAAAGCGCCGAGCAACCCGACGGAGCGGATCGCCCAACTCGCCCGCCGGGGCAACACGACCGCGACGAGCGCGGCGCCCACCGGCAGAAGAACGAGCGTCGTGAGATAGGGGAAGGCGTGCTGGTCGGTGACGACGGCGAGGCTCGACAGGACCGCGTGGGTCGTCACGACCCGGCCCTCGTCACGAAGTAGGCGACGAGTAGGACGATCCCACCGACGATCGTGAGGGCGTAGGTCCGCACGTAGCCCGACTGCGCGCCCCGCAGCAGCTCACCGCCGCGGCGGACGAGCCTTCCGACCCCTTCCACCGCGCCGTCGATGATCTTCGCGTCAATGACCGAGGAGGCGAACGAGGCGAGCTGCGCCCCGGGACGGGCGACGAAGCGGTCGTAGCTCCAGTCGATGAACCACGCCATGAAAAGGAACCGGGGTTCGAGTCGCGGGCGGTTGACGGCGACGCCCCAGACGGCTGCGGCCATCGCGATACCGAGCAGCGCGAACGCCACGTCAGCGAGTCCGAATCCCCAGAGCTCGGCGAGGCCGAAGTGGTGGACCGCGAGGTTGGCGCCGACGACGGGCTGCAGCCAACGCTCGAGGAACGTCCACGTCGGGTGGAAGGGCAGGTCGATGAACAACCCGAGGAACGAGCACGCCGAGAGCACGAGGAGCGGCACGCCCATCACCCAGCCGGGGTCGCG
The DNA here is from genome assembly GCA_035625025.1 of Acidimicrobiales bacterium. GTDB lineage: Bacteria > Actinomycetota > Acidimicrobiia > Acidimicrobiales > Bog-793 > Bog-793. The sequence goes on from DASPQJ010000018.1 coordinate 10,687, forward strand.
AGGCGGCTCGCCGCCCGGTCGGGCGTCGCTCCAACGCCGATCGCCGGCGAACACCAAGAAGAACTCACGTCCCATGTAGTAGGCGGTGAGGACCGCTGTGACGGCTCCGATCGCCCAGAGCGCGGGGCTGACGGCCCAGGCGCTCTCGAGGACGTCGCTCTTCGCCCAGAAACCGCTGAACGGCGGCACGCCGGCGATGGAGAGCCACCCGATGAGGAAGGTGACCGCCGTGATCGGCATGAAAGCGCGCAGCGACCCCATCTTCTTCAGGTCCTGCTCGCCGTCGAGGGCGTGGATCACCGAACCCGCCGACAAGAACAGCAGCGCCTTGTAGAAGGCGTGGGCGAGCATGAGGAAGATGGCGGCCACGTAGGCGCCGCTGCCCGCGGCGAGGAACATGTAGCCGAGCTGGGAGACCGTCGAGTAGGCGAGGACCTTCTTGATGTCGGTCTGGGCACAGCCGATCGTCGCCGCGACGAGGGCGGTGGCGACCCCGACCCACGCCACGACGTGTCCGGCCACCGGTGCGGCGTGGAGGATCGGGCTGATCCGGCAGAGCAGGTAGACGCCCGCCGTCACCATCGTCGCGGCGTGGATCAGCGCGGAGACCGGCGTCGGGCCCTCCATCGCGTCGGCGAGCCACGGGAACAACGGGATCTGCGCCGACTTGCCGACCGCGCCCAAGAAGAGCAGCAGGGCGATGGCCGTGAGGTCCGCCGTCGAGACGTGCGCGAGCCGCGCGAACACGGTCGTGTACTCGAGGCTCCCCGTCCGCTCGAAGACGAGGAACAGCGCGACCAGGAAACCCGCGTCGCCGACGCGGTTGTAAATCATCGCCTTCTTGCCGGCGCTCGCCGCCGCCGGACGGCGAAACCAGAATGCGACGAGGAAGTAGGAGCAGACCCCGACGCCCTCCCAACCGAAGAAGGTGACGAGGAGGTTGCTCGCCAACACGAGCATGAGCATCGAGAAGACGAAGAGGTTGAGATAGCCGAAGAACTTGGCGAAGTCCTCGTCGTGCGCCATGTAGCCGATCGAGTAGAGGTGGATCACCGCGGCGACACCCGTGACGAACAGCGCCATCGTGACGGACAGGGGGTCGACGCGCAGCCCGACCGTGACGCTGAGACGGTCGACCGTGAACCACGTGAAAAGCTGCTGGGTGAAGACCCGGCTGGCGGGGGCCCGTTCGAAAAGAGCCACGAGCGCGAGCACCGAGATCGCGAACGACCCCGCGACGAGGGCGGTCGCGATCCAACCCGAAACGGGATTGCCGACCCGCCTGCCGAAGGCCAAGAGGATCGCGAACCCGCCGAGCGGCAGGAGCGGGATCAGGTAGGCGAGATGCAGCACGGTCGTCTCAGCCCCGCAGCTCGTGGGGGTCGTCCGCCGTCGCCCCGACCCGGCGCCGGAAGATCGCGACGACGATCCCCAGGCCGACGACGACCTCGGCCGCCGCCACGACGAGCACGAAGAACACCGCGACCTGACCGCCGATGTCGTTCAACTCACGGGAGAACGTGACGAAGGTGAGGTTCGCCGCGTTCAGCATGAGCTCGATGCACATGAACATGACGAGGACGTTGCGCCGGACGAGCACGCCGACAGCGCCGAACGTGAACAGCACCGCCGCCAGCGTCAGGTACCAGGCGCCGTCGATCGTCATCGGCCCGTGACCTCGGTCCTGCCGGCCGCATCCGCCGCGGGATCCCCCGCGCCCGCCTCGTCTGCCACACCACGGTCGAAGCGCCGCGCCAGGACGACCGCCGCCACGACGGCCACGACGAGCAGCGCCGAGGTGATCTCGAAAGGAAGCAGGTAGGTCGTGAAGATCGCCCGACCGAGCTGCGCGACGTTCGAAAGCGGCCGGTTGAGGGCACCCGTCGCGGCGTGGGCACCGGTCGTCCAGTGGCCCGTGCCGAGCAACAGCACCTCGGCGAGAACCAGGGCCCCGAGGCCTAGCGCGACGACGCGCTGACCGCGGAACTGGTCGGCCAGCGCCTTCTCGGTGCGGTCGACGCCGAGGAGCATGATGACGAACAGGAACAGGACGACGATCGCCCCCGTGTACACGATGATCTGCACCGCCGCGAGGAACTGCGCGTTCTCCTCGACGAACAAGACGGCCACCCCGAAAAGCGTCAGCACGAGGCTGAGCGCGGCGTGGACGGGATTGCGCCCGAAGACGACGCCGGCCGCCCCGGCGACGCAGATCGCCCCGGCAATGAGAAACGTCGCGAGATCCGGCAGCGTCGCGGTGGCGAGGACCGACCCCGGCATCAGCGCCGCCTCCCGCCGAAGCGGACGGGGATCTTCTTCGCCTGCGTCTCCCGAATCGAGATGTTGCCGGTCGCCGCGTCGTCGCGTTCGCCGCGTTGGCCCGCCTCGGGGGCGCGCACTCCGTAGCCGAGCTCGCCCGACCACTGGACCTCGCCCTCGTAGTCGGCGGCGCCCGACGGCGACGTCGCCCGCATCCACCCGGAGCTGAAGCGGTCCTCGCCCTCGCGCCAGTCCTCCCACGGCAACCGCTGCGGCTTGCCGTCCGCGGCGACGAGGAGCTCGGTCCGCGTGTAGATCGCGTCGGCGCGGCTCGTGAACGAGAACTCGAACAACTTCGACTCGGTGATCGCCTCCGTCGGACACGCCTCGACGCACAGGTCGCAGTGGATGCAGCGCAGGTAGTTGATCTCGTAGACGAATCCGTAGCGCTCGCCGGGCGAGACGGGCGCGTCCGGCGGATTGTCCGCGCCGCGCACGTAGATGCAGTCCGCGGGGCACACCGCCGCACACAACTCGCAGCCGATGCACTTCTCCATTCCGTCCTCGTAGCGGTTGAGGAGGTGGCGGCCGTGAAGCCGGGGCGGCTTCGGCCGTTTCGCCGCCGGGTATTCGGTCGTGACGCGCGGCTTTAAGACCTGCTTCGCCGCGACGTAGAACCCGCCGAAGAAGTTGCCTTCGCCGAAGATTCTCATCGCTCAGCTCCCGCCCCGCGTCCGGTCGACGACCGTCGTCGACGTGCCGAGGCCGGCGAAATCCCCCGCCGCCAGCGGGCGACCTTCGATCGGGTGCTCGCGACGACGACGCGCCGTGGCCCGGGCTTGTGCGAGCAGCAGCCCGGCGACGACGACCCCGCCAAAGACCCCGAAACCCCACGCTCTCGAGACCTGGGCACCCGCGACAAGGAGGAGCCACCCGAGCGAGAGCGGGATAAGCCACTTCCAACCGAGGTTCATCAGCTGGTCGTAGCGGAACCTCGGGAGCGCGGCACGGATCCAGACCTGGATGTATAAGAAGATGACCGTCTTGCCGAGGAACCAGAGAATCGGCCAGAGCCAGCGCACGACGTGAAATCCGGGTCCGTCCGGCCCACCGAAGAACAGCGTGACGACGACCGCCGACATCGTGATCGTGTTCATGAACTCGGCGAGGTAGAACATCGCGAACCGGATCGCCGAGTACTCCGTGTGGAACCCGCCACCGAGCTCGGATTCGCCCTCGGCGAGGTCGAACGGAGGGCGGTTGAGCTCGGCCGTCCCGGCGACAAAGAAGATCGCGAACGGCACGATGAACAGCCGCAGGACGTTCCAGTGCCAGAAGTCCTGGGCCTGGGATTCGACGATCGCCCGCGTCGACAGTCCGTGCGACTCGAGGATGACCGTGACGACGCTGAGCCCGAGCGCCGCCTCGTAGGAGATCATCTGCGCCGAGGCGCGCACCGAACCGAGGAGCGGGTACTTCGAGCCGGACGACCACCCGGCGAGCATCACGCCGTAGACGGCGACCGAAGACAGCGCCAGCAGGAAAAGGATCCCGATCGGTGGGTCGGCGGCCTGGAGCTCGACGGCGTGGTGGGCGATCGTCACGACACCGCCGACCGGGACGATCGCGAAGATGAGGAAGGCGGGCAGGACCGAGAGGAAGGGGGCGAGGCGGAAGACGACGCGGTCCGCCCGCTCGGGCAACAGGTCCTCCTTGAAGAACAGCTTCGTCCCGTCGGCGAGGGTCTGGAGGATCCCGAACTTCCCCGCCCGGTTCGGCCCGATCCGGTTCTGCATGTCTGAGATCACCTTGCGCTCGAACCAGATCATCAGCATCACCGATACGAGCAGGAACCCGAAGACGACGAGCACCTTCACGAGCACGATGACGACGACACCAAGGTCGACGCCGTGGGCGAAGAGGGGATCACTCGTCACGCCATCTCCAGCCAGACGTCGGTCGCGGCCTCGGAGGAGTCCACGAGCGCGCTCGCGCCGTGTTCGTCGGGTCCGACGAGGTTGGCGACGAGGAGGGCGACGTTGCGCGGCAGCGAATCATCGACCTCGACGGGCAACCTCACCGAGTCCTGCGCCGATCGGACCGTGAGCATCGCGCCCGGTACCGCGCCGATCGCCTCGAGGGCCAGGCGATGGACGAACACCGCCGGCTTGGCCGTCAACGGCGCGAGCGAAGGGCTCTCCGCGACCAGGGTTCCCCGGTCATAGAGGGTCCGGCGCACGACGAGACGGTAGGCACCGTTCGCCAACTCCCCGGCGGCCGGCAGCCCGTCCCCGGAGGAGAAGGACATGAGCCGTGTTGGCGTCGCGCTGACGGGCTCCGCACTCCAAACGACGCCGCCGGACCCGGCGGGGAGAGCCGATCCGACGTCGAGCGGGGCTCCTTGCTCCTCGACCGACAAGATCCCGGGGGTCGCGACGGGATCGATCGGCCGCAACCGGCGTCCGCTGATACCGACCGGCGCGGCGCGCAGCGGCACGACGACGCCGTCGCGGTGGTTCGGCCGTCCGAGCAGGCCCGCGTCGACGCCCCGGTACGCCGGCGCGACTCGAGCGATCTCGGCCGAGATCTGCTCGACGCCTTCACAGCCGAGCGGGGCGTCGAAGCGACGTGCGATCTCGCTCGCGACCGTCCACGCCGGCCAGGCGATCCCCGGTGGGACCACCTTGGCCGCGAGCCGCGTCACTCGGCCCTCGCAGTTCGTCGTCGTCCCGCCCCGTTCGCCGTCGCCGGCCACAGGCAGCACGACCTGAGCCAGCGAACTCGACCCGTTCGGATGGGTCCCCACGTAGACGAGCGACCGGATCTGTTCGAGCGCGGCACGAGCGAGGGCGCGGTCCGGGCAATCGGCCAGGGGGTCGCATCCGAGGAGCATCAACGTCGTGATCTCGTTGTTGACCGCGGCCTCGAGGATCGCGCGGGCGTCGCGACCTCGCTGCGCCGGCAACGATCCCCACGCGGCCAGCAACTCGCTCCGGGCGTCATCGAGCGTCACCCGGCCCGGCAGGAGCCCCGGCGCCAGACCCATGTCGAGGGCGCCGTGCACGTTCGCCCGGCGCAGCGCCGGCAAGAAGCGGGCGTCCGGAAAAGCCCGCCGGATCGTCTCGGCCGCCGCCGCGACGGCCGCCGCCGGCTCGGCGGACGACGGCCGGCCGCAGACGACGACGAGCCCTTCGCCGCTCGCGCCGAGCGACCTGAGAAGGGCGCGGGACGCCGCGAGCGCCGCCGGGTCAACTCCAGTCGGGGTCCCGGCTCGGCGCAAGCCGACGAGGGCCTCGGCGAGGCGGCGGATCTCGCCGGGGAGATAGGCGAGCCGGTTCCTCGCGTACGGGGTGAGGGCCGTGGCCGAGGTCGAGCACTCGACGATCGCCAGGCCTTCCAGCGCGGCCCGCCGTAGGCGCAGGAACAAGACGGGCAGCTCCTCGCGCACGTCTCCCGTCAACGTGATGACCGCCTTGGCCTGGGTCGCCTCGTCGATCGTCGCGTGCGGCAGGCCGAGCACCACAGCGGCGGGGAGCCCGTCATCGAGCTGCGCATCGACGGAATCCGTCCCTAGAACCGCCTTGGCGAGCTTGGCCCAGGCATAGGCGTCCTCGTTCGACAACCGCGCCCCGCCGAGGATCGCGACGGACTCCGGCCCGCCGCGTCGGTGGGCATCGCGTATCGCCGCGGTGACGGCGTCCAGCGCCTCGTGCCAGGTCACCGGGACCTGGATGTCGTCGCGCTCGGCCAAGGGCGCGACCAGCCGGTTCGGCGAGTGCACCGCCTCGAAGCCGTAGCGGCCCTTGTCGCACAGCCAGCTCTGGTTCACCGGATCGGAGTCGACGCCGAGATACCGCACGAGTCTGCCTGCCGAGGACTGGGCGACGACGCGGCAGCCGACGGCACACGTCGTGCACGTCGTCTCGACCTGTTCGAGGTCCCACGGGCGTGACGCGAACCGGTAGGCGGGAGCCGTGAGCGCGCCGACCGGGCAGATCTGAATCGTGTTGCCGGAGAAGTACGAGTCGAACGGCCGGTTCGGGAACGTCGCGACCTCGACCGCATCGCTACGGAACGCCAGGTCGATGAGCGGCTCACCGGCGACCTCGTCGGCAAAGCGTGTGCAGCGGGCGCACTGGATGCACCGCTCCCGATCGAGCAGCACGAGCGGACCGATCTCGATTGGCTTGGCCCAGTGCCGCTTCTCCTCCGAAAAGCGACTCTCCCCCGGCCCGTGCGAGAGCGCCTGGTCCTGGAGCGGGCACTCCCCACCCTTGTCGCAGACCGGACAGTCGAGTGGGTGGTTGATGAGCAGAAACTCGAGCACGCCCTGCTGGGCCTTGCGCGCTTTCGGCGACGAGGTCCGCACCTCCTGCCCTTCAGCCACCGCGGCCATGCACGCCGGCTGCAGCGTGAAGCCCCGCGGCCCGGAAACCTCGACGAGGCACATCCGGCACATCCCGACCGGTTCGAGACGCGGGTGGTAGCAAAAACGGGGGATGAAGACTCCCGCCTTCTCGGCGGCGTCGATGAGGAGCTCGCCCGGCGACGCCTCGACGCCCCGCCCGTCGACCGTCAGGTGAACGACCGCGGTCTCAGCGAACTCGCGGCGCGCCACCTCGCTCATCGCGTCCAAGCTTTCGCCGCGCCGGGGGACCCCTGGGGGCACCTGCCGGTTCGAATGTGCTCGAGAAACTCCTCGCCGAACATCCGGACCGCCGAGGCGACCGAGGACGGGATCGACGGCCCGAGTACACAGATCGTCGTCTGTTCGGGTGGCCAACCCACCCCCGGGGCGAGGTTGTCGCAGACGTCCATCAAGAGCTCGACGTCCCCGGTTTGACCTTCGCCCTCCTCGATGCGGCGCAGGACCTTCTCGAGCCAGTGGCCCCCCTCGCGGCACGGCGTGCATTGCCCGCAGGATTCCCGGTAGTAAAAGCGCGTGATGCGCCAGGCGGCGCGCACGACGCAGCTCGACCCGTCCAAGACGACCACCGAACCCGAGCCGAGCATCGAACCCGCTTTCGCGACCGCGTCCTGGTCGAGTCCGAGGTCGAGCTCGTCCGGGCCGAACCAGGGCGCCGAGACCCCGCCGGGGATGAAGGCCTTCAGTTCGCCGCCCTCGACGATCCCGCCGCCGAGGGCGGGGTCGAAGATGAGGTCGCGAAAGGTCGTCTTCGACATCTCGAGCTCGTACCAGCCGGGCCGGGCGACGCGCCCCGAGAGGGCGAACAGGCGTGTGCCCGTCGACGTGCCGGCGCCGAGCGCGGCGAAGGCGTCGCCGCCGTTGCGCACGATCCAGGGCAGCGCCGAGATCGTCTCGACGTTGTTCACGACGGTCGGCTCTCCGTACAGGCCGATCGCGGCCGGGAAGTTCGGGGGCTTGACGCGCGGAAAGCCGCGTTTTCCCTCCAGGCTCTCGAGGAGCGCCGTCTCCTCGCCGCAGATGTAGGCGCCCGCCCCCGGGTGGACGACGATGTCGAGCGAGAAGGGCGAACCGAAGATCCGCCTCCCGAGGGCCCCGTACTCGTAGGCGTCGTTGCAGGCCTGCACGAGGCGCTCGAGCCCGAGCGCGAACTCCCCGCGGCAGAAGATGAAGGCCCGCCGGACGCCGACGGCGTACGCCGCGATCGCCGCACCCTCGATGATCTGGTGCGGATCCCGCTCGATCAGCAGGTGGTCCTTGAACGTCGCCGGCTCGCTCTCGTCGCCGTTAACGACGAGGTAGGTCGTCGCCGCCGGGCGCAGCATCGACCACTTGCGGCCCGCCGGGAACCCGGCCCCACCACGGCCAAGGAGGCTTGCCCGGTTCACCTCATCCCGCAGGGCTTCGGGCCGCATCCGCAAGGCCTTGCGCAGCGCCTTGTAGCCGCCAGTCGCGAGGTACCGCTCGAGGGTGTGCGAGTCGTCGTGGTCGAGCCGGCTCGTGATGATCCGCGGCGCCTCGGTGAGCACGTCCTCAGCCCCTCGCGTGCCCGCGCCGCGGCGTCTCCGCCCCCGGGAGGCCGACGGCGCGCTCGATCCGGCTGAGGACGCCGTGGCGCGGGATCTCCCCCCCGTGCCGGCCGTCCTGCAGTCCGGCAATGAGGGCATCGAAGGACTCGCCGTCTGCCGCCGCGACGAAGCGGTGGTTCACTTGCACGCACGGCGCCGTGTCACAGCCGGCGAGGCACTCCGCCTCTTCCAGGGTGAACTCGCCGTCCTCGGTCGTCTGTCCGCAGCGGATGCCGAGCCGACTCTCGGCGTGGGCGAGCAGTTCGTAGGCCCCAGACAAAAGACAGGCGATGTTCGTGCAGATCGAGATGACGTGCCGACCGACTCTTTCGGTGCGGAGCATGTCGTAGAAGGTCGCCGTGCCGTAGACCTCGGCGGGGGTGATGCCGCAGAGCTCGGCGATCTCCTCCATCGCCGCGGCGCACAGCCAGCCGTCCTGGGACTGGGCGAGGTGGCAGAGCGGGATGAGAGCCGAGCGCGGCTGCGGATAGAGCGCGACGAATGCCTCGGCCCGGGCCCGGTTCTCGGCCGAGAAATGGGCTGTCAACGGTCGACTTCCCCGAGGACCGGGTCGACCGAGGACAGGATCGCGATCATGTCGGCGATCAGGCCGCCCTGCAGAAGGGCAGGAACCGATTGCAGGTTGACGAAACTCGGCGCCCGGATGTGCATCCGCATCGGCCGGTTCGACCCGTCCGAGACGAGGTAGCAGCCGAGTTCGCCGCGGGGCGACTCCACCGCGACATAGACCTCGCCCTCCGGAGGCTCGATGCCGCGGGTAAACAGCTTGAAGTGGTGGATGAGCGCCTCCATCGACTCGTCGATCCGGGCGCGTGGCGGGGGCGTGACCTTCTTGTCCTGGGTCCGGTAGTCGCCCGACGGCATCTTGTCGAGGATCTGGCGGACGATCCGGATCGACTCCCGCACCTCGTTCAGCCGCACCGCGTAGCGGTCGAAGCAGTCGCCGGCTCTGCCGACGATGACGTCGAAGTCGACCTCGTCGTAAGCGAGGTAGGGCATCGAGCGCCGCAGGTCCCAGGGAACCCCGGCGGCGCGCAGGATCGGCCCCGTCGCCGAGAGCGCGAGCAACAGCTCTGGGCTCACGACCCCGACGCCCTCGGTCCGCTCCCGGAAGATCGGCTGACGCGTGAGGAGGTTGTCGTAGTCGCGCAGCCGGGCGCCAACCGTGTCGACGACCGCCTCGACGTCGTCCTCCCATCCGTCGGGCAGGTCCGCGGCGACACCGCCGGGCCGGATGTAGTTGTGGTTCATCCGCAACCCGGTGACCTTCTCAAAGAACTGCAGCACGAGATCGCGCTCGCGCAACCCGAAGATCATCATCGTCGTCGAGGCGAGGTCCATCCCGTTCGTCGCGGCCCACATCACGTGGGACGAGATCCGGTTGAGCTCGCACATGAGCATGCGGATCCACGTCGCGCGCGGCGGGATCTCGACACCGAGGAGCTTCTCGACCGCAAGCGAATAGACGAGCTCGTTGGGCAGCGGCGAGAAATAGTCCATGCGCGTGACGTTCGTCGCGCCCTGGACGTAGGTGAGCCCCTCGCCGGTCTTTTCCATGCCGGTGTGGAGATAGCCGATCACCGGCTTCGAGCGCAGGATCGTCTCGCCCTGGAGCTCGACCATCATCCGGAGCACACCGTGGGTCGAGGGGTGCTGCGGCCCGACGTTGAGGATCATCGTCTCGCCTGCCCCGAAAGCCGCGTCGGCGACGTCGGGGTCGAGGGTTTCACTCTCCGGGAGGCGCAGCACGCCGCCCTGTTCGATGGCGAGCTCGACCGGGGAGGTCTCGTCGACCGGCGCGAGCTCCTGAGCTCCTTCGTCGGTCGCTTCGATAAGACGCGTCCGCAAGGCCTCGTCGGCGCCGAGGGTGACCCGGTCGTCACCGGGGGGCGCGTCGGGTCGCTCGGCGTTCATCGCGGACCGGGTGCCCCTTTGAACTGGACCGGAACACGCCCCATGCCGTAGTCCCGGCGCAACGGGTGCCCTTCCCAGTCCTCGGGCATGAGGATCCGGCTCGGGTCGGGGTGCCCCGCGAAGCGGATGCCCATGAGGTCGTAGGCCTCGCGCTCCATGTTCTCGGAGCCCGGGTAGACGGAGAACAAGCTCGGGCAGACCGGGTCGTGCTCGGGGACCATCACCCGCAGCCGGACCCGACTCGCCTCGCGACGCGAGAGCAGGTTCACGACGACTTCGAAGCGCTCTGGCGTCACCCCGTCCGGAAGCGGGCGGGCCAGGTGGGTGAGGTAGTCGACGGCGCAGAGGTCGCTGCAGCTGTCGAAATCCGCCCGGCGCAGCGCCCCCGCGACCTCGAGGTAGCGCTCCCGGATCGGGAAGTACACCTCGTCGCCCAGCGAGTCGGCGAACGGCACCTCCGCGAGCTGCGCGACGCGCGTCGCAAGTGGCCCCGGTGCCGCCATCAGCGCGGCGTCCCGAGGTGGACCGGGGTGGCGAGCGGCGGCGTCCAACCGGGCGCCGCGGCGAGGTCGACACCGGCGCCCGAACCGGACGCGGCGCGACGCCGCAAGATCTCACCCGTACGGACCTTCTCGTGGAGGGTGAGGATGGCGTGCAACAGGGTGTTGGGGCTCGGCGGGCAACCGGGGGCGTAGACGTCGACCGGCACGAGCTCGTCGACGCCCTGGACGATCGCGTAGTTGTTGAACATCCCGCCCGTGGAGGCGCACACCCCCATCGAGATCACCCACTTCGGCTCGACCATCTGGTCGTAGACCTGGCGCAACACCGGTGCCATCTTCTGCGAGACCCGACCGGCGACGATCATCAGGTCCGCCTGGCGCGGGGAGGACCGGAAGACCTCCATCCCGAACCGGGACATGTCGTACTCGGCGCCACCCGCCGCCATCATCTCTATCGCGCAGCACGCCAGACCGAACGTCGCCGGCCACATCGAGCTGCGCCGCGACCACTTCACGAAATCCTCGAGCTTTCCGGTCAAAAAGTTGTGGCGGAGCGACTCGAGGCCGTTCCAGGACTCCCAGACCGGCACCTAAGCCGCCTTCCCGCGGGCGGAACCGACCCGGCGAATCGTCGAATCGGTCGTCCGCCGGGGCTCGCTCCCGACGGGCCGCGCCCGTCGCACGGGACCCCAGTCGAGGGCGCCGTTGGCGACGAGGTAGATGAACGAGACAAAGACCGCCCCCGCGAAGACGAGCACCTCGACGAGGCCGAAGCGTCCCAGCTGGCCGGAGATCACCGCCCACGGGAACAGGAAGATGATCTCGATGTCAAAGATGATGAAGATCATCGCGATGAGGTAGAAGCGAACTGGGAAGCGCTGCGGAGGCTCGTAGGTGGGCACGATGCCGCACTCGTAGGGGGCCTCTTTCGCGTCGCTCGGTCGATAGGGCGCGAGCAATCGCGACGCCGCGATCGACAGTCCCGCAAAGAGGACCCCCAACGCGAGCAGCACAACGACCGGCAGGTAGGTATCGAGACTTCCCATCGTGCCCTGCGGTTTTACCACGAGAGGCAGGTACGGGCACATCTTAAGGGGAAGCGCGGCCCGCGCCGGCCGACCACGGGGCGACGGTTCGACCGGTACGCTCGGGGCGTGCCAGGTTCCGCCCCCGAAAGCACCGCGACGTCGGCACGGGCGATCCCCCGCTCCTGCGAGGTGCTCGTCGTCGGAGGCGGACCGGCGGGGTCGGCGGCGGCGTACTGGCTCGCGGAAGCGGGGTTCGACGTCGTCGTCCTTGAAAAGAAGCACTTCCCGCGGGAAAAGACGTGCGGCGACGGGCTGACCCCGCGCTCAGTGCGTCAACTCGAGGACATGGGACTGGGGGACGATCTCACCCGCTACCACCGCTTCGAGGGTCTGCGCGCCCTCGCGTACGGCCGAGAGTTGCTCCTGCACTGGCCGAAACATCCGGATTTCGGGGAGTACGGCTACGTCATCACCCGGGCTGATCTCGACGCCCTCGTCGCGCGCCGCGCCGAGAAGGCCGGCGCCGTCATCCTCGAGGGCTGCGAGGCGCTCGCCCCACTCGGCCCGGAGGCCCGGTCGGGCGGCCCGGCGCGCGGCGCGGCCGTGAACGAGCACGCGACGGGCGCGAACTTCGAGATCACAGCTGGCGTCGTCATCGTCGCCGACGGCGCGAACTCGCGCTTCGGACGCGCCCTCGGCGCGGTGCGCGACCGCGAGGTGCCTTTGGGAATGGCGATCCGCGGCTACTTCACCTCGCCGCGCCATGACGAGACCTGGATCGAGTCGCACCTTGACCTGCGCGACCAGACGGGTGCGGTGGTCCCCGGCTACGGCTGGGTCTTCCCGCTCGGCGACGGACGGGTGAACGTCGGCATCGGGATCCTGTCGAGCTTCGCGCGCTGGAAGTCAACGAACACGACCAACCTCCTCGAGTCCTTCGTCGCCCGGGCGCCAGCGTCCTGGTGTCTCGGTCCCGAGAGCGCGCTCGGCGAGCCGGTGGGCGGGCGACTGCCGATGGGACTGTCGGTCGGCCCCCGCCAGGGTCCGGACTACCTCCTCGTCGGGGACGCCGGCGGGTCGATCAACCCCTTCAACGGCGAGGGGATCGCCTACGGCTACGAGACCGGGCGGATCGCGGCGTCCTTCGCCGCCCAGGCGCTCCTCGCCCATGACAACCGGGTCCTCGAGGGCTACGACGCCAAGCTCTCCGAGAACTACGGCCTGTACTTCAAGACGGCGAGCGCCTTCATGCGGCTGATGGGTCGCCCGGCGCTAATGCGTGCCCTCGTGAGCACGGGGATGTACTCCCGCACGCTCATGGAGTGGCTGCTGCGGATCATGTCGAACCTCATCCGCGCCGACGAGATCGGCCCCGCCGAACTCGCCTACGGCGCGATGGCGCGCCTCGCCGAGCTCGCCGGCTGATCAGCGCGCCGCCCCGACCTCCTGCGCCGCCGCCGCGGCGGCGCTGATCGTCGCGTCGATCTCGCGTTCGGTGTGGGCGAGCGAGCAGAACATCACCTCGTACGGGCTCGGGGGGAGCGCGATCCCGCGTTCCAGCATCGCCCGGAAAAAAGGCGCGTACTCCCCGTTGCCGGCGGCGCGACGCGCCCCCTCGAAGTCGGTCACCGGATCCTTCGAAAAGAAGATGCCGAAAAGCGTCCCCTCGACGGGAACCTCCACGGCGAGGCCGGCTTCTCGCAGCGCCTCCCCGAGCCCCGTCGCGAGCCGCCCGACGGCGGTGGCGAGCTCGTCGTAGACCGACGGCGTGAGCAGCTCCAGCACGGCGAGGCCGGCCGCCGTGGCGAGCGGGTTCCCCGACAGCGTGCCGGCCTGGTAGACGGGGCCGAGGGGCGCGAGGAGACTCATCGCCGCGGCCCCGCCACCGACAGCGGCGAGCGGCAGGCCGCCGCCGATGACCTTGCCGAAACAGTACAGGTCGGGCTGCACCCCGAAACGCCCCGCGGCGCCGTCGAGGCCGAGCCGGAAGCCGGTGATCACCTCGTCGAAGATCAAAAGCGCCCCGGCATCGTCACAGGCACGGCGCAACCCCGGAAGAAAACCCGGTGCCGGGGGGACGAGCCCCATGTTCGCCGCGACCGGTTCGACGATGACACAGGCGACCCGCTCGTCGAGCTCGGGCGTGACGTTGTAGGGCGCGACGACGGTCACGCCGACGGCAGCGTCGGGAACCCCCGCCGAGTCGGCAAGCCCGAGGGTCACGACGCCGCTCCCCGCCTTGGCGAGCAGCGTGTCGGCGTGGCCGTGGTAGCAGCCGGCGAACTTCACGACGCGCTCCCGGCCCGTCGCCCCCCGCGCGATGCGGACCGCCGTCATCGCCGCCTCGGTGCCGGACGAGACCATCCGCACCATCTCGCAGCCGGGCACCGCCCGGGTGATCTTCTCGGCCAGGAGCACCTCGGACTCGGTCGGCGCGCCGTAGGTCGTGCCGCGCGCGGCCGCCGACGCCACGGCGTCAACGACGGCGGGGTGGGCGTGGCCGAGGATCGAGGCGCCCCAGGACTGGACGTAGTCGACGTAGCGGTTCCCGTCGACATCGGTGATGTAGGCACCGTCGGCCGCGGCGACGAAGTACGGCTCGCCGCCGACCGACCCGAAGGCCCGCACCGGCGAATTGACCCCGCCGGGGATGACGGCCGCCGCCCGGGAGTAAAGCGCGGAACTCGCGCTGCGCTCCATCTTCCTAGCCGTGGCCCAACAACTCGGCGGCTTCTTCGGCGAGGTAGGTGAGAATGAGGTCCGCGCCCGCCCGCTTGATGGCGAGGAGCGTCTCGAGCACCATCGCGTCCCGGTCGATCACTCCGAGCTCGGCGGCCGCGAGGAGCATGGCGTACTCCCCGCTCACGTGGTAGGCCGCGACGGGAACGTCGACCAGACGACGCACTTCGGCCAGGACGTCGAGATAGTGCAGCGCGGGTTTCACCATCACGATGTCGGCGCCCTCGGCGAGATCCAGGCGCACTTCGGCGAGCGCCTCGCGGCGGTTCGCGGGGTCCTCCTGGTAGCCCCGCCGGTCGCCGCCGTCGACGATCCTCACGTCGACCGCCTCGCGGAAGGGTCCGTAGAGCGCCGAGGCGTACTTCGCGGCGTAGGCGAGGATCGCGGTCTCGGCGTGCCCCGCCGCGTCGAGCGCGGCGCGAATGGCGCCGACCTGGCCGTCCATCATCCCGCTCGGCGCGACGAGATCGGCCCCGGCGTCAGCTTGTGCCACGGCGACCTCGGCGTAGCGGCGAATCGTCGCGTCGTTGTCGACCCGGCCGTGCGCATCGAGGACACCGCAGTGCCCGTGATCGGTGTACTCGTCGAGGCAGCAGTCGGCGATGAGGACGAGCTCCTCGCCGACGGCGTCTCGCAACGCCCGCAGCGCGACCTGGACGATGCCGTCGGGACTCGACGCCGCCGTGCCGGCCGGGTCTTTGCGGACTGGGACCCCGAAGAGGATGAGCGCCGGTATGTGAAGAGCGCGCAGCTTCCTCGCCTCGGCGACCACCGAGTCGACCGTCTGCTGCGCGACGCCCGGGAGCGCGGCGATCGGGACGGGCTCGTCGATGCCCTCCCTCACGAACAGCGGTGCGACGAGGTCGTCGACGACGACATGGGTCTCGGCGACGAGTCGGCGCAGCACCGGCGTCCGGCGCAGCCGGCGCATCCGCCGGCGGGGGAATCCCGCCCCGTCGAGGCTCGATCCGCACTCGGACATCGCGTCCAGCCTACGACCGCGGGCGTCACCCGGCCGGTGGGCGGGGGTGGCCGACCGTCCAGGCGACGAGGGCGTTGACGAGCCCGTCGACCGAATGCACGTCGGCCTCGACCGTGACCGTCAGGCCCGCGGCACGCGCTGCCGCCGAGGTGACCGGTCCGATCGACACGACGACCGGGGGCACGCCACCGGCCACCCCGAGGCTGCAGTAACCGCGCACCGTCGAAGGTGACGTGAACGTGATGGCGTCGGCTCCCGCCGCCCGGGCGAGTGCCGCAGCCGACGCGGCGGCCGGGACCGTCCGGTAGGCCTCGACGACCTCGACGTGCCAGCCGAGACGTCGCAACCCGTCGGGCACGACAGCGCGCGCGACCGCGGCACGGGGCAGGAGGACCCGTCCGCCGGGGATCCCCGGCGGGAACTCGGCGACGAGCGCCTCGCCGACGAAGCGCCGGGGCAGGAGATCGGGCCTGACCCCCCGGCGCCGGAGGGCGTCCGCCGTGCCTGGGCCGATCGCGGCAACCCGCACGCCGCCGAGGGTCCGCACGCCGGGGATCGCGGCAAAGAGGCGCTCGACCGCGTTCTCGGAGGTGAACACGATCCAGTCGAACGTCGCCATGCGACCGGCCGCCTCGCGCAGGGCCACGCCGCCGTCGCCCGGGTCCGCGACGGCGATCGTCGCCAGCTCGATCACCTCCGCCCCCCGGGCCTCGAGTGCCGCGACGAGCGACGACGCCTGAGCCGCGGCCCGCGTGACGACGACGCGCCAGCGAACGAGCGGCCTGCGGGCCCCGCCCGGACGGTCCGGCCGGCCGCCGGCCGGGGGCACGACAAAGGACCGGGCGCCCTCGGCGAAAAGGAGTTGTTCGGCGAGCGCGGTGCCGACGGCCACCGGGTCGTCGCCCTGGGCCGTACGACGGACGAGCGCGTGCCCGTCCTCGCGGGCAATGAACCCGTCGACCACGACCGGGTCCGAGGACGATTCGCACGTCGCGTGCGCACCGACGGGCGCGTCGCAGCCGCCGCCGATTCGGCGGAGGAAGGCTCGCTCCGCGGCGATGGCGCGCGCCACCGCGGGGTCGTCGATCGCCGCCAGGAGCTCGATCGTCGCGGCGTCGTCCGCCCGGCAGCGCAGGCCGAGCGCGCCCTGACCGACCTGAGGAACCATCACCTCGGTCGATAGGACCTCGGCGGCCCGGTCGCCCAGCCCGAGTCGCTCGAGCGCCGCGACGGCGACGACTGCCGCCCCGCCCGGCGGCACGCGGCAAAGACGCGTCGCGATCGCGCCGCGTAGCTCGATGAAACAGAGATCCGGACGCAGCCACGCGAGCTGGGCCCGCCGGCGTACGGCACCCGTCGCGATGAGCGCCCCGGGCGCGAGCTGGGCGAGCGTGCGACCGACGAGGGCGTCGCGGGCGTCGAGACGTTCGGGCGTCGCGGCGAGGACCAGCCCGTCGGGCGGGGCCGACGAGGGGAGGTCCTTCAGGGAATGGACCGCGACGTCGGCTCGGCGTTCGAGCACGGCCCGCTCGATCTCGGCGACGAAGACACCGGCGCCGCCGAGTGCGTGGATGGCCGCCCCGGGACGCCGGTCGCCCTCGGACTCCACGACGACGAGCTCGGTCGGAAGTGTCGGGTCGAAGGCCGCCAGACGGGCTTGCACCCGCCGCGCCTGTTCGAGGGCGAGCGGGCTGCCTCGCGTCGCCAGCCGTAGCGCGCTCGTCACGCGCCGCCTCGCGACACGCGGCCCGTCGTGGGGGCGGCCCACGGCGGCTACAGCCCGAACAGGGCGCGCAGCGCCTCGGCGAGGTGCTCTCCGCGCGCTGAACCGGCCGCGGCCTTCACCTGGACGGTCGGCTCGTGAACGAGTTTGGCGACGATGCGGCGGGTCGCGGTCTCGACGGCGGCGCGGTCGTCGGCCCCGAGACGTGACAGTACGGCGTCGATCCGCGCCAGCTCGGCGGAGCGGATGAGCTCCGCCCGCTCGTGCAGCGCCGAGACGACCGGCGCGACCGACCGCCCCCGCGCCGCGAGCGAGTAGCGACCGAGCTCCTCGTCGATGATTCCTTGCACCCGGTCGATCTCGGACCGCCTCGTCGCCAGGGAGCGTTCCGCGAAGTTGCGTAGGTCGTCGACGTCGCGCAACGTGACGTCCGGGAAGGACGCGACGGCGGGATCGACGTCCCGCGGCACAGCCGCGTCGACGATGAGCAGCGGCCGCCGGGACCGGGTGGCGCGGGCCAGACGGAGGTCCTCGGGACCGAGGAGGATCTCCGGCGCCGCGGTAGCCGAGAACAGCACGTCGGCGTCGGCGAGTGCCCGGCGGAGCTCGCCGAGTTCGGCTCCCCGTCCGGCGACCGCGCTCGCCAGGGCGTCTGCTTTGTCGCGGTTGCGGCTCACAACGACCAGATCGGCGAGCTTGCCCGCGGCACTGAGCGCGGCGAGGAGTCCCGCGCCCATCTCGCCGGCGCCGACAACGACGACGCGCCGACCGCCGAGCGACCCACCGCAGTGCTCCGAGGCGAGCGCCACCGCCACGTGGGCGAGTGAGGTGGTGCCCCGCGCGATCCCCGTCTCGGCCCGGGCGCGCTTTCCGACCTCGACGGCGTGGCGGAACAGACCGTCGAGCACCGGACCCGTGGCACGCTCGCGGTGGGCCCGTTCGTGCGCCGCGCGCACCTGGCGGAGGATCTCACCCTCGCCGAGCACCGGTGAGTCGATGCCCGACGCCACCGCGAAAAGGTGGCGCGCCGCCGGCTCATCGTGCGCGATGACGAGCACCTCATCGAGGCCGGAGGTCAAGGCGGCCGAGACGGCGAGCCGTTCGCCGAGGAAACGGCGGATGTCCGCGACGCCGTCGCGAAATCTCTCGGCCACGGCGTAGATCTCGGTTCGCATGCACGTCGACAGGATCACCGCTTCGAGGAGGTGCGGGCTGTCGCCCAGACCGGCGAGCGCCTTCGGCAGCTCGTCGTCGGGGAACGCCAGGCACTCCAGTAGCTCGAGCGGCGCGTCCCGTTCGTGGAGCCCGACCACGACGACCGGCACCTTCACCTCCTCGTCCTACACGGCAACGGCACCCTGACGGCGACGACGGACCTCAGGCCACGCGGCGCGTCACCGCGCCACACCGTGCAGACTCTACGAGCTCTTCCAGAGTCCACCCACGCCGCCATCGGCCGCCGGATCGGCCCCAACCGCCTCGCCGGCCCCGACATCCCGGCCCGGGGGCCGCGCCCGGTAGAAGGCGAGCACCTGCAGCTCGGCGGCGAGGTCGACCTGGCGCACCGTTACCTTCTCCGGGACGGACAGCACGACCGGCGCGAAGTTGAGGATCGACCGCACCCCGGCGGTGACGAGCAGCTCGGCAACGGATTGACTCGCGCTCGCGGGCGTCGCGATCACCCCGATGCGCACCTTTTCACGCGCACAGGCCTCGCCGAGCCGGTCGAGGTGCTCGATGACGATGCCTTCGAGCATCGTCCCGACGATCGCGGAGTCGACGTCGGCGAGCACGGCCACCCGGAACCCGCCGGTGCGGAAACCCCGCGACCGGACGAGCGCTCGTCCCAGATTGCCGATCCCGACCATCGCGAGCGGCCAGTCATGGTCGAGCGCGAGCGCCCCGTCGACCCGGGCGAGGAGACGCGGCACTTCGTAGCCGGTGCCACGGGTGCCGTAGGTGCCAAAACGCGACAGGTCGCGGCGCAGCGTCGCGGGATTCACCCCGACGATCGAGGCGAGCTCGGACGACGAGACGTAACCGATCCCCCGCTCGACCATGACGGAGAGCGCCCGGTGATAGAGGGGCAGGCGCGCGACGGTTGGTTCCGGAATCCGTTCGTTCGGCCCCCTCCGACCCTCCCCCGGCACGCTGCACAGGCTAACGACGAGCCGCAGGCCGAACGACGTCGCCGAGTCACGGCGTGAGGAGGCCGCGCCCATCCCGCTCGGACTCGACGACTGGGCCGCGCCGCCCTTCGGGCGCCGGCGGCCGGTTACTGAGGCGCGGCGCGCCTGGCCGGGAGGAGGACGGACGGCAGCGTTACCCGGCGCGCGCCAGCAGGGTCAACGTCGCCCTCGACAGGTTCACCGTCGCGCCGACGGCGCGAACGCCATCGGGCAAGCGCTGCAGCCTTGGTGCCTATCCCGCCTCGGTGAACCGGGCGGCGAGGTAGCCGTCGACGTCCTCTTCGCGTAGCCGGTAGGACTTGCCCACGCGGACTGCGGGCAGTTGCCCGGCGCTGATGAGCCGGTAGACGGTCATGTTCGAGATCCGCAGCATCTGCGCGACCTCGCCCACCGTAAGAAACTGCGACTTCGTGTATTGGATCGACAGCTCAATCACCCCTCTCCGCCGACACGACTGTAGGCCAGCGGGGCTCATGGGGAAAGAGGGGAAGGAGATTTTCTCGCCTCGGCGGTGCGAGGACCGTCACCTGGGCTTTTGGCGCGACTCCCGACGGGCGTCACCGAGCTCTCCCGCCCGAACAACCGCCGCCGCGACGGCATCGGCGAACGCGGCGCGCACGGCGCGCGCCTCGAGGACGTTGACCGCCGCCTCGGTCGCCCCCCCGGGAGAGGCGACCTCGCCGCGCAGCACCTCGGCGGGACGACCGGTCTCGATCATCATCCTCGCCGCGCCGTAGAGCGTCTGTTCGACGAGCTGGCGAGCGACGGAGGCGTCGAGCCCGGCGGCGGTGCCGGCCGCGACGAGCGCCTCGGCCAGATAGTAGAGGTAGGCTGGCCCGCAACCGGAAACCCCCGTCGCCGCGTCGAGCAGCTCCTCGGGGAGACGGACGACGGTGCCGACCGCCGAGAGGATCCCCTCCGCCCAGACCAGATCGTCCTCGGTTGCCCCCGCGCCGCCGGCGATGATCGACACACCCGCCCCCAGCTGCGCCGGGGTGTTCGGCATCGCCCGGACCACGCCGAGAGGCGCACCGATCCACTCGCGAAGGCTTTCGGTCGTTACCCCGGCGACGATCGACAGCGCATGCCGGTAGCCGAAACCGGCCAACCTCCGGCAGACCGCCTCGGCGTCATGCGGCTTCACCGCCACGACGAGCCCGTCCGCGGCGACTGGCTCGGCGGCGACGACGAGCCCGGGTGATCGTGCCAGCAACGTCTCTCGCGTCGCCCCGACGCGTTCGGCGACGGCGATCTCCTCCGGCGTCGCCCAACCGCTGGCGAGCAGTCCCTCGACGAGGGCGCCACCCATCCGGCCTCCTCCGACGATGCAGAGCCGGACGGCCACGACGTGACCTCAACCGCACTCGACGAGGGTGCGCGCCGTCAGGTCGTTGTAGAGGCGGCGCAGGCGGGCCGCGGCGAGCGACCACGTGTAGGCCCGGGCACGTCGGGCCGCCGCTTCGCCGAAGCGCGCCGCCAGCTCAGGGGTGTCGACGAGGGCGGCGACGAAGCCGGCGAAGACGTCGACGCCGCCGCCATCGACGAGAAATCCCGTCTCGCCGTGGTCAACGAGCGTGGCGAGCCCGCCGACGGCTGAGGCGACGACCGGCGTGCCGCAGGCGGCGGCTTCGAGCGCGACGAGGCCGAAGGACTCCGACCGGCTCGGCACGAGGCAGGCGTCCGCGGCGCGGTAGTACGTCGAGAGCCGCTCGTGCGGTTGCGGGGGGATGAACGCGACCCGCTCTCCGAGCCCGAGGCCCTTCACGAGCGACCGCAACGTCGCGACCTCATCGTCCCCGCTCGGTCCGCTCGGACCGCCGACGATCGCGAGCCGTGCGCCGGTGACACCGAGACGGTCCAGGGCAGCGAGCGTCCGCACGGCGACGTCGGTCCCCTTGAGCGGCTGGATCCGACCGACGAACAATAGGAGTGGGCCTGGTCCAGCGAGTCCGAGCGTCCGACGGGCCTGCGATTTGTCGCCGGGCGAGAACAAGGCGTGGTCGACGCCAGGAGCGACGATCTCGACGCGCGCCGGGTCAGCGTCGTAGAGCGCGACGAGTTGGTCCAGCTCCACCGAGCAGGAGGCGAGGATCGCGTCCGAGCATCCGATCACCTCTGCCTCGGCTCGGGCGCGCCGTCCGGGGTCGGCGGGGTCGAATTCCTCGGGGCTCGCTTCGGCCTTCACGCGGTCCAAGGTGTGGAACGTCGAGACGAGCGGGATGCCGAGCCGGTGCTTCAGCGCGTGGCCCGCGATTCCGGAGAGCCAGTAGTTGGCGTGGATCGCGTCGATCCGGGACTCGCCGGGCGCTTCGGGGCCAGCCAGGCGGTCGGCGACAGCTTTGGTGAAGGCGCCGACGAGCTCGTGCAGGAGCCCTTTCGCGACCGGTCGCTGCGGACCGGCCTCGACGTGGTGGACCGTCAGCCCGGGCTCGACCTCGACTCGGGAAGGCAGGTCCTCGGACGACGCGCGCGTGAAGACGTCACACTCGACTCCCGCCCGGGCGAGCGAGGCGGACAGCTCGCGCACGTAGACGTTCATCCCGCCGCCGTCGCCGCTGCCGGGTTGCGCGAGGGGCGACGTGTGCATCGAGAGTACGGCGAGCTTGCGCATTCGGGCCCAGCGTAACGGTCCGACCCCGGGTAACTGCACCAATCCCCATTCAGTGGACCGGACCGACCCGATCCCGAGGCGCGTAGCGGTACCACGCCACGCCGACGAGCGATTCGACGTGCACGGCGCCGTAGTGGCGGCTGTCCCGACTGGCGCCCCCATTGTCGCCAGCGACGACGACCTCGCTGGGGGTCACCGCGACGGCGCGTTTCACGATGAGCCGACCCGAACCCTCCGGGTCGACAAAAACGACGAGCTCGCCCGGCGCGGCGCGCTGAGTCCGGCGGACGGCCAAACGGTCGCCGTCACAGAGCGTCGGAAGCATGCTCGGGCCAGCCACGACGACCCGGGCTGGGATCCGCAGGATTCGGGCGCACGCCGCGAGGACCCGACGCGGGCGGCGGAGCACGATGCACACCTCGTTAGTGTTGTCGGCGCCGTTCGCTTCGGCGTCGGCAGTTTCCCCGCCACGGCGGGTAATGGAAAGCGATCGAAGGAGTCGTGGCATGTCGCTCACCTCATACCTGCTCTTGCTCGCCGACCGGGTCGCGCCGCCACGCACGGCGCACGCCCACTGTGACCTGCCTTGCGGCGTCTACGACCCCGCACAGGCCCGCATCGAGGCGGAGTCGGTGAAGGCCTGCATGGAGAGGTTCAACGCGTCCGACGATCCGGTGTTCCGCCAGCGCGCCATCATGATCAAAGAAGAACGGGCCGAGCTCGTGAAGCACCACCTCTGGGTGCTGTGGACTGACTACTTCAGACCCGAACACGCCGAGCGCTTCCCCGAGCTGCACGAGCTCGTCTGGACGACGACCAAGGCCGCCGGAGAAGCGAAGAAGACCAGTGACGTCGCGGTTGCGGACCGGCTGCTCGAGGGCATCGCCGAGATCGACCGGATCTTCCGGGAGACGAAGAAGGCCTGAGCCTCCGGCGCGGGGCGTGACCGGAGGCGTCTTCGCTCAGTTCGGCGCGTCGTGGGCCGCGCAGGTCCGCTCCGTCGGCGCGACGGCGAGCCGCTCCGGCTCGATGGGAGATCCGCACAGCTCGCAGGTCGAGTAGGTGCCGCCGGCGAGGCGCTCCATCGCCACTTCGATGGCGCGCAGGTCCCTCTCGGCCTCGGCAAGGAGGGTTCGCGCCTCATCGCTGGCCGGATCACGCGACTCCCTCGAAGGCTCCTTTCGTCGTGGAATGTCCGCCGCTTCGGCCATCGGGTGCTTCCTCGCGCCGTCCGGTAGTCGTGCCGGCACGCGACAGGCGCCTGAACTCGGAATCTTCGGTCAAGCGGCGAGCGTAGCGGACGGCGGAACGCCGATCGGCGCGATCGCCCCGCCTGGTGCGCAACCTCGGTGCGCGGGAATCCGGCGACGGCCGCCAATCCCCGCGGCGCTAGCCTCCCGGGATGACCCACGGCGCGACCGATGGCCGCTAGCCCAGAGATACGTGTCGCCGACGGCATCGAGCCGGGTATCGCCCGCGTGCTCGTCGTCGCCGCCCACCCCGACGACGTGGACTTCGGTGTGGCCGGGTCCGTGGCGCTCTGGACCGATGCCGGGATTGACGTCTCCTACTGCATCGTCACCGACGGGGACGCGGGAGGGTCCGACCGCTCCATCTCGCGCTCGGAGATGGCCGAAACCCGTCGAAGTGAACAACGCGCCGCCGCCTCCGTCGTCGGCGTTCACGACCTGCACTTCCTCGGCTACACCGACGGAGCTTTGGTCGCGACGAGCGAGCTGCGGCGCGATCTCAGCCGTCTCCTGCGCTCCCTGCGTCCCGATCGCGTCGTCTGCCAGTCGCCGGAGAGAAACTGGGACGCTCTCGGCGCCTCCCATCCCGACCACCTCGCAGCGGGAGAGGCAACCGTCGCCGCGTTCTATCCCGACGCGCGCAACCCCTTCGCCCACCCGGAGCTCCTCGCCGAAGGACTCGAGCCCCACGTCGTCCGCGAGCTCTGGCTCGCGGCCCATCCCCAACCGAACCGCGCCGTCGACGTCACGGCCACCTTTGATCGCAAGATCGCGGCGTTGCGCTGCCACGTGAGTCAGGTCGGCGAAGGGGAGTGGCTCGCCACCCGCGTCGGTGACTGGCTCGTCACCGGGGCACGTCGCGCCGGGTTGGCCCCCGGGCGTCTCGCGGAGGTGTTCCGGGTCGTCACCGCGCCCTGACGGGCACTGCGGTCTGGTGCCCCTCGCGGCCCGCGCTCCGGCTCCCACGCAAGGAGATCGCTCGCCACGAGTCCGCCGTTCGGATCGGGTCAACCCCGGCATCGGGCGTTGACCGATACCGCCTAGGCGCGAACCGCACTCGCGCCGGGGTCAGTCGAAGTGGATCAGCAAAGCGGACCCGAACACCACGCAGTAGATGGCGAACGGCGTCAACGTCCGAGTCGTGAACCAGCGCGTCAGGAAACGCACGGAGATCCACGCCGCGATCCCCGCGCAGACGCTCGCCACGAGCGTCTGGCCGCGGACCCCGTTTCCCGTCGTCCCGAGCAGATCCGGCAGCTTGTAGACGCCCGCCGCGAAGATGATCGGCGTCGCGAGCAGAAACGAGAAACGTGCCGCGTCCTCGTGGTCGAGACCCCGCACGAGGCCTGCCACCATCGTGATCCCGGAACGGCTGATGCCGGCAATGAGCGCGAACACCTGCGCGATCCCGACGACGAAGCCTTCTTTCATCGTGAGCGTCGCGAGGGCGCGGTCCGGTCGATGTCGATCGGGGTCAGCGGCAACCCGGCCCGGACGCGCCCCCGACCGGTTGGAGCGTCGCCGGCGCACGAGCTCGCCGGTCGCGAGTACGAAGCCGTTCACGACGAGGAAGGCCGACGCCGGCACGGGCTTGGAGAAGAGCACCCGCAGTGGATGCTCGAGGACGAGCCCCGTGATCCCGGCGGGAATGGTCGCGACCACGAGGAGCCAGCCGAGCCGCTCGATCGGGGTCGCGATGACCCGGCGGCGCGCCGAGCCGACGAGCGCTTGGACGATCCTCACCCAGTCCTTGCGGAAAAAGATGACGAGCCCGATGGCCGTACCGACGTGGAGGCCGACGAGGAAGGCGAGCCAGAAGGACTCCGAGGCCGACTGGGCCGCGACGACGTTGTGCCAGCCGAAAAGTGCCGGGAAGACGACCGTGTGGCCGAGGCTCGAAACCGGGAAGAGCTCGCTGATCCCCTGCAGGATCCCGAGGATGATCGCCTGCCAGTAGTGCATCTCGCTGGCGTGCGAGTGTGTGACGCCGGTCGCCGATCGCAAGAACGAGCTCGCCATGAAGATGCTTTGACGCGTCATCTCATCACCGCGTGAATCCCCGACCACCCCAGACGCACCCACCCGCCCGCGTCACGAGCCAGGCACGAAGATCGTCCTCGCGCCGTTCCTCGTCGTGAGCGCGACGGCGAGTCCGTGGTGACGATCTGGGCACTGCCCGCTCCTTCGTTCCCGGCCCGACGGATGCTACGACTCCAGGGCCCGTCGGCGCCGTAAGTCAAGTCCCTGACGCCTGCAACATGAAGAGCCCGCCGGCACCAGCCGGCGGGCTCTTCATGTGACTTCAGAAAGGTCTAGACCACCCGTACGTTCTGGGCTTCCTCGCCTTTACGGCCCGGAACGACGTCGAATTCGACGCGCTGGCCCTCCTCCAGGGTCTTGTAGCCCGATCCTTGAATGCTTGAGTAGTGGACGAATACGTCATCACCCTGCTCGCGCGAGATGAAGCCATAGCCCTTCTCGGAGTTGAAGAATTTGACTGTTCCAGTTGCCAATTCGGATTCTCTCTCTCAACAGCGCGCGCGGTCCTTCTGACCTCGTGCTTCTGGCAGCCTACGGGAGAATCGACGCGCTCGCGAGAAGAAGACGAAAGAGCCCGTCTGCCTCCCTGCCGCTGAGAGCGATCTTCCTCACTCGGCGCGTCCGGCCCGGCGCCGTTCGCGCGAACGATGCAGCCCGCCGCGCGACCGTCCGTTCGATCGCTACAGTCGGGCGATCCGCGCTGATCGTCGAGGGAGAAACCGATGCACGCTGTCAGCTCGTTGGCACCTGTTCTTGGAACGGTGAGCAAGCACCACCTGGCTGGAATCGTCGGCATCGTCATCGGCGCGCTGCTCGTCGTCGCGGGCGGCATACGGGTCGCGTTGCACATGACACGCGCGATCGTCGTGCCGATCGCTGGTCTCATCATCGTCGTGCTCGCTGTCCTCGTG
This sequence comes from Acidimicrobiales bacterium, assembly GCA_035625025.1. GTDB lineage: Bacteria > Actinomycetota > Acidimicrobiia > Acidimicrobiales > Bog-793 > Bog-793. Next base: position 36,851 of record DASPQJ010000018.1, read on the forward strand.
TACGCCAAGGTGTACTGAGAGCGACCGAGTTCGTCCGATCAGGGCTTGCGTCGGCACGGCGATCGCCGCGCCGGCGGACCAGGGTCGAGACGTGACAACCCCTCCCAGCCGGACGCGCGAAATTCCCTAGCCGAGGTCAGGTCGGCGCCGCGCTCAGGCGTCTGCGCACAAGTCGACCCGCTTCGCCGCCAGCACGTAGCTGACGGCGGCGACGAGCTGCGGTCGCGAAAGCCTGCCTTTCTCGACCGCTTTGACGATGGCGGCGACGATCTCGTTGGTCAGGCTGGCGGTGCTCCCGCTGGGCACCTGATAAAGGAGCAGGTCGGCCCCCGCCTGCAGGGCTGCGACCGCTGCTTCGGGAACCGTCAGCCCCTTCGCACTGATCGAAGGAGCGGTCAACGCATCGGTCACGATCAGCCCTTTGAAGTGGAGGCGACCCCGTAACAACGACGTCTCGACGGTCTTCGAAAGGCTTGCCGGTTGCGAGGTGAGACCGGGGACACTCGCGTTGGCGACCATCACGGCCTGCACTCCCGCACGGATCGCGTCCACGAAGGGAACGAGCCCCGAGCGCGCGAGCCGACTCCAGGGGATCGTGGCGGCGGGGCCGACATCGGTGTTGCCGCTCACGCCGCCGAGGCCGGGAAAGTGTTTGACCACCGCGATCACCCCAGCGCGCTCCAGCCCCGCGGCAAAGGCGAGACCGTCCTTGGCCGCGACGGCGACGTTCGCGCTGAACGACCGTGTTCCGTCGGGATCCCGCGCGTTCGGCCCGACGCCTCCGTCGACATCGAGCACGGGCGCGAGGTCCATCGTCACTCCGGCCGCGAGCATGCGCCGACCGACCTTGGTCGCGAGCACCTCGATCTGCGCGGGGTCCATCGATGCCCCCATCGTCCGCGCCGCGGGCATCGACCCGACGAGATCGGGCATCCGCTGCACCAGACCTCCCTCCTCGTCGGTCATGACGAGGGGTTTCACGTCTTCGGGGGCACGAGCCTCGAGCGCGGCGAGCTGGATTCCGAGGTCAGGAGGTGCCACGGAACCGAAAAGGATGATTCCGCCGATGCCCATCGCAACCTCGTGGGCGACTGATCCCACGTCGTCCTCTGGCACCGCCGTGCCGAGCGTCTCGGCCGCGAGTCGGTCGAGGCTCCAGGAGGCGAGTTCTCCCGCGACCGAGCACCGAAGGGGCACCCGCGTGAAGGTCGGTGCCGACCGATTTGACGCGGCGCCGACCGACATCAGGCCGAGCTCGCCCGCCAGGACAACTCCTGCCACCGCGACAACGAACATCGCGGTGCGGAAGGGCGATCGGGAAAGCGCGGTCCTCGTAACACGACGATCCTCGCCCGGCTCCTGAAGCCAGGCAAGTCACGACTACGTGGATCGTTGCCGACGGTCCGGCGGGAACGGGGCCGTATCATCGGAAGGAGTTGCCCGAAGCGCGCCAAGACGAGTTACGCGACAATCGGGATTAGCTGGCCGACGCGAAAGGACCCGACGATGGCAGACAAGTCTCCGAAGAAGACGAGCTCGAAGAAACCGGGGCGCAGCGTGAAAGAAAAGCGCGCGGCGAAGAAATCGAAGGAAGCCTCGAAGTCGGCCGCGGGACACGCCGGCTGACCTTTCCCAGCATCTGTTGTGGTTCCGCGATCCGGGGTCGGTTCCGGAGCCGTTCGGCGACCTCGGTTCGACCACGCGCCACTCCGGCCCCGGGTCTTCTTGGCCCGTCACGAGTCCGAGCGTTGCCCCCGCGCCCGGCGCGTTCGGCTGGTGGAACGTGTCACGCCGAAACGAGCCGACAGCGCTGCCGGCCGAGCCCATCTGCCTCGAGCTCGACGACGTCGCCCTCACGCAGAAATGCGAGCTCGGGATCGCCGAGCGCGACGCCGGCGGGGGTCCCTGTGTTGATGATGTCACCCGGTTCGAGCACCATGAACTGGCTCACGTACCAGACAAGGTGCTCGACCCCGAAGATCATGTCGCGAGTCGAGCCGTGTTGGCGCAGGACACCGTTCACCCAGAGTCGCAGCCCGATCGATTGAGGATCGGGGACCTCGTCGGGAGTGACGAGCCACGGCCCGAGCGGGTTGAAGGTCTCACAGCTCTTCCCCTTCGTCCACTGTCCACCCCGTTCGAGCTGGAACTCGCGCTCTGAGACGTCGTTCGAGATCGTGTAGCCGGCGACAACTGAACGGGACTTGTCTGGCGAGTCCAAGTAGCGCGCCCGGGCCCCGATCACGACGGCGAGCTCGATCTCCCAGTCGGTCTTCTGGGAGTTGCGCGGAATGGAAATGTCGTCGTTCGGCCCGACGACGCAGTTCGGCGCCTTGAGGAAGACAACCGGCTCGTCCGGAGGTCTCGCCCCCGTTTCCTCGGCGTGGTCCCGGTAGTTGACGCCGATCCCGACGATCTTCTCCGGTCGCGCGATTGGTGCCCCGATCCGCAATCCGTCGATCGCGACCGACGGCAACGATCCGGACGCCAACGCGGCACGCGCCTTGGCGATCCCGTCGTCGGTGAAAAAGTCCCCGTCGATGTCTCGCCCGAGCCCTGAAAGGTCCCAGATGGCGCCGTCTGCGCCGAGCGCCGCTGGGCGCTCCTCACCCACAGGGCCGACTCGCAGCAGTTTCATCGCCCTTCATCCCTCTCCTTTTCGTCCCCGAGACCCTATTTCCACACTGAACCGTCGTGCGGCGAGCACGCCATCGGCCACTTCTGAGCCCGCGGCGACACACCCCCGCCCCTAGGCAATTCCCCGACTTCGCGAAATGGCGGCAACGGGAGTCCCGACGAAGGACCGGATGAATGGCCCTGGCCGCAACGCCGTCCTGTACATCGTTCCAAAGAAGAGCGGCCTCACCAGGAGCCAGGGAGCCGAGGACAATGCATCGTCCCGATTGTGACCGACGGCTCGCGTCGATCGCGGTGTCCCGCCGGCGGGCCCCGGCACTTGGCGGCGCCGGCAAGCGGAACAGCGAGCAACGGACGCGACGACGGCTGGCGTCCCGCCGTCCGGTCGTCCCCTTTGGCTCGACCGGGTAACGTGCGCGAACATTCACCTGTTGCGTTTCTGCAGGTCACACGCCAGGGATCTTCAGCAAGCCAACAAGCCTCGATAGTCGTCGGGGCTGACCACATCTCGAATGGAGGGAATTGATGCCACAAGACAGACGACTGACCCGATCAACCCTTGGCCGCTTGGCAGGCGTTGCGGTGGGAATTGCGCTGATCGTTCCGGTCACGGCCTTGGCGAACTCGAGCGGGGCCGCGGTGCAACGTGCTACGCCCCACGCGCCTCCGAACGTCACGGTGACCTTGGGAACAACCGACCGCATCACTTCCTTGGACCCTGCCGGATCGTACGACCTGCCGTCTTGGACGATCATCTACAACGTCTATCAGACGCTTCTTAAGTACATCCCCAGCACGACGACGATCGTTTCTGACGCCGGAACCTGCGCCTGGAAGGGAACAGGGGCGGTCACCTATGTCTGCACCGTGAAACCGAAGCAGTTCTTCTCGAACGGCGACCCGGTCACGGCTGCCGACGTGGCATATTCGTTCAACCGGATCAACAAGATCAAGTCCTCGACCGGTCCCGCGAGCCTTATCGCGCCGATGAAGAGCGTGAGCTACTCCGGAAACACTGTCACGTTCAAGCTCAAGAGCGCCGACGCGACCTGGCCAGACGTGCTCACGACCGGCGCCGGTGCCATCGTCGACGCGAAGGTCTACCCGTTCAACAAGCTGCAGCCATCCACAGCCGGGAAGATCATTGGGTCCGGCCCGTACTACCTCTCGTCCTACACGACGAATCAACTCGCCGTGTTCAAGCCGAACGCGCGCTACGGCGGGAACGACGTCCTGCACAACAACGAGTTCATCGTCCGCTACGAAGAAAGCGGCTCGACGCTCGTCTCGGATCTCCAGTCCGATGCGGTCGACATCGCCTATCGGGAGCTGAGCCCGACGCAGCTCATCGCGCTCGAGAAATCCAAGGGCGTCACGGTCGACCAGGGCAAGGGAATCGAGATCCGGTACATCGTCTTCAACCTGAAGACACAACCCGGTAAGACGACCGCGCAGAAGCACGCCATTCGTCAGGCGGTCGCCTACCTCATCAACCGTCAAGACATCGTGACGCACGTCTACAGGGGAACGGTCAAGCCGCTCTACTCGATCATCGCCGACGCGCTCCCGGGTCACATCAACTCGTTCGCTGACGTCTATGGCACGTCTCCGAGCGTCGCGAAGGCCAAGGCCGTGCTCAAGTCAGCTGGCGTCAAGACTCCGGTCAAGTTGACTCTCTGGTACAACACCGATCACTACGGGGACACTGACCTTGCGACCGAGCTGCAGCGCCAGATCGACACCGGGGGTCTTTTCAGCGTGTCGCTGAACACGGCGGCGTGGGCAACGTACGTGAGCGCGGGGACGACCAACCAGTACGGGGTGTCCTTGTTCGGATGGTTCCCGGATTACCCGGACGCCGACGACTACACGGGTCCCTTCTACCTCTGCAACATGGCTTGGATGAACGACCACTACTGCAACATGCAAGTGAACAAGTACATCGCGGAGGAGGAGGCCTCAACGGTCCAGTCGGTGCGGAACGTGGCGTTCGCGAAGCTCCAGACGCTGACGGCCAAGGACGCGCCGCTCATTCCGCTCTGGCAGGGAGGCCAGGTCGCGGGGGTGCGCGACAACGTCACCGGCGTTCTGTCGACGCTCGACGCGTCGTACACGTTCCGTTTCTGGCTGATCGGCAAGTCCTAGCGGGATAGTCCAAAGGAGGCCGGGCCCCGCACCCGGCCTCCTTTGGAGCCCGGACCCCGAAAGGAACGCTCAAGTTGTCCTCATCGACGGGCTCGCTGCGCCGTTACATCATCACGCGGCTCGTGCTCGTGCTGCCGATGGTGCTGATCCTGCTGACGCTCGTCTTCATGCTGATGAGAGTCGCCCCAGGCAACCCGATCCTCGCGGCGCTCGGTGGGCACCTCTCGCCAGCCCAGCTCGCCGCCCGAGAGCGCGCGGCCGGATACGACAAGCCCCTCCTCGTCCAGTACGGCGAGTATCTAAGACAGGTGTTCACGGGCAATCTCGGGATATCGCTCACCGACCACCGCACGGTCACGCAGATCATCGCCCAGAACGGCGCCGCCACGCTCGAGCTCACCGCCGCAGCGATGTTCGTCGCGCTCGTCGTCGGCATCCCGCTCGGCATGCTCGCCGGCCGGATGCGCGACACCTGGGTGGACGCCTCAGCGCGCATCTTCGGCATCGTGATCTACGCGGCGCCGGTCTTTTTCCTCGGGCTGCTCGCGCAGCTGCTGTTCGGGCACGTCCTCAACTGGCTGCCGACCTCGAGCGAGGCGAGCGTCATCATCCAGGCCAACCTCGCGCCACATACCAACATTCCCATCATCGACGCGATGATCGACGGGCAGTGGGGGGACCTGCCAGACCTCTTCGCCCACCTCGTCCTGCCGGCGATGACCCTCGGTCTCGTGATCTCGGGAGTCGTGCTCCGCCTCGTGCGGGTCAACGTCATCCAGACGATGAAGGGCGACTACGTGGAAGCCGCCCGGGCGCGCGGGCTGAAGGAGCGCTCCGTCGTCGTGCGCCATGCTTTCCGCAACGCGCTCGTCCCGATCATCACGGTGACCGGCCTGCAAGCAGCGCTTCTGCTCTCCGGCGCCGTCCTCACCGAGGAGACCTTCAACTGGCCGGGAATCGGCAACGAGCTCATCTACTATCTCGAGGCCCGCGACTACATCGCGGTCCAGGGGATCATCACGGTCTTCGCGCTCGCCGTCGTCGCGATCAGTCTCCTCATCGACCTGCTGAACGCCTGGATCGACCCACGGGTGCGCTACTGATGGCGACGACGGCGCAGGTCACCGTGAACACGAGAGGGATCGGGGACGACGCGCGCGACGACGGAGCCGGGCGGATGCGGGGGATTCACCACGCGATCGCCCCACTCCTCGCCGCCCGGGGGTTGCCACGCTGGATCTTCTGGACCGGCGCCGCCATCACGCTGTTCTTCGTCGTGCTCGCCGTCTTCGCGCCGCAGATCGCGCCTTACGGCTTCAACCAGTACATCGCGCACGGGGTTCGCTTCCCCCAGCAAGGCGCGCCGTCGGCGGCGCACTGGATGGGCACGACGGTCGTCTCCGAAGACGTCTTCTCCCGGGTCATCTTCGGGGCACGCACCTCCATCGAGGTCGTCGTGCTCGCCCTCGCGTTCAGCGTCGTCATCGGCGTCCCCCTGGGGCTCGTCTCCGGCTACTTCGGGGGCTGGGTGGACCGGGCGCTCGTCCTGTTCAACGACTCCATCTTCGCCTTCCCGTATCTGCTGCTCGCAATCGTCATCGCCTTCCTCCTGCAGAACTCGGTCGGCGGGGGCGTCTTCACCGCGGCGATCGCGATCACCGTCGTCTACATCCCGCAGTACTTCCGTGTCGTCCGCAACAGCGTGCTCTCGGTGCGGGAGGAATCGTACGTGGAGGCGGGTCGCGCCCTCGGCGCCAAGCCGCGCACGGTCATTCGCCGGTACGTGTTCGCGAACGTCATCCAATCCGTCCCGGTCGTCGCCTCGCTCAACGCCGCCGACGCGATCCTCACGCTCGCCGGACTCTCGTTCCTCGGCATCGGCATGGACCCCTCGGTCGCGGCCGAATGGGGATACGACATCTCGCGCGGCATCTCGGACGCCCAGGCCGGCTTCTGGTGGACTGGGTTGTTCCCGGGAATCGCCATCATCCTGCTCGTCACCGGCCTCACCCTCGTCGGCGAGGGTTTGAACGACAGCTACAACCCGTTGATGCGCCGGCCGAACCACCGCAGATACGCGATGCCTGGTGGGCAGCGCGCGGCGACGACCACCACGGTTGCTGCCGCCCGTCCCGTCGTCCGGGTGCGTGACCTGCGCGTCTGGTACGGAACCGACCGGGGGCCGGTGCGCGCCGTCGACGGCGTGAGCTTCGAGATCCGCGAGCGCGAAACGCTCGGACTTGTCGGCGAGTCCGGATGCGGCAAGTCGACGCTCGGACGCGGGCTGCTCGGCCTCCTGCCTGCGGGCGCGACCCGCGACGGCGTGGTCGACTTCGCCGGACGCAACCTCGTCGAAGCCTTGCCGGCCGAGATGCGCAAACTGCGCGGACCCGAGATCGGGCTCGTCTTCCAGGAGCCGATGACCCGCCTCGATCCGTTGATGCGGATCTCGGATCATTTCGCCGAGGCGTTGCGGACCCACGAGCCAGACATCTCCGACGCCGAGGTGCGGCGGCGGTCGCTCGAGGCCCTCGGCGGCGTCGGCATCCCGCCAACGCGCTTTCGGAATTACCCCTACGAGTTCTCGGGGGGCATGCGCCAGCGGATCATGATCGCGCTCGCCCTCGTCTTCCGTCCGAGATTCGTCATCGCCGACGAGCCGACGACGGCCCTCGACGTGCTCGTCGAGGCGCAGATCCTCTCGATCATCGCCGACCTGAAGCAGAATTTCGACGCCTCGTTGCTCCTCATCACCCACAACCTCGGCATCGTGGCGGAGTCGTGCGACCGTGTCGCCGTGATGTACGCCGGACGGATCGTGGAACAAGGCGCCGTCGACGACATCTTCCGCCGCCCCGAGCACCCGTACACTCAGGAGCTGATGCGTTCGACGATTTCGCTGTCGACGCGCGAGCTCCACTTCATCCCCGGTGCCCCGCCCGATCTCATCGAACCGCCGTCGGGGTGTCGGTTCCACCCGCGCTGCCCCTCGGCGATGCGGATCTGCGCGGACGACGCGCCGATCGGCACCGAGGTGCGCCCGGGCCATCTCGCGGAGTGCTGGCTCCACGGTCCTTTCGACAACCTGACCGCGGATCGCCGCGTCCCGCTCGAGCGCGAGGTGATCGGTATTGCCGACGAAGCCTGACCCCTCGAGTTCGCCGGTCCTTCTCGATGTGCGCGATGTGAAAGTTCACTTCGCGCTGCGGGGCAACTTCTTGCAGCGAATGCTCGGCCGCGACACCGGATCGGTCAAGGCCGTCGACGGCGTCAGCTTCCAGCTGCACCGCGGCGAGGTGCTCGGTCTGGTCGGCGAGTCCGGTAGCGGCAAGACGACCCTGTCGCGGGCGGTGCTCTCGCTCGTGAACGTCACCGAAGGGTCGATTTCGCTCGACGGAGAGGAGATCTCCGGACTGTCGGAGCGTCGCTTCCGGCCTCTGCGCAAGCGGATGCAACTCATCTTCCAGGATCCGCACGCATCGCTCAATCCGGCGATGACCATCCTCGAAGCCGTTGGCCACCCTCTGCGCATCCACGGCATTGCCCGCGACGACCGGCAGGTGAGCAAGCTCGTAGCCGAGGCGCTCGAACGCGTCGGTCTCGTGCCGGTCGACCGATTCCTCCGCAAGTACCCGAGCGACCTGTCAGGTGGCCAGAAGCAGCGCGCCGTCCTCGCCCGGGCGATCATCCTCGGTCCCGAGCTCGTCATCGCCGACGAACCGGTCTCCATGCTCGACATGAGCGTGCGGGCCAAGGTCCTCCAGCTCATGGACGGCCTAAAAGACGACCTCGGGCTCACCTATCTCTACGTCACCCACGACCTCGCGACGGCGCGCTATTTCTGCGACCGCATCGCGATTATGTACCTCGGACGGATCGTCGAGATCGGCTCAGCGGCCGACGTCTACGCCCATCCCCGGCACCCGTACACGAAAGCCCTCCTCGAGGCGATCCCCGAACCCGACCCCAGTCACCACGTGCCCCGCGACCTTCCCCGCGGCGAGGTGCCCGACGCCGCCGTGCCGCCGCTGGGTTGCTCATTCCATCCCCGCTGTCCACGGGCATTCGAACCGTGCGGCTGGGAGAGCCGCGACCTGCGCGCGCTTCTCGAGGAACGTTGGGCGGTACTCGGACCGGACGAGTTCCAGCGCGAGCGAGCGATCATCGGCGACATCGAAGGGCTCGACCGGCCGTCGCCCGTTGCGCTACTTCCCTGCGCTTCCGGTCAGGGCGCGGCCGACATCACCGCATTGCTCTCCGAACACCGTTCAGCGAGCCCGGATGACCCGTTTTGGAGGGGCATCGCCACAACCGAGGAACGCCCGGGAGGCGTGACGATCCGCTTCCACACGGGCGCCGACCCCGCGCTCCGTCCCGTTGGCGACGGAGCCGAACAAGTCGAGGTCGCCTGCCACCTCTATCGGACCGACTTCGATTAGGCCGGTCCAGCGCGAGCGGCCGCACCAGCCCGGAGGGCGCTTGAATAGCTTCTAACCCCTGTCCCAACTGGCAAGAACGACCGCCGCCAGGGTCACGACGCGAATCACCTCGAATCACCGTCTGAGGCGCCATGTGGCGCGCGGCTCACAACCAGGCCGCCAGTACGAGCGGGGCGGCCTGTCGCAAACAATCGGCCGTCGCTTCGATCGATCGCTTGTCACCGAACCTCTCGGAGAGGTCGATGACGGGTGCCGGTGAGCCCCGGATCGTCTCGCGGTCGGCTTGTCCGGCGACGACCACCGCGCGCACGCCGGCGCGCCCCGCCGCGGCGAGCACCCCGCCGACCACCTTGCCCGTGAAGGAGGTGCGATCGAGGCGGCCCTCGGCGGTGACGACCAGATCGGCCGCGGCGACCTGTGACTCGAGGCCGACGAGCGCCGCGACGAAATCGAAGCCGGGCACGATGGAGGCTCCGGCCGCCCACAGCCCGCCTGCCAGACCTCCGGCGGCTCCGGCGCCGGCGACGACGTTGACGTCGCGTGCGAACCGTGCCCGCAGCAGCTCGGCCTGGACGGCGAGGCGACGCTCCAGTCGGACGACGGCGGCTGGGTCGGCGCCCTTCTGCGGGCCAAAGACCCCGGCAGCAGCGAGGTACCGGGTCGTGACGTCTGTGGCGAGCACGATCGCACAGCCGGGGTCGAACGGGAGGAGTCCTTCGAGTGCCTCCAGTGCGCCAGCTCCACCGTCGGTGGTCGCCGAGCCGCCCAATCCGATGTTGACCTGGCGGACGCCGGCACGCAGGGCCTCGGCGACCAGCTCGCCAAGGCCGTAGGACGATGCCGCTTCGGCCCCCGCAGGATCAGGGATGACGCCCGGTACGTACCCGATTACGATCGCCGATTCGATGGTCGCCCGGGCGCCGCTCAACCGCCATGGCGCCACCGCCGGTATCCCGAAGGCGTTGCGAACCTCACTGGTCCGATTCGGACCGCCCAAGGCGTCAAGGAAGCCTTCGCCGCCGTCGGACAAGGGCAGACAGATCGTCTCCACTCCGGCGGCGACGAGGCCCTCAGACAGGGCCTGGGCCGCGGCACGGGCACTGAGCGTGCCGCGGAGCTTGTCGGGCGCGATCAGAACCCGCATCGCTCTAGGCCTTGGCCAGAGCCGCCGCCACGCCACTCGTCGCCACGAGAGCCATCCGCCGCCGCGTGGCGAGCGAGGCGCTGCCCATATGCGGCAGCAACACGGTGCGCGGAGCATGCAAGAGGGCCGGCGCCACCCGCGGTTCGTCGGAGTACACGTCCAGTCCGGCCGCGAAGATTCTCCCACCCTCGAGCGCGACGGCCAGCGCCGCTTCGTCAATGACGGCACCCCGGGCGGTGTTCACGATGACGGATTTTGGCCCGAGCAGGTCCAGCTCGCGTGCTCCGATGAGGTGACGCGTCGATTCGGTCAGCGGGACGTGCAGACTCACGATGTCACTGCGCACCAGCAGATCGTCAAGGTCCCGAACGTAACCGGGCTCGCCGGTGCTACGACGCGACCAGTGCAGCACGGTCATGTCGAATCCGACGGCACGACGGGCGACCGCGTGAGCGATCCGTCCGTACCCCACCAGTCCGAGCGTCGCTCCGTAGACATCACGGCCGACGTGATCGAGCAGGCTCCAGCCTCGCCAGCTCCCCGCGCGCAAGTCGCGCTCGGCTCCCGAAGTACCGCGACTCGCCGCCAGGATCAGGGCGAAGGCGAGGTCAGCCGTTGTCTCGTCGAGAACGCCCGGCGTGTTGATCACCTGCACACCGGCGGCGCGTGCCGCGGTCGTGTCGATGTTGTCGATTCCAACTGCGATATTGCCGATGACCCGGAGCCTCGAAGCGGCGGAAAGTACCTCAGCATCAATGCGATCGGTCAGCACGCACACGACGGCGTCGACGTCGGCAACGGCCTCGACCAGCTCCGAGTGACCATAGGGCACATCGTCGTTTCGAATCCTGACGACGTGATCGGCCAGCGGGTCGAGTGCGCCGTTGGGCAAGTGCCGGGTCACCAGCACTGTCGCCATAATCCTGAACTCCTTGTCGCCACGTCGGCACCAGAGCACAGTCTCGCACGACTGTGAACGCTGGAAATTAGATCCGGGAGCATCCCGGACGTCTGTCTAAAGCGAATTCCACCCGCCAGCGATGTGAGGCGCGGAATCTCTTGGGAAACGCCCCAGATGGCCTCACCGGTCGGCTGCTCACGCCCCGTCAGCAATGCCCCTGCGAGGACAAGTCCTTCGGAGATCGCCCCAACTGCAGGGACCGGAAGACTACGGCGAAAGGGCTCCTTTCGGCGCGGTCGGCAACGCGAAGCTGTCCCAGCCGCTGAAGGTCAAGCTGCCGCCGCCACTTCCAGCTTTGACCTCTGAGATCGGGTACTGCGCGCCAGACGTCGCAATCCAGAGCACACCTCCTTGCGACGACTTGACACCCACAGCGGACTGGCCCTCGATTTTCTCATGCCCGACGATTGTCAGCCCCGAAGTCGCCCTCAGGCTGGAAGCAAGCGCCGCAATCTTGAAGCTGTTCCCGATGGCAGCGAAGGCGGATTTCGGAGCTTTGACCCAGTATGGGGCGATCTCCTTCGCAGTCGTGGTCGAAAGACCTAGGGCCTTGCGCCACCACGCGGCCGGCGCCTTGTAGTAGTCCGTCGCGTCGAGAACTATCAGATGCACGGGATAGCCCTGCAATGTCAGGCTGCCTTCAAAGTCCCCGTTCGAGAAAAGAACGAGATCCAGTGTCTCGGACCCTCCGGAGACTCTGATCGTGCCCGATAGGCGGACCGACTTCGCCGAAGCCAGCGCCTTCGCGGCCGTCTTCACGAACTGGTTCGCAGACTCGCTGTGACTGGTCACTGCCCGGCCACCGAACGCCGTGAGCGAAAGTCCCAGCGACATTGACAAGAGAAGTGCTAGTCGACGCATCAACTTCCCCGACTGCAGTGCCGACACAATCACATGTTCCGACTTCCACACTATTCGGTTCAGGCGCGTCCTCATCATATTCAGCGGGGCGCACGAAGCCGAGGCGCAGAACTGGGATGGAACCACCAGCCGAAAGCACCGGCGGTAACGGCGGACTCCGATGTGACAGGCGCTATTTCATCGCCGCGACCGTCTGAAGAATGAACGCGTAGAGACGGCACCACTCCGGCGGGTTGAATCCAGCCACGAGGAAAAGCTGAGTCGCGCGTCCCTTGCTGCGAGCCTTACCTCGATGCCCAACAAGGAGCGTCGGCATGAACAACCAGGAGAAGAGGTCGGTGAGCACAAGCCGACCGCCCGACCCCAGGACTCTGGCGCACTCTTTCAGACCAGCCTGCTGGTCCGCCCAGTGATCGAACGAGTTCGTACTGATGACAAGGTCGAAGCTGCCGTCAGGATACGGGAGTTGTTCAGCGACTCCTATCGAAAACCGCAAGCGATCGTCGCAGGCAATAGCTTGAGCTCTCCTGATCATCGCGGGAGCAGGATCGATACCGACCAAGTCCGTTGCTTCTGGAACGCGAGCCGCGAGCTGGCGAAGCAGATACCCGCTCCCGCACCCGACGTCGAGGATACGACGTGGTGCCGTTTGGGAGTTCAGGGCCAGGTCTGCTGTGCGGTCGGCGATCTCGTGGTGCCACCTGCCGCGCCAACCGCTCTCGTATGCCTGCGCACGCCGGTCGAACGCTCCAACGTCTCGATCACGAGCCATCGCCTGATCTTGCCAGCTACACGATCCTCAGGTATGGGTGCGGGATTCCTCGGCTCATCCCAGACCCAACGACCAGGTGCGAACGTGCTTCCCCTTTTTAAGAACGGTCCTTCAGTTGCCCGATCAGAGGTCCACGATCGGTGAATCGCCGTCTCTTGTGGCCTTACGCGGTCAAAACCAAATCGTCATCACCCGGTGAAGAAAGAAAGAACTTGCATCGCTCATCATCGCTTGACAAGCCGCCATCCGCCATCGCGCGCCGTTCTTGGGAACGATCCAACCGGCGAGGAAGTCCTTTGTCAGTGAGCAGTCGAAATGGCCAAGGCCGCGCCAGGCAGCTCAACGACATGCGGAACGAGGTCCAGCTCAGCGGTTCACGGCCGTCGGCGGTATCCAGCGCCCCAGGACGATGCGTAGGACACCCGTCTATTCGAGTTCAACAGCGATCGCGGGTCGCACGTTCCTCGTGGATGTCTAGTCCTGTTGGTCGATGCGTACGACCCAGGGTCCGGGTCCGCTGGCGACGATCGAGACAGTGTTCGGTCCCGAGTCACTGCCCGGATCGAAGACGCAGCCTTGCATCGTCGTGGCGTCTGGATCGATATCGTCGAACAGTGTCATCGGGCCACCGACCGGTGAGCCGATTACGTAGGTGAGCTTCCCGACCGAAAGGGAGCCGACCGCGAAGCAGACCTCCAGCGGGCGATGGTCGAATTCGACGACGCCAGACGAAGAGTCCGGCCCAAACGCCGCGAGCGGCTCATAGCCAGCTGTCATGGACGGTGGGGAGGCAGCGCACGTGCCGCCACATGCCGCGGCGACCATCGCGCTTGCCGACACGATTCCGTCTGTGATCGGAGGCCCACCGATCGCTGGCGAAGGCGCGTTGGTTCTGTGTTCGGCCAATCCGAAGGCTACGAGTCCGAGCACAATGAGGACAACCGCGACCTTCCAGACGGAACGCATCGTCGCTCCTTCTCTCTGGTTCAAAGTGATTATCGCGTCTTTGGTCAGTGAATGTCGATCAGTGACCCATCCGGGGCCCGAAGGGGCCAAATATGCCATCACGCGCTCCCATCAGCACGTCGGGGAAAGCCCGGCCACTTCCCGGAAGATCCCAGTTCTGCCTGTCTTGCTCCCGAAGCCGAGTCGTAACCCGCCGGTCGCACCTGAGACGGCGTCCTCGCCAATGGCATCGCGAAAAGCGAGATCGAAGGGGAACAAGGCGCGCCCGATCCCGCCTCTCTCAGCAACCAGCATCAATCAGGTGCTACCGCGCCTGGTCCAAAAGGTTCAGGAACGCAGCACGTCCCGCACGCGGGGCCGCCCGCTCGGATTGGACTGTCGGCACCCGGTAGGCGTTGTGGCAGAACTTCGTGGCCGACCGACGACGATGCAGCGATGGACCAATCGACTACCGCGGAAGCTGCAGTGGAGCTTCGCCCCGTTCTCGACGCGGTCGACAGGGCGGACCTGGAAGCGACAAGCCGAAGGCCCGCGCTCTCTCGGTGGGCATGCGATCAGGTCCCGGCGAGTCTGACTGGGTGCCGCTGCATCACAAAGACCCTCCCTCGACGGTGAACAAGAGGAGCACTGCGACCAGCCGGGACGGCCCGGCGCTGAGAACCGGAATCTGGGTTGGGTGTTGGGTTGGCGCCCGGCCTTGTCGTCGGCCGCTGGGAACACTTCGTACCCGCAGCTGCCAACCGTGATCGCTGTCTTGAACGACAAGACGTCCGCGATTGAGACGCGAAACGGAATCCGATCGCCCTTGTCCCGGCATTCCCCCAGAAAAGGGTGTCGCGGGGTGTACAAGTGGTCCGACGTTGTATCGAAGCGACAACGAGCGAACGTTGTCGGATGAGCTCCTCCGCCTTGGGCTCATTGTCGTGAATTCCTATGCTGGGGCGTTCCACAATGAAGTGGCGTCCTTTGGGGCGGCGGACAGGCCAGTAACAAGGGGAGAAGATGTTTTCGATCTTCCGGCTGAGGGTTGGGGTCCCCCTCGGAGCAATCAGCCTAGGCGTGACGGGGCTGCTCGTTACAGGCTCTTTCGGCATGGCAACGACGAGATCGGTGTCCGCAATGCCGCGCCGAACAAGTCCTGCGGTTACCACCGCCTCCTCGACTGGACCACTGTTCCCCGGTACGAGTTGCCCTTCTTTCCCGAAGAACAACGTCCTCAACACTCCGATCACGAATCTCCCTGTGAACCCGAACAGCGCGAAATGGCTTGCCTCTATGGACTCCTCCACCACTTACCTGCACCCTGACTACGGGCCCTCCGGAAACAGGAACAACCCGTACGGCATTCCCTTTCAGATCGTGCACCCGACTCAGCCGTTGGTTCATGTCAGTTTCGAATACGCAGACCAAAGCAACAAGGGCCTCTACCCGTTCTCCTCATCGACCCCGATCGAAGGCGGAAAGAATGCCTCCGGTGACCGCCACGCCCTGATGGTCAATCCCTCAACATGCAAGCTGTACGAGCTGTGGGACGCGTACTACAAGCCAAACGGCGAATCAACCGCCGGATCTGGTGCCATTTGGAGCCTTGAGTCCGACGCCTTGAGACCGGCGGGTTGGACCTCGGCGGACGCAGCGGGTCTTCCCATCGCGCCTCTGCTGGTGCAGTACGCGGAGGTGAAGGCTGGGACGCTCGATCACGCGATCCGCTTCACAGCCGATTGCACGCAGCAGTCGTACCTGTGGCCCGCTCGCCACGAGGCCGGGCAGGCGAACAGTGATTGCCCTCCAATGGGGGCGCGCTTCAGGCTGAACGCGAGTTTCTCGTTGCCTGCATCAAAGTGCTCGGCGATGTGCCAGACCGTGATGACGACAATGAAGAATTACGGCCTCATCCTCGCGGACAACGGCAGCAACTGGTTTTTCCAGGGAGATGCCAATACGTCGTGGACTTACACGGAGGTCGATCAGCTGAAGCAGATCCCAGCTTCACAATTCGTGGCAGTGGACGAGTCGTGCCTTATGGTAAGTCCCAATTCAGGAGAGGCATATCAACCAGGGACAACTGCCTACACGGCCCATTGCAGCTGAGCCTGGCTCACAACGGCGCGCCACAGCCTGACGACGTGCTCAGAACCGAGACGCGCCGCGCGTTCACCGGGAAGTTGCCAATAGTGACCAAGGCCTCCTGTAGTTGCGCTCTCGTGCCAGAAGCGGAGAGTCTGGACAGAATGGTTAGCTTCTTCACGGTCGGCGTCAGGAGTCCTTCGGCCCGCGATTCCACGCTGACCTGCCCAGATACAGCTGGCAGGAGGTCTCGAGCCTTCAGTTTCCCAATCCAAAGTCAGATCAGCGGCAACGCCCTGCCATTCAGGAAGAACCCACCGCGGAAGCGAACGAAAAGGCGCGAATAGGCGCGGTTCCTCCCAGGACGTCGGCGTAGTGACTCGGGCCAGCCGCTCTTACCTGGACGCCATGACGTCATCGTCATGTTTCACCCTGCAACAAGCGCAAGCTGTTCCACGACATTCGTTCGAAGTTTCTGCTAAGACGAAAGTCTCGGCGAGCAGCTTGTACGGGTCGAGCTGGAGGACGAGCAGACGATGGCGGAGGAATTCTCCGGTTTGCGGAGGGTCCGAGGCCGTCACTTCCTAACGGACCTGGACTACGAGCGGGAGGATCTCGAGCGGCTTCTCAGGCTGGCGATTGCCATCAAGGCAAGGTGGAGGCGACGTCCGCTCACGCCATTCCTGCCAGGCAGGCACCTGGCGATGATCTTCGAAGCCGCCTCGACTCGCACCCGAGTGAGTTTCGAAAACGGCTTTGCCGAGCTCGGCGGGAACGCGCTCTACCTGCGTCCTGGTGAGATCCACCTACCCGGGCGGGAGAGTGTCGCCGATACCGCCCGAACGCTTTCTCAGTACAACTCGGCGATCGTGATTCGCGCCAAGACAAATGAGACGGTCAATGAGCTCGCTGCTTGGTCGACCGTGCCGGTCATCAACGCCATGGATCACGACCGGCATCCCTGCCAGGCGATGAGCGACGCGCTCACCATCCTGGAGTACGCCGGCAAGCTGCAGGGCGTCACCTTCGCGTACGTGGGTGACGCGGCGCACCCCTGCAACTCGCTTTCGACGACACTGACCAAACTCGGGTTGAACGTTCGCGTCGGCAATGCGCCGGGATATGAGATCGGTCCCGAGGTGAGGCAGAAGGCCCAGTTCCTCGCGGCGCGAAGCGGCGGCTCTTTCTTACTCACCAGCGACCCCCTCGAAGCGATCGACGGCGCCGATTTCGTCTACACCGACTGCTGGTGGTGGACCGGACAGGAGGCCGAGTACGCCGACCGCGTGACCGCCCTCCGCCCCTTCCAGGTAAACAGCGAACTTTGGAGCCACACCAAGCCCGGGGCAAAGTTCATGCACTGCTTGCCGGCGATGCGCGGCGAGGAAGTGACGAACGAGATTGCCGACTCCCCCGCGTCGATCATTTTCCCCCAGGCCCAGAATCGCTTGCACTTCCAAAAAGCCTTGATGCTCGCCCTCATCGGTCTAGACGAGGTCCCGGCTGATCCCGAACTGCACGAGATTGCCCATGCCCTCCTTGCCTGACCTCGATCCCCTTTCTCTCAAGAGAATGCCGACGGTGACCGATGCCGCGCCGGGCACGATCGCGAGCACGCCGCGTGGCGACGGCTTTCGCATGCCGGGCGAGTTTGAGCCGCACGCCCAGACCTGGATGCTCTGGCCGCAACGCCCCGACAACTGGCGCCTGGGCGCCAAGCCCGCACAGCGCGCCTGGGTTCAGGTCGCAACCGCCATATCCGCATTCGAGCCCGTGACCGTAGGGGTCAATCATGACCAGTACGAGAACGCGCGCAACATGCTTCCGAACAGTGTTCGAGTCGTCGAGATCTCGAGCAACGACGCCTGGATCAGAGACTGCGGACCGACGTTCGTCGTCAACGACAGGGGCGAGGTTCGCCTCGTCGACTGGGAGTTCAACGCCTGGGGCGGCCTCTACGACGGCCTGTACTTCCCCTGGGACAAGGATCAGATGGTGCCGCGCAAGATCGCCGAGCTCGAGCAGGTCGGCCGATACCGAGCGCCGCTCGTCATGGAGGGCGGTTCCTTTCACGTCGACGGCGAGGGCACCGTCATCACCACGGAGGAGTGCCTGCTTTCGCCGGGGCGCAA
The DNA here is from genome assembly GCA_035625025.1 of Acidimicrobiales bacterium. Lineage (GTDB taxonomy): Bacteria > Actinomycetota > Acidimicrobiia > Acidimicrobiales > Bog-793 > Bog-793. The sequence goes on from DASPQJ010000018.1 coordinate 54,975, forward strand.
TCCCCAGCTTTCGCGCGAGGAGATTGAAGAGTGTCTACGCGACTACCTCAACGTCGACAAGACCATCTGGCTGCCACGCGGCATAGATCCCGACGAGACGAACGGGCACGTCGACGATGTCGCGTGCTTCGCGGCCCCCGGCGTCGTGCTCGCTGGCGTCACCGACGAGAAGGACGACTGGCGTTTCACGCTTCTCGAAAACAACTTGCAGGTGCTGCGGGAGGCCACTGACGCGAAAGGACGACGCCTGCGCGTCGAGACTCTGCCGATGCCAGCGGTCACGGCGTTCACCGAGGAGGAGGCCTCGGGTGTCGACTGTGCCGAGGGCTCAATCCCGCGCCGGCCTGGCGACGAGACGGCCGCGTCCTATCTCAATTTCCTGATCGTCAATGGCGGCGTCGTCATGCCGACCTTCGACGATCCCAAGGACGCCGCGGCCAAGGCGAAACTCGAGGCCGTCTTCCCGGGCCGCAAGGTAGTGACCGTGCCGGGACGCGAGATCGTGCTCGGGGGGGGCAACGTGCACTGCATAACCCAACAGCAGCCGGCTGGCTCCGTTGGTATCCGTAGCTGAGCGTTCTCTTGGATTCGTGAACGGAGGTAGTCATGGCTGTTGCAGCCAAGACCGTCGCGGGACCAGTGTCACTGGCCGATCAACCGAGGACGATGGGCATCTACTCGATGACCCTCTTCGCCGTCTCGGCGATCATCACCCTCGACACAGTCGCGGTCGCGTGCGCCCTCGGTGTCGAGTGCATCACCCTGTACGTGATATTCGCTCTCGTTTTCTTCGTCCCCTATGGCCTCGTCACCGCCGAACTGGGTAGTGCCTGGCCCCAGGAGGGCGGCATCTATGTCTGGGTCCGCGAGGCTTATGGGCGCCGCTGGGGGACCTTCACCGCCTGGCTCTACTGGGTGAATGTGGCCTACTGGGCGCCGGCGGTCTTCGTCGTGTTCGCCGGCACCTTGTCGGCTGCGTTCTGGGGCGGGATGAGCCGCACCTCCGCCGAGATCATCGTCATCGCCCTGATCTGGCTCATGGTGCTCATCGGCATCCTGCCGATGTCACTGAGCAAGTGGGTCAACAGCGTGAGCGCGGTGCTGAAAGTGGCTGTTCTCGTCGTGCTTTGCGGCATGGGCATCGGGTTTGCGATCACCCACGGTGTCGCAAACTCCTTCTCAGCGCGACACTGGGTGCCTTCCTTCGGTGCCAACTGGAGTTTTCTGCCGATTATCGTCTACAACTTCATGGGTTTCGAACTCATGAGCTCGGCCGCTGGCGCGGTCAAGAGCCCCAGACGCGACATCCCGCGCATGCTGCTCGCGGGGGGCGTGATCATCGTAGTGGCCCAGTTGCTCGGTAACTTCGGAATCCTCTCGACCATTCCGCTCAAGAACCTGTCCATCGTCTCGGGAATGGCCGACGCGATGAGACTCTCATTCCACGCTGTCCTCGGAAGCGCGGCCACGCCGGTCTATGACCTTTTCATCGTCCTGTTGCTGTTCACCTTGATCGGCAACATGGTGACCTGGTCGATCGGCGCCAACCACTCCATGGGGTCGACAGGACTCGACCGCTCCGCTCCCGGCGTCTTCGGCCACGCGAACAGGCGATTTTTCACGCCGGACTACGCGTTTGTGCTCATGGGCGTGCTCGCCACGGCGTTGGCGGTCATCAACTACACCTTCTTCGCCACCAAGGAGAGCGTGTTCTGGAGCATCTTCGCCTTGAGCTCGATCGTGTTCCTGTTCCCCTACCTGTTGATGTTCCCCTCGGTGATCATGCTGCGGAAGAAGCAGCCAGGAGTGGGGCGCTCCTACACGGTCCCCTACGGTCGGCCGGGCGTCTGGCTCAGCGTCGTCCTGACAATGGCCGGTGTGATGCTCGCCATTGTCCTGTTCTTCTACCTCGTACCCACGGGAACACCTAAAGTGACCTATTGGGCCGTCACCGGAGGGGGCACGGTGGCGAGCATGCTCGTCGGCTGGTGGCTGACACGGCGCGCCGGCACCGACGCCGTCACGTCGAGCGGTTCGCGCGTCGACCTCAGCACACCTGTCGAGCAGACGCTGTTGGGATAGCCGGTCGTCTATTCCTCCGGCAAATATCCCGCGTCTGTTCGGGGCACGGTTATCTGCGCACCAGTTCTTGCCACCAACGGAACGGCGCTGAGTGCGCCGAGGATGACCCGGGAGCGAGCCGCCGCGATTCGCGCTCAGCGACACTGAGAGCAGCGAACCACTTAGGATCGTTTCCGGTCACAACCAGATCGTGGTCACGCGGTTGTGAACGAAGGAGCTTGCGTCGCTCCTCCGATTCTGACAAGCCGCCATCCACCATCGCGTGGCCTTCTCGGGCACGTGACAATCGGCGAGGAAGCCCTTTGTCAGCGAGCAGTCGAATGGCCCAAGGCCGCTCCAGACAGCGGAAACTACTATTCAGAACTGCCATCCCATCGCTCCATGGACCAGGGACGCTCGTCCGGCGCGCCGTGTGGTGGAGCCGGGAGCGAGCCGAGGCGTAAACCATGACGTCTGGGCTGCCAGGATTTTCAGTGCACAAGAGTGGCTCAGATGTCGCCCCGGTCTGGCAGAGCAAGGATCGTAGATTCCTTCTTCTCGCCCGAAGCAGCCGTAAGACGAGCGACCGGCGACGCCGTCGCGGAAGCACTTACTCACTTTGGCGATTGTCGTGACACGAAGAGACGGGCCGTTTCCCCCCTGGGAAGTGAAGGGTTCGTAGACAAAGGGCGCGTTGCCGCTGACGACGGGACTGTGCTCGAAGTCGGCGGCGCATTTGTCGGCGGCGCGGTCACCCCCGGAGCTCCGCCCGTACTCGGCTGATGTGCCCCTCGGGAACTTCCGATCCCACCGATCCCGCCGCCCAGATGCCCTCCGGCAAGATAAATGGTCAACATCGCGCTAACCAATAGGATTCGGGATTGCCGAGTGACCGGTTCCATGCAACCAGCCTCTGGCACGTGGCGTGACTTAACGGCGCTTCGGAAATGAGCGAGATTGGCGTCTATAGATCGAATTCTCCGGACGAAAGGAGGAGAACCATGACCTTTTTCATTGGAAACAAAGGCCACGACAAGGGCACCAACGATCGCGGCATGAGCCATCGTCTCGCTGGACGAACCGCGCTCGTGGCGGTCGTCATCGCCGGTGGTCTCACTGTCGGTGCGATCGCCTCGGCCTCAACAAGGACAAGTCCGGCTGCCGCGCACCCCCTCGCGCCGATCGGGATCATCAGTGCCGAAGGGGCGGAACAAGCGCCGGTGCTCGCCGCCATGCACGTGACCAGGTCAGTAGCGGTCGACGGGTATCTCTTCTACCTCGGTTCGATCGATGGCCGTCCGGTGGTGGACGCGTTCGGCGGCGAGGTCGACGAGTCAGCCGAGCTGGCCGCCTACCTTCTTATCTCGCATTTCCATCCCCGCGCCATGTTGTTCTCAGGGACGGCGGGCGCTCAAGCCGCACCCATCAACGTGGGCGATGTCGTCGTCAGCGGGATGGTCGTCGACAAGTCCAACCTCCACTACCAGCTCGGCGGGTACCAGACCCCGTACGAGGGGGTCGAGATGCACGTCGGATCGGGCGTGACGATCGCAGGTGACGAAACCGCCGGGTACGACAACCCGTTGCCGACTCCGGCCGACGCGAAGACCTTCGGCAGCGGACCGTCTACGCCGAACAAGCAATGGGTTTACATCACGGCTTTCGCCGCAACCCGTCAGCTCGTGGAGACCGCAGAGCAGGCACCGTCGCTCGGCACGACCACCGTCGCGGACGCGACCGGCCAGAAGGCGAAGGGTGTCATCGCGAACCGGATCGTTGTCGGAGTGATCGGGCAGGCGCCTGTGTGGACCGAGCCCTTGCCATGGCTCGAAGCACAGGACTTCGTGTATCAGACCGATGCCGAGGAGAACGAAGGCACCGGGTTCGCCTTCGCGTGTGCGTCACAAGGCGTTCCCTGGATGGTCGTCCGGGGGATCTCGGACACGCCCTGGCATCCCAACGCCTATGACGGCGTCATCGCGTCGGACCACGCCGCGACGGTCGCCGTCTATGTGGTGGACCATCTCCCGGACACGATCAGCGCGAAGCCCGCGACCTTCGCGGACCTGTCGCCTGAGACCAATGCCAGGGTCGCCGGATACGTGATCGCGAAGCAGGCGTGGTTCACCGTCGGCCCGGTGACCAAGGTCAGTTACGTGGCCGCAAACGGCAAAGCCAAGACGCTTTCGGGCGCGGCGCTGAAGGCTCTCGAAAAGGAGTACACCTACGGCGCGAGCACAATCGGACCAGTCGGTTAGTCTCCGCAAACCGATGGCGGCGATCAAGAGGGACCTCTGCCGACGCGCGTAACGGTCATGCAAGTGACCCTGCTCGTTCGATGCTCCAGGAGTGAACCGCCCTGGGCTTGATGGAGATTGCAGATATTGGATTCCAACCGCCCAAGCGATGGCCTTCAGTCAGTAGTAGGGTCCGTTGAACTCCGCCGGGGCTCGCCAACGAGTTGCAAGTGGCGACGGTCGTGACTGCCACTGACGAGGCTGTCGCGCGGTTGATCGCGCAACGTCCCTTGATCGTCGAGTTCGGGGCGATGCTCACCGCACCATTGGGACGGTTCCCACCGTTCCGGCCGCTCAGCCAAGCACCAGGTGAGTCGCCCGCAGCCTCATGAGGTTGTGAACCGCCCAGATGAAGCGCCATTCGCTCTGCACGGCGACAAGGCGGCGACCGGAAGAACGTCGGCTCCGGAGGTTGGCCTTGATGCTGCCGAACACCGGTTCCGTTGTGATCTTGCACCTCGCGTAGGTGCATCGCCCCCTGAGCCCGAGCACTTGGGAGAAGACCCCTGCGATCGCCTCTTCGTGCCGGCAGCGAGAGCGGGCGACGGTCGCGTGATCCAGCTGCTGATTCGCTGCGACGACCAGGAAGTCGACGTCTTCTTGGAGCCGACGCTCGATCCTTCGCGACGAGTGCTCGCCTTGGCAAGAGGCGTAGAGCAGCACCGAAAGGATGACCTTCGGGTTATAGGCGGCCCCGCCGTGACCATCGTCCCGGTGGCGGTGCAGAACGCGGCGAGATCGAACTTTGCGACGACGTCGAGAACGGGGAACGCCAGGTCGTCATCCGAGAGCCAGTCAGCCACCGACGGCAGCAGCAAAAAGGGCTGCCCACGACCGGCTTCGCGCAGGTTGATCGACATGACCAATGGTCTCGCGCGACGAAGCGTGGGGGATGGCCAGGAATTGCCTGAATCGTGCGACAGCTCTGACCTGCTCCTACGCAGCTGGCGGGGGAGGACTCGAACCTCCAATTTCCTGATCCAAAGTCAGGCGTTCTGCCTCTTGAACTACCCGCCACCGGATAACGACAAGTCGGTTCTTCGGTCGGTCTTCCGGCCCGTGGACCGCACGTTGGCAAGACTCCAGCCTCGCGCAGGAATGGCGACACTGCGTGCGATCTCGTGGGAGCCGCGATCCAGGCAACCTGCATGAAGTCATCAACTGTGTCTCCCGCCCGTAGATTCGGCTCAGTTAAGCCTTGTTTGATGACTGCCTAAACTCATGCTTGAACCGTCTGACAATTGGCCATCGGGAGAACCGACATTCTTCACCGTATTCAGTCGTCGATCTCGCCTTCGCATATGACCCTCGCGCCGACCAAGCGACGATACCTCCACCTGCTCGGCGCCAGCGCCGTCGGCATGCTCTCGATCGGATCAATCGTCGCCATATCTGGTGAAAGCGCGTCCGCGGCCGTCGTTACTGTTTCTCGCGTCGTCCCGACAGTCAGGGTGGCATCAGTACTTCACGGCACCACCGAACCTTCCGCTGCTTGGACCCACGGTCCCGATGTCGTCCCCGTCAACAGCGGTCCACGGCAACACGAGAACTCCACGACCGCCCGAAAAGGGCGACCGATAGTGACCTTCGAGCCGAGGAACGACAGCGTGCGCGCTGGTCAGATCGCGCGGTTTACAGCTCACGCGTCCGGAGACCCCGCACCCCGCGTCAGGTGGCAGGAACGGAGTGGCCCGGGAGATGCGTGGCAAAGGGTTCGTGGCGCAACCGCGACCACGTACTCGTTCAGGACGTCGAGGTCGGAGAACGGCTCTCAGTACCGGGCAGTCTTCACCAACACCGTCAGCTCCGCGACAACGAAGGTTGCGACTCTCAAGGTGCAGCCAGCGTCGACCGCGCCGGTGAACCCCAAACCCCCAGCAGTCGCTCCGGCCATCACCGGCCAGCCATCGAGTGAGACGGTTGCCTCGGGTTCCACCGCGACTTTCAGCGCCGCGGCCTCCGGCAACCCGACACCGGCCGTGCAGTGGCAGGTCTCGTCGAACAACCGCGCCAGCTGGAGCGTCGTCGCCGGCGCGACCTCGCCGTCCTACTCCTTCACGGCATCGAGCTCCGAGAGCGGCTTTCAGTACCGAGCGGTCTTCACGAACTCCGTGAGTTCCGCCACGACGGATGCCGCGACGTTGACCGTCAGCCTCGCGAGCACGACCAACGTCAACATTCCCCAGGCTGCGCCGTTCACGGGATCGACCACTACGACCGACTCGTCGTCTTTCACCCAGCAGCTCCAGCCCATTGGGCAGAACGGCGTTTCGGTTACCTACGTGACCACCGTGTCGAACGCAAACCTCACCGTCTCGAGATCAGGTCTCGTCAGCACCGTCGATGGCCCTCTCGCAGCGAACAGCTACACCGTCTCGGGCTCCGACTCAACAGCCCTCGGAGACGCCGGCACGTGGACCTACACGCTCACGGTGAACGGGGTCAACATCTCCCAAGCCGCGCCATTCTCAGACACGACCACAACGACCGTTTCGTCGACCTTCACCCAGCAACTGCAGCCCATCGGCCAGAACGGTGCCGCTGTCACCTACGTCACCGCCGTACCGAACGCGAACCTCACCGTCTCGAGCTCGGGTCTGGTAAGTACCGTGGGCGGGCCACTCGTCGCGAACGACTACACGGTCTCGGGCTCGGACTCGACCGCCCTCGGGGACGCCGGCACCTGGAGTTACACGCTCACCGTCACAGCTGGCGTAGCCCCGACCATCACCAGCCAGCCCTCGAGTGAGACCGTCGCCTCCGGGACCACCGCGAACTTCAGTGCCGCGGCGTCGGGCAGCCCGACACCGACCGTGCAATGGCAGGTCTCGTCCAACGCTGGCAGCACCTGGACGAACGTTTCCGGCGCGACCTCGCCGTCCTACTCCTTCACGGCGTCGAGCTCGGAGAACGGCAATGAGTACCAGGCGGTCTTCACCAACGCCGTGAGCTCCGCGACGACGAACACCGCGACCTTGACCGTCGACTTTGCCCCGGCGATCACCGCCCAGCCGTCGGACGAGACGGTCGTCTCGGGGTCCACCGCGACTTTCAGCGCCGCGGCCTCCGGCAACCCGACACCGACCGTGCAGTGGCAGGTCTCGTCTAACGCTGGCAGCACCTGGACGAACGTCTCCGGCGCGACCTCGCCGTCCTACTCCTTCACGGCGTCGAGCTCGGAGAACGGCGATCAGTTCCGAGCGGTCTTCACCAACTCCGTGAGCTCCGCGACGACGAACGTCGCGCTCTTGACCGTCAACTCCGCGAGCACAACTTCCACGAACTGGTCCGGTTACGCGGCAACCGGGGCCACGTTCACCTCGGTCAGCGGCGATTGGACCGTCCCGGCCGTGACCTGTCTGTCGGACGAGGCCACGTACTCCTCGACCTGGATCGGCATCGACGGCTACCTGCCTACAAGCTCCACAGTCGAACAAGACGGCACCGAGTCCGACTGCCTCGACGGTTCGCCCTCCTACGACGCCTGGTACGAGATGTATGGCGATTCCGCCGTGAGCGGCGGCGACGAAGTCCCGATTTCGCACCCGATCTCCCCGGGCGATGCGATGACCGCGTCGGTCAGTGTGGCGGGCGGGACCTGGACCCTCGCGATCTCAGACACGACGAAGGGGTGGAACTTCTCCATCAACATCGCTTCGCCCTCGCCAGCCCCCGCGCAATCGTCGGCGGAATGGATCGTCGAACGACCTGAGGTCTGTTCCCCACACTGCTCGCTCACCCCGCTCGCTGACTTTGGGGCGGTGAGCTTCACCAACGCAACGGCAACGGGAAACGGCGTCAACGGCCCGATCACCGCGTTCTCGGAGTCAGCGATCGAGATGGTGAGCGGTCCGGGCTCTTCGACCCCACTGGCGATGCCCGGGCCGCTCGATCCCACCGGGGAGGACTTCACGGACACCTGGGAAGCGTCGTGACCCACGCTTGGATCGTGACCTCAACGGTCGGCGACCGGGTTGCCCAAGGTCCCTCAAGTTCTTCCCGGAACGGGTCGCCTCTCCCCCGGACTGTCCTGACAGCGTCTCGGTGCGCCCAGCTCCTTTACCGGTGGCAAGACTGGCTACGCCGGACAGGTCCGGCCGATCTGTCTCCGGCGTTCCGGTGGTGCTGATGCCGCGTCGTGGACGTCGATCGGTCTCCATCAGCTAACGTCTGCGAAGTCATGGGATCGCTGATCAAGAAGCGCCGGAAGCGGATGCGCAAGAAGAAGCACAAGAAGATGCTGAAGCGCACGCGTTGGCAGCGCCGCGCGAAGTAGTCCCTTACCGCGCCGCGACGAAGGGCGCCCGCGGACCGGTCGTTTCAGCCGAGTTCGGCGCGCGCGACCTCGACGACGGCACGCCTCCCGGCCGACCCTATGGCCTGCCGGAGATCACCAGCGATCCGAGACGCATCGCGCGGTTCGCATTCGACGAACCAGGTCGCCCCGCTCCCGGCGAGCGACGCTTGCTGTCCCGAGATCTCGGCAAGCAGATCCCGAAACCACGCGAGTCGCGGTTCGACGGTGAGGGCCGCCTTTTCCAAGTCGTTCGTCGAGGACCCCGGGGAAGGCGCGCCGACCTCGTCGAATGCACCGTAGACGGCTGCCGTCGAAACGCCGAATGGCGGCGCGACGAGAACGACGGTCATCGCCAGGGGGGCCAACGGCTCGACGATCTCGCCGATGGCCCGCACGACGGCACGACCGCCTCGGAGGCAGAAAGGCACGTCCGCGCCGAGCCTCGAGGCGACCACGAGATCCTCTACGCCAGCCCAGCGCAGCACGGCCGCGGCGTCCGCAGAACCCCCACCGAGGCCGGCCCCCGGCGGGATGCGCTTCACGAGACGGACTTGCGCTCTCCTCCCCGCGAGCTCGAGGGCCCGAACGACGAGGTTCTCGCCGATGGGCACGTCGAAGAGTGCGGAATCGGCGCCTCTCGCACCGATCCAGCTGACGGCGTCGACGATTTCCAGACCGTCGCCAGCGGTGAACTCGAGCTCGTCAGTGAAGTCGAGCGCGACCATCTCCGCCTCGACGAGGTGGTAGCCGTCGGCGCGACGCCCGGTGACGCGGAACGACCGGGTCAGCTTGGCGGGCGCGAGCTCTCGATCGACCGTTGGCACGCCGCCAGCTTGCCCCACGCCACGACGTCGAGCTGCTCGGCACGCAGCCGGGCATCCACACCGGCGGCCTCGAAGGCCTGTGGAGCGACGAGTCCGGCGAGCGCGCGCCGGAGCATCTTGCGCCTGCCGGCAAAGCCGGCACGCACGAGCGCGTCGATCTCGGCGTAACTCGCGACGTCGGCGGCGACGGCAGGCCGTCGTCGCCGCTCGATCGATACAAGGACCGAGTCGACCTTCGGTTTCGGGTAGAAGACATGGGGCGAGACCCGTCCGACGAGACGCGCGCTGGCGAAGTAGGCGACCCGCACCGTGACCGCGCCGTAGGTGCGATCGCCTGGAGTCGCGGCGAGTCGCTCGCCCACTTCGGCTTGCACGAGGACGAACATGCGCCGGATCGCAGGTACTCCTTGCAACAGTCGGACGACGAGCGAGGTCGCCACGTTGTAGGGCAGGTTGGCGACGAGCACCCACTCCGCCCCGGGCCCTTCCGGGGTCGCGAGGATCTCGTCCCAGTCGCATCGGAGCACGTCGGCTTCGACGATGCGGACGGTTTCGGGCACGATCGACGGAAGCTCGGCCACCAACCGGTGGTCGATCTCGACGGCGGTCACCTGGGCTCCGGTGCGGGCGAGCGCGACCGTGAGCGAGCCGAGCCCGGCTCCGACTTCGACGACCCGGTCGCCGACCCCGACTCCGGCGAGCCGGGCGATGCGTTCGACGGTGTTGGGGTCGACGACGAAGTTCTGCCCGAGGGCCTTTCTCGGACGGATCTCGTGCGTCTCGAGAAGCGTGCGCAGCTCGCCGCGTCCGAGCGGTCGTGGCTCGGCCACGGCTGTCAGGCGCCGAGCGAGAAGAGGGTGGACACGTTGGCGTTCGTCGTTGCGGCGAGCTCCTCGACGGCCTCGCCGCGGATCTCGGCGAGCGCGGCGCCGACGAGCGCGACACGGGCCGGTTCGTTCGGTTTCCCGCGGAATGGAACGGGCGCGAGGAAGGGCGCGTCGGTCTCGACGAGCAGGCGATCGGCCGGACAGATCACCGCCGCCTCGCGAACAGCACGCGCGTTCTTGAACGTGACGATCCCGCTGAACGAGAGATAGGCGCCGAGGTCGAGGCAACGACGGGCCTCGGCTTCCCCTCCGCTGAAACAGTGGATGACGGTCCGCCTCGGCGCGCCGCACGCTCCGAGAATGTCGAACGTGTCGTCCCAGGCGTCGCGCGTGTGGACGACGAGGGCCAGGCCGTGACTCTGGGCGAGGCCGATCTGTGCCGCGAACGCCTCACGCTGCGCGTCCCGGGGCGAGTGCTCGTAGTAGTAGTCGAGCCCGCACTCGCCGACGCCGACGACCGACCCCGGCGCTCTCGGACCGGCGGCGGGCGCGAACCGGTCGAGCAGGGTCGTGATCGACGCGACGCCCCGCGAGGCCTCGTGCGGATGGAGACCGACCGCCGCCCACACGGCCACGTCGGCACGAGTCGCCGCGACTCGGCGGGCCAGCTCGACCGCCTGGCGGGACTCTTCCCCTCCCGTCCCGACGCAGACGAGCCGGTCGACCCCAGACGCCACCGCCCGGTCGAGTACCGCGTCGACTCCGTCGGGGTCGTCGAGGAAGGCGTCCTGGATGTGGCAGTGGCTGTCGGTCCAGTGGGGCGCGTCCCCGGAGCTCATCGGCGGCCACCGGCCGGGACCGCGCCCCCCTGTTCACGGCGCGGGAAGAGCGGCGCCGCCTTCTCGACGGGCCGACCGCCCGGATAGCCACCCCAATCCAGCGCCCCTCCGGTGGCGGCCGCCCGCCCCGGCGCGGCGACGTCTCCCTCGAGGCCGAGCCGGCGCCAGATCGCCTGCGCCGCCCGCGGCATCGCCGGCGCGGTGAGGACCGCCACGATGCGGAGCACCTCGAGCGCGTCGCCGAGGATGCCGTCGACCTCGTCTCCCGGGGCGAGCTTCCACGGTTCGCGCGCCTCGAGTTCGACGTTCGTCTCGTGGATCAGCCGCCACGTCGCCTCGAGCGCCTCGTGGGGATTCGCTCGCGTCCAGGCCGCGCGAACCGTGTCGACCGTCCCGGCCGCGAGCTTCGCCAGCCGGTTCCCGGCCGCGGCCGGGCCGGGGGCGGGACCGATACCGCCGCACTTCGAACCGACGACGGCGGTCACCCGCTGGAGGAGGTTGCCGAGGTTGTTGGCGAGGTCGGCGTTGTAGCGACCGATGAGCCCCTCGTACGTGATGTCGCCGTCGAGCCCGAGCACCACGTCCCGGAGCAGGTGGTAGCGCAGGGCGTCGACACCGACGTCGGCGCCGAGCGCGACAGGGTCGATCTGATTCGCCTTCGACTTCGCCATCTTCTCGCCACCGACGAGGAGCCAGCCGTGCGCGATGACCTGGAGCGGGGGGTCAAAGCCCGCCGCCATGCACATCGCCGGCCACCAGACGCAGTGGAACCGCACGATCTCCTTCGCCATGAGGTGATGCACCCTCGGCCACCACCGCGTGAACCGTTCCTTGTCCTCGCCGTAGCCGATCGCGGTGACGTAGTTGACGAGGGCGTCGAACCAGACGTAGACGACGTGGGCGTCGTCCCAGGGGACCGGAATGCCCCAGTCGAACGCCGTCCTCGTGATCGAGATGTCCTCGAGACCCTGGCGGATGACGCCGAGGGCCTCGTTGCGGCGCGACTCCGGGATGACGGCCTCGGGTGCCGAGGCGTACCAGTCGGTGAGCCTCTCCGAGAAACGCGACAGCTCGAAGAAGTAATTCTCCTCTTTCAACCACTCCACGGCCTTTTCATGAACGGGACAGAGCTCACCCGGAGCGAGCTGCTCGGCCGCGTAGTACGCCTCGCAGGCGACGCAGTACCACCCGGCGTAGGTGCCCTTGTGAATGAACCCGTTGTCGTAGATCGCCTGGACGAAGCGCTGCACGGCCTTCGTGTGTCGCGACTCCGTCGTGCGGATGAAGTCGTCTTGCGAGATGTCGAGCTCCCGCCACGCTTCGAGGAAATGACCGCTCATCACGTCGACCCATGCCTGCGGGTCCATCCCCTGGGCTTCGGCGGCACGGGCGACTTTCAGGCCGTGCTCGTCGACGCCGGTGAGGAAGAACACCTCGTCGCCGAGAAGCCGGTGCCAGCGCGCCAGCGCGTCGGCGACGATCGTCGTGTAGGCCGTCCCGAGATGGGGCCGGTCGGTCACGTAGTAGATCGGCGTGGTGACGAAGAACCGGTCGGGCACTTCGTCAGCGTACCGGCCGGGCGCGGTGCGGCTGGAAGACCGGCCTCTCGCCACGAAGGCTCAACCCGTCGTCAGACCCTCTTCGGTGGCGGCACGCACCTCGAGCGCGGCCGCATAGGCGACCCGGTGGGAGACGCCGAGGAGGACTTCGACCGCGGCCAAGGCGTCCCGCCGGTCGAAGCCGGCAGAAAGGAGACGTCGGATCGCCTCGCGGGCTTCCGCCAGCGAGGTCTGCGAACGGTCGTTCGCCGCGTCGACGACGAGGACATACTCCCCGCGGGCCTCGGCTTGCAAAACGCGGGCGAGCACGTCGCCGAGGCGGCCACGCCACACCTCCTCGTGGAGCTTCGTGAGCTCGCGCGCGACGGCGACCCGGCGGTCCGCCCCAGCCGCGTCGCGAATGTCCCCGAGGGTCTTGGCGACCCGGTTCGGCGCCTCAAAGACGACCGTGGGGCACGGCGCGGCGGCGATCTCCGCGAGACGCGACCGGCGCGCGGCACCTTTTCGCGGCAAGAACCCCTCGAAGCGGAAACGGTCCACCGCGAAGCCGCTCACGATCAGAGCGGCGAGTCCCGCGGAGGGTCCCGGCACGACGGTCACGTCGAATCCGGCGTCGATTGCCGCGGCGACGAGTCGCCCCCCCGGGTCGGAGATGACCGGGGTCCCGGCGTCGGAGACGAGCGCGACATCGGCACCCGCCTCGAGCAGTCCGAGGACGGCGCCGATCTGTTCGGCCTCGTTGTGGGCGTGCAAGGCGAGGAGCCTCTTGGCCCGCACGCCGGCGTACTCGAGCAGTCTCCCGGTGTGACGCGTGTCTTCGCAACAAAGCACCTCGGCGCTCCCGAGCACCTCGGTCGCCCGGCGGGAGAGGTCGGCGAGGTTGCCGATCGGTGTCGCGACGACGCTGAGCCTGCCTGGTCGACCGCCGTCGCGCCTGGACACCGCCGCGCCGCTCACTCCCGGATCTCCAGGGTGTCCCCGATGACGAGCCGCCACCTGGCGAACGCCCCCGCCTCGGCCTCGAGGACCGATCGGGCGCGTCGGCGCGGCAGTCCGAGGCGATTGGGCCGCATGCTCGAGATGGCGATGACGACCCCCGCACGGTCGAGGTAGGCGACGTCGATCGGGAAGCGCATCCCAATCGTGTGGACCGCCCGGCAGGGCTCGATCAAAAGGCCCCCTTCCAGCCGTCTCCGACCGACGAGCCCGACGACACGACGCCGCGGCGACCGCGCGAGCTCGAGACTCGCCAGCACGTCACCTGTCCGCAGCAGCCAGGCCATCCCAACCTCCCGGGGCGAGATCTCCGCGTCGTTGCACGGTAGCCGGACGTCACGCGCTCATCGTCCCGCCCGGTGTCGTCGGTCAGACGTTGAAGCGGACCTCGAGGGTGTCACCGTCCCGGACCGCATAGTCCTTTCCCTCGAGGCGGATGCGCCCGGCCGCCTTGGCGGCAGCCCACGATCCGATCTCGACGAGCTCGTCCCAACGGATGACTTCGGCACGGATGAAGCCGCGCTGGAGGTCGGAGTGGATCACCCCCGCGCATTCCGGCGCCTTGGCGCCCTTACGGAACGTCCAGGCCCGCGACTCCTTCTCGCCGGTCGTGAGGAAGGTCCACCGCCCGATGGCGTCGAAGAGCGCTCGGGCGACGCGTGGCAGCGCGCCCTCGCCGAGCCCGAGGCCCGCGAGGAGCTCGCCGCGTTCGTCGGGTTCGAGCGCGCGAGCCTCCGCCTCGAGCTCGACGCTCACGCCGAGGACCGTCGCGGTGTCACCGAGCTCGGCGACGACGGGCCCGAGCACGTCCTCGGCCCGGTCGACCTCGTCTTCGGCGAGATTGACGACGCAGAAGAAGGGCTTGTTCGTGAGGAGAAAGAGCGGACCGAGCGACGCCTTGTCCTCGCTGGAAAGTGTCGACCGGTACAGGGGCACACCCGTCGAGAGCACGGCCTGCGCGGCCTCCATCGCGTGGGTCGCTTTGACGAGCGCGGGATTCGCCCGAGCCGCCTTCTGCTGCTTGGTGAGCTGGCCCTCCAGTGAGGCGAGGTCGGCGAGCACGAGCTCCAGCTCGAGGACGCCGAGCGCGGCGAGCGGGTCGTTTTCGCCCGGTATCTTGTCGTCGGCGAAGCTGCGCAGGACGAAACAGAGGGCGTCGACCTCGCGAATCCCGGCGAGGAACCGGTTGCCGAGGCCCTCGCCGTGTTCGGCGCCGGCGACGAGGCCGGCGATGTCGACCACCTCGACCGTCGCCTCGACGACCTTGCGGCTCGCGCTCATCGCCGCGAGCGCCGCGAGTCGATGATCGGCGACGTGGGCGACGCCGATCACAGTCTCCGTCGTCGTGAAAGGATGCGGAGCCACCGGGACGCGGGCCCCCGTCAGCGCGTTGAACAACGAGGATTTCCCGGAATTCGGCAGTCCGACGAGGCCGATGCGTTCCATGGAGACGAGGCTACTCGCGGGCCCCGGCTACACTGCCGGGGCTATGTCGCAAAAGACGAACAAGCGCAAGTTGCGCAAGAGGAAGAAAGCGAATCACGGCAAGAAGCCGAACTGCGGTCACGGCTAGAACCTCTCGGCTGCTCGTTCCCCGACCGCCAGGCCTTCCGGCCCTTTTGTCACGGATGCCAGGCGACATCGAGTCGGTCGAGGGCCGCGACGAGCACGCTCGGACAGTCCGTCATGATCCCGTCGACGCCGAGCGCGCAAAGACGTTCCACCTCTCCCGGATCGTCGATCGTCCAGACGTGGACCGCGAGACCGAGCACGTGCGCCGCCGCCACGAAGCGCTCGTTCACGAGTTCGATCCCCAAGAACCGCGGAGGCACCTGGACGGCGGCGTGCCGTGTCAGCGATGGATCCGGCTCCTCGCCGCGCGCGACCGCCTGAGCGAAACTGGCGATGGCGTTCTGGCCGAGGGAGGTCGCGATGTGCGGCGCGAATCTCGAGAACCTCTCCGTCGCGGCGTCAAGAAACGACGCCACGATGACGTCGTCGCGGCGATTGTGCCGCGCGAGCGCGCGGGCGACCGCTTCTTCGTAGGGGGTGACGGTCGGCGCCGTCTGCTTGATATCAAGGTTCAAGACAACGCCTGCGGTCATCTCCAGGGCCTCGTCGAGCGTCGCGACCGCGAAGTTCCGGTCGGCGGGTGCCCTGCCCCGGAAGGCGTACCGCGCGACGGGGCGGTCGCGTACGGTGCCCTCTCCGGGAACGAACCAGTAGGCGTTGTCGAGGCGTCGGACCGCATCGATGTCTTTCTCGGCGATGACCCCCGTGTCGTTCGTCGTCCGATCGACCGTCGGGTCGTGGCCGACGACGAGCGTGCCGTCGAGGGTCGCGTGGACGTCGAGCTCGATCCCAGTCGAGCCCAGCTCGAGGGCTCGTTCGATCGCGTAGAGAGTCGACGACGGGGCTTCCTTCTCGCCCCCCTGGTGCGCGTAGGCGATGACGCGCCGTTGCAACCACGGGTTCGCCACAGATGAGTTCTACTTCGTATCTCGGCGCAGTTCGCTCTGACCCGGTCGACACGACGACACCCGCTTTGGCGACGAGCGGGCCCGGCGCTGCGGCTCGGTGCGGGATACGACAGGCACAACCGGCCCGTCGGCAAGTGGCCGCGCGGCCGTCAGGCGATAGCGTTTCCGGCGATGGAAAAGACCCGATGACTTCCGATCCGTACGCGCTCGCCGAGTCGGCGGCGGCGGCTCTCGTCGCCAAGACCGACGGGGTGCCCCACGCCGCGACGGTCGTCCTCGGCTCCGGATGGCAAAGTGTCGCCGACGCGCTCGGGACGACGAAGGTGGAGCTCGAGTTCCGCGAACTCCCGGGATTCACGGTGCCGACCGTCGCCGGCCACGAAGGCGTGATCCGCTCCATCGAAGTGGGCAACCGACGGGTCCTCGTTCAGATCGGCCGCGTCCACCTCTACGAGGGACGTACGGCGTCCGAGGTCGTCCATCCGATCCGGGTCGCCGTCCTCGCTGGCAGTCCGGTCGTCGTTCTCACCAACGCCGCAGGCGGCCTCGACGCGGCGATACCCCCGGGCGAGGCGGTCCTCATCCGCGACCAGATCAATCTCACCGGACGTTCGCCCCTCACGGGGCCGCCCCCGCCCGCGCCCTACGGAGCACCGAGCGTCGACCTCACGGCGCTTTACCCCGCGGAACTGCGCGAGCTTGCCCACTCCGTCGACCCGTCGCTCGCCGAAGGCGTCTACGCCGGCGTCATCGGGCCGCAGTACGAGACGCCGGCCGAGATCGCGATGTTACGAGGCGCCGGCGTGCAGCTCGTCGGGATGTCGACAGTCCTCGAGGCGATCGCGGCACGTCACCTCGGCGCGTCGGTCCTCGGCGTCTCGCTCGTGACGAACCACGCGGCAGGCGTCGGCAAGGCGCCGATCGCCCACCGTGACGTGCTCGCCGTCGGGGCCACGGCCGCCCCGCGTCTCGGCGAACTGATCGCCGGAATCCTCGGACGGCTGTGACCGCCGGAGCGACGGTCGGCCGCGGGGGGCCGGCGCTTCCTCCCACGCTCATCGCCGAGGTCCGGGACTGGATGGCGCGGGACCCGGACCCCGTGACCCGCGCCGAGCTCGAACGGATGCTCGCGACGGGGGAAGAGACGGAGTTGCGCCGGCGGTTCGACCGACCGCTCGCCTTTGGAACGGCCGGGTTGCGCGGGCCGCTCGGTGCCGGCCCGGCGAGAATGAACCGGGCCGTCGTGCGGGCGACGACGGCGGGTCTGGTTCGCTGGGCCCTCGACCAGGGTGGCGGCGCAGCAGACGCAGGGATCGTCGTCGGACGCGACAACCGCCACGGCTCGAACGCCTTCGCCGCCGACACCGCGGCCGTCGCGGCCGCGGCCGGCGTGCGGGTGCTCGTCCTCGAAAGACCGCTCCCCACGCCGATCACGGCCTTTGCTGTCCGTCACCTCGCGGCGGCAGCCGGCGTCATGATCACGGCGAGCCACAATCCACCGACGGACAACGGGTACAAGGTCTATGCCGCCGACGGCGCCCCGATCATCCCGCCCGACGACGCCCGCATCGCCGGGCTGGCGGCAGGGCTCGGTCCGCCCCTGGACGAGACGCCGTCCTTCCGCCGCGCCGCGCCCATCGAGCGGCTCGACGAGGCCGAGATCCTCGGTGCCTACGCCGGGGCCGTAACCCGCATCCTCGAGGCGCGAGGACCCCGCCGACTGCGCATCGTGTACACGCCACTGCACGGCGTCGGAGGTGCCGTCCTGCCGGACCTCCTCGTCTCCGCCGGCTTCGAACCGCCGGTGCCCGTAGCCCTCCAGGCCGAGCCCGACCCCGACTTCCCGACGGTCCCCGTCCCGAACCCGGAAGTGCCGGGCACGCTCGATCTCGCCATCGCCGAGGCGGACCGCGTTGCAGCCGACATCGTCCTGGCGAACGACCCCGACGCCGACCGTCTGGCCGTCGCGGCCGTCGATCCGCGAAGCGGCGGCTTTCGCGTCCTCACCGGGGACGAGCTCGGCTCGCTTCTCGGCGAGCACCTCTTGGCGAGGGGCCACGACGCCGGCCGTCTCGTCGCGTCGACCGTCGTCTCGTCGTCGCTTCTTGCCGCGCTCGCCGCCGAGGCCGGTGTCGCCTACGTCGCGACGCTCACCGGCTTCAAGTGGGTGGCGCGCGCCGGAAGGGCGCATCCTGGTCGTCACCTCGTCTTCGGTTACGAAGAAGCCCTCGGCTACGCGGTGAGCGACGCGGTCGCGGACAAGGACGGGCTCTCCGCCGCGCTCGTCGCCGCCGAGCTCGCCGCGGCCGAGAGAGCGGCCGGTCGCACGCTGTACGACCGGCTCGACGACATCGAAGCGCGCCTCGGCGTGCACGTCACCGCCCAGATCTCGCTCCAGGGCGGGGACGGAGGGGAAAATGCCGCGTTCGACGCGACGATGGCGAGTCTGCGGGCCCGGCCGCCGACAGAGCTCGCCGGTCTTCTCGTGACCGAGGTCGTCGACTACACGACCCCGAGGGGCGGCCTCCCCCCGGCGAACGTGATCGCCTGGCACCTCGGAACGACCGCCCGCGTCGTCGTCCGCCCGAGCGGGACCGAGCCGAAGCTCAAGACCTACCTCGAAGTGGTCACCGAACCGCCAGGAAGATCCGGGCTCGCCGTCGCGCGTCAAAGTGCGCGCCGCACCCTCCGGCTGTTGCGCCGTGACGTCAGAGCGGCGCTCTCCGACCGAGACGGCCTGCTCGACTAGCCCCGTTCCGTCCGGAACCGATCCGGCGCCACGCCGACGAAGGGCGCGAAGCCAGGTTTGATCACGCGGTCGATGATGGCGAGGCGCTCCTCGAAAGGACAGAAGGCGCTCTTCATCGCGTTGATCGTGAGCCAGACGAGATCGGACCAGTCCCAGTTGAAGGTCTTGGCGAGCTTGGCGAGCTCCGAGGAGAGCGTCACGCCGCTCATCAGGCGGTTGTCCGTGTTGACGGTCACCCGGAACCGCAGCTCGCGAAGGAGTCCGATCGGATGATCGGCGAGCGACGCCACGACGCCGGTGTGCACGTTCGAGGTCGGGCACAGTTCGAGCGGGACGCGCCGGTCGCGGATGTAGCTCGCGAGCCGACCGAGACTCCGACGCCCGTCGGGGGTGAAGCCGATGTCCTCGACGATCCGCACGCCGTGGCCGAGACGCTCGGCGTTGCACCACTGGAGCGCCTGCCAGATCGACGGGAGGCCGAAGGCCTCGCCGGCGTGGAGCGTGGCGTGAAAGTTCTCCCGCTGCACGAGTTGGAACGCGTCGAGGTGCTGGGTCGGCGGGTACCCGGCCTCGGCGCCGGCGACATCGAAGCCGGCGACACCGAGGTCGCGGTGGCGCACGGCGAGCTCGGCGATCTCTAACGAGCGGGCGGCTGTCCGCATCGCGGTGAGGAGCGCGCGCACGACGATCGGCCGGCCCGCCGCGCTGGATGCGGCCATGCCGGCCTCGAAGCCCTCGAGCACCGACCCCACGACCTCGGTGAGGCTGAGCCCGACCTCGATGTGGAGTTCCGGCGCGAAACGGACCTCGGCGTAGACGACGCCGTCACGGGCAAGATCCTCAACGCATTCGTAGGCGACGCGCTGGAGAGCCTCCTTGTGCTGCATGACGCCGACCGTGTGAGTGAAGCCCTCGAGATACCGAACGAGATCCCTCCGGGGTGCGGCGACGACGAACGACCGGGCGAGTTCCTCGGGATCCGTCGACGGCAGGCCCCGGTAGCCGAACTCCGCCGCGAGCTCCACGACGGTCCCCGGGCGAAGTCCCCCGTCGAGGTGGTCGTGGAGGAGGACCTTCGGAGATCGGACGATCTCGTCGAGAGTTGGCTCCTCACTTGCCACGACGAAAGGCTAGTGGCGAAGGCGAGGAGCCGATCCGCTCGGCTGACCCTGGCGCGGGACCGCCCGAACGAGGTTCGAGCAGCGAGCACGTCCTGGTGACACAACGCTCGTCCGTCGCCACTGACGAAATGCCGCCCACGACGTCGCAACGGGGATTTACCCAGCCGGCTTGCGGCAGACGGGGGTCGGGATGTCCTCGGGGCCACTCCGCGTCTGCGGCAGCAGATCCTCGAACGGCCGTGGCGGAAGATCGGCGCCCTGGTCGAGAGGAGCCCCACGCCGCCCTGTTCGACGAGGATCTGGCGGCAGCGTCCGCGGGGCATGACCGTCCTCCGTCGCTCGTGGCGGCGCTGACCCCCTGAGCGCCCCGCCCCTCGGGCGTCGAGATTCGAGACGAGCCCGCACTCGGCACAGAGCGTCGGGCCCGAAGAAGCGTCCTCGACTTCAGCCGACGTAGGCCCGACCGTCCGAAGCCAGGCCGGCGGCACCGGCGCGCCGGCCCGAATAGGGCGCGTGGACGTCCTGGGCGAGACCGCGGCGTCGAGACGAACGGGCCCCTCGGGCGGGTGGGACCGGTTATCGCCGACAGCTCGCCGGGTAGGAGTCGGGGTCGACCGAGACGCGGCCGGAGACGACGAGGGGCTTGAGCCTTGCGAGGTCGAGCTGGAACCTTCTCGGGATCGCCTTGGCCCAGGAGTGGAACGGCGTGAGTGTGACGCCGTCATTGGCGAGGTCACCGATGTAATTCCCGCCCGTGAACGTCCCGTAGGCCGCCGCGACCACGACGGTCTCCACCGACGAAGCGACCTCCTCCGTCACGCTCGTGAGGAACAATCGGCAGTATCTCCGCGCCAAAACGCACCCGTCGGTGTCGGCCCACTCCATCGTGACGCCGTGCCCGTACTGCTTCACCTCGGCTGCCGCACCGAGACCGGACGATCCGGTGACCGGGAAGATGACGTCTGCTCCCTGTTGCATCAAGGTCGTCGCTTCGGCCCTCCCATCGGCCTCGTTCGTGAACGAGCCAGTGAACGTGCCGTACCCCCCGTAACTGCCCTTCGGGCGGTTCTTCTGCGGCGTCCAGCCGAGGACCTCGACGTGCTTGTGGTCGATCCGGTCGAAGTAGCAGACGCCCGCGACCCATCCGTCCATGTAGCTCGTGACGGTGGGGATTCGCTCCGCACCGAAGGTCCCGACTTTGCCGGTTCGGCTCATCGCCGCGGCGAGGAACCCTCCGAGGAAGGCGTCCTGGCTCGTCTCATAGAGGAAAGAGTCGACGTTGCCGATCGTTGACTCATAGCCGTAGTCGACAATGGCGAACTCCCGGCCAGGGTGCGACCTCGCCGCGGCCCGGGTCACCCCGCCCATCGAGTAGCCGACGGTGATGATGATCCCGCAGTGCGCCCTGATGAATGCGTCGATGTTGCGCTTGTAGTCGCTCGCGGACTCCGACACGAGGTCGCGGATCTTCAGCGACGGAACCATCTTCCGTGCTTCTTTGAGTCCAGCCCACACCGAAGCATCGGAGAGTCCGCCGTCGATCCCCCCCAAGCCGGTCACTTCGCAGGCGAGGAACGAGCCGGTGTGACCAACCTCGCCAGGCCCGGACCGCGGCGCAACTGGGGTCGCCGAGGCGATGCCGGTCGGCACGACACCCGCGAGGAACGCCAGGAGCGATACGACGGCAACTCTCCGCGTCTCGTCGGACCTCCGGCGGCGACCAACTGCGACAAAAGCGTCACTGCGGGCGGGGCGAGCCATCACCCCTCCTCGACCTGAACTCTCGGGGTGCACCCGTCGGCGTGACTTGTCGGCGTTCACTCGGCCGGACCGTGCCCTGGCCCCCGGCTTTCGCTGGTCATTGGAATCGATGCCGAACCGCTATCCGTTGGACGACGGCGACGCTACTACGTCCGTCTGGGCCGTCGTCGTGGGAAATAGCGCCCAAACCGCCCGCCCGGGGAATAGTCCGCGACAGCCCGGCCGGCACAGATAGCCTCTGGCTCGGTGATCGACCACATCCTCCTCGACGTGATCGGGGCGATCCGCGAAGCGCTCGAGGGTGCGCTCCTCGAGCAGCAGGCCGTCGAGGAGCGCTTCCAGGTCGACGTCTTTCTCGGCGACGTCACCTTCGAGACCTCGTTCTCGCTCCCCGGCGAACAGAACCCCCCGCGGGTCCGCGCCGATCTCGGGCTGGAGTGGCCGACATGGAGCCAGAGCGCCTACCGGTCCTGGTCGATCGGCGAGCCGACCGCGGAACGGCCCGAACTCGTCGTCGAGCTGACGCTCCGCCTGCAGCGCCTCGCCGTCGTCCCCGACGTGGCGACCGTGCTCGCCGCGGTGGGCGAGAGCCGTCCGGAACTGGCCGGCGAGCCGCTCGAACGCGGCGCTGTCACCGTCGAGCAGGCCTTCGACGC
The DNA here is from genome assembly GCA_035625025.1 of Acidimicrobiales bacterium. Classification (GTDB taxonomy): domain Bacteria; phylum Actinomycetota; class Acidimicrobiia; order Acidimicrobiales; family Bog-793; genus Bog-793. The sequence continues at coordinate 77,442 of DASPQJ010000018.1, forward strand.
CGCCCCCGGTTCGGCGACCTCGGCGATCGAACTCGCCTATCAGGGCACGTACCGGTTGAGCGAGTCCGTTCTCGAAGAACCCGACAGGCTCGACGGCCAGGTCGCGCCCCTCGCCCGTTGGATCGCCTCGGCGCTCGTGCGGCTCGCCGACCTGGAGCTCCCGTCCCTTCCCGTCGACAATCCCGAGGCGAGCTCGTGACACGGGGCCCGCGCTAGAGGAGCCCCCGCGCCCGGGCGAGAGCGGCGAGCGACGATTCCGGGCGGGCACCGAGGTGGCCGATGACCTCGCTCGCCGCCAGTGCGCCGAGGCGTGCCGCGGCGGTCGCGCTGCAGCCGTGGGTGACCCCGAAGCAGAATCCGGCCGCGAACTGGTCGCCGGCGCCTGTGAGGTCGACGACCTCGTCGACCTCACAGGCGGGGACGTCGACGGTCCCGGACTCCGTCCCGACCATCGCGCCCTTCTCCCCCCGGGTCACCGCCACCGTGAGCCCGGGGCGCGCGAGGGCGCGCAGCGCTGCCGGTGCGGTCGCTTCACCGGTCAACGCGAGGAGCTCGGACTCGTTGGCGAACACGAGGTCGACCCGCCGAGCGGTGAGCTCCTCGAGAACTTCGCAATGTCTGTCGACGAGGAGGGCATCGGACAATCCGAGGGCGATTCCCGTCCCCGAGCGGCGTGCCGCGTCGAGGAGGCGCGCGACGAGCGCCTCGGCGTCGGGCAGGTCGAGGACGTAGCCGTCGAAGTAGACGAGCTCGGCGGCGCCGACGGTCTCGGCGTCGATGCCCGCCGCGTCGAGCCGGCCGCCGACTCCGAGCGCGGTCGCCATCGTGCGCTCGGCGTCCGGCGTCACGATCACGTGGCAGCGCCCGGTCGCCGCCTCGTCACCGGCGGGACCCGCGCCGAAGCGCTGCAAGACGGCGTGGACCCCCGCGGCTTCCAGGTCCGCGGCGTAACGATCCCCGAGGTCGTCGGTCGCCACCGCGCCGATGAAGGCCGGATGGCCTCCGAGCGAGGCGACGCCGACGGCGGTGTTCGTGACCGTCCCGCCGGAGACCTGCCGACCCGGGCCGACGATCGACCGGATCCGATCGCTCGTCGCGATGTCGACGAGCGTCATGGCACCGTGCGCCAGCCCGAGCGACTCGACGGTTTCGACCGCCGCGAACGTAAGGTGGTCCATCACCGCGTTGCCGACGCAGACGACGTCGAAGCGTTTGGGTGCGAGGAACGGAGAAGCTCGGTGCGAGCCGTTCTCCGCCGTCACGCCGACACCCTAGTGCTGGCTGGTTTGCCCGCTCTTGGACGTGCCCCCGTTGGCTAGCCTCGATCTGCCGTGACCTCGACCGCGAACCCCGCCGACCGCCTGCCGCGCAGCGCCGTCCCACGGCGCTACGACCTCGAGCTCGCCCCCGAGTTCGAATCGTGCCGCTTCGAGGGCAACGAAGAAGTCCAGCTCGAGGTGCTCGACGAGGTGGCCGAGATCGTCCTCAACGCCGACGGGCTGAGCGTCACCGACGCCACGATCACGCCCGGCTGGGCGGCCACCGACGGGGCCAGGGAGCCGGCGCCGCTTACCGTCTCGATCGACGCCGCCGCCACACGGGTGCGTTTCGGCCCCGCCGCGCCGCTTCCCCCGGGGCACTACACGCTCGGTTGCCGGTTCGCGGGTGCCCTCAACGACCAGCTCCGCGGCTTCTACCGCAGCCGGTTCGTCGACGACGCGGGCCAGGAGCGCACGATCGCCACGACGCAGTTCGAAGAGACGGACGCCCGCAAGGCCTTCCCGTGCTTTGACGAGCCGGATCTGAAGGCTGTCTTCGGCGTGACCCTCGTCGCGCCGCCCGGGATGCTCGCGGTGTCGAACGGAGCCGAGACCTCCGTCGAGACACTTCCCACCGGGGCGCGACGCGTCCATTTCGCCGACACGATCCCGATGTCGACCTACCTCGTCGCCTTCGTCGTCGGCCCTCTCGTCACGACCGACCCCACCGACGTCGACGGGATCGCCCTGCGCGTCGTCACCGTGCCCGGCAAAGCGCATCTCACGTCCACTGCCGTCGAGGTGGCCGCCCACGCCCTCCGCTACTACCGCGAGTACTTCGCGATCCCCTATCCGGGCGACAAACTCGATCTCGTCGCGATCCCGGACTTCGCGGCGGGGGCGATGGAGAACCTCGGCTGTGTCACCTTCCGCGAGGCGGAACTCCTCGCCGACCCGAAGGACACGGCGCGTCCGGAGATGCGGCGGATCGCCGAGGTCATCGAGCACGAGCTCGCCCACATGTGGTTCGGGGACCTCGTCACGCTGCGCTGGTGGAACGGCGTCTGGCTGAACGAGGCCTTCGCGACCTTCATGGCGTTGCGCTGCCAGGACGACTACCACCCGGACTGGCAGTGCTTCGTCGGCTTCGCGCGCCTGCGCGAGCTGGCGCGTTTCGTCGACGGGCTCCATTCGACGCGCGCGATCGAGTTCCCGGTCAACACCCCCGAGGAAGCCTCGGCGATGTTCGACGTCCCGATCACCTACATCAAGGGCCCGGCGGTGCTCTGGATGATCGAGCAGTACCTCGGCCACGATCGCTTCCGCGCCGGCGTGCGCCGCTACCTGAAGACGCACGCCTTCGGCAACGCCGAGACGACCGACCTGTGGGAGGCGATCGAAGCCGAGAACCCCGACGTGCCCCTCCGCGCCGCAATGGGCTCCTGGGTCTTCCAGGGTGGCTACCCGGTCGTCCGCGCCTCGCAGCTCGCAGACCCCGACGGCGCGACGATCGAGCTGCGCCAGGAGCCCTTCTCCTACCTCCCCGCCGGGACGCGGCCGGATTCGTCGATCGGGGCGCGCTGGCTCGTCCCGATCCTCGCCGCGTCGGCAGACAACCGCGACGAGGTCACCCGGGTCCTGCTCGCCGACACCCCTGTGCGGCTGGCGGCTCGCACCTCGCCGATCGTCGTCAGCGCCGGCGGGACGGGGTTTTACCGGGTCCGGTACGACGAGGCCCTGCGGGAGGGGTTGCTCGCGCACCTCGAGCTCCTTGATCCCGTCGAACGCCTCGACCTCCTCGGCGGCTTGTGGGCCGCCGTCCTCGCCGGCGTCGTCGGACTCGACGCGTTCCTCGGCGCCGTCGTCCACTTCGCCGGCGAGGATGACCCCTACATCTGGTCGGTCGTCACGACGGCGCTGCGGACACTCGACCTTGTCGCGCCGGCGCGCGATCGCGAACTCGTCGCCCGCTACACGCGATCGGTCTTGCAGCCGGAGTTCGCGCGCCTCGGATGGGAGGCGAGCGAAGGCGAAGGCGAACAGACGCCGATTCTCCGGTCTTCGCTCCTCGTGACCTTGGGCACCTTCGGCGGCGACACGGACGTGGTCGCGAGGGCCCGGGAGCTCTTTGGAAAGGACCAGTCCGGACGGGGTGAGATCGACGCCGACATCGCCGGCGCCGTGCTCTCGATCGTCGCCTGGGGCGCCAACCGGGAGGAGTTTGACGCGATCGTGAACCGCGTCCGCCGGCCGCGCTCGCCTCTCGACGAGGAGCGCCAGCTCCGCGCCCTCGGCTCTCTGACCGACGTCGCCTGGGCAGCCGAGGTTCACGAGCTGTGCCGGCAGGAGATCCGCAGTCAAGACGCGCCGTACCTCCTCGGGGTGATGCTCGGCCAGCGGGAGATCGGGCCGGCCACCTGGGCGTTCATCTCCACGCACTTCGATGAACTTGCCGCGCGCTATCCGAACAACTCGATCCACCGGATGCTCGAGGGAATGGCGAACCTCGCCGAACTCGACGCGGCCGGCGAGTCCGTCTACGCCTCGGCCGTGGGCGCTTTCGTCGAGGCCCACTTCGCCGGCGGTAAGAAGCGGCTCCTCGACCAGATCGTCGAGCACCTCGAGGTGAACGTCCGTCTCGCGACGAACGTCAGCACGTCGTTGCGCGAGACCCTGTCCGCCGACTGAGGTCCCGGTGGACCTCGGACTGGCGGCGGCGACCTTCGCCATCGTGATCCCGGCGGAACTGCCGGACAAGACGTTCCTTTCCACGGTCGTGCTCGCCTCGCGGCACCGTCCGCTCCCCGTGTGGTTCGGCGCGGCGGCGGGCCTCGTCGGACAGGCGGCCGTCGCCGTGGTCGCCGGTCGGCTCCTCGCGCTGGCGCCGCACCGCCTCGTCGCCGCCCTCGTCGCCGGGCTCTTCTTCGCCGGCGCGGCGTACCTAATCCTGGCGCGAAGCTCCGCCGTCGAACAGCGCAGCGGCGAGATCGCGGCACGGGAGGACCTGCTGCTCGCGACCGAGGCCGACGAATCGCCGGCGACGCCACCGGTCCCGCGTTCCGGGGTGCGAATCGCCGCGATCACGTTCACCGTGATCGCGCTCGCGGAGTTCGGCGACCTCACCCAGGTCGTGATCGCCAATCTCTCGGCGAAGTCACGCGACGCGATGAGCGTCCTGCTCGGCGCGGCACTCGCCTTCGTCGTCGTGAGCGGCGTCGGCGTCGCGACCGGAAGAACCATCTGCCGTGTGGTCCCGCTCGACGTTCTGCGCAAGCTTTCCGGCGTGATCCTTTTCGGCCTCGGAATCTGGAGCGCGGTCGCGGCGGGAACGACATGAACGCCGACGAGACGCCGCCGTCATCCGGTGCCCGGCGCCTTCCGGAGCGGGCGCAGGCGCTTCTCGACTGGGCGCGGGCGACCGAGGGATTCCTGCCGCTCGACGAGGCGATGGCGCTCTTCGCGGTCGCGGCCCGCGCCCTGCGGACCGGAACCGGCCCGCTCATCGAGATCGGCTCCTATCTCGGGCGATCGACGCTCTTCCTCGCCGCGGCGATCGCCGCAGAGGGCGCGACACCGACCGTCGTCTTCAGCGTCGACCACCACCGCGGGTCCGAGGAGATGCAGCCAGGCTGGCCCGACCACGACCCGGCGCTCGTCGACCCGGGAACCGGGCGGATGGATACGCTGCGGCACTTCCGAGCGAGGATCGAACAAGCCGACGCCGAGGATCTCGTCGTCGGTGTCGTCGGGGACTCGGCGCGCGTCGCCGCCAACTGGTCGACACCCGCTTGCCTTGTCTTTATCGACGGCGGACACGGTGCCACGACCTGCTGGGCGGACTACCGGGGCTGGGCGCCAAAGATTGCGCCCGGCGGATTCCTCGTCTTCCACGACGTCTTCGCCGACCCCAGGGCGGGTGGCCGGCCGCCCTACGAGTGCTACCGGGACGCGCTGACGTCGACGCGCTTCGTCGAGGACGCGTCGGCGGGATGTCGCAGCCTGCGCGTCCTGCGGCGCGCGGACGGGCGATGGGTCTAAATCCCGGTCGGAACTCAGCGAAGGCGGTCGAACAGGGCGGCGCCGACCCCCCCGGCGAGCACGTCGGCCGCGACGACGACCGCGGCAGCCGAGTACGTCGTGCGCTCACCGGGGGGGAACTCGGACCGCTCGGGATAGACGAGGCCCGTCGTGTATGAGCCGTCGTCGCGTCGCAGGTCGTCGGTCGTCGACAACAGCCGCGACGCCTCCGCCGCCCAACCGACGCGGGCGAACGCGACGGCACACTCGGCGGTCTCGGCCGTCGTCACCCAACGGCGGTCTGCACGGCAGAGCACGCCGGCCGCGGGCCAGACGAACTCGGCAAAACGGGCCCGCAGCCGCGCCCGGGCGTCCCGCCCACCGAGCACCCCGGCGAGCACCGGGTAGTACCAGTCCATCGCGAACTGCGAGTTGTCGGCGAAAAACGACTCCTGCTCGGCGATGAGCCGGCCGACACGGGCGGCGGCTTCCTCCCACGCCGGGCGTTCCCGGCCGAGCGCGGTCGCGAGGCGCGTCCCTGACCGCAGGCTCTCGTGGATCGACGAGCTCGCCGCGAGCAGCGAGAACGCGGCCGGTCGCCCGGAGGGCTCGACGGACCACGGAATGTCGCCCGCCGGTCGTACCAAGGCGACGACGAACCCGAGCGCGGCATCGACGACGGCGAACATCTCCTCGGCGCAACCGAGATCGCCGCTGGCGAAAAGGTGATGGAGGACTCCGGTCGCGACGTAGGCGACTCCGTTCGTGTCGATCCTCGGCTCCTCGACGCTCCCGTCGCCGGAGTAGGAGGCGTGCCAGCTCCCGTCGGGGCGCTGGGCACCGGCGAGCCATTCCAATCCCCGTGCCGCGGCGGCGAACTCGCCCGCCGCGCTCAGCGCCATCACCGCTTCGACGTGGTTCCACGGGTCGGCGTGGCCCCCCGGATACCACGGGATCATGCCGCTTTTCAGCTGGACCTCGAGGATCGTTTCCACCGTCGGATCGATCCCGACGAGTTCCGCCGCCTCTTCGGCGAGCGCGCCCGCCATCAGGCGGGCTTTTCCAGATAGACGACGAGACTCTTGCCGAAAAGCGGGTTCAGCAACCGCTCGAGGGCGCGCGTGACCCACGGACGGTGCGTGATGTCCCAGACCAGCAGGCGGTGGTAGGCGGCGACGATCGGGTTGTCCTGCCGGTCGACGCCGACAACGCAGCGCAGCATCCAGTACGGCGTGTGGAGGGCGTGGGCGTGGTGCGAGCCCGCGAACCGCAATCCGACTCGCTCGCACCGGCCGATGAGCTCGCGTTTCCGGTAGATGCGGACGTGCCCGCCTTCCGCCCCGTGGTACTTGGACGACAGCGCCCAGTTCGCCCGCTCGGGACCGGCGGAGGGAACGCTCAAGGCAGCGAGCCCACCGGGTCGCAGGACGCGCGCGAGTTCGGCGATCGCCCTCTCGTCATCGACGAGGTGCTCGAGCACCTCGGACGCGATCACCCGGTCGAAGCTGGCGTCGGCGAAGGGAAGCCGGGTCGCGTCGGCGACGACGCCCCCGTGGCGTGCGCCGCCCGGCACCTCCCCCGCGACGTACATGGCGCCAACCATGCCGACCACGGAGTCGATCTCGCCGCGGTCGGCGTCGAGCGCGACGACATGGGCACCGGCCTTCAGCGCGGCAAAGACGTGGCGCCCGCCGCCGCAGCCGACGTCGAGCAGGAGCAACCCCGGGCGAATCGCGGCCCGTCGCAGGTCGACCGTCAGCACGACCGGCTTCCCAGAACGACCCGATACTCCTCGAGTGTCGCCTGGGCGACCCGGTCCCAGCTGAACCGGGCGAGCACCCGCTCCCGCCCCGCCGCCCCGAGCCGCCGGGCGAGCGCCGGCTCCTCGAGGATCCGGCCGACGGCCGCCGCGAGCACGCCGGCGTCGCCCGGCGGAACGCTGAGCGCGGCGTCACCGTCTGGCCCCACGACCTCGGGCAGCGCCCCGCCGGTCGTCGCCACGAGGGGCACGCCACACGCCATCGCCTCGATCGCCGGGAGCGAGAATCCCTCGTAGAGGGACGGGACGACGGCCACCGAGGCCTCGGCGTAACGCTCGGCGAGACGGGCGTCGGGTTCCCCGCTGACGAAGCGCACCGCCGCGGCGAGCCCGAAGCGCTCGATCGCCGCCACGACTGGGCCCGCGGCCCGCGGCTGTCCGACGACGACCAGGTGGGCGTCGTCTCGTTCGGTGCGCAACTTCGCTAGCGCCTCGAGGAGATGAACGAGCCCTTTCAACGGAACATCGGCGCTCGTCGTCGTCATGATCCGCCCCGGGACGCGGGCGACGGACGGCATAGGGCGCCAGCAGGCGGGGTCCACTCCGAGCGGGACGACGGCGATCCTCTCGGGCGCGACGCCGATATCCCGGACGATGTCGCGTCGCGACGACTGCGACACCGTCAAGATACGCGGGATTCTCCGCGCCACGCGGCTCTGCATCGCCGCGAACCCGTACCAACGACGCAGCGACACCGCCCGGGTCCATCCCCGCGCCTCGACGAGCTCGAGGTCGCGATCGACGGTCACGGGGTGGTGGATCGACGCGACGACCGGCCAGCCGTCGTCGAGCAGGCGGAGCAGTCCGGTCCCGAGACCCTGGTTGTCGTGGACGATGTCGAATGCGCCCCGTCGCGCCTCCAGTGCGGCGCGCGCCCGCCAAGAGAAGGCGCGTGGCTCGCCGAAGCCGCCCACAAACATCGTGGCGAGTTCGACGGCGTCGGCCGCGGAGGCGATCTCGCGCAGCCGCGGTCGACGGAACGGATCCGGCTCCCGGTACAGGTCGAGGCTCGGCAGTGGGGTGAACTCGACGCCGTCGTCGAGCTCCGGATAGGGCTGGCCGGCGAGAACGGTCACGTGATGGCCCGCGCCGACGAGCGCCCGCGAGAGGTGCCGCGTGTAGACGCCCTGGCCGCCACAGCGGGGATTGCCCCGGTAGGCGAGGAACGCCACGCGCAGCACTCCGTCGGCACGCGCCGACCGGGCGGCGGCGCGCGCTGATCCCGGGTCGGGCGTCATCGGGCAAGCCTCGCCCGTCGACGCCCTCCCGGCAAGGGGCGGCGTCAGTGCTGGCCGATGCGGAGCTCGACGGCTTTGACCGCCAAGAGGCCGATGGCGACGACGAGGTAACCCCGCATCGCCACCATCGCGAATTGGCGCCACTTCGACAGGACGGGACGCGCGAGCAGGGTGAGCGGCGGCATCCGCCAGTTCTCCCGCTGGGCGCGTGTCGCCCGTGGTTCGCCCGGGGCCGGCCGACGACCCCGGATGCGCAGGCCGAGGACGGCAGCGATGACCCCGCCGCCGACGAGCACGGCGCTGAGGAGCGTCATGACGAAGCCCACTTTGATGTGCGGGAAGACGGTCGTCGTCATCAAGATGAGCGACAGCGCGACGAGCACGGCGATGATGAGGCCGGCGAGGATGTTCAGCCAGAGCCGGTTGACCCAGGGACCGAGGACCTCGCGGTCGTTGCAGAGGAGGAGAAGGAAGACCGTCGCGCTCGGCAGGAGCACGCCTGCCAGCGCCTGGACCGCCGTCGTGATGAGCCCCAGGGGCGCGTGCGGCACGAGCACGACCCCGGCCGCGACAAGCACGAGGGACGAGAACGTCGCGTAGAAGGCCTTCGCGTCCGTCACGCGGCGGTGGAGGGAGTGTTTCATCGAGAACATGTCGCCGAACGCGTACGACGTCGACAGCGTCACGGCCGCGGCGCCGATGATCGAGGCGTTGAGCAGAACGACCGCGAACAGTGTCCCGGCGCTGTTTCCGAGGTAGCGGTCGAGGCCCCGGGCCACGCCGGCGGCGTTCGAGAAGTGTCCGGAGAGCGGCGTGTGCTCGAAGGCGAGGGCGGCGGTGACGGCGATCAGCGTCGCGGCGAAGACGGTGACGAGCGAGCCGAGCAGAGTGTCGAGGCGTTCGTAGTTGATCCATCGGGGCGTGATCCGCTTGTCGACGATGTTCGACTGCTGGAAGAACAGCTGCCAGGGGGCGACGGTCGTCCCGACGATCGCGATGATGAGGAGGATCGCGGTCGAGTTCACGCCCCCGCGCACGCCGGGGATGACGAGCCCCTCGACGACCGGGCCGAATCTCGGGTGCGAGAAGATGACGAGAGGGATGACGAGGAAGTTCGCGACGACGAAGAGCAGCATGAAGCGTTCCCAGCGGCGGAAGCTCCCCGACGCAGTCATGACGATGAGACCGACCGCGGCAAAAGGCACCGAGATGTACGGGCTCACCCCGAAGTAGCCGAGCGCCAAACTCACCCCGATGAACTCCGTCACGATCGTGAGGAAGTTGAGGACGAACAGGTCGCCGACCGAGAAGGCGCCCCAGAACCGGCCGAAACGCTCGTTGATGAGTCGGGCGTGGCCGACGCCCGTCACCGCGCCGAGCCGGACGACCATCTCCTGGTTGACGACGAGGACCGGGATGAGGAGCGGCAACGTCCAGAGCAGCGTGAGCCCGAAGTTCTGACCGGCCTGGGCATAGGTCGCGACGCCGCCGGCGTCGTTGTCGCCGACCATAACGATGAGGCCGGGTCCGATGATCGCGGCGAGCGTGAAAAGACGCGCGAGGAACGACGGACGCGCCCCGGTGTCGCCGACGCTGATCGTGCCGAGCGCGCCCCGAATGTCACCGAGGTGCGCCTCGTCAAGGACGGCGGACCCGCCACCTTCATATGCATGGTCGCGACTCGCCATGCTCGGTCGACCTCCCGCGAAATCGGGCTGAGCGGACGTTGCTTGTCGGTGGCGCACGCCCGCAGGAGGCCGGTCCGGGTTACCGAGCCCTCATCTCACCTCGCCGGGGGGCGTGCGCCATCGTCTTTCGGACGAGCGTTTATCGGCGCTCAGGGGTTCTCCCTCGTCGTGCCCAAACTCCAGTCGGCCCGGGTGGAGTCCGTTGGGCACGGACCGCCGCGGCAGACGCCTCGGCGCACCCCTCTCGTCAGAGCTTTGGCGCCCGTCGCCGTAGACCGATCGGCCAGCCACTTCGGACCATCCCTTGTGCCGGGAAAGTCTGTCCTGACCCGGAGTGTCTTTCGACAGGTGGGGTCAGTGGCCTCTGTGCGACGAGCCGCCTCACCGAACGAGGTGCGACTGCTTGCAGGGGGATGTTACCCGCGGGGCGCGAGGTGCTCCAACGTTCGCGGTCGATCTCTCGCTGAGCGAGGCGCGGGTGGAGAGCCGCGGGCCGCCCCGGTCACCGCGGCGAGCGAGGCGAGGCGACCCGTGAGCGTCAGTTGCTCGGGCAGACCGTGCCGGTCGGTGGGACCGCGACGGTTTGGAGATACCGGTCGACGAAGCCCCGGATGCACGAACTCGAGAAGTACCCCGTGTGGCCGGTGCCTGTCCTCGTCAGGAGCACGGCGTTGTCGAGCTGTGACGCCACCGCCTTCGCCCAGGCGTACGGCGTCGCGGGGTCGCCGGTCGAACCGACGACGAGGATCGGCGGCGTGCCGGGGGCGTGGATCGCTCCGGGGCTTCCCTGCGGGGCGACCGGCCAGTAGGCGCAGGTGAGCGTGCCCCACGCCTCCGACGCCCCGAAATCGGGCGCGACCACGGCAAGCTGTTTCGCCAGCTGCTCGTAAGATGAGAGCGCCTTCGGTCCGGGCTCGTCGACGCAGTTGATCGCGACGTTCGACTCCTCCTCGTTCGTGAACGTGCCGTTCTGCTGCAGCCCCTCGTAGCTGTAGGCGAGCTCGGCGAGAAGGTCGCCGTTGCCGTGCAGACCCCGGTCGATCGCCAGCCCGAGGTTGGGCCAGGCCTCGTTCGAGTACAGCGTCGAGATGACGCCCAACAGCGCGACACCGAGAGTCACCGGTTGGGTCCCGCCGTACAGGGACAGAAAGTGCGCCGTGATCGTCCAGCCGGTTTCGAACTTGGCGAACAGCTTGTCGTAGGAGGCCGCCGCACCGCCGGGCAGGCGCTGGTGGCAGGTCCTGTTGGCGTCGCACCAGTGGAAGAAGGCGTGGAGATCGTCCTCGAAACCGAGCGCTTGTTCGCGATCCTTCACCGTCGTCGAGAGCGACGGGTCGATCGCTCCGTCGAGGACCATCGCCCGGATGTGGGTCGGGTATTTCTCTGCGTACAGCTCGCCAATGTACGTCCCGTACGAAAAACCGAGGTAGTCGAGCTTGGATTGGCCTAGGTCGGCCCGGAGTCGGTCGAGGTCCTCGACCGTCGTCCGTGTGCCCACGTTCTCGAGCAAAAGACGCGACGTGTGCGCCTCGCAGTCCGTCACGAACTGTTTGGTCACCTTCACAACCTGCGCGATCTGGGAGGGTGTCGACGGCTGCGGGGTGATCTGGGTGAGCACCCGCATCTCGTTCGCATTGACACAGGTGACGGGATCGCTCCGTTCGACCCCGCGCGGGTCCCAGCTCACGATGTTGAACTTCGCACGGAGCGCGGCCGGATACGCCGACGCGCTCTGCTCAAGGAAGTCGACCCCCGAACCCCCCGGTCCTCCCGGATTCATGAAGAGGTCGCCGAGGGGCTTCTTCGAAGGAGAGGGGAGCATCACGACGGCGAGCTCGATCGTGCCGAGCGACGGTTTCGCGTAGTCGATCGGAACAGGGATCCAGGCGCAGCGGAATTTCGTGTGGCCCCGGCACGCCGTCCACTTGACCGCCGTCGAGGCCTGGGTCGACTGGCCCGCGGACCGGGTCGTCGCCTCTGCGTTCGCCGCACCGGCGCCGGCAAGCGACACCGATCCGACCACGACCAGCACAACGGGGACGAAGCTTCTCAGCGCGCGCAATCCGTCTCGCCTGTCTCCTGGACGCCTGATACGTCCTCAACGTCACTGTAACGGTGCCCGAACGGCGATTCGCGTCGCGGCGCCGACTACTCCTGCGCCGCGGTCATCCCGAAGTCTCGCCGCCACCCGGTCGGCAGCAGGAGCTCGAGCACGTCGTCGACCGTGATGACGCCGAGCATCCGGTGCTCGTCGTCGACGACGGGTGCCGTCGACAGGTTGAAGTCGGACATCTTGCGCACAATCGAGTGGATGTCGGCGTCGGCGCGTACGGTCACGGGATCGCGTTCGGCAACCGAGGAGAGCCTCGCCTGGGGGGAAGCCTTGAGGAGCCGAACGACCGAGACGGTCCCCGAGATCCGGCCGTCGGGGTCGGCGGTGTATACCGTGGCGAGCGCCTCAGGCGCGCTGTCGCTTTGGCGGATCGCCTCGAGGGCCGCCTCGACCGTCGTCGTGCCGGGAAGGGAGAGAAAGTCCGGGTTCATTAGTCCGCCGCCGGTCTCCGGGTTGTAGCTGAGCAGTCGGCGCACCTTGGCTTGCTGGCGCGGGGGGAGCGCCTCAAGGACCGCGAGACGACGATCCTGGTCGAGGTCGTTGATGAGGTCCGCGGCGTCGTCGGGCTCCATCGTGGCGAGCACCCGCGCCGCCTCGACGTTGGAACGCGAGGCGAGGAACTCTCGCTGGTGATCCGGGTCGAGCTCTTCGAAAACGTCGGCTTCGAGCTCCCGATCGAGGCTCACCACCTCGATGATCTCCTCACCCTCGTCGTGTGACGCCGCCTCGACGAGGTCGGCGATCTGGGCCGCGCGCAGACGGGAGAGCTTGCGCAGCGGTATCCGCATGCGCGCCGTCGGCACGTGGGCGACGAACGGCTCGATGCTCCCCCAGTCGACGAGCGACTTCGTCCGGATGCGTCGGGCGAGCGGGCGCGGCAGAAGACGACGGAGCACGCCGCGACCCGAGGGGTCGACCCCGACGACCTGCCAGAGTCCTTCGGTCTCGGCCAGTTCGATCTCGTTGGCGCGAATGAGGTGGGCGCCGACGACGTGGATGAGGTGGCGCGCCTGGAGGTCGCGGGCGAGCAGGAGCTCACCGGGCCGGCGCTCGAAGCGGCCGAGCTCGAGCGTCGCCCCGATCAGCTGGATGAGTCGCGGCCGCATCGTGCCGATCCGCTCGATCGGGATGAACAGCTCGCGTCCCGCGACGCGCGCGACGAGCCCCGTGATCGGCGGGTGCGGCTTACCGTCCAGACGGACGATCAGGTCGTCGACCCGACCGATCCGCTCCCCGTTCGGGTCGACGAGCGGGCCCCGGATGATCGCAGAGAGGTGGAGGAACTCAGGGGACATCGAAGGTCGCAGCAGAAGACCAGCATCGCGGCTTCGCCACGGAACGCATGATACCGGCCGCCCGCGGCCTGTCGGAAGGGCTACCCCCTCTCCGACCGTGAGGAGGGCAAGGGCTCAGAATTCGGTAATCGCGAGCACTTCTTTCTGGAACTCGGCGAATTCCGGCGACATCGTGATCGGCAGCAGCGCCATCAGCTTGGCGATGTCGCCGGACACCTTGATCTTCCCCTGCATAAAGGCGGAGTTGGCGTCGAGCTCCCCCTGCTGCATCCGCTTCGCGTCTTCGTACGTCTCGGTCAGCGTCACCTCGGAATCGCTCAGTTCGCCCAGGCGGTTCTCGACGAGCTGGCCGTCTTCCACGATCCAGTAGTAGGGCACGTCGCCGTCGGGACCCCCGGTAACGACGTACTGGAGCCTCGCCGACGCGCCGGGGCGGATCGGCTGGGTCTGAGCGAGACGGGTGCTCTCGTCGAGCCACTCCTGGGTGAGCCACTTCGCCACGTCGAGACCTCCTTGGTGAGATGGACCGGCGGCGAGCTCCCGCCGTCCCCATTTCTACCCGCGAGAGGCGCTGACCTTCTCCCGGATCCCGGCGAACAGGTCGTCCTCCTCGCCGATCGGGCCGACGAGGTTGCGCGCGCACACGTAGGCCTCGGCCGCGTACAGGGCCCGGTCGACGTCCTCGGGCAATCCGAACCAGAACGGCGAAGACGGGTCGATCTGCGTCGCGTGGGCAAGGAGGCCGCCCCGGCGGGCGTCATAGTAGTCACGGACGTCGATCCTCGCCGTCGGCGCGGTCTCGCTCACCCGATGGGGCCATCCGTCCTCGAACCACTCGGCGTAGGGCGACTCGATCCCGAGCTCGAGGAACTTCTCGTGACGGCGCATCGTCTGTTCGAGGGACCAGACGATGAAGTAGAGCTTGGAGGGTTGAAACGGCTCTCCCGCCAGCGGGAAGGCGTCGGGGTCGCCGGCGGCGTTGAACGCGGCAACGGAGATCTCATGTACCCGCAGGTGATCGGGGTGCCGGTACCTCATCTGTTCGTCGGGGTAGGTCACGATCACCTGGGGACGGACCCGGCGGATTTCGGCGACGAGACGCCCGACCGCCTCGGCGAGCGGCGCCCGGGCGAAACAGCGCGGGTCGGCGTTCGCTGGCGTGTCGGCCATCCCCGAGTCCCGGTATCCGAGCAGCACGACCTCGTCGTAGCCGATAATGGTTGCCGCGGTATCGAGCTCGCGGCGGCGAACCGCGCCGATCGCGGCGTGGACCTCGGGCGTGTCGAGCGCGGGGTTGAGGATCTCACCTTCTTCCCCCCCGGTCGCCGTGACGAGCACCGTGTACACCCCTTCGGCGTGGTAGCGCGCGATGGTCCCGGCGCCCTTCGACGCCTCGTCGTCGGGGTGGGCGTGCACGGCAAGGAGACAGAGGCGATCAGGCACCGCAACGAAGATAACGTCCGCGTCCGGTTCTCCGTTCGACCTGGCCCCGATCGTCAAGGCCTGGGGCGCTCGGCGTATGCTCGCATCGTCAAAGGCCGCGACCGCAGAGTCGCGGGTGCGGAAGCGTCTGGGCCGGAACCGGCCGCCCGGCGTCCGATACGCCTCGGGAGGAGTGAGCGATGAGCGTGATGAAACGCCTGAGCGGCGTCGTGCAGGCGAAGGCGAACAAGGTGCTCGACCGCGTCGAGGATCCCCGAGAGACGCTCGACCTTTCCTACGAGAAGCAGCTGGAACAGCTCCAACAGGTGCGCCGCGGAGTGGCGGACGTCGCCACCGCTCGCAAGCGGATCGAGCTGCAGGCCGAGCAGCTCCAAGCGAGCGCCAACAAGCTGCAAGATCAGGCGCGCACGGCCCTCGCCCAGAACCGCGAGGACCTGGCCCGCGAGGCGCTCACCCGGCGGGCCGCGATCGGCACCCAGCTCGAGCAGCTGAAGACCCAGCACGACCAGCTCGTCGCCCAGGAGGACAAGCTCGTCCAGACGACCCAGCAGCTCCAGGCGCGCGTCGAAGCGTTCCGAACCCAGAAAGAGACGCTGAAGGCGAGCTACACCGCCGCCCAGGCCCAGACCAAGATCGGCGAGGCCGTCTCGGGCATCTCCGAGTCGATGAGCGACACCGGCATGGCGATGCAAAGGGCCCAGGACAAGATCGCCCAGATGCAGGCCCGCGCCGGCGCCGTCGACGAGCTTCTTTCCTCCGGTGCGCTCACCGACCTCACCGGGAATACGGACCCGATCCAGGCCGAGCTCGACAAGGCGTCCCAGTCCGGCCAGGTCGATGCCGAACTCGCCCAGCTGAAGGGTCAGCTCGCCACGAGCGCTCCCGCCGGTGCGCTCGCCACACCGGACAAGCCGGAACAAGCCCCGCCCGAAGACGACAAGGTCGTCGACGCCGAGCCGGTGCACGACGAGCCGGAGGCGACCGCCAAGCCGACCCCTGACCAGTTCACCCTCGAGGACAAGGAGGACGAATCATGATCGTCCGCATTCTCGAAGACGGTCAGTACAAGGTCGACAAGTCGACCGCCAAGAAACTCGACAATCTCGACACCAAGCTTGGGAAGGCCCTCGACAAGAGCGACGAAGCCGCCTTCGCCAGGGCGCTCGCCTCTCTTGTGAAGACGGTGCACGCGTCGGGCAAGCGGCTCGACCCCAGCGTCATCACCCCCTCGGACCTCGCGATACCCGCCGCGACGTCGACGCTCGCCGAGGTGCGAGAGCTCCTAGCGTCCGAGGCGATCAAGGTCAAGAAAAAGAAGGGCTAACCGCCACATGGCAACGCGCACTCGCTATCCCGCCGACCGCGGACTCACCGCTCACATGCTCTTGACAGTGTTCCTCCTCGGACTTCTCTACGCCGTCTTCATCACCGCGCTCGTGCTCGCGAAAATCAACCTCGGTGTCATCCTCGTCATCGGGCTCGGGATCCTCTTCGTCCAGTACTACTTCTCCGACAAGATCGCCCTTTACTCGATGGGCGGGAAGATCGTGAGCCGGGAGCAGCAGCCCCAGCTCCACGCCGTCGTCGATCGGCTTGTCGCGATGGCGGACATGCCCAAGCCCCTCGTCGCGATCGCGCTGAGCGATATCCCGAACGCCTTCGCGACCGGGCGCAACCAGAAACACGCCGTCGTCTGCGTGACGACGGGGCTGTTGCGCCGGCTGAACGAACCCGAGGTCGAAGCGGTGCTCGCCCACGAACTGTCCCACGTCGCCCACCGCGACGTCGCCGTGATGACGATTGCGAGCTTCCTCGGCATCCTCGCTGGGCTCATGACCCGGATGTTCATGTTCATGGGTTTCTTCGGCGGCGGGGGCAACCGGGGAAGGGGCGGCAACGCCGCCGGTCAGGCCGCGCTCTTCGAGCTCGGGATGATCCTCGTCTCGGCGATCTTTTACGCGATCAGCTTCGTGCTCATCCGGGCACTTTCGCGCTATCGCGAGCTCGCGGCAGACCGCAGCGGCGCGATCCTCATCGGCCAGCCGGCGCTCCTCGCCCAAGCGCTCGTCAAGGTGAGCGGGGAAATGTCCCGCATCCCGTCACGCGATTTGCGTTCGGCGGAGCATTTCAACGCCTTCTACTTCGCCCCGGCGCTCGCCCCCGGCATGAGCCTGTCCTCACTTTTCTCGACCCACCCGCCGCTGCAGAAGCGCCTCGACCAGCTCGCCAAGCTCGACGCCGCACTGCGCCGGAACCCCGCCTGAGAGACCCCGCCGAGCCGAGCCGTGGGATTCCTCGACGCCCTGCTCGGCAGGACCAAACCGGCCCAGGCCGACCTCGACAAGCTCTTCGGGCTGCCCGGTGCGCAGATCACCCTCGAAGCCACCGAGGCGATCCAGCCGACCGGACAGGCCGGTGTTTGTTTCAAGCCCGCCGAGGGGCAGGCCTTCGCCTCCACGGAAAGCGAGCTCACGGCGCTCTTGAACCTCGGTGACGACGCCGGGGCCAAGGTGGCCGAGAAGTCCGACCAGTACGGCTACCGCTGGGTCGTCGTCGAGGCGGACGACTTCCAAACCCTCGTCACCCGGGTCCACGTGACAAACACGACCCTTCAGGAGAACGGCTACGGACCGCAGCTGCTCTGCTCGGTCTTCGGCTTCTCCCCCAAGCCGCCGACGGGCGCGACCCGCCCCCAAGCGACCGTTTACCTCATCTACCTCTACAAGCGCGGGACCTTCTACCCCTTCGTGCCGACGGGTGGCGAGAAGCGGGACAACGAAGTCGAACTCCGCCTGAAAAACGAGCTCGCCGAGGATCTCTCCATCGAGCCGGATCTCGACCGCTGGTTCCCGATCTGGGGCCTCCCCGTCCGGTGACGGGACACGTCCGTCGACCGACAATCCGGCAGACCGTTCCTACGGCGTCAGGTCGACGATGACAGGCGCGTGGTCCGACGGCTGTCGTTCGCTCCCCTGGCCTTTACGCGCCTCGCGGTCGATGAAAGCGGCGCGGACGCGGGCGGCGAGCGACGCCGAGCCGAGCACGAGATCGATCCGCATGCCCTCGCCCTTGTGGAAGGCACCGCCCCGGTAGTCCCACCACGAAAAGAGCCCGGCGACGTCGGGGTTGAGGCGGCGAACGACGTCCTCGAGGCCGAAGTCCATGACCTGGCGCAGCGCGTCGCGCTCCGGCTCTGTCACGTGGGTCAGGCCCGTGAACTGCGTGATATCCCAGACGTCGCGGTCTTCGGGTGCGACGTTGAAATCGCCGCCGACGGCGACGGCGTCGCCGGGGTCGCACGTCATGTCGAGTTCCCGGCGCAGGTTGGCGAGCCACTCGAGCTTGGCGGCGTAGAACTCCGAACCGACGGCCCGGCCATTCGGAACATAGACCGAATACACCCGCACGCCGCCGCAATCGGCCGACAGAATCCGGCGCTCCTGCGAGATCTCCGACGACCCCGCCACAAACCCGGCCCGGACCCCGGCGAGCCCGACGCGGGAGACGATCGCGACGCCGTTCCACCGGCCGTCGCCGTGGTGGGCGGACTCGTAGCCGAGCCGCGAGAACACCTCCGTGGGGAAAGCCTCGTCGGTGCACTTCGTCTCCTGGAGCAATAGGAGGTCGGGCGCGTGGGCGTCGATCCACTCCTCGACGCGGGGCAACCGCGCCTTCAGGGAATTCACGTTCCACGTGACGAGGCGCATCGCGGGCCTCAGTTCGCGGCGAGAACGAAGAACAACCCCGTCTCACAGGCGAGCTGACCCTCGACCGAGGCGACGCCGCGTCCGGTGCCGGCCCGCGCCGAGAGCCGCCCGAGCGTCACCTCAAGGTCGAGCACGTCACCGGGCACGACCTGGCGACGGAAGCGAGCCTTGTCGATCCCGCCGAATAAGGGCAGCTTGCCGGCGAACCGCGGATCGGCGAGAACCGCGGCCGCGCCGAGCTGGGCGAGCGACTCGACCATCAGCACGCCGGGCACGGTCGGACGACCAGGAAAATGTCCGGCGAAGAAGGCCTCGTCTCCGCTGAGGACCCAACGTCCCTTGGCGTGCTCGCCCGGGACGAGCTCGTCGATCGCCGAAACGAGAAGGAACGGCACGCGCTGCGGAATCAGGTCCTCGACGCGCCAGCTCATGCCCGACGCGCTCCCTTCGCGGCGCGGGGCCGCGCCGACAGGTCGGCGTCGGGCGAGCTTTTCCCGGTGCGGTCGGCGACGCGTCCCGCCGACCCGGATGCGGCCCTCCCCGGCGTCGACGGGTTGGCGAGGCGTCCCATCGCCCGCGGCGAGCGCCGCGGAGCCGCGGTCTTCCCGGCGACTGCGGCCGGCGCCGTCTTCGGCGCCGCCCGCAGTTGGGCTCTTGTCGCGGGCCGGCCGGACGGCACGCCCCGGCCCCCAGGACGCCGCGCTGCCAGCCGGTGGGGAGTCGAAGACTTGGCGACCTTCGGCGTCGGGGCCCTGGCCGCGGGGCGCCGCCGCGTGCCCCCCGCCGGCGCGGCGGAAGTCGCCGGTCCGGCCTTCGCCATCTTCACGACCGCGGCAACGGTCTCCTCGCTCGGACGTCCCGACACGACTCCCGCCCCGGGGAGCGCGAGCTCGACACCACGTCGGTACGGGTCGAGGGCGGTGACGACGAACCGCCGCGTTTCGTCCTTTTTCAGCACCGTCCGCGCGCTACGCGGCGCCGGGTCGCCGAGCCCCGACAGCGGCACGTAGGCGCGCAGCTCACCGGTGCGCACGACGGCACCGTGCGAAGAGAAGGACTCCACCGCCGCCTCGATCTCGCTGCCGAGGGGGTGGTCGGCGATGAAGGCGATGAACGTCATCGGATCGTTCACGGCGCGGGGCGCGGCCGTCCTGCTCGCCGCCAGTGCCTTGGCCCCGACCCGGGGAGCCGCCGCCGTGACCTCTTTCGTCGCCACGGCGATCGCCTTTTCGACCTTCTTCTTCGCCCGGGAGGCCTCGCGCACGGCGACCCGGCTGCGGGGGCCGCGCACCGGATTGCGGGCGACGAAGATCCAGCCCACCCCGGGAACCTTCCGCGCGCCGAGCAGACGGCCGTTGGCGAAAAGCCACGGGTGCTCGCCGTGGAACTCCTGGAACGAGTCGTTCGAGACGACGACGCCGCCCACCTTCTCGGCGATCCGCAGCAGGAAGGCGTCACCCCGGCCGACGGCGCCTGCGGGCGGCGAGACGAGTTCGCCGCCCGCCACCAGCTCCTCGAAGCGCGGGCGTTCGGACGGTTCGATGCGGTGCGTGAACGAAGCGTCGACGACGACGATCACCTCCGCCTCGTCGAGTTCGCGCCGCAACTCGGCGACCGCCTCCTCGAGCTGGACGAGGCTCGGCGTCGTGCGCCCCTCGGTCGCGAGGTTCGAGCCGTCGACGACGATGTGCCGGGAGCTCACACCGCCAGTCAACCACGACACGACGCCGCGGGTGCGCGACCCGGGGACCGGACCACGAGGGCCCGGCCGACCCTCAGGTTGCGTCCACCGGTCGACCGACGGCCTCGTCGAGGAGCGCCGCGAGTTCGAACTCATGGACGGCGTGCGACCCCGTCGCAGGACTGCCCGACGGCGGCCGGCAGACGTGACGCAGCTGGTAACGGTCGCGAAACAGCCGGTGCATCCGCTCATGGACGAGGTTCCACGCGCCCATGTTCGCCGGCTCGTCCTGCAACCAGACGAGTTCTGCCGCAGCTGGATAGCGATCGAGCACGTCGACGAGCTGCGCCTCCGGCCAGGGGTAGAGCTGCTCGAGGCGGACGACGGCACTGAGGGGATCCGCGGCCCCGGCGGCCGTGAGGGCGTCGCGCCGGGCGATGGCGTCGCGGGCGATCGCGCCCGAACAGCAGATGACCCGCCGGACCATGTGCGGCTCGAGTCGGGCCGACCGCGCCGGGTCGTCGAGCACCTCAAAAAAGCCGCCCGAGGCCAGTGCCGCGATCGGCGAGCGCGAGAAGCGCGCCCGCAACAGCGACTTCGGCGTCATCACGACGAGCGGCCGGCGAACAGGGCGTCTCACCTGGGCCCGCAACAGGTGGAAGTACTGTGCCGCGGTCGTCGGCTGGGCGACCGTGATGTTCGAGCCGGCGGCGAGCGTCAAGAACCGCTCGAGACGGGCCGAGGAGTGCTCGGGTCCCTGGCCCTCGTAGCCGTGGGGCAGCAGGAGCACGAGGCCGGAAGCCTGGCCCCACTTCTCCTCGGCCGCGACGATGAAGTTGTCGATGACGACCTGTGCCCCGTTGGCGAAGTCTCCGAACTGCGCTTCCCACGCGACGAGCGCATCGGTCGCCTCGACCGAGTAGCCGTACTCGAAGCCGAGTACCGCGTACTCCGACAGCAAGGAGTCCCGGATGTAAAAGCTCCCGATCCCGGCGCTGCCCGCGAGCGGCGGGTTACCGCCGACGGATTCGCCGAGCCCGTCGAGCGGCGTGAACTCGGCGCCAGTCTCGTAGTCGACGAGGACCGCGTGGCGCTGGGAGAACGTGCCCCGCCGCGTGTCCTGTCCCGTCATGCGGACCTCGGTCCCCTCGAGAAGCAGGGTGGCGAGAGCGAGCGTCTCTCCGAGACTCCAGTCGACCTCCCCGGAGGCAAAGAGCTCGGCCCGCTGGGCGAGTTGGCGGGCGAGCTTGGGGTGGACGGCGAAACCCGCCGGCATCACACCGAGCCGTCGCACGACCGAGCCGAGGACCGCGGTTCTCACGCCGGTCGGGAGCGCGAGCCGACCGACCTTCGGCGGCACGCGGTCGGGAAGCCGGTCGATCCGTGGCGGCGCCGACGCGCGGGTTTCGTCGAGCGCCGCGTGCAGCCGAGCGTCGAAGTCCGCGACGACCTGGTCGGCCTCAGCGTCGCTGATGTCGCCGCGGGCGAGGAGTGCCTCGGTGTACAGGGTTCGCACCGAGTGGTGCGCGTCGATCTTTTTGTACATGAGCGGCTGGGTGTAACTCGGGTCGTCGCCCTCGTTGTGACCGTGCCGCCGGTAGCAGACGAGGTCCACGACGACGTCTTTGTGGAACGTCTGGCGGTACTCGAAGGCGAGCCGCGCGACGCGCACGCACGCTTCGGGGTCGTCCCCGTTCACGTGGAAGATCGGCGACTGGACCATCTTGGCGACGTCGGTCGGGTAGACCGACGATCGCGCCTCGGTCGGCGGGGTCGTGAAACCGAGCTGGTTGTTGATGACGAGGTGGACCGTCCCGCCGGTGCGGTAGCCCTTCAGCATCGACAGGTTGAGCGTCTCGGCGACAACCCCCTGTCCGGCGAAGGCGGCGTCCCCGTGGACGAGAAGCGGCAAGACCAGGAAGGCCCGCGGATTGGGCTGGCGGTCCTGTTTCGCGCGCACGATCCCCTCGACGACGGGGTCGACGGCCTCGAGATGCGAAGGGTTCGACGCGAGCGTCACGCGCAGCGACGTGCCGTCGCGGCCACGCCATTTCCCGACGGCTCCCTGGTGGTACTTGACGTCGCCCGACCCCTGCACGGTCTCAGGATCGAGGTTCCCCTCGAACTCGCTGAAGATCTCCTCGTAGGACTTGCCGACGATGTTGGCGAGGACGTTCAGGCGGCCCCGATGCGCCATGCCCACCACGACCTCCGAGATCCCGGCGCGGGCCGCGGCGTCGAGCACGGCGTCGAGGAACGGGATCGTCGACTCGGCACCCTCCAGCCCGAAGCGCTTCTGTCCGACGTAGCGCAGATGGAGAAACGCCTCGAAGGCCTCGGCCGCGTTCAGTCGGCCGAGGATATGCCGCTTCTCCTCGGGCGGAAGCACCTTGGAGGCGCCCTCGACGTGGTGCTGGATCCAGAGCTTCTCCTCGGGACTCTGGATGTGCATGTACTCCACCCCGACCGAACCGCAATAGGCGTCACGAAGGATCTCGAGGATCTCGGAAAGCCTGAGGACCTCGCCTCCCGGCAGGCCGAACGTGTGGAACCCCCGGTCGAGATCGTCCGGATCGAGCCCGTACTGCGCCGGATCGAGGTCGGAACGCAGTTCCCGCGGTTCGGCTTCGAGGGGGTCGAGCTGCGCGATTAGGTGGCCGCGCACGCGGTACATGTTGATGAGCGACCGCACCATCAGCTCCTTCTCCAGCTGGTGGCCGTCGTCACCGGCCGCCGGATGCCCCTTCGGCCAGACGACCGGCGTCGCCTCCACTCCGAGCGCAGAGAAGACCTCGTCGAAAAACCCGTGCCCGCCGACGAGGAGCTCATGGACGCGCCTTAAGAAAAGACCAGACTCCGACCCCTGGATGATCCGGTGGTCGTAGGTCGACGTCAGCGTCACGACCTTGCCGACGCCGAGCGTGCGCAGCGTCTCTGGTGCCGTCGCCTGGAACTCGACCGGGTAGGCGAGCGCGCCGACACCGACGATCGCGCCTTGGCCCTGCATCAGGCGCGGCATCGACTGGGTTGTGCCGAGCGTTCCGGGGTTCGTGAGCGTGACGGTCGCGCCGGCGAGGTCCCCAACGGCGAGCTGCGCGGACCGTGCCTTGGCGACGAGCGCCTCGTAGGCGGCGAGGAAGCCAGCGAAACCCAGAACGTCCGCTTCTTTCACCACGGGGACAACGAGCGCCCGCGACCCATCGGGTCGCTCGAGGTCGACGGCGAGACCGAGACCGACGTGGGCGTGGCGGAGGACCCCGGGCGTGCCCATCCCGTCAGCGTTCTCGACGAAGGTCGCGTTCATCGCCGGGACCTCGCCGAGGGCGCGCACGACCGCCCACCCGATGAGGTGGGTGAAGCTCACCTTGGGGCCCGCCGTCTCCCGCAGTCTTTCATTGACGAGCGAGCGGTTGGCCTCCAGCACCCCCGCCGGAATGAGGCGCACGCTCGTCGCCGTCGGCACCGTGAGGCTCGCGACCATGTTCTCGGCGATCCGTCCCCGCACACCCCGCAAGAGCGTGACGGTTCCCTCGGGCGGCGCGCCCCCGTCGGGACCCGCTCCGGGTACCTCGGATGGACCGCGTGGCGGCGTCGCCAGGGTCGGACGCGACTCCGCAACGGTCGCCGCGCTCCTCCCGGGATAAGTGGTGTCGATCGTCGCGCGGGCTACGGCCCCGGGCAGGCTGCGGCCTCGGCTGGCCGGCGGACCCGGCGGGACGCGGCCGCGGTACTCGGCGAAGAAATCGCGCCAGGTGTCGCCCACCGAGAGCGGATTCGACCGGTACGCCTGATACATCTCCTCGACGAGCCAGGCATTTACGCCGAGCGAATCGGAGTGCACCCGGTCACCGTCCGCGCCGACGGGACCTCGTTCGGTCTCAACGGTCACCGCAATCATGTTAACGATGGCGGGTTCGGCGAGGACTGTTCCTCACGTCACCTCGGAGCCGACTCCTCGGGCGCGCCATTCGGCACTTCTCGGGCGGATTCGCCGGCCAGCCGCGACTCCCGCGTCCGGGCGGCGCTCGCTCCGTCGACTTCTTGCGCCAGACGCCCGGAACGCGGCGAGGGAATCGTCACGGCCCGGGCGGGGATTCCGCGGTCCGAATCGGAGGCATTCCGGAGCGATCCGGGCCTCGGGCCTTGGGGTCGCCGGGGTGCCGGGATGGCGTCGACCCGCTGCCCGCCGAGCGGCGGCCGGGGAAGCGGTGCCGAGGCGACGACGTCGGGCTCGCGGTGGCGCGCTGCAGCGCCGAATCGCGTCCTGCGTCGCCAGTAGGCTCGCCGCGACAAGGACAACCGCATGCGCATGCTCGTCAGCGGGTCAGGCGGCCTCATCGGACGCGCCCTCGTCGCCCGACTCGAGGCCGACGGCCACCTCGTCCACCGCGTCATCCGGGACGGCGCGATCCCGGGCGCGGCCGCGTTCGACCTCGCGACACGTCGCCTCGACCTCTCCGGACTGCCGGGAGGGAGCCTCGACCGGATCGACGCGGTCTTCCACCTCTCCGGTGAGCCCCTCACCCCGCGGCGCTGGAGCGAGGCGAAGCGCGAGCGGGTGCGCGCCAGCCGTGTCGTCACGACAGACCTTCTCGCCCGGGCGATCGCGGCCGCCGACACGCCGCCCGCGGTCTTCGTGTCCGCCTCCGCCGTCGGCTACTACGGGAGCCGGGGCGACGAGCTGCTCGACGAGACGAGCACCCCGGGATCCGGATTCCTCGCCGACCTGTGCCGCGCCTGGGAAGCGGCCGCCGCGCCGGCCCGGGACGCGGGAATACGCGTTGTGAACATCCGCACGGGAATCGTGCTCAGCCGGGCCAATCTTCTGATCGGCTTGCAGCTACCGCTCTTCCGCGCCGGGCTCGGGGCCCACCTCGGATCAGGTCGACAGTGGATGAGCTGGATCGCGCTCGACGACACGGTCGGGGCGATCATCCACGCCGCGTTGACCCCAGCGGTCGACGGCCCGTGCAACCTCACCGCGCCCCACCCGGCCCGCAACGCCGAGTTCACGGAGGCGTTCGCCCGCGCGGTCCACCGTCGATCCCGCCTCGGCGTCCCGGGTTTCGTTCTCGAAGCCGCAATGGGTCGCGAGGTCGTCGAGGACGTCATCCTGGCGAGCCAGCGCGCGCTGCCACGCAGGCTCACCGAGACGGGCTTCGACTTTTCCTTTTCCTGTCTCGACGACGCGTTCGCGGCCGCGTTGGCAAAGCGTCCCGGCACCTTCCAGGTCCCGGGGGACCCAAAGTCGTGACCGACGACGTCGATGTCGCGGTCGTCGGCGCGGGTCCCGCCGGTTGCGCCGCGGCGATCACGCTGGCGCAACGGGGCCGCCGCGTCTTGCTCGTCGATCGGGCGCACTTTCCCCGCGCCAAGTGCTGCGGCGACGGACTGACGACCGGGGCGCTGCGACGCCTCGAGGCGCTCGGCCTCGATCCCGGCGCGGTTGCGTCGTTCCGGCCGGCCACCGAACTAAGCGTGCGGTCGCCCTCGGGCCGGACGGTCCGGCTGCCGCTAAAAGGGGCACCCGGCACGTTCGCCGCCGTGGCCCGGCGATCTGACCTCGACGCCGCGCTCGTCGTTCTCACCCGACGCCAGGGGGCGCGGTTCCGTGACGGGACACGCTGTGTCGGCGCCGCCGACGGCCGCGCCGGCTGCGTGCGTCTCATCTTTGACGACGCCAGCGCCGTGCAGGCGCGCTTTGTCATCGCGGCAGACGGGGCGTGGTCGCCACTCCGAAGGATCCTCGCCCAGCGGGGCGAGCCGGGCCCGGCCGAGGTTGGGGGCCCGCCGCGGCCGGAGTGGACCGCTCTTCGGACCTACGCCTCCCCCATTCGGCCGGCGGCGATGGAGCGTCTCTGGGTCTGGTTCGCGGCCGACCTCCTCCCGGGGTATGGCTGGTCGTTCCCCCTCGCGGACGGCACAGCGAACATCGGCATCTGCGTGCGTCGCGGTCCGGGCCCGGCGCTCGCGACGCTCTGGGAGTCGACGCTCGCCAGCCCGTTCGTCACCTCGCTCCTCGGACCCGACGCCGTCTTGCAAGCTCCGGCGCGGGCCTGGCCGATCCCGACCGGCATTGACCGCGTCCCGCTCAGCGGCCTCGGTGGCCGGGTGCTGTTCGCCGGGGACGCGGCGTGCGCCGCCGATCCGTTCACCGGTGAGGGTGTCGGCCAGGCCCTCGCGACTGGCACCCTCGCGGCGCAGGCGATCACCGAGGCGTCCCCGTCGCCCGGTGCCGTCGCCAACCGCTACCGCGCCGGAGTTCGCCGCTCGCTCGGCCGGGACCACCACCTCTCGGATTGGTGTCGCGCCCTCTTCTCGACGACGCTCGGCGCCCGAGGCGCCCTGCGGGTCGTCGACGGCAGTGACCTGGTGCGTCGCAACGTGGGGCGCTGGCTTTTCGAGGACTACCCCCGGGCGATCGCCGTAACCCCGCGACACTGGGCCGCCTTGGCGCGCCGGTCGCCGGGGGCGTTCGCTGGACCTGACACCGAGTGACCTTCGCGACGCGACTTGTCAGCCGCGATTCGCCCCGTTGCGCCTGACCTCATCGACGACGGCGTAGTAGGCGTCGATCGACTCCCCCGCGTCCCCCCAGAAGCCGTCGTAGATGTCGTAGGAGATCTCGCCGGCCCCGACGTAGTAGTTGTTCACGTCGGTGATCTCGAGCTCGCCCCGGGACGAGGGGACGAGGGTCGTTATCACCGAGAAGACCGACGGTTCGTAGCAGTAGACGCCGGTCACGCAGTAGTTGCTCGGCGGCACCGCGGGCTTCTCGACGATCCGCGCGACACGGCCCTCGCCGTCGAGCTCCGGAACGCCCAGGTGGCGGAGGTGCTCCGCCTCGGCAACGCGGGCGAGAACGATGCGCGCGCCCTTTTCCTGCGCGACGAATCGTTCGACCGTCGGCCGAAGCGTCCGCCCGAAGACGTTGTCGGCGAGCATGACGAGCACCCGCTCGTCGCCGACGAAGCGCTCGGCGAAACCGAGGGCCTGGGCGATTCCGCCGGGGCGGTCCTGGTAGGCGTAGGTGAGCCGCCGCACCCCGTATTCCTCGCCGTTCGACAGCAGCCGGAGGAAGTCGCCCGCGTGGGTGCCCCCGGTCACGATCATGATCTCGTCGATCCCGGCTTTGACGAGCGCCTCGACGGCGTAGGAGATCATCGGCCGGTCGTAGACGGGGAGCAGGTGCTTGTTCGTGATCCGCGTCAACGGGTCGAGCCGGCTCCCGGTCCCGCCAGCGAGGAGCACGCCCTTCATCGTCGTCGACCGCCCGGATCCGTCACGGCCCGAAGCGTAGTGGGACGGCCCCGCTCGGTCTCGGGCCCCGTACTCGAACACGATCGCGTCGGCGAACTTCGGCCATGCTGTTGTGGCCCACCATCGAAGGGCCGGTCGGTGAGCACGACGCAGGCGAGCCCGATCGCGGGGTCGACCCAGACGAACGTCCCGTGGCGACCGAAATGCCCGAAGGGCCCCGATGAATTCTCCGCTCCGGTCCACTGGGCGATTTGGCCCCGCGCCTTTCGAATCCGAAACCCCGGCCGCCAGGGTCCTGGGGCCCGAAACCCGGCAGGACGTCAGCGAGACCAGCGAAGGCAACCGAGGTCGCGGCCCGGAAATTGTGCGCGGCGACGAGCGTCGGACGGAGGAGCTCCCGGGCGGAGACAACCATGTCGGTGAGGCTCGCCGTCGCCCTCGCTGCCGGCGTGCCCTCCAAGCTGGCCGCACCCATCGCCAGCGGCGCGCAGACGGCGGCGGCGCGGTGGCCGGCAAACACCGTCCCCGAACCCGCTTCGAGGTGGCCGGCGAACACCGCGAGTCCGGCGTTCGAGTAGGTGTGCCGAGTCCCCGGGGGCGGCGCGCCTCCGCGCCGAATTGCCCCGTGACAGGCCGGAGGCGTGCGCCAGCGGATGGGCGAGCGTCGAACCCCGGGGGGCCGCGGCATCCTCGAGGGCGACCCTGTGCTCCTCGCAGCCGACGAGGACGGCATGAGCGGTCAGGAGATTCGCCACTGAGGCGGGCGCGAAGCGCTGCGACGCCTCGCCGAACGCGTCGACGGCGCCGTCGTCGCGGAATGCTCGCCGCGGCAGGCGCGGTCCCTCGGGTGGAAACGGTCTCGAGCGCGGACACGTGCCCGAAATTACGGGGGAAAACCCTGTGAGCCGGCTCAGACGTCGAGGAATCGCCGGATCGCGACGAACGAGCCCACGATGCCGATGGCGACCCCGAAGAACAGGACGACGAGGTCGGTGAACAGAAGGTCGCGAGACGAGAGCACGGCCGAGGAGAGCAAAGCCACCTGGTAGTGGTTGACGATATAGCTGACTCCGAAATTGGCGAGAAGAACGACGAAGACCGCGACGATCGCGCCGAGCAGGCCCTGGATCAGCCCTTCGAGCATGAACGGGACCCGGATGAACCAGTTCGTCGCGCCCACGAGCTTCATCACCCCCACCTCGCGCCGTCTCGCGAAGATCGCCATGCGGATCGCGTTGAGGATCAACACGAGCGACGAGACGAGGAGAACGAGCGCGACAACGACGAGGATCACCTGAGCCGCGCCCTCCAACTTCTGCATCACCCGGATGCTCTGGCCCGGGAAGGTCGCGCTGTAGACGTAAGGATCGTTCCGGAAGTAACTGGCTACGGTGCTCGCCTCGCCTGGGTTCTGCAACTGGCAACGAAACACCGTCGGCGTGATCGCGGGCGTGAGCGCCGCGATCGCGGTCGGCGCGTCGGCGAGGAGCACCTTCGCCGCGTCGTAGGACTGCTGGTGATTGAGGTAGGCGCACCTTGTGATCTCCGGCATCTGATGGATGCTCGAGTGCACCTGCGCGACATCACTTGACGTGGCGGTGGCGACGACGAAGATCTGCAGGCTCACGTTGTTCGACCACTCGGCGAACTGGCTCTTCACCGCCTGGCGGAGCAGCAGCGCCGTCCCGACGAGCGAGAGTGAGACCGCGACGGTGAGGATCGCCGCGATCGCCATGACCCGGTTGCGCCACAGGTTCGTCGCCGTCTCTCTCGCGACGTAGTCGAGCGATACCGCCATCTCGGTCGCTACCGGTTGCCCCGGCGGGCCCGCACCGCCGCGACGCGGGAGGAGGCCGATCCGCCCTCGGCGGGGTCGTCGAAGCCGCCCTCGTCGAGGAGCGTGACCGCGGGCACCCCGTGCGAGGAGGTGTTGGAGAGCTCGCTCGCGTAGCCGTAGACACCACGGGCCTGGTCACGGACGACGCGGCCGTGGTCGAGCTCGACGACGCGCCGGCGCATCGAGTTGACGATCGAGACCTCGTGGGTCGCCATGACGACCGTCGTCCCGGTCCGGTTGATCCGGTCGAGCAGTTTCATGATCCCCTGACTCGTCGCCGGGTCGAGGTTCCCCGTCGGCTCGTCGGCCATGAGGACGAGCGGGCGGTTGACGAAGGCCCGGGCGATCGCGACCCGCTGTTGCTCGCCGCCCGAGAGCTCGTCAGGCATCCGGTCCGCCTTCTCGCCGAGCCCGACAAGGTCGAGGACGATCCTGACCTGCGACCGCACGACCGACTTGTTGCGCCCGATCACCTCCAGGGCGAAGGCGACGTTTTCGAAGACGGTCTTGTTCGGCAGCAGACGGAAGTCCTGAAACACGCAGCCGAGGTTGCGCCGCAGATACGGGACCTGCCAGGGTGAGAGCTCGCCGATCTCGCGTCCCGCGACCCAGATCTTGCCCGAATCCGGCATCTCCTCCCGAAGCAGCAGGCGGAGGAACGTCGTCTTGCCCGAGCCCGAAGACCCGACGAGGAACACGAACTCGCCCTTTTCGATCTGCAGCGAGATGCCCCGCAACGCGACGACCGATCCCTTGTAGGTCTTCGTGACATCATCGAAGCGGATCATCAGCATCTTCCTCTGTGGCCGCTGCAGTGCCAGGGCGCGTGATTCGTCGTCCCTAGGCCGCTACGAGCCGTCCGTCCTGTCAGTCCCCGAACATTCGTCCTATCGACCCGCCGGGCGCGCCAAGTCGATCTCCCCAGCCGATGGGCCACGCCACAGGCTCTCGTCACCCTACCAGTCGACCCGTGTCGGACAGGTGACACGGACCGCCGAGTGCGTTACGCCGCGCCACCTCGGCGCCATCTCAGGTAGGCGACCATGAAAGCGTCGAGATCCCCGTCGAGCACGGCGTCCACGTTCCCGGTCTCGTACTCGGTGCGAAGATCCTTCACGAGTTGGTAGGGCGCGAGCACGTAGGAACGGATCTGGTTGCCCCACTCGATCTCGGTCTGCGGCCCGGCGAGTTTGGCGAGCTCCCGGCGACGCGCCTCACGCTGCCGCTCGGCGAGCTTGGCAGCGAGGATCTGCATCGCCTTCGCCTTGTTCTGGTGCTGGCTTCGCTCGTTCTGCACGGCGACGACGATCCCCGTCGGCTGGTGGGTGATCCGGACCGCCGAGTCCGTCACGTTGACGTGCTGTCCGCCGGCCCCCGACGATCGGTAGGTGTCGACGCGCAGCTCCTTCTCGTCGATTTCGACCTCACCCGAGAGGTCCTCAAGGAAAGGGGTCACCTCCAAGGACGCGAAGCTCGTGTGCCGACGGTGCTGGGAGTCGAACGGCGACATCCGGACGAGGCGGTGGACGCCGCGCTCGGCGCAGAGAAGTCCGTAGGCGTGGCGGCCGCGGACGAGGAACGTCGCCGACAGGATCCCGGCCTCCTGGCCCGCCGACACCTCCTCGATCTCGACGGAGAAGCTCCTGCGCTCGGCCCAACGCAGGTACATCCGGAGCATCAACTCCGCCCAATCCTGGGCGTCGGTGCCGCCCGCGCCCGCGTGGACCTCGCAGACCGCGTCGCGGTCGTCGTGCTCGCCCGAGAACAGACTGCGCAGCTCGAGGTCGTCGAGCGCGCCTTCGACTGCCGCGACCGACTGGGCGAGATCACCTTCGACCGAGGCGAGCGCGTCCGGACCTTCGGCCGAAGCGACCTCGTAGAGGGCCGAGGCGTCCTCCAGTGCCGCGGCGAGGGCCCGAAAATCCTCCACGTCGGACCGGATCCGCCCGTAGGCGGTCGTCACCGACCGGGCGTGCTCGGGGTTCGACCAGAGGTCGGGCGCTTCGAGGTCGGGCTCGAGCTTCGCCATCTCGGCGACGAGCTCGGCGAGACGCAGGTACGTCCGCGCGGCCTCGAGACGAACCCGGAGCGCGCCGAGCTGCTCGGCGATGGTCGCCGGTTCGGTCCCCGCCGCCGGGTGGGTCCCACCGTCGCTCGCGGGCGCCATCGGGCTTCAGGTCGCGCCGTGGCAGAGCTTGAACTTGCGCCCGCTCCCGCACCAACACGGCTCGTTGCGGCCGAGCTTCGTCTTCGGCGGTCGCGGCACGCCAGCGAGGGCCACTCCGGCGGTAGGTCCCGCCGCCCGCACCGACGCGCCCGGCGTCGGCTCGAGCGCCCCGGCCGACACGACCTCCGGGCCGACGGAAACCGCGAACGGGGTCGCCGGATCGGCGGCCGCCTCGTAGGTCGCCTGTCGAAAGTCGGGCGCCGCCTCCTCGCCGGTCATCACCTCGACGTGCATGACATAACGGAGGTAGTCGTCGTCGATCGCCGCCATGAGCAGCCCGAACATCTCGAAACCCTCACGCTGCCAGGCGACGAGCGGGTCGGTCTGGGCGAGGCTGCGCAGGTGGATCCCCTCCCGCAGGTAGTCCATCTCGGCGAGGTGGTACCGCCAGCGCTGGTCGATGATCTGCAGCATGATCTGGCGCTCGAGGTCCCGGGCGCCTTCGAGTCCGCCGGGGATCGTCTCTTCGCGGTCTTCGTAGTACTCAAGGGCCTCGGCGTAGATGCTCTCGACGAGCTGCTCGGTGCTCTCGGCCTGGGCGAGGTCGGCGACGCTGAACCGGGTGGGGTAGTACTGGGCGCACTCGGCGACGAGGCGCTCGAGGTCCCACTCCTCGGAGAACTCGGTCGGGCAGCTCGCCGCGACGAGGCTCGCGACCTTTGCCGCCAGTAGCTCGAGGGTGCGTTCGCGCAGGTCGTCGCCGTCGATGACCTGCATCCGGCGCTCGTAGATCACCTTGCGCTGCTCGTTCATCACCTCGTCGTACTTGAGGACGTCCTTGCGGATCTCGGCGTTGCGCTGCTCGACGGTCGCCTGGGCCCTCTCGATCGCCCGGGTCACCATGCGGGCCTCGATCGGGATGTCCTCGGGAAGCGCCCGGTCCATCACCCAGCTCATCGCGCCCGAGGCGAAGATCCGCATGAGCTCGTCCTCGAGAGAGAGGTAGAAGCGGCTCTCGCCAGGGTCACCCTGCCGCCCGGAGCGGCCCCGCAACTGGTTGTCGATGCGCCGGCTCTCGTGGCGCTCGCTGCCGAGCACGTAGAGTCCGCCGAGTTCGAGGACCTGCCCGGCTTCCGCCGCGCAGGAGGTGGCGAACTTCTCCAAGAGCACCCCGTGGCGGGCAAGACCCTCTTCGGAGGCGGGGTCGAGGCCCTCGGCGATCGTCGTTTCCCGGGCGAGGCCCTCCGGGTTGCCGCCGAGGACGATGTCGACGCCGCGGCCCGCCATGTTCGTCGCGACGGTGATGGCCTTGAGCCGCCCCGCCTGGGCGACGATCGCGGCCTCGCGCGCGTGGTGCTTGGCGTTGAGGACCGAGTGCGGGATCCCCTGCTTGTCGAGAAGGCGTGACAGGTGCTCGGAGCGCTCGACCGACGCCGTGCCGACGAGCACCGGCTGCCCGGACTCGTAGCGCGCGACGAGGTCGTCGACCACGGCGCGGAACTTGGCATCCTCGGACTTGAAGATGAGGTCCGCATGGTCCGTCCGGATCATCGGCTCGTTGGTCGGGATCGGGACCACCTCGAGCATGTAGGTCGAGGCGAACTCGGCGGCCTCGGTCTCCGCCGTCCCCGTCATCCCGGCGAGCTTCTTGTACATGCGGAAGTAGTTCTGCAGAGTCACCGTCGCCCAGGTGTGGTTCTCCTCCTTGATCCGGACGCGTTCTTTCGCCTCGACCGCCTGGTGGAGACCGTCGGACCAGCGACGTCCCTCGAGGACGCGGCCGGTGAACTCGTCGACGATCTTCGCCTCGCCGTCGGCGACGATGTAGTCCTTGTCGCGGTGGTAGAGCTCCTTGGCCTCGAGCGCCTTGCCCAGCTGGTGGACGTAGTTGACCGCGACAGCGTCGTAGAGGTTCTCGACCCCGAGCTGGCGCTCGACCTTGGCGATCCCCTCCTCGGTCGGGACGACGAGGTTCTTCTCCTCGTCGACCTCGTAGTCGACGTCCCGGACGAGCGTCCGCGCGACGCTCGCGAACTGGTAGTAGAGCTTCGTCGCGTCGTCGGAGGGCCCGGAGATAATGAGCGGCGTGCGGGCCTCGTCGATGAGAATCGAGTCGACCTCGTCGACGATCGCGTAGTGGTGCCCGCGCTGGACCATCTCGCCACGGCTCGGCGCCATGTTGTCGCGCAGGTAGTCGAAGCCGAACTCGGTGTTCGTGCCGTAGGTGATGTCGGCTAGATAGGCGGCGCGCTTGTCGTCGAACGAGTCGATCTCGGGCACGACGAGCCCGACGCTAAGACCGAGAAAGCGGTAGATCTGGCCCATCCACTCGGAGTCGCGCCGGGCCAGGTACTCGTTCACGGTGACGACGTGGACACCCTTTTTCGTGAGGGCGTTAAGGTAGACGGCCAGCGTCGAGGCGAGCGTCTTGCCTTCACCGGTTTTCATCTCGGCGATCCAGCCGAAATGCAGCGCCATCCCCCCCATCAGCTGGACGTCGAAATGGCGCTGGCCGATCGTGCGGCGCGAGGTCTCGCGCACCACCGCGAACGCCTCGACGAGCAGGTCGTTGAGCTCCTCCCCGGCATCGAGCCGGGCGCGGAACTCGACTGTCATGTGCGCGAGCTCCTCGTCGCTCATCGCCGAGACCTCGTCCTCGAGCGCGTTGATGAGCGGCACCACCTCGGCGAGGCGACGGACCTTGCGACCCTCGCCGGCGCGCAGGACCTTTGCGAACACGCTCATTGGGCCGCAGTCTACGTCCGGACCCGGTGGGATTCCGTCGGCCAGACGACCGCGCGCGTTCGTGCGTCGGCGAGTTTCGACCGTGAATCGCTGCTAGGACACACGCACCGGGAGCGAGAGCCGGCGGCTTCCGTCGGCCGGGACGGCGCCTTCCCGTGACACCAAGTCGCCGCCGAGGTGGTGCGGTCCGGCCGAGCCGATGCGGACCGCGCCGTAGGAGCCCGGCGGCATCGGGGACGATCCCGGGTCGAAGTGGACGAGCTTCCCCTGGCGCGTCCTTCCGGCAAGGACCCCGGGGTCCCTGCGCGAGGGACCTTCCACGACGATCTCCTCGACTCGCCCGAGGCGCGCCCGATTGCGCTGCAGCGCCGAACGGTCGACGACCGCTTTCAAGCGGGCGAAGCGCTCGGCGACGACGTCGGCTGGTACGAAGTCGTCGACCATGGCCGCGGCCGGCGTGCCGGACCGGGGCGAGAAGATGAACGTGAAGGCGCTGTCGTACCCGGCCTCGGCGACGACGGCGAGCGTCTCGTCGAATTCCTCCGCGCTCTCGCCCGGGAAACCGACGATGACGTCGGTCGTCACGGCGAGTTCGGGAATCGCGGCGCGGGCCTCGGCGAGCCGTGCCAGATACCGCTGCGCCGTGTACCCGCGGCGCATCGCCGCCAGCACACGGTCGCTCCCGGACTGGAGCGGCAGGTGCAGCTGCTCGCAGACTGCGTCGGTCTCCGCCATGGCGGCGATCGTCTCCGGGCTGAGGTCTTTGGGGTGCGGGCTCGTGATCCGGACGCGGCGGATCCCGTCGATCGAGCCGATCGACCGCAGCAGCTCGGCAAAGAGTGGCGACACCTTGCGACTTTTCTCGGCGGCTCGTCGCGCACCGACGAGTCGCGTCTCTTGGGCGCGGGTCGCGGGTTCCTTCCTGAGCCGGAGCACGAGGTCCCGCCCGTAGGAGTTGACGTTCTGGCCGAGCAAGGTCACCTCGGTTGTGCCACGCTCGGCGAGGATGCGCACCTCGTCGAGGAGCTCGCCGAACGGGCGGCTCTGCTCGGGCCCGCGCACCGCGGGGACGACGCAGAACGCGCAGGAGTTGTCGCAGCCGACCTGAATTGTCACCCAGGCCGCATAGGGCAGGTCCGGCCGGACGAGTTGCGCCGGGGGGAAGCCGTCCGTGTCGTCGCGTGGAACGTCGAGGATCTCGATCACCGGTCGGTCGAGGCGACGGGCCTCGTCGAGGAGGTGCCTCACCCGCCCGACGTTGTGCGTGCCGAAGACCGCGGCGACATGGGGCGCGCGGGCGAGGATCGCCTCTCCCTCCCTCTGCGCGAGACAACCCCCTACTGCGATCTGGAGGTCCGGCCGGCGATCGGCGAGCGACTTCAGCTGACCAAGGTGTCCGTAGAGCTTCGTGTCGGCGTTCTCACGGATGCAGCAGGTGTTGAGGACGACCACGTCCGCCTCTTCGAGGTCGGCGGTCCGCTCGAGGCCGGCGGCGACGAGCTCGGCGCCGATCCGCTCGGAGTCGTGCTCGTTCATCTGGCATCCGAACGTGCGGAGGAAGAACTTGCGCGCCACCCCCAAAGGCTACGCGCGCGGTGAGCGGTTACGGTCCTGGGGTGCTCATCGGCGCGCACGTCAGCTCGTCCGGCGGACTCCAACGGGCGCTCGATCGCGGCCGGGAAATCGGTGCTGACGTCATCCAGATCTTCACGCAGAGCCCGCGCACCTGGCGGAGTCCGTCGCACTCAGCCGCCGAGTTCGATGCCTACCGCGCAGCACAAGGAGTCGAAACTCAGGTCCGGGCGACCTTCTGCCACGCGACGTACCTCATCAACCTGGCGTCGCCCGACGCCGACCTTGCCGAACGGTCCCGGGCCTGTCTCGTCGAGAACCTCGTGGCCGCTGCGGCGATCGGCGCCTCCGGCGTGATCGTCCACGTCGGGAGCCACCGGGGCGGCGGTCTCGCGCCCGCGGTCGAAGCTGTCGCGGCACGACTTCGCTCGGCTCTCGACGAAGCCGACGACGTTCCCGGCTCCGCGTCCTGTCCGCTCCTCCTCGAGAACGCTGCCGGGGCCGGCGGCACGGTCGGGCGAACCTTTGATGAGCTCGCAGCCCTCCTCGGAGCGGCGGAGGACGACCGCCGACTCGGGATCTGCCTTGACACCCAGCACCTGTTCGCCTCGGGCACCTCCTATCGGAACCTCGCGGAGGCCGACGCCGTCGTGGACGCGCTGGAGAGGACCATCGGGCTCGACCGCCTCGCCTGCATCCACCTCAACGACTCGAAGGTCGCGCTCGGCACGAATCGCGATCGGCACGAGAACCTCGGCGAGGGTGAGATCGGCACCGAAGCGCTCGGACTGCTCATCAGCCATCCCGATCTCGACCAAGTTCCCGCCATTCTCGAGGTTCCGGGGTCTGGCAACGGACCTCGCGAACAGGACGTGGCTCGGGCGCGGTCAATGCTCGCCGCGGGGCGGCAACGACGGAAGCGCCCCCGTCGGCCACGCGATCGCTGATGTTGCATCGCGGACATCCAAGGGGCACGATCACGAGGTGACCGCGCCCCTCGGCATCCATCACGCCCGCATCGGCTCGCAGGAGCTCGAACTGCCGATGATGGCCGTCTCCGACGACCTTGCGATCGCCCTTCTCATCTCCGTCGATCAGGGCGTGCACTTCGCCGAACGAGCGGGGCGGGAGCTCGCTGCCCTGCTCAAACCGCTCGGCGTGGAAATCATCGCGTCGGTCGCGACGATGGGGATTCCGATCGCCATCGAGGTGGTCCGGGCCCTCGGCATCGATGACTATCTGGTGTTCCAGAAGACCCCGAAGATCCACCTCGTCGACGCGCTCTCGGAGCCCGTTCACTCGATAACGACGGGCGGCACCCAGAAGCTCCTCTTCGATCGGAATCGGGTCGACGTCGTCGCCGGCCGCAATGTCGCCCTCGTCGACGACGTCATCTCGACAGGCGCCTCCGTGCACGCGGCGCTGGCCCTCCTGCGACGCGCTGGCGCGAATCCGGTCGCAGTCGGTGTCCTCGCGACCGAGGGAACGGTCTGGCGCGAGACGCTCGGACCCGACGCCGGTCTCGTCCGATCCCTCGGGTCACTTCCGCTCTTTGAACGCGGAACGAACGGCGAGGTATCGGAGATCGCCTGACGGCCCAATCGTCTGCGCGCGCCGATTCCCGCCGCGTGCCTCAGACTTTCCGCCGCGTGGATCGGCGGGCCGGACTTTCCCGGTGACTACGGGCGCGCGGCTCAAAGGAGCGCCCGGACGGGAAAGTCGCCCTGGCGAACGGCGGCGGTTCGTGCCGACATCTCCCGACTCGCGGCGCGGTTGCCCCTGTGACACCACGTCGGGGCGCGACGAGTTGGTCATCCCAACACTCCAAGGCCTTTGGGGACCATCGACAAGCGGCCGCGAGGCCCTACGCTTCCGACCAATCCAAGCGAGATCGGAGGCGCCATCATCTTCGTGCTGGACCGGATGGGATCGGACCCCGTCCGGGAAAGGCTCTCTGCCTCCCCGGATAGCCGAGAAGGCCAGCTGCCCCACGGGGTTCGTCGCCGATCAACCCCCGCGAGAAGGAGCGCCGTGGGCTGCGGGGACCGCAGGCCCCATCCTCCGTCCCGGCTCGCTGCGCCGATTCCCTCGCGCCGAGGACCCCGAGGACGTAGGCACCGTTAGCCCGATGGCTTGGCCGAAACGTCTCGCCGTATTGCCTCGACGGCAGACCCCTTCGCACCATGCGACAGAGTCGGACCGCGGTACAGGAACGACCCGGGGTGGCGAAACGACGCGGTTCGCACGCCTCGGACCCGCCGGCGTCGTCCTCGCCCCCATCGTGTTCAGCGCGATCGAGCTGCGTTCCGAGATCTCGTACGTGCCGCACTTGAATGATTCGGCCTTCCACTCGGAAATGGTGCGCTACGCCGTCGCCCAGTTCAGATCCGGTCATCTTCCCCTCGACGGATGGTTCCCGTATCTCGGTCTCGGGTCCCCGCTGTTCCTCCACTACCAGAGCCTCGGGGCGATGACCACCGGGATCCTCGGACTCGTCATCGGGGCGAACGAGTCCTTCAGCCTCCTCGGGTATCTGCTCGTCGTCACCTGGCCGACCAGTGTCTACGCCGCCGGACGGCTCTTCGGTTGGTCCCGCTGGGAGTCGGCGTTCGCCGCCCTGGTCGCTCCCTTCGTCATCAGCGTCACCGGCATCGGGTACGAGCAGGGTTCCTATCTCTGGAGCGGCTTCGGGCTCTGGTCCCAGGCCTGGGCCATGTGGACGCTCCCGATTGCCTGGGGTTTCACCTGGCGGGCGATCGACCAAGGTCGCAGCTACCTGCTGGCGGCCTTGTTCGTCGCCTTGACCTGCGCATTGCACTTCGAGACCGGCTATCTCGCCTTCGCGCCGATCGTGCTCTGGATCCTCGTTCGTCCCTCTCGAACCCTGCAACGTGCCCGACGGGCGCTCGTCGTCGGGGCCGGTGGACTCTGCCTTGTCGCTTGGGTGATCGTGCCGTTGCTCGTCTACCGCGGCTGGTCGTCGATCGACGAGTACCTGCAGGCGGGTCCGGACGCCAGGTCCTATGGCGCCGGACAGGTGCTGAGTTGGCTTTTCACCGGGCAGATCTTCGACTACGGGCGGGCCGCCATCGTCACGGCCCTCGCCGGCCTCGGGCTCGTCGCCTGCCTCGTCCGGTGGCGCCACGACGTCCGGTCACGGGCCGTGGTGGCGGCTTCTTGTCTGAGCCTCGTGCTGTTCTTCGGGCCCGCGTCACTCGGATTCCTCGACGTGCTGCCCGGGAGCCAGAACATCTTCTTCCGGCGATTCATCATCGGCGTCCAGCTGAGCGGCATCCTCCTCGCGGGCGTCGGGGCGGTCGCGATCGGACGACTCGCCTTCGTCGGCGCCCGCCGCCTATTTGGGAGTCGGTTCGAGGCCTGGAACCGCCGACGGTGGCGCGTTCTCGTCGCCCGAGTTCTCCTCGCCGGCCTCGTCGTCGGGACGACAGCACCGATGTGGAGCGAGATCGCCAGCCACGAGACGGCCGACGCGAGCCTGATCGCAACGCAACGGGCAGCAACGACGGAGCAGATGCAGGTCAACCGGCTCATCGCGACGATCAAGCGCATCGGCGGAGGACGCGTTTACGCCGGGATGTCGTTCTGGGGTTGGGGGGCGCATTTCCTCGTCGGCCTGGTGCCGGTCTCGGAGTACCTGGCGAACGACCAGGTGGACGAGATCGGCTTCACGAATCGCACCTCCTCACTCATGAGTGACCCCGAGGCGTACTTCGACGATGCAGATCCGGCGGACTTTGCCCTTTTCGGCGTGCGCTTCGTCATTTCCCCAGCGGGTCGCCCGGCTCCGCCGGGGGCGCATCTTCTCCAGCAAGCCGGCCCCTACCGACTCTGGATCCTTCCGCAAGACGGCTACGTCCAGGTCGTCGACACCTTCGGTCCGGGGCTGGTCGAGGACAAGGCCCACATGGGCTCCGACTCGGCGCCGTTCGTCCGCTCGGACCTCGCGGGTGAAGGGCTCTACCCGGTCGTCGCCTTCGGGGGCCGTCGGGCCGCCACGCCGACACTTTCCTCGCCGAAGCTCCCCACAGGGCCCGCCGGAAGGGTCCTTGGTGGCTCCGACAACCTCCCCGCGGGGGAGGTGACGGCGCGGGTGTCAGCGACTCGCCCCGCCGTCGTGCTGCTCAAAGCGACGTTCGATCCGGGATGGACCGCCACGGTCGACGGGCGACCAGAGCCGACCGAGATGATCGCGCCCGCCTACGTCGGGGTCCGGGTGAGCCGGGGAACTCACGACGTCGTTTTCCGGTACCGGGCCTATCCCGACTTCCCGGAGCTCTTCGCTCTCGCGCTCGCGGCAATGGCTGTCCTCGGATTCGGGCCGCGGCTGTGGCGCCGCCTCTCGGCCGACGCGGCGCGGCAGACGACGAACAACTCCCGTCGGCGGACAGCCTCGCCAGGCGCGCGAAGCGACCCTCCCTATCCTCCCTGGAAAAGCAAGGGACTTTCCACCATCCCGTCTCGCCGTGGCGAGCCGACCTCGTGAGCGCTCACCTGGGAGCCCGTATGTAAAGACGAAGGTCGACGAGCCAGACATGCAGGCGATAGACGCCGTCGGCCAGGACGCCGCGCCGGACGACGAGCGGATCGAACGGCGCGAGTGCGCGTGTCGCTTGCGGAAAACCGTCACCCGTCGTGCTCATGAGCAGGATCTGCGCGGGACGCCGGTACTCGATCTTCCCCTTGCCGTTGTCGCTGAGCTGGGGAAAGGTGCCTGTGACGCTGTTGAAACCGGCGTGAAAGATGCCGATGGGTTCGATCATCTTCTGGAGTTGGTAGTGCGGCCACCAGACGAGCAGTTGCTCCCCGGCGTAGCTGGCGTGGCCGACGAAGCCCGGCAGCTCCGAGACGACCTGGTACTCGTCGACCAAGAGGGTGTCGCTCCCGCCGAGCGAGTTCGCGTAGACGGGCCTCGGGTCGAGTTGAGTGCCGGGAAGGTGCTCGTGCGTCACTCCCGGCGCCACCGTGAGGACGAGCAGCGCGCCAGCGATGACGGCGAGCACGATCAGGGAAACGCCAGCGCGCAGCGGCCCTGATCTCCCGCGACGGTGTCCCCCGTGCGCTGAGGACCCGCCGCGGGCCCGCCAGAAGACCGCCGCCCCGACGCCGACCGCGAACCCGATCCAACCCCCGGGGTCGAGCTTCATCGCCGGGACGCGGGGGCCGGCTTCATAGGCGAGCGCCACGGCGACGACGAGGAGTGCCGGGATGGCTCCTCGCGCCGCCCGGACGCCCCACGCCTCGACCGGCAGGGATCCCGCCCGGGAGCCCTCGAGTCGTCCCGTCGCGCCGCGGTCGACGAAGGGCGCCACGAGCTCGGCGAACGTCAGCGCGAGCAGAACGGCCACGGCGGACCAGAGCATCGAGGAGAAGAAGTGGATCTCGAGCATCTGCACCTTGCCGACGAATTGCAGGTAGGCGGCGACGCCGAATGCCAGGGTGCTGGCGAGCCCGATGAAGAGCGGGGGGGTCCCGATCCGTCGCCACCGGCGGGCGAAGAGGACGAGGAAAGCGCCGAGCGCGGCGGGGGGGACGAGGAGGTAGGGGTCATAGAGAACCCAGCGCCAGTTCGTCGAGTGCCAAATCTGCTCCTGGGCGGGCGTGGCGAGGAAGCGTGCCGCTTGCCAGGTGGGCGTGAGGAAGTTGAGCTGGCCGAGCAGGAGCCACGAACCGACGGACAGGACAGCGGTCATGACGACCGCCGAGACAAGGAGGATCGCGGCGTCCCGGAGAAGTTGCGGGCGGGCGCGCAGCATCCGCACGACGGCATAGGCGAGGAGCACCGCGGCAACGAGCGGCGCCGCGGCGCCGTGGGACCAGACCGCCAGGGTCAACAGCGCCGCCGCGAGGGCCAGCCAGAGCGATCGGCGCCTGGCCTGGCCCGGTATGGCGAGTGCGCAGAGCCCCCCCGTGAGGTAGGAGATCGCCGCCGAATCCGGGTAGTCCGTCCCCCAAGCCGAGATGAAGACGGGGCTGCTCATCACGACGGCGATGGCGGTCCATCCCGCCCAGCGGCCGTAGAGGCGGGAGAGGAGAACGTACAGGGGCACGACCGCGACGAGCGCGAGGACATACCGGAAGGTGAAGAAACCGCCGACAGCGCCGAAGAGGAGGTAGGCGATCCGCCCGGGAACAAGGAACCCGACCCGCGCCGCCTCGCGCATCCGGGCCGTCGGCGCGAACACTCTCGCGTAGCGGATGAAGATGTCCCGGGGGTCAACGATGAAAGTCGTGTGCATGCTCGGGTCGGGGAGCTGGGTGGGAGCCATCCCCTGGAGACGCAGAGCGAAATAGAAGATCCCGGGGGAGGCGAGGACTGCAATCACCTCGAGGAGGCGCCCCAGCCGGTTCGGACAGGAATGTCGTTGCCGTGCCGTGCCGGATACCATCGCTCGATGCTTAACGGCAAGCGGATCGCCATCGTGCTTCCCGCCTACAACGCCGGGATCACCTTGAAGCGAACCGCCGACGAGATCGACCGCATGCTCGTCGACGAGTTGCTGCTCGTCGACGACGCCAGCACCGACAACACCACCGACGTCGCCGAGTCCCTGGGAATCAACGTGCTGCGGCACCCACATGCGCGTGGATACGGGGGCAATCAGAAGACGTGCTATCGAGCGGCGCTTGAACTTGGTGTCGACATCATTGTGATGGTCCACCCCGACTACCAGTACTCCCCGCTTCTCGTGCCGGCCATGGCGGCGATGATCGCCTACGGCCAGTACGACTTCGTCCTCGGATCACGGATCCTCGCACAGAACTCCGTTGCACGAGGCATGCCACGATACAAATACGTTGCCAATCGCGTCCTCACCTTCGTTCAGAACACGGTGATGCGCCAAA
The DNA here is from genome assembly GCA_035625025.1 of Acidimicrobiales bacterium. Classification (GTDB taxonomy): domain Bacteria; phylum Actinomycetota; class Acidimicrobiia; order Acidimicrobiales; family Bog-793; genus Bog-793. The sequence continues at coordinate 120,147 of DASPQJ010000018.1, forward strand.
AACTCTCCGAGTATCACACGGGGCTCCGGGCATTTAGTAGGCAGCTCCTCACCGCCGTCCCCCTCGAGCGGAACTCTGAGGACTTTGTCTTCGACAACCAGATCATCGCCCAGGCGATCATGGCCGGCGCCCGGATCGGTGAGCTCTCCTGTCCGACGAGGTACGAGAAGGACTCCTCGTCGATCAACTTCCGCCGGAGCATCAAGTACGGAGCCGGCGTCTTGCACACGATCGCGCAGTACCGCCTTCAACGAATGGGCATCCGCTCGTACCCCTATCTGGAGGTTTCCCCCCTCACGCACGCGGTACCCGACCCATAGCACATGGTGGGAAGCGCCTGACGCCCAACGAGTCGTCCACCTCCGAGTCAATCGGGATCTGACGGCAAGTTCTTCTCTGCCTCGTCGCCACGGCACGGCAGCCGGGACCATCCTCGAGCTCGCCATCGCCATCACGAATTACATCGAGCACTTCTACAACCCGGCCCGGCGCCACAACGCGCTCGGCCACCTCGCCCCGAGCGCAATCGAAGACCTACACTCCCCCAACCCCAGGCCACGTTGTCATAAGACGTGGTCCACCAGATGGGTTGCAGGCCAGCTGGAGCGGATGATGGGACTCGAACCAGCGAACCTCTTGACTGCCAGGAACCAACCGTGAGCCTGAGACGGTTAACAAGTGTCCAGGAAAGCGCCGTATCCAGGGTCTTCTGTCCGGTGCCATGGGCCGATCTTCGTGAATCTGATCTCAGAGCTACACAGTTGGCCACAGACGGGTCGCCTACACGGTCACCGGCAACCCCATCGCCCTGGCTAACCAGGGACCTTGGGGCACGAACGGGCGTCCCACGGCGGAACAGTCGGGTTCGCCGATGTCGGCGCACCGATACTCGGGTTGCTTGTCGTCGGCGGCATCGTGCTCGAGCTCGCCATCGCGGGGGTCGAAGTCGTGCTCGGGCTGCCAGCGGTGGGATTGGCGTGTAACGCGCCCTTCGCATCTGTTGTCGGCTTCGCCACAGAGAGGATTGATCCGGTGACAACACTCACGTCAGCACCGCCGGCCGGCGTTCCTTGTCCGAGGACGACGACCCCGGCGAGCGAGGACATCACTTTCTCCGCCTGTTGGAGGTGGGCTGGACCGTCGTAAAACACCATCGTCTCGGCGACTGGGCCGACGAAGCGGCTGACGCTCGTCGGCACGACGCGGTAGCCGAGTTTCTCTAACTGCGAAGCGACCGAGGCGGTGTCGGCGGCCGAGCGCGTCCCGTCGATTACCGAGACGCTGATCGAAGAAGGTGCCAGCTTCCAGCCCGATGGGGTGGTACCGAGGAACTGGTCGATCGTCTGCTGATCCTGGGGCTCGCTCGGGAAGATCACGTCACCGTAGCTACTGTCCTCGTAGTAGTAGGTGGCGGCGTCGTTGATCGTCGGCAGCGTGAGTTCGGGGGCGGTGCCGACGTCGGTGTCGCGGTAGTCGAAGGCGAGCTTGACAAGGGCCAGTCCGGAAAGCCCGTTGTCAGTCGTCAGATTCGGCGCGATGGCACCAACCAAGGCGTTGTCTGTGACCAGGTTGCCGAGGCCCCGTGCCTGCAGCTGCTCCGCGAGCGCCTTCAAGAAGAAGTGCACCCGCAGAATCCGGCCGAGGTCGCCCGAGCCGTCGTAATGGCCACCAGAGTCAGGCGTGTACCACGGCCCGTACTTCGTGTTTGCCGCGTCAATGGCAGCGAGGTTCGCAGTTTGGTCAGCGGCAAAGTAGTAGAGGTGACGCGATCGCACGTACTCGAGCGCCTCGGCACCGTTCAAGTGGATACAGCCGGCGTGGTCGATGATCAGGCCGGCGGAGGCGTCGACGAGCTTGTCCGGGAAGTACATCCAGAGCCCACCGAGGGCGTTGACCACGCCTTCGAAGGTGGCGAAGTTGAGATCGACGATGTGGTTGATCGGGATCCCGAAGTCCTGCTCGATCACCCGGCTGAGCTGGTCGGGTCCCTCGACGAGGGCGGAGTCGATCTTGTTGGCGCAGAGCCCCGACGTGTAGCTCCAGGTGGCTCCGCAGAGGCTGCGGCCCGAGCGAGCTCCGGGGACGAAGCTGTCGCGGGGAATCGAGAGCAGCGAGACGGAGTGGCTGATCCCGTCGAGGTGGGCGATCATCACAACGTCGGAGTTGACGCCATTCACATGCTCGGCCTCGCACTGGTACCGGAACTCGCCGATGCTGCTTGCCGCACAGCGGCTCGTCGAGCCGATCAAAAGGATGTTCTCGCTCGGACCGGTCGTCGCAACCGTTGTCCCGTCTGAGTTGAAGTGATGGATCTGACCGAGCCGATAGTCCGTGTAGGCGACGGCGGCGACGACGATCGCGACGATTAAAAGAACAACCGTGATTGCCCCGCGTGTCCCCCAGACACGCACGCGGGAACGACGAGCCAATTTGGCGCGATGACGTGCTCGCCGCGCGCTGTAGCGGCCCTGCGTCGCCTCCCGCGGATTGTCGCTCTCTGCAATGACGGGGCGGTCGCGGTCAGATTCATGCTTGGGGTCTCCACCGCCCACGAACTCTCATGGTAGAAGGGAACGACGGAGGAAGGCGGGCGCCAAAGCTCGGCAAACCGAGTGACCGAGCTGCTCGGGGACACGCCTGAAGAGCGGAGTCGGTGGCCTGAGCGTTCGTCCCTTATCCGGCATCGTTCGGGGACACCGCGACGTCCGGATGCGCCGAGACTCGTGGAACAGGCGTGGCGCTTGCCTTATCAGTCAGCCAAGAGCACACCAGGCCGTTAATCCGAATGTCAGTCCGACGATTTTCTTGCCAACACCAGCCTCAGGTGATGGCCTGGGATCCCAAACCACGTCCGCCAGTCGAGTCGCCGGACCGAGATGTCGACGCATCCTGCTTCGCGCAACACTTCCGCGTAACGGCCTGCGCCGGGGAAATCAACGATGCGTAGTCGGCCACCAGCGCGCAGCACCCGCACGATCTCAGAGAGCGCTCGGTTGCGTCCTTCGGTCCCTTTGATGTTGTGAATCATCAAGCTGCTCGTGACAAGGTCGAACGACGCCGGTGGGAATGGCAGGTCGCGCGCGTCAGCGTCGACGACTTCGACCCGGTCACGCACCCCTTCCACCAGTGCGTTCTGCTCAGTGGCAACGCGGCTGTTGCCGCTCTGATCTTGACGTCGCCAGAGATCGGCTCCAACCGCTCGGCCCTCGGGAACTCGGTGTGCCGCGGCCATCAGCACCGCCCCCCGGCCGCAACCTACGTCCAAGACATCTTCGTCTCCGCGAAGATCCAGCTCATCGAGCAACTCCGACCACACCGCGCGCTTGCCAGACCCGGAGGAGTACAGATAGTCCGCGGCGGACGCCGCCACCGCCAGCCCTGCGAGGCCGGCGAAGCCGGCCAGCTTGCACCGGCGGTGCAGATACGCCCAGAACGCGGTGCTCGCCAGCGCTGTCAGAAGCACCCCAAAAACTCCGATGGCGACAGCCCCGCCGTCGATGCCGTACTCACCTCGACCGCTCGCGGCTTCAGCCCGGCTGCCTGCCGCGACCTCTCCATCCCGCTCCACTCGCCTCAGTCTGCCAGTTGCCCTGTTGGCGCAATGACGGGCGGCAGATCTTTGCGTTGCTAGCGAGCTCGAGATTCGGCCCGCCGCGCGCCTGCGCCGAAGCGCTCCGGGATTGCGGCGCTCTGTCTCGTATCGGCGTCGTCAACTGCCCGACCATTGGCGGGGGATGCCCAGAGTCGGGGTCCCTTTGAGCGGTATGGCTGCTCTTCTGCCGTGCCGAACGGTCCGCCAGCGGGTTGGCGCAGCACGGTGCACGTCCTGGCGCGATGCTCGGGCGGTGAGCGCGCCTGTTCGACGACTCGGTCTGGCGTTGGCCTTGGGAGGGTTGTTTCTTGGGCTCGTTGGCCAGCGTTCATCGACCGACGCGGCGAACGCGTCACCGATCCCGCCTGCGGCATTTCTCCGTCTCGCCGAAGCTGGAATCCACGGCACCTTCGAGGCGACCTATCGGGTCGTCGGTAATCCGGGCGCTGAAGGTCCGAATGCGAACGGGACCGTCGTCGTCGCGCAGCGGGCCGGCGCGCACACAAGCGCGTGGCCTGACGGTGCCGGCGAGTGGTCCTACCGGCTCGAGTCCGTCAACGGTTGGGGCTTCCAGTGGATCGAACACGGCCTGACGGCGGAGGATTGCTGGAGGACGCCGACGGAGCGCGCGTGGCGGTGCACCGGGCCGGGCACCTACGAAGGCTCCAACGGCTTCGTCATCTCGACGTGGGCCTTCGTCCCGGCGACGGCGGTGGCAGCGATCAGCAACGGCATTGGCCCGTCCGCGGTCTCGTTGCACCTTCAGACCTATCGCGAGGCGCGCTCGGCGAACGGCCCGCTCGTCTGCCTTCGCCGGGCTTCCTCCTCCGGCAATGAGTCCTGGTGCCTTACAACAGCCGGTCGCCTCGCAAGCGAGAAGGGCGTGGGTGCCGTCTTTTTCGATTGGCCGTTGATCACCTTGACACACTGTCAAGAAGCGGTGCCGAGTCCGGACTTCGTCCCGCTCGGAAAGGTCAAGCCGCCCTTCGGCTTGCCTCCGGAATAAGCATGTCCACCTTGACCTGCCTCGTGATGCGCTTCGACAGGGGCGCTCGTAGGTAGCTCGAAACGTCGATCAGGCGTCGTTCGGCGTGTCGCCAGGCCGGTCTTCTGGAGCACACTAGATGAGAGGCGTGCCGTAGGCTCGCCCCATGATCGAGCAGGCGGACTTCGGACGGACGGGACACTCGAGCACGCGGGTCGTGTTCGGCGGTGCGGCGCTCGGGGATGTCAGCCAGTACACAGCCGACGGCGTACTCGAGGTACTGCGTGAGTACGGCGTGAACCACCTCGACACGGCCGCCAGCTACGGGGACTCCGAGCTGCGGATCGCACCGTGGCTCGTCGGCCACCGGGACGAGTACTTCCTCGCGACGAAGACCGGCGAGCGGAACGGGCTCGCGGCGAGGGCGGAGCTCGAACGCTCGCTCACGCGCCTCGGCGTCGAGCACGTCGACCTCATCCAACTGCACAACCTGGTCGAGGAGGACGAGTGGGTGCAGGCCCACTCGCCCGACGGGGCACTGGCCGCGCTCACGATCGCGCGCGACGAGGGGCTCGTGCGCTTCATCGGGGTCACCGGCCACGGGGTGCGGATCCCCCGGATGCACCTCCGTAGCCTTGAGCGCTTCGACTACGACTCGGTCATGCTGCCGTACAACTTCACGATGCGCGCCGACCCGAGCTATCGGGCAGACGTCGAGGAGCTGCTCGCCGTGTGCGCGGAGCGCAACGTCGCGGTCCAGACCATCAAATCAGTCGCCCGCAGGCGCTGGCCGCAGGACGGTCCCTTCGAGCGCCGCAGCTGGTACGAGCCGATCGGCGATCCCGACGCGATCGCCCGCGCCGTTCACTACGTGCTCGGTCGCCCCGGCCTGTTCCTCGCGTCGTCGAGCGACTACCACCTGCTGCGCCAGATCCTCGAGGCGGCTTCGCACCCGGCACCGGTACCATCCGACGAGGAGATGGCGGCCGACCGGGATGCGATCGGCATCCAACAGCTGTTCAACGGGGACGAGCTCGAGCGGTTCTGAGCGCCGCAAGTCCACGGCGCGTCGCTGCCATCGCGTCTGGCCGCGCTGTGGACCGCGCCGTTGCCAGCCGGCTCCGGGCCCGTACATCGCGCCTGCCACTGGTAGCGGCCATGAAGCACAAACATGACGGCGATGATCACTCGCGTCATCTATCAATGAGGTCTGAGATCCGTCACGGTCAGAGAGGCGGGACCTAAGAGAGACGTCTTCTCCGAAGGGAGCGACGTTTCCCCTCTCCCAGACTCGACACTTCTGCCAAGAGGGGCCAGATGCACCTTGCCCGCGCACCACATCGATCCCGTGGTGCGTCTTGCGACGCCTACGCCGACCTCAGGCGACCGCACGGTATCTGTCGAAGTATCTCGGTAAGGCGTTCGCGGTCGCCGGGTAGGGCGGCATCAGTGTGAGCGGGCAAGGGATTCGAAGTCGAAAGCTACCGACTGCGCCGCTACGACATGGCAGACGGCGTGGAGTACCTGGAGCGGGTGCTCCACTGCGCCCCGTCGTTCGTCTGGCAACTGCGACGTGACCACTGGCTTGGCCGGCTTGCTGCGTGCTGTTCTTGGCGGGAGCAGCGAGACGCGTAGCGCGCACATGATCGCGCTCGAGGTGGGCGAACCGCAGTTGAGCGCGTCCGTGTGGACCTAAGGTGCGCAACACCCCTCGATGAAACAGGGTCGGAATCACAGAAATGCGGCTGCCACTGAACGTCGAGGGGGCGAGCGACGCTCTCGGCCTTCCGGGGCCGCGTCTCGACACCTTGCTCGCCCGGGAATCGTCCCGAGCGTGAAGATCGGACGCCGTCCGCGAGTCCGCTGGGTCGATCTCGTCGCGTGTGTCGACGGGCGCGACGAAGCCGAAGCGCGGCCCGGGTCACTCCCCCCACAACGCTGCGCTCATCGCCTCCGCAGCTTGCTTGCGTTGCGAACCGAGGATGTGGCTGTAGACGTCGGCGGTGATGCGAATCGACGAATGACCAAGGACACGGGAAACGACCTCCAAAGGCACACCTTGGGCGAGGAGTATGGATGCGCAGGAATGGCGCAACTCCTGGGGGCGCCAGCCGGAGAGATCCGCCTTCTTCGCAACCCGTTCGAAGGTTCTTCGGAAGTTCGACGGGTCAATGGGAGCCCCTGCTTCGGTCGTGAAGACGAGGCCGCTGTCCTGCCAGGCGTCACCAGAGAGAAGTCGTTCGGTGGATTGACGGGTCCGATGCGAGCGCAGGGACGACGTGACCTGCCGGGGGAGGTTGATCTTCCGTCGGCTTCGTTCGGTCTTCGGTGGGCCGAGGACGAGGCTGCCTTCCACACGGGAAAGCACCTGGGTCACGGTGACGACGCCGTTATCGAAGTCGACGTCGGCCCAACGGAGGCCGAAGACCTCGCCTTTGCGAAGCCCGAGGGAGGTCAGGAGTACGAAGGCTGCCTCCAGGCGTTCGCCGCGCGCGGCATCGAGGAGCATCCAGGCCTGTTGGGGTGTGAGGGTGCGCCTCCCAGACTGAACCTCTCGAGGTCTATCGGTGCGCGCGATGACGTTTCGGGTGACCATCCCCCATCGCTCGGCCTGGCCCAGGGCCTGGCCGAACACGCCACGGATGAGCTTGACCGTGCGTGGCGAGTAACCGCCGGTTGTCGGGCGCTCGACGACTCCCCTCTTCGTGTTGACGCGCCGCGGAAGGCGCGACTCCTGTTTCTGTCGGAGGAGCAATTGCACATCTGCGGGGGAGAGCGCGATGAGCCGCCTCTTGCCGAGGACGGGAATGATGTGCTGTTCGGCGATGACCCGGTAGTTGTGGAGCGTTGAAGGCGTGACGCGTCCAGGAAGGATGTCGCTGAGCCAGCGGCGGAGCAGCTCCTCGACGGTCACCCGGCTGTTCGGGGGTGGCAGGCCCCGAGCGAGTTCAAAGTTCAGTTGCCTGATCTTGCCGACGACTTCGGCCTCGGTCTTCCCGTAGACGACTTTGCGACGGCGATGACTGCCCTGCGAATCGAGCTCGATCGAACCGACCCAGCGGCCGTCGGCCCGACGGCGATAGATCGAGCCTTCGCCGTGTCGGCGTCGCTCGGATCGGTTGGTCCTGGCTGTCACGGTGACTCCCGGGATCTGTGGCTACACAGTTGGCTACATTTCGCCCAAGAGTAGCTAGGACAGCTCACAGAGTGGTTGATGCCCCGTCTGAGCTGGGATTCTTGGTGGAGGCGACGGGACTCGAACCCGCGAACCTCTTGACTGCCAGTCAAGCGCTCTACCAGCTGAGCTACGCCCCCAGAGGATCGTCATTCGCTAACCAGACGCCTGCTCGTCTCGCCTCCTCGCGACGTTCGAGTCCGACGGCCCGGACCCGACACGCCGTGAAGGGCGATCTTATGCCTTGAGGCTCCCGTCACGTCCCGGACACTGACCGGGGCGCGCCGCGTCCCGTCGCGTTCCTTTCCGGGACGTCAATCGAGTCGCCACTGCAACGATGAGCCCTTCCTGGCTCGGTAGTCTTTGGCCCCGATGAGGGCAAACTACGACTTCGCGGAGGTTGAACCACGCTGGCAACGGCGATGGGCCGAAGAGGGCACGTACGAAGTCAACCTCGACGACCCGCGCCCTCCTTACTACGTGCTGTCGATGTACCCGTACCCGAGTGGACCTGCCCACCAGGGCCACGTCCGCAACTACACCTTTGGCGACGTCCTGGTCCGGTTCCGGACGATGCAGGGCTACGCCGTGCTCTCTCCCTTCGGATTCGACTCGTTCGGGCTGCCCGCCGAGAACGCCGCGATCAAAGGGGGTGCGAGACACCCGCGCGAGTACACCGAAGCGCGTATCGCAGAACTGCGATCAAGCGTGATCCGTCTCGGCGCCGTCTACGACTGGCGTCGCGAGGTGCAAAGCCACGACCCCGAGTACATGCGTTTCAACCAGCTCATCTTCCTGCGGCTGCTCGAGGCGGGACTCGCCTATCGGCACAAGGCGCCGGTGAACTGGTGTCCCGGCTGCCAGACCGTGCTCGCCAACGAGCAGGTGCTCTCGGACGGCACCTGCGAGCGGTCCGGAGACGTCGTCGAACGGCGGCTCCTTGAACAGTGGTTCCTTCGGATCACGAAGTACGCCGACGAGATCCTCGCCGCGCTCGACTGGCTCGACTGGCCCGACCGGGTCAAGACGATGCAACGAAATTGGATCGGCCGCTCCGAAGGCGTCCTGTTCCGGCTCGAAGTCGAGGACCACCCCGACAAATCCATCGAGGTTTTCACGACGCGAGCGGACACCGGCTTCGGCGTCACCTACGTCGTCCTCGCCCCGGAACACCCCCTCGTCGGCGAGCTCACGACCGCCGAACAGAGGGATGCGGTCAACGAGCTCTGCCGGGCGGCGGCGGTCGAATCCGATCGTCAACGGATGGAAGCCGACATCTCGGCCGAAAAACGGGGGGTATTCACCGGTAGCCGGTGCATCAACCCGTTCACGAAGGAACCGGTGCCCGTCTACGTCGCCGACTACGTCATCGCGACCTACGGCACAGGAGCGATCATGGGCGTTCCCGCCGAGGATCAGCGCGATCACGACTTCGCCGTCGCCCACGGCCTCCCGGTCGTGCGCACGGTCGCTCCCCCGGAGGGCTTCGCGGGCGACGCCTGGACGGGTCCCGGCACGAAGATCAACAGCGGCTTCCTCGACGGACTCGACGTCGACACGGCCAAGGAGCGGGCGACGGAATGGCTGATCGGCCAGGGGCGCGGCGAACGATCGGTCCAATACCGGCTGCGGGACTGGCTGGTCAGCCGGCAGCGCTACTGGGGATGCCCAATCCCCGTCGTCTACTGCCCGCACGACGGCGTGGTCGCGGTGCCCGAAGCGGATCTCCCGGTGCTGCTGCCCGAGGACGTCGAGTTCCTGCCCACGGGGGAATCCCCGCTCCGGCACCACAAGGCGTTCCTCGAGGCGACGTGCCCGCGCTGTGGCGGGCCGGCGACCCGGGAGACCGACACGATGGATACCTTCGTCGACTCGTCGTGGTACTTCATGAGGCTCTGCTCGCCGAGGGACCACGACGAGCCGGTCGACATCCTCTCGGCCCGGCACTTCATGCCCGTCGACCAGTACATCGGCGGGATCACTCACGCCATCCTCCATCTGCTGTACGCCCGCTTTTACACCCGCGCGCTCGGCGACCTCGGCTTGGCACCAACAGAGATCCGCGAACCTTTCACACAGCTGTTCTGCCAGGGGATGATCCGGCTCGGCGGCAGTGCCATGTCAAAGTCGAAGGGCAACGTCATCTCCCCCGACGAGTATTTCGAGACGGTCGGCGCCGATGCTCTCCGGCTGTTCCACCTCTTTGTCGCGCCCCCGGTCGACGACTTCGACTGGACCCCCCAGTCCGACGAGATGATCGAGGGCTGCGCCCGCTACCTCCGGCGCGTCTGGCGACTGGCGATCCCCGACGACGATGACACCGAATCCGCCGAGCCAGTGACCGCCGCGACGCGGTCGAAAGTGAGCGAGGATCTCCGCCGCGCCGTGCACCGCGCCATCCACGCGGTCACGACCGACCTTGGCCGCTACGAGTTCAACACTGCCGTATCGTCGCTCATGGAGTTCACGAACGCCATCTACCGCGCCGGGCCCGACGGTGCCGATCCTGCCGTCGTCGCGGAATCGATTGACACCTTGCTTAAGCTGCTCGCGCCGATGGCTCCCCACCTGGCGGCGGAGGCCTGGCAACACCGTCATGGCGGCCACGTGCACGAAGAAGCCTGGCCGGTCGCTGAGGCGTCCTTGCTCGTCGAGGACCAGGTGACGATGGTGGTCCAGACGAACGGCAAGCTGCGGGATCGGATCGTGGTCGACGCCTCGATCGCCGAACAAGAGGCCATCAGGCTCGCCCTCGCCTCGCCGAAGGTCGCCGAACTCGTCGGCGACAGGACGCCGATCCGAATCGTCGTCCGGCTTCCGAATCTCGTCAACATCGTGCTCTGACACGGGCCGGTTTGGGCCCGGCCCAGACCCGCCCGACCGGGGAATCCTCGACCGCAAAGACGGTGCCGGACACGAACACCCGGGAAATCGCGGCGGCCACGATGGTCTCGATCACCTTCGAGTGACGACTTTGGCGGGTCGTCGCCAAAGCGCGACCCGACGATCCGAACCGGTCTTCAGCCGCCGGTTAGCGCCGTGGAACCGAGGCCCGAGCTCACCCCCGCGGCGGTCGCCGCGATCGACGAGGCCGTCAGCGCGCCGGACGACGACTTGACCCCCTCGATGATCACCGTGTCGCCGATCTTCAGGTCGGCGAGCGTCGAATCCGCGTTCCGGGTGACCTTCGCCGACGGGCCGAGCGTCACCTTGACAAGGTCGCCGGAGGAGTTCGTCACGTAGAGCGCCTTGCCGATGACGTCGGTCACGGTGCCGACGGTCGCAGCACTTCTTGACCCGGTCGACCCGAAGAACGACGAACCCCCGGATCTCGAAAAGAGACTGCGCGTGAGAGAAGATCGCGACGCCGCGAACCCGCCCGTGCCACTGCTGCCCTCGTTCTTCTGGAGGATCGCCCCTCCCCAGAACCCACCGGCGAGAAGAACCAGCGCGGCGAGGACCGCGGTCGGCGTGCGCAGTCGGACACCGCGCTTGGCCTGCGCGGTCGGCCAGTTCTCGTCGTCGAGAACGGTGTCGTCGAAGCCGCCTGGGCCGGGAGGCGAGAGCGTGAGCTCCTCGGGCACCCGCTCGTCCGCCGCAGCGCCAGAGCCACCAGGTTCGTTGTTGGCCATCGAAAGCTCCCTGCTACTCGTATCGAAGAGCGTCGATCGGTCGGAGCGACGCAGCCCGATTGGCCGGGTAGAAGCCGAAGAACACGCCGACCGCGACGGACACGCCGAGAGCCAGCACGATCGAATAGGGCGCGATCACCGGCATGACTCCGTCGATCCGAAAGCGTGAGCCGATGAGACCGACGATGACACCGGCGATCCCTCCGAGCAGTGACAACAGCACCGACTCATAGAGGAACTGGGCGAGGATGACCGACTTGCGCGCTCCGATCGCCTTGCGGATGCCGATCTCGCGGGTCCGTTCCGTCACGGTGACGAGCATGATGTTCATGACCCCGATCCCGCCGACGAGGAGCGAGACCCCCGCGACCGCCGCGAGCAGGACCGTGAACGTGTTCGAGGTGGACTGGGCGGTGCTCACCAGACTCGCCTGGTTGACGACGATAAAGGGCAGATCCGCGACGGAGGTGTTGTTCGCGGCGGCGAGAATCGACTCCACCTCGCTCTCGGCGAGATTGAGCGTGTTCGAAGACTTGCCCTGGACGAGGAGCTCGCTGAAGGACTGCGACTCCCCGGTGAGCTCGTCCTGCACCGCCGTGTACGGGGCGATGATCACGTTGTCCTCGTCGGTCACCCCTGTGGAGCCCTTCGTGGCGAGCACGCCGACGACCTCGAAGCTCGACGAGCCGAGCTGGATCGTCTGTCCGATCGGGTTCGCGGTGCCGAACAGGTCAGTGACAACCGTCTGGCCGATGACGCAGACACGCTCGCGGTTCGTGACCTCGGGACTCGTGATCGAGTTCCCCGCTTCGACCGTGTAGTCGCTCGCTGTCAGGTACGACGGTGTGCTGCCGGTCACCGTCACCTCCGAGTCGCTCGCCCCGGAGTAGGTCGCGGTAGTCGAGGTCGACACGACCGGCGAGACCGACTGGACGTCGGGCGCCTGCGTGGGGTTCTCGATCTGTCGCACGTCGGCCAGCGTGATCGTGCCCGCGCTCGTCTCGGTCCGAACCGTGGCGCGTCCGCCGAAGCGCCCCAGATTGAGCACGGTGATCGTGTTCGTTCCCAACCGGTTGATGTTCGCCTGCACCTGAGCCGAAGACCCGGTGCCGACGGCGACAAGGATGATCACCGCCGCGACACCGATGAGGACGCCGAGCATCGTGAGCATCGAACGCAGCTTGTTCGAGGTCGCGCCCTGCAGGGCGATGACGAAATTGTCCCACCAGCTCATGACGCCATGCTCGGTGTCCGAATGGTGTGCGCGGCGTGGAGTCGCGGCGGGCTTCCCTCGACGGGCGAAATGCGGACGTCGCCGACGATCTCCCCGTCGCGCAGTCGGATGACGCGCTTCGCGAACTCGGCGAGGTCCGCCTCGTGCGTGATGAGCACGACCGTCCGCCCGGCGGCGTTGAGGAGGCTGAAGATGTGCATGACGTCCTCGGCGGCGACGGTGTCGAGGTTGCCGGTCGGCTCGTCGGCGAGGATCAGCGCGGGATTCGTCACGATCGCCCGGGCGACGGCGACACGCTGCTGCTGCCCGCCGGACATCTGGTTCGGGCGGTACCCGAGATGGTCGCCCAGTCCGACGTTCTCGAGAGCCTCGACGGCGCGCCGCCGCCGCTCCTTGGGTCGTACGCCGGCGTAGGCGAGGGGCAGCTCGACGTTGGCGAGCGCCGTCGTGCGGGGGATGAGGTTGTACGCCTGGAAGACGAAGCCGATCTTGCGGCTCCGCACTGTCGAAAGCGTCACCTCGTCGAGTCCCCGGACATCGACACCGTCGAGCCAGTACCAGCCCTTCGTCGGCACGTCCAGGCACCCGAGGATGTGCATCATCGTCGACTTGCCGGAACCGGAAGCACCCATGATGGCGACGAAGTCGCCGCGTTCGATCGTGAGCGAGACGCCGCGCAACGCGTGCACCTCGGCCTCACCCATCGCGTAGATCTTCGAGACCTTCCTGATCTCGATGATCGGACGGCGCCGAGCGGGTGAGTCGATCGTGGCGGGACTCGTCATCAGCCACCGAACCCCCCGGGAAGCCCTCCGCCGCCGAAGAAGCTTGAACCGCGGGACGAGCTCGTGCCGGACGTGGCGGTCGAAGAGACGCTCACCGTCGGCTCCACGACGACGTCGCCGACCTTGAGCCCGCTCACGATCTGGGTCGTCGAGCTACCGACGAGACCGACGACGACCTGACGCGTCGTCGTCGTGCCGTGTTCGAGCAAAGTCACGGTGGAAACCGTCCCGGTCGTCGTCACCACCGCGCTCGGCACCTCCAAGACCCCGGTCTTGGAGGCGGTGATGACGGTGACGTCAGCCGTCATGCCGACTTTCACGTTCGAGGGGGGATCTTTGATCGCGATCGTGACGTTGTAGGTGACGACGTTGCTCGACACCGTCGAGGTCGGCGAGACGGCGGTCACGGTGGCCTCGAGGTCCGTGTTCGGGAGCGCGGCGAGCGACACCGTCGCCGGATCGCCGACGGCGATGTTGGAGATATCGGCCTCGGCGAACGGCGCGACGACCTCGAGACTGTGCAGGTTCGTGATCGTGATGAACCCCGAACCCGACGAAGACGACGAGCTGCCCGACGCCGACGTCGCGCTCGCCGCCGAGTAGCCCGTCGAGCTGCTTTCGCCGTTCGAACCCGACGCCGAACTCGACCCGCTCACCGACTCGCCGACCGAACCGTTGACCGCGGTCACCGTGCCGGCGATGGGGGAGGTGAGCGTCGTCTCGCTCAGCGCCTCTTCGTCGGTGCTCACCGTGTCCTGGTCGGCGGCGACGGTCGCCTCGTCCTGGACGATCGTCACGGGACTCGTCGCGTCACCCGCTTCGGTCGAGGCGATGCTCTGTTTCTGCTGCTGATCGGTCAGCTTCTGGCGAGCGACAGTCTGCTCGTCGGTGGAAATCGTCGCCCGGTCCGAGGCACAGGAACTCTCCGGGGTCGAGAACGTCTCCGTCACCCCCTGGGCCGTGCCGAGCGAGCTCGTAGCGACGAGCCGGAAATCGTACGTGGTGTCCGGCTTCAGTCCGGTGACAACCGTGCTCACCGACACCGCGGTCGTCCCCGCGCCGGCGTCGATGGCCGCGGTCCTGTTGCTCATCGCCGCCGTCGTGCCGTACTGGAAGTGCGCAGTCGTGTCGACGCCCCCGGGGTTCACCGAGCCCGAGAGGGTGACGGACGTCGTCGTCGTCCCGCTGCCCGAGCCGGTCGTCACCGTCGGCGCGGAGCTCGTCGTGAACGTCCCCTCGGTTCCATAGCTCGTCCCGAGCGAGTTCGTCGCGACGACCCGGTAGTCGTAGGTTTTGGCCGAAGCCAGTCCGCTGATCCCGGTGCTCGCCGTGATCGCCGCCGAGCCGGAACCTGCGTCGACTGTCGCGGTCGACGAGCCGTACTCGGCGGTCGTGCCGTACTCGAAGTAGTAGGTCGTGTCCGCGCCGTTCGGATCGACGGTCGCATTGAGCGTCGCCGCGCTCGTCGTGATCGCGCTGGCGGATTCCGTGGTCGCCGAGGGTTGCGAGGCGGTCGTCGCATTCGTGCCACCGGCCGGGTCGGCCGCGCCGTTGGCCCCCGACTGGCTCGACCCGGTGTCCCCCGACCCGCCGGTCGAGCTCGACGCGCTTGCCGAGTATCCCGTGGACGCGGAGCTCGTGGAGGAGCTTCCCGTGCTCGAGTTCGATGAAGCGCTTCCCGTGCCCGCCGAACTGCTGGTCGACGCCGGACAGCCGAGTCGTTCATCGTCCTGCAGACGACTCTTCGCGGTCGCGAGCGCCGTCTCGTCGGACGCAAGCTGCTGTTCGTCCGACTGCAGCGTCAGTCTCGCGGACTTGAGGTTGGCGGCCTCCTGGGTGAGCTGGGACGGACTGCCGCCCGCCTTCGCGTTGGCGAGGTTCTCCTCGGCCGACTCCAAGGCTGCCCTCGCCGAGGTGAGGGCCTGCTGAGCCTGCTTCGCGTTGATCGTCGCGAGCGGTTCACCGGCGGTGACTTTGTCCCCCACGGCCACATCGACCGCGGTCAGGGTCCCGCTCGTCGAGAAGCTGAGCGACGTCGACGTCGTGGAACTCACGTTGCCCGACGCCGTCTCGACCGCCTGGACCGTGCCGCGTGCCACCGTCGCGGTGCGGGTCGAGTTCGACGACGCGGAACTGCTCCCGTAGATCGAGTCGAGACTGAATCCCAGGGCGAGGCAGATGACTGCGATGAGCACCACGTAGAGAAGCGTGCCCTTCGACCAGAACTTCTTCGGGAGAATTCTCATGGACGGCTACAGCTCCTTGGCCCGGGCGGGTCTAAGACTTTTTCGAAGACGTTTTCGAAGACGTTTTCGAACTGGTTCCCGAAGACCGTTTCGGGAGAAGTGGAGCGCAAGCCGCAAGCGCGGCCTTCACCTTCGGATTCGAGGCGGCGATCGTGGTCGACGGCACCGTACTCGTCGAGGATTTCGTTCCCGCCGGGCGTGACCCGGCCGGGAATGTCACGCCGTGGAGTTTCAAACAGGAGCGATACGCGGCGAACGCCGCTGAGTTCCCGAAGCCCGTGCCACCGCTGAAACTGAAGGATCCCTTGGGACGCAGGCTCGCACACGCCTTGGCGGCTTTCTCGAACTTGGCGAAGGTCGAGGAGCTCGCACCTCCGGGAAACGACGGCCTCGTACCACCAGAGCCGAGGTATCCGGACCCGGGAGCTCCACTCGCTCCAGCGGGACGGCCGAATCCGCGAAAGCCGTTCGCCGGAATGCTCACGCCGTTCTTCTTGAGACACGAGAGGTACGCGCTCTCAGACGCCTTGCCGGACGAAGAATGGGACTTTCCGGAATTCGGCGACGTTGTCGACGTCGTCGAGGCTGACGCCGCGACAACACCGTTGGTCGCGATGATCGCGGCGGCGAGCCCGACAGCCATGACGCCTAGGACCCGTCTTGGGAAAACAGTTTCGCGTGCAGGCGCGCCTTGCGAAGTCGACACGAGCCCCATTTGCCACCGTCCTCACTCTCCACCGGACTCGGACGAACCGTACGCCCAAAGTCTGTGAGTTAGATCAGGGTTTCCTGAGAGCTCCCCGGACTTCTGTCCCGCCCCGGTCGGTGACGGGCCAGCCTGTGGCCGATTTCGGGCGCACGCGGCCGGCACCGTGCTCGTGACCCGGTCCGAGACGTGACACGTGGTCGGATCCGGCTCGTCCGGGTTCACCGCCGGGTTGATCAAGTTCGGACGCGAGGCGCCGCCGATCAGGACTCGCGGCCCACCGGGGTTAGCCCGAGGAGCGCCGAGACCTTCGGCCCCGCGAACTCGCCGAGCGAATCGATGATCACGTCGGCGAGCACCCAGCGCGGGTCGCACTCGGTGCCGGGCTCGGGCACCGCCACGACCCGCATCCTCGCCGCCTTGGCAGCGATGCAGCCGTTCAGCGCGTCTTCGACCACGACACAGCCGGCCGGTTCCACTCCGAGTCTCGCCGCGGTCAAGAGCAGGACAGCCGGGTGCGGCTTGCCGATCTCGACCGCCGAGGCCGAGACGACCGCGTTGAACCGGTCGCGCAGCCGCAATCGCGCCAGGACCGCGTCGATCACCGGTTCGACCGATCCCGACGCCAGGGCGACGGCGAGCCCGTTGCGCTCGCAGAATTCCAGCGATTCCAGCGCACCCGGCAGCAGGTGCGCCTCGTCGGGGATCGCGGCGATGACCCTGCCGATCACCCGGGCCGCGAGTTCGTGGTCGCTCGGTCCGGCAAAGCCGAGCCGTTCCCGAAACAGCCCCACGGCCTCGTCGGCGCGCATCCCGGTGACGAGACCACTCCCGAGCAGCGGGCGGACGTCGACGCCGATCTCGTCGAAAACGACGGTCTGGGCGCGGCCCCAGATCTGCTCGGTGTCGACCAGGAGACCGTCCATGTCGAACACGACCGCCTCGGCCCGTGGCCCGAGCGGCTCGGAAGGAGGGCTCACGTCGATTCGCCACGCAGGTAGCGTTCGAGCTCGGAGGCGATCTCGTCGCCGGTCGGGAGATCGCCCCCGAGATCGAGGCTCACCTCACCTCCGGCGTCGAACTGCTCCTCCATCTGCCGCACCATCGCCTCGTGGTCCGGCGACTGCGCGATCAGCTCATCGACCTGCCGGCGTGCCTCCGCGGCGCTCGCCTCGAGCCCTTCGGTGCCGATCACGAGCCCAGAGATGGCGCAAAGTCCTTCGACCAGCGCGAGTGCCGCTGGCGCAAACGGCATCGCCGCGACGTAGTGGGGCACACGCGCCCACAGCCCGATCGACGGGATCCCGGCTGCGACGCACGCCTCGCCGATCACTTCGCCGATCCCGGCGGGGACCTCGATCGAACCGCGCACGACGCCGATCTTGCGGGCGAGTTCGGCATCCGACGCCGTGGCGGCGAGCTTGATCGGCCGCGTGTGCGGCGTCGCGTTCGGGAAAGCACCGAGGCTGACGACGAGCCGGACATCGAGTTCACGTGCCAGGGCGACGACCTCGGTGGTGAAAGGCCGCCACCGATAGTCGGGTTCCGGACCGATGAGGAGCGCGACACCGGCTCCCATCCGGTCGCGGCCGACGCGCACCTGGAGCTCGGGCCAGGAGATGTTCCCCCGCACGCCGTCGTCGAGTCGTAATCGGGGCCGTCGCGCCCGTTGGTCGATGAGGTCGTCGCCTTGGAACGTCGCGAACACCTCAGTCTTCATCCCCGCCAGGATCGCCGCGATCGCGGTCGCGGCACCGAAGCCGGCGTCCACCCAGCCGTCGAGCACGACGAGGAGAACTGGGCGTTCCGGCGGCGTGACCGGGAGTCTTGCGGCGAGGGTCACGCGTCGAGGTTACCCGCAGTGTCCCGGCAACCGGATCGGGGGTCGTCAGGCTCCGCGTTCAGGACTCGACGTTCGGAAGGCGTGGTCGCCGACGTCGCGCCGAAGCGCACCGGCGCCGGCGATCACGCCGAGGCCGTGGCCCGGCGTGCCGCCTCGACCCCCTCCCGGGCGTGATAGCTCGAACGCGTCAGCGGCGACGCCTCGACGTGGGCGAAGCCGTACCGCAGGGCGCGCTCGCGCAGCGCGGCGAACTCGGCGGGAGTCCACCACCGCGCCACCGGCAGGTGCGCCGCCGAAGGACGCAGGTACTGGCCGATCGTCACGATGTCAACGCCGACCGCGGCGAGGTCGACGAACGCGCCGTCCACCTCGGCCTCGGTCTCGCCGAGGCCGAGCATGATCCCGGACTTCGTCGCCAGCCCCGAGGCTTTCGCAGCCGCCAGCACAGCCAGGCTCCGGGCGTACGACGCCGAGGGCCGGACCGCACGCTGCAGGCGCAGGACGGTCTCGATGTTGTGGCCCAGCACGTCGGGATGGGCGGCGAAGATGGCCCGCAGCGCGGACTCCTCGCCCTTGCAGTCAGCGATGAGGACCTCGACGCTGGTGCCGGGAGTGCGCGCCCGGATCGCCTCGATCGTCGACGCGAACGCCTGCGCGCCGCCGTCGGCGAGGTCGTCGCGGGCGACGGCGGTCACAACGACGTGCGCGAGACCCATCTTCGCCACCGCCTCCGCGACGCGTGCCGGTTCGTCCCCGTCGAGGGGAAGCGGGCGACCCGTGTCGACGAGGCAGAATCCGCACGCCCGCGTGCACCGCGCGCCGTTGATCATGAAAGTCCCGGTCCCGTCGGCCCAGCACTCGTAGATGTTCGGGCACCCCGCCTCTTCGCAGACCGTGACGAGGTCGAACGTCCGCATCGTTCTGCGCAACGTGAGGTACTCGTCGCCCATCGACGCCTCGACCCGCAACCAGGGGGGTTTGCGACTACTGATCTCGACGCCGCGTCCCGGGTCGACCCCCGCCACGGTGAGCCGACGCTCTGCCAGAGGTGCCGATGGATCGCGCCGCGAACCGACACGGACCTCGGCCGCCGCGTCCTGACGCTCAAGCGACCGCTCACCGCCGGATCCGGCGAAGACCGAAGAGGACCGCGCCCGCTCGACGATGACGTCGATCACGTCGGCCGAGGTCACGGCCAGTCCCTCGGCGCGCAGCGACGTTACCGACTTGTCCGGGATGCCGCAGGGGACGATGTGGCCAAACATCGCCAGATCCGGGTCGACGTTGAGCGCGAAGCCGTGCATCGACCGGCCCCGGGAGACCCGCACCCCGATGGCGCAGATCTTGCGCGGTGTCGGGCCGTCCGCATCGACCCAAACCCCCGGGTATCCCTCGAGTCGGCCGGCTGTGACAAGGCCGAGATCACGGAGCGCCTCGATGACGAGTGTCTCGATCCCGTGCACGTAGGCGGGAATGGCACCGGGACCGAGGTCGAGCGAGACGATCGGATAGCCGACGACCTGACCCGGACCGTGGTAGGTGACGTCACCACCCCGGTCGACTCTTGCGAGCTCCGCCCCGACACTTTCCGGCTCGACGAGCACGTGCTCGGTTCGGGCACGAACCCCCAGTGTGTAGACGTGGGGGTGCTCGACGAAAAGCAGGTAGTCCTCGCCGCTGCGGTGGAACAGTGCGTGCTGGAGGGCGAGCGCCTCCCGGTACCGGACGCGCCCGAGAGAGCGGACCCGCAAAGGCCCGCGGCCGGGCGTGACAGCTGGCATCGCGACTACAGCTCGGCGAGCCAGTCGCGAGTCTCGATGACCTTCGTGACATCCCGCACGAACGACGACGCGTAAGCGCCGTCGACGGCGCGGTGGTCGAAGACGAGCGCGAGCACACCCACGGAGTGGATGGCGATCGACTCCGACCCGTCCGCAGTTACGACGACGATCGGCTTTCGCTTCACTCCGTCGGTCGAAAGGATCGCGACCTGCGGCTGGGCGATGATCGGTGCGGTGATGAGGGTGCCGAACGGGCCGGGGTTCGTGATCGTGAACGTCCCGCCGGTGATGTCGTCGGCGGACAGTTTGCGACTGCGTGCCCGCGCCGCGAGATCGGCGATCGAGCGCGCGATCCCCCGCAGCGACTGACCGTCGGCGTTGTGCACGACCGGGACGATGAGTCCCTCACGCTGGAGGTCGACCGCGATTCCAAGGTGGATGTCGTGGTGCACGATGAGCACGTCTTCGCCGACCGAAGAGTTGAGGTTCGGGTAGTCGCGCAGCACGTCGATCACCGCCCGGGCGACGAACGGCAGGTAGGTGAGACCGATGCCCTCCTCCTCCTTGAACTGGCTCTTCAGCGCGCTCCGGACGCGCTCGACGTTCTCGAAGTCGGCCTCCACGGCGACGAGCGTGTGCACTGAAGTCGCGATCGATCGCACCATGTGCTCGGCTGTGACGCGCCGCACGGCGGTGAACGGCACGATCTCGTCGCGCACTCCCAGGGGGGCCGGTGGCGTCGAGACCGCGGGCTGCTCCATCGGCTGCGCGGCAGGCGCCGTCGGGGCGGGGGTGGCCGGGGCCGCTGGCGGACGGGTGGTGACGGCGACGACACTTGAAACCGCGCCGAGGTGGGCAAGCACGTCGTCGCGCGTGATCCTCCCGCCCAGTCCCGTACCGGAGATCTGCGCGGGATCAAGACCGTTGTCGCGGATCAGTCGGCGCACGACTGGAGACAGGAGCGCACCGAGTGCTCCGTCCTCCTCGGCGACCTCGTCCGACGGGACCCGCACCGGCGGGACGGTTGGCGGCGGAGACAACGGCGCGGATGACGCGACCGGTGGCGGGGGGGTCGCCGGAGGCGCGCCGGGTGCCGGCGGGGCGGCCGTGTCTTGCACTGAGTCCCCGATCACCGCGAGACGTGCTCCCACCTCGACCGTCTGGCCTTCGGGAACGAGGATCTCGGCGAGCACGCCCGCGAACGGCGAGGGGACCTCGGAGTCGACCTTGTCCGTCGACACTTCGAACAGTGGATCGTCGAGCTCGACCTGGTCGCCGACTCTCTTCAGCCAGCGGGTGATGGTGCCCTCGGTCACCGTTTCGCCGAGTTGCGGCATTGTGATGTCAGCCAACGTGAAGACCCCTTCCCGTCAGTGCGAGGACCGTCTCGCCGAACGTCTCGGAGAGCGTCGGATGCGGTTGGACGAACTGGGCGATCTCGCCGGGAGTCGCCTCCCAGTTCACGGCGAGGTAGGCCTGGCCGAGCTGCTCGGTCACCCAAGG
Source organism: Acidimicrobiales bacterium (assembly GCA_035625025.1). Lineage (GTDB taxonomy): Bacteria > Actinomycetota > Acidimicrobiia > Acidimicrobiales > Bog-793 > Bog-793. The sequence continues at coordinate 141,629 of DASPQJ010000018.1, forward strand.
TCCGACCATGTGCACGCCGAGCAGGCGCCCCGCTTTTCGCGACGGCGTCCTTTCGGCGACGACTTTCACGAGCCCGTCGGTCTCGCCGAGGATCCGGGCTCGTCCGTTGCCACCAAAAGGATCGCGCTGCACGACGACGTCGAAGCCCGCGGCCCGAGCCGCGTCCTCGGTCATCCCGACGAACGCGACCTCGGGATGGCAGTAAATGCACCACGGGACGGTGCCGTAGTCGACCGGCACCGCCGGCTCACCGAGGATCTGCTTGACGACGAGCATGCCCTCGGCGAACCCGACGTGCGCGAGCTGGGGTGTAGCGACGACGTCACCGATCCCGAAGACCCCTGGGACCGTCGTGCGCATCCAGGGGTCGACGACCACGAAACCGCGCGCGTCGATCTCGACGCCGGCGCCGTCGGCACAGAGCCCTTCCGAGGCCGGACGGCGACCGACCGAGACGACGACTGTGTCGACCGCCACTTGCTCGCCGACGCCGAAGGAGACCGCCGTTCCGTGCCCGTTCGGCTCGTGGCCGTGGACGACGACCCCGGTGCGAACGACGATCCCACGCCTCTGGAACGACTTCACGACGACATTGGCGATCTCGCGGTCACATCCCGGCAGGATGTTCGGCAGGACCTCCAAGAGGGTGACCTTCGCCCCTAGGTCGGAAAGCATCGATGCGAACTCGCAGCCGATGGCGCCGCCGCCGATCACCGCGACCGCACCCGGGACGTGGTCGAGATCGAGCACCTCGTCCGAGGTGAGGACGAATTCGCCGGCCTCAAAACCGGGGATGAGTCGGGGCACCGAACCGGAGGCGAGGACGACGTTGGCGCCGGCAAGCTCGCGAACTGCGCCGTCGGGGGCGGTGACCCGCACGGTGTGGTCGGCCAGGAGTTGCCCGACACCGGCGAAGGTCGTCACGCCGCGGCGCTGCAACAGCCCAGTCAGACCCCGGAAGAGCTGGTCGACGACTTTGCCCTTCCGGCCGAGGCTGACGGAAAAGTCGACGGACGGTCTGTCGGTCGTGATCCCGTAGTCAGCGGCGCCGGCGACCGCCCGGTAGACGCTCGCCGTTTCGAGGAACTCCTTCGTGGGAATGCAACCACGATGCAGACACGTGCCCCCGACCTTGTCCTTCTCGACCATCGCGATCGACAGCCCGGCGGCCGCCCCATAGAGGGCCGCGGCGTAGCCCCCCGGACCGCCACCGACGATGACGAGGTCGTAGCGCCCCGTGCCCGCACCCGTTCCGACCGTTCTGACCACCTCCTGGACGGCGAATCTCGCCGGTAAGACTACCGATTGCGCCCGTTTCGCAACGCCGTGAGCGCGCGCCTCGCGGTCGCGAGCGCGCCCGTCGCCGCAACGACGCGAGGCGACCGCCGCGTCCGTCCGAGCCGCATTGAGCCCGGCATCGTGGGGATCCCGCGCGCTCGTCTAGGTGTTCTATCCACGGACCCTGTTGACGCGGATGCTGCCATGAAGTGAGCCCCCAGGTGCAGTGTGGAGCTGTCAGACAACCCACACTCCCTGGAGGCTCAGATGCACCGTAACGCCCCGCTCACTGTCGAGGGACGACACCGGCTCTGCCGGCGGGTCGAGCTCGACGGCTTCACGATCGCCCAGGCGGCCGAGTCGATGAACATCTCGCGCCAGACCGCCTCGAAATTGTGATTTGTGTCGACGTGGACGACGGGGAACGGGATCGGTTGTGCCCAGCAGGCCATCGCGGCAAAGTGGAGGAGGACCTTAAAGTCCTACCCGCCGGAAAAGAGCAGCACCGGTCGCTCGCTCTCGGCGACGACTTCCCGGATCACGCGGATCGTTTCGGACTCGAGGGTCCCAAGATGGGTCAATTGATAGTTCACACAAAAGCGGTGACCTCAGTCATCTTCTGGCCCCAACCTGTCGCATGCCCCTACGACTCCAAGCTGCGCCGCGGGATCTCGGAGCGTGCCGCCCCGGTCGCCAGCCGGTCGACGAGCTCGTTCAGCGGTTCGCCGGCGTGGCCCTTCACCCAGCGGAACGTGATCTCGCCAGGACGGCGGTCGACGACAACGCCGATGAGCTGGCGCCAGAGGTCCTGGTTCGCGACCGGCTCTCCCCTCGAGTTCCGCCACCCCTTCGCCCGCCACCCCACCCACCACCGGTCCTGAAAGCAGCGGACGACGTAGCTCGAGTCGCTCACGATCTCGAGCGGCCCCTCGTGGTGGGCGATCGCCTCGAGCACGGCGGTGAGCTCCATTCGCTGGTTCGTCGTCTCGGCCTCGCTCCCCGAGGCGTAGCGGTCGGGTTCAGTCGCCCACGCCCAACCGCCCGGACCGGGGTTCCCGTGGCATGCTCCGTCTGTGTAGACGACCGTTCGTCGACCCGCCTCCACCCGCCCAGTCTGCCCCATGCGTGCACCTGGTCCGGGGAGCGCCGTTATCGTCGGTCGCGTAGAACAACAGCGGATTTGCCCTCACGCAACAGAATCGACTGACTGGAAGAATCCCCGTGATCTTCGACGGTTTCTCGCACCAAGTACCCGACCTCGACCCGACAGAGACCGACGAGTGGATCGACTCGTTCGACGCGGTCATCGGGCAAAGCGGCAAGGCCCGGGCTCGCTTCATCTTGATGAAGTTGCTCAGCCGGGCGCTCGCCCTCCAGGTGAACTTCCCAGCGACCGTCTCGACGCCGTACGTCAACACGATCCCGGCGGACGAGGAGCCGCCCTTCGCCGGCGACGAGCATCTCGAACGACGCATCCGCGCCTACATCCGCTGGAACGCGGCCGTCATGGTGTCACGAGCCAACGCCCGGTACTCGGGGATCGGCGGCCACCTCTCCACCTACGCCGGGGCGGGCGCGCTCTACGAGGTCGGTTTCAACCACTTCTTCCACGGGAAGGACAACGGCCCCGGTGACCAGGTTTACTTCCAGGGCCACGCTTCACCGGGCATCTACGCGCGGGCGTTCGTCGAAGGCCGCCTGACCGAGTCCGACCTGGAGAACTTCCGGTTCGAAGTCGGCGGCCACGGCCTGTCGAGCTACCCGCACCCCCGCCTCATGCCCGATTTCTGGGAATTTCCGACCGTCTCGATGGGTCTCGGACCGATCGCCGCGGTCTACCAGGCGCGTTTCAACCGCTACCTCCTGAACCGCGGAATTCTCGACACGAGCGGCTCCCGGGTCTGGTGCTTCCCGGGCGACGGGGAGTTCGACGAACCCGAGTCGCGTGCCGGTCTCAGCCTGGCGGCCCGGGAGCGCCTCGACAACCTGATCTTCGTCGTGAACTGCAATCTCCAGCGCCTCGACGGGCCGGTGCGCGGCAACGGCAAGATCATCCAGGAGCTCGAGGCCGAGTTCCGCGGCAACGGCTGGAACGTCATCAAGGTGATCTGGGGCTCCCGCTGGGACGAGCTCCTCGCCCGCGACACCGACGGCGTCCTCGTCGACAAGATGAACTCGACGCTCGACGGCGACTACCAGCGCATGACGACGGAGTCCGGCGCCTACATCCGCGAGCACTTCTTCGGGCCGGACCCGCGTCTCAAGGCGCTCGTGGCGCACCTCACCGACGAAGAGCTCCAGACGCTGCCGCGCGGCGGCCATGATTACCGCAAGATCTACGCCGCGTACAAGGCCGCGACCGAGAACACCGGGACTCCGACCGCGATCCTTGCCAAGACGGTGAAGGGCTGGAAACTCGGTTCCGAGATCGAAGCCCGCAACGCCACGCACCAGATCAAGAAGATGACCCACGACCAGCTGCGCGCCCTGCGGGAAAGGCTGAAGCTCGCCGACCAGGTCCCCGATTCCGACCTCGACAGCGACAGGCCGCCCTACATCCGGCCGGAGAAGGGATCGCCGGAGTACGAATACCTCACGGCGCGGTTGCGCGAACAGGGAGGTTCGCTGCCGCACCGTGTCGTGCGCGGCCAGGGGGTCGACGGCCTTGCCGCCCCGGACGAGTCGGCCTTCACCGAGTTCTACGCCGGATCGCGCGGCCAGGAGGTCTCGACGACGATGGCCTTCGCGCGCCTGCTCCGCAATCTGATGCGGGACGAGAACGTGGGCAGGTTCGTCGTACCGATCATCCCGGACGAGGGCCGGACCTTCGGCCTCGACGCCCTGTTCGCCGAGATGAAGATCTACTCACCTGAGGGCCAGCGCTACACCTCGGTCGACGCCGGTCTGCCGATGCACTACGCCGAGGCGGTCGACGGTCAGATCCTCGAAGAAGGGATAACCGAGGCCGGCGGGATGGCGAGCTTCATGGCCGCGGGGACGGCGTATGCGACCTGGTCGCAGCCGATGCTGCCCTTCTACCTCTACTACTCGATGTTCGGCTTCCAGCGGGTCGGTGACGTCATCTGGCAGCTCGCCGACCAGCGTGCCCGGGGGTTCCTCGTCGGCTGCACGGCCGGTCGCACGACGATGAACGGCGAGGGCCTCCAGCACGAAGACGGGCATTCCCACGTCCTCGCCTCGGTCCTGCCGAACCTGCGTGCCTATGACCCGTCGTTCGCCTACGAGATCGCGGCGATCGTGCAGGACGGCATTCGCGCGATGTACGGCCCGAAGGGCGAAGACGTCTTCTACTACCTCACTCTGTACAACGAGAACTATGCGATGCCGGCCCTCCCGGAAGGAGAAGAGGGACGACGGGTCATCGAGGGCACGCTGCGCGGCCTCTATCGCTACTCGGAGCCCGCCCCGGTCGAGAGCCGGCCCGACCAGGGTGGCGCCGACAACCCACCACGCCGCGCGACGATCCTGTTCTCGGGAACCGCTTGGCAGGCTGCCGAGCGCGCCCGCGAACTGCTGGCGACGGATTGGAACGTCTCAGCGGAGACATGGTCGGCGACGAGTTACAAGAACCTGCGCGAGGACGCCCTCGAAGTCGAGCGTTGGAACCGTCTCCACCCCGCCGAGACGCCCCGGACCCCCTATGTCACCAGGGCGCTCGCCTCGGCATCGGGTCCGATCGTCGCCGTGACCGATTTCATGAAGGCCGTTCCCGACCAGATCGCCCGCTTCGTCAACGCACCCTTCACGCCGCTCGGCACGGACGGTTTCGGACGTTCCGACACGCGCAGGACCCTGCGGCGACACTTCGAGGTCGACGCCGAGCACATCGTCGTCGCCGTGCTCTCGTCTCTCGCCTCTAACGGGGCAGCGAAGCCGGACGAAGTCTCTCTGGCGATCGCTGCCTACGAGATCGATCCCGAAGCTCCCGACCCCCGGGTGGCCTAAGCCGCGACGCGGGGCGCCACAGGGCTGGCAGTGTCGCCGGACGCTTCACGCGTTCGAGGGGCGCGTGCGCGCCCCTCGAACCGATCCCGTCGCCGGGATCAACATTTCCTGGAAAGGCTCGTCGATCCGGACTAATTCAGGTGGGACCAGCTCCTGAACAGACCTCCGAGGGTGTCTGGTGGGAATTCACCAGGTGGTCCAGGGGCCGCCTAGCGGACAGCCACCTCCAGGGTCCCAACACGTTGACCATCCATCAGTTGGACCACCTCCTTTCTCTGGTGGGGCCAGACTATCTACCGGCGCGACGATCCGGAGGGATTCGGCTCCGGGTCTTGTGAAGATTGTGTTAACCAGGTTTTATCCGGCTTCCCGCCGCCTTTACGCTGCGACGAGCGTCATTCTGTAGGTCGAATTCAGGCCCTTCACGACTTCGAACTTCGCAGTGACCACGACTCTGTAATGACGAGATGGCGTCACCTCGCGGATCGCGTTGGTCGTGACCGGCACAGGCAGGGAAACGACGGCGCCGCCGCGAATTGAGAAATGGTCCGACGAGACAAGAACGGTCTCGACCACTCTGTGCGTACGTCCGTGCGACTTGAGCCGAACGACTTTGCGCGCGGTGAGCTGGAGCTCACCGCCACACAGACGCGCATTGCAGCGCAATGAAAGTGTCGCGAAGCCGAATTTCACCGGCGCGATCCGCTTCGTCAAGATGACACGGGGAAGCACCGACTTGCCTGTCCTCGAGCTACGAGTTCCCGAACTACTGGGTGCCGTGCTACTGGGGGCAGATCCTCCACTTCCCGAGCTGTTGGAGCCCGAGCTGCTGGAACCTGAGCCAGGGGAACCCGATTCCGGGACTGCCCCGAGCGCCGCCGACGGTTGGCTCGTGCCAACAACGCTGAAGGCATCAACCTCGAACGAATAGGAGACCCCGTCGGTAAGTCCCCCGACGACGCATGAAGTCGTGTTCGACCCCACGACGAGAGTTTCCTGCGGCGTCGAGGACCCGCCCGAGAAAACGAGCACGTCGTAGCCCGTGACCGGGCTTCCGCCGTCGGTCGCGGGTGCGGACCAAGCGAGGGCGACCGTCCCGTCTCCCGGCGTTGCAGCCACAAACTCAGGTGGCATTGGCGCGCGGGTCAGCATTTCGATCTCGGAATCCCCGGAGTCGGCGACGACAACCCCTCCCGACGGAGCTACCGTGACTCCGTCAGTCTGGCCGAGTTGCGTTGACAGGCCATCGGTGCCGGTCGCGCTCGGCGCTTGATTACCCCCTCCGGCCACGACGTAGAGGTCGCCTGGGTGCCACTCTGCTCCCGACGCGAGCAGGTAGCCAGGATCAGATCTGCTCACTGCCAAGATTCCGACTACATAATCCGTCGCGACAGCCACCAACACGTTCCCCGATGCATCCACCGCGACTCCGGTTGGCGACGCGAGGCCCGTACTTTCCGCTGACGATCCAAGAGGACTGGGCACGCTCGACCCGCCGCCTGCGATGACGTACAGATCACCTGTTGTCCAGACGACGCCGTCTCCCAGTGAATATCGCGGATCCGTCGGAGACCCTGCCAGAACCTCGATCTCGTTGTGGTCCTTGTCAGCAATGATGACGTTGCCCGAAGCATCGACAGCGACGTCGGATGGTTGGTCGAACGCGGTCGATAACGCTTCCGTTCCACCTGCTACTGGCGAATTCAACCCACCCCCGGCGACGGCATAGAGATCACCTTCAACCCAGCTCGATGATGATCCAGCCGCATATCCCGGACGAACCGATCCGACCGCCAGTGCCTCGACAAGATTGTGTCCAGAGTCCGCGATCAGCACGTTCCCGGTTCCGTCGACGACAACGCCTGCTGGGGCGTCAAGTCCATCCGCGGTTGCGGCTTCACCGGAGCTCGTCGGCACCGGATTGATGATTCCCGCGCCGCGACCAGCAATTACGTAGAGATAGCCACGGCTCCAGTCCGCGTCCGTCCTAAGCACATAACCCGGATTTGTGGCACTCACGGCGAGCACCTCGACTTCGTCGTCACCGGTATCAGCAATGAGAACATTGCCGTTCTCGTCCACTG
>DASPQJ010000019.1:0-21158 GCA_035625025.1 Acidimicrobiales bacterium
GTCTTGAAGCGATCTCGCGCCGCGAGGAGCTCGGCGACGCCAAGAACCGCCTACAGGAGATCTGTTCGCGTCTCGGTGCCGCGCCGCCCCACTATGAGGTCACCGAGCAGGGACCCGAACACGCCAAGCGCTTCGCCGCCGAGGTGCGTGTCGGAGCCGGCGTCGTCGGGCGCGGCCGGGGAAGTTCGAAGAAGCAGGCCGAGCGGGCCGCCGCCGAGGACGCGATCGTCACACTGCGTTCCGGATCGCCCGAATCGCCGCGTGCCTGAGCTTCCCGAGGTCGAGACCGTCCGGCTCGGTCTCGAGCGCGCCATCGTCGGGCGCACGGTCACCGGCGTCGAGGTGAGCGGGTCCCGCACGGTGCGCCGCCAGGCTCGCCGGGAATTCGTGCGTCGCGTCACCGGTCGCCGGGTCCTAGGCGTCACCCGGCGGGGCAAGTACCTGCTCGTCGGGTGCGACGGGGGCACGCTCGTCGTCCATCTGCGGATGACGGGCCGGCTGCGGATCGAAAACGATCCGAGGGGCGAACGAACTCCCCACACCCACGCCGTCTTCTCGCTCGACGACGGGCGGGAGCTCCATTTCGTCGATCCGCGCACCTTTGGTGAGCTCTTCTTCGCCCTCCCTGGCGAGGCGCTGCTCGACGAGGTGATCGGTCCCCTCGGGCCCGACGCCCTTCGCGACGCGATCGATCCCGGGCTCCTCGGCGCGCTCGTCGCCCGGAGGAGCACGACGCTGAAGGCGTTCCTCCTCGACCAGGGGATGATCGCCGGCGTCGGCAACATCTACGCCGACGAGATCTGCTTTGCCGCGGGGCTGCGCCCGGACCGACGGACCGATTCGCTCGGCCCCGACGATCTCGCCGCGCTCGCCCGGGCGCTGCGCCAAGTGATCGACCGGGCGGTGGAGCTCGGCGGGACGTCGCTCGGCGACGGCAGTTACCGGGACCTCTTCGGCCAACCCGGGAGCTTCCAATCCGAGCACGCTGTCTACGGTCGTGACGGGGAGCCCTGCCCGCGCTGCGGGTTGCCGATCGCGAAAGCGCGTGTCGCCGGCCGGGCGACGCACTTCTGCCTTGGCTGTCAGCGCTGAACCTGCCGCGGCCCCGCGTGTCCCGCCAGCCCGCGTCCCGCGCCGCTCGTCCCGAGTCGGCCGCGGCGCCCAGGTAACGTGGCGACGCCGTGTTTCTGAAGTCGCTCTCCCTGAAGGGGTTCAAGTCCTTCGCCGACCCGACGACGCTCGATTTCGAGCCCGGTATCACCGTCGTCGTCGGCCCCAACGGCTCAGGGAAGTCCAACGTCGTCGACGCGATCGCCTGGGTGCTCGGCGCCCAGGGGCCGAGCACCCTGCGCTCGGCGAAGATGGACGACGTCATCTTCGCCGGGACCTCCAAGCGGGCGGCGCTCGGACGGGCGGAGGTGACCCTGGCGATCGACAACGCGGCGCGCCGCCTGCCGATCGAGCTTTCCGAGGTGACGATCACCCGGACGCTGTTCCGTTCGGGTGAGAGCGAGTACGCGATCAACGGCTCCCCGTGCCGCCTCCTCGACGTGCAGGAGCTGCTCTCGGACAGCGGGGTCGGCCGCCAGCAGCACATCGTCGTCGGCCAGGGTCAGCTGGACGCCGTGCTCGCGGCGCGCCCGGAGGATCGACGGGCGATCATCGAGGAGGCGGCGGGGATCCTCAAGTACCGGCACCGCCGCGAACGGGCGAGCCGCAGACTGGAGGCGACCGAAGCCGGACTGGCGCGGGTACAGGATCTGCTGCGGGAGGTCAAGCGCCAGCTGAAGCCGCTCGAGCGCCAGGCGACCTCGGCGCGCCAGCACGACGAGCTCGCAGCCGAACTCTTCTCGCTGCGGCTCCATCTCGCCGGGCGCGAGCTCGCCGAGCTCACGGCGAGGCTCACCACCCTCGAGAGCCAGGCCGCGGAGCTCGATGCGGAGCTCGCGCGGCGCCACCGCGAGCTCGAAATCCTCGACGGTCGGCTTGGCTCGATCGAGGACGAGCTGGGAACGGCCCCTGCCGACGAGCTCGCGCCGGTCGTCGGCCGTCTCGAGCAGCTCCGCGAGCGGGCTCGGGGCCAGCTCGCGCTGGTCATCGAGCGCCGGCGCGCGAGCGCGGCCCTCGCGGCCGCGCTCGCGGGCGCCGCCCCGGCCGATCTCGGGGCCGAGCTGGCCCAGGTCTCGGCGGCCCTGGCGGACGCCGAGTCCGAGAACCAGGCGCTCGCGCCCGAGCTCGTCGCGCTCGAGGCGGGCGAAACGGACCTCGCGGCGCGAAACGGCGCGCTCCACGCCCGATTCGGCGCAGACGAGCCTGTCCTGTTCAGCGGATCCTCCGAGGCGCGCAGCGCCCGTGAATCTGCGGCTGGGGCGCTCGGGAGCTGCCGGGAGGCCGAGGTGCGCGCCGCCGAGCGCGTCGCCGCGCTCGCGGATCGACGCTCCGAGCTCGCCGGGCGTCTCGAGGCCACCACGACCGGTCTCGAACGGCTCGCCGAGCAGCTCGCCAAGGCGACCGCGGCGTCCCGGTCCGCCGACCGCGAGGAGTCAGCTGCCGAACGCCATCTCGCCCGAGCCGAAGAGACGTTGCGGTCGTGCACGACGCGCCGCCAGGCGGCGCGTGCCCGGGTCGAGGCACTCCAGCTCGCGCTCGACGAGGCCCGGGCCGGCGCGGGCCTCGACCGGCTCGGGGCGGTCTCCGGGGTGCTCGGGACGTTGCGCGACGTGGTCGAAGTCGACGGCGATCTCGCCCTCGCCTTTGCCGCGGCCCTCGATGGAGCGCTCGACGCCGTGCTCATCGAAGGCGGCCCCTCGGCCCGCGACGCCGTCGCGCGCCTACGTGCCGCGGGTTCGGGGGGCAGCATCCTGCCGCTGTTGCCCGGTTCGTCTCGGGAACCGCAGCCGACGCTCCCCCCGGGAGCCGAGGCGTTGCGAGACTCGGTGACCGCCGGGACGTCGGCGGTCAACCGCCTCCTCGACCGGCTCCTCGGCGGCGTGGAGGTCGTGCGCGGCGGCCTCGAGGCGGCGATCGAGCGCGCCCTCGAAAACACCGGGAGAACGATCGTCACTCCCGAGGGCGATCGTTTCTCGCCCTTCGGCTGGCGCATCGGCGCCGAGCGCGCCGGGGTGACCCGCGTCGCTCTCGACGCAGCTCTCACGGCTGACGGCGAGCTGGCGACGGAGGTCGACGGCGCCGCGACGGTCGCCGCGAAAGCGCGTCGCGCCCTCGTATCGGCGCATTCCGCGGCGCGGGAAGCCCGGCGGCGGGTCGACCGCCTGCTCGGCGAACAGGCGAGCGCCGAGGCGGCGCGGGCCGGAATCGTCGGCCAGATCGAGCTCGTCCGCGAGGAGGGGGTCGCCGCCGCCGCCGAGCAGGTCGCCGCGCAAACCGGGCGCGCGACCGCCGAGAAGGCCTTCGCCTCGGCGGAGGAAGAGCTTGCCGTGGCCGAGCAGGCCGAGGAGGAGCAGCTCGGGCGCCTCGGCGAGGCCGCCGTCACGCGGCGCGAGCTCGCGGAGCTCACCGCGGTCCTCGCTGACCGCCGTCGTGAGCTCGAGGTGCGTTCCGCCGCGCTCGAGGAGAGGGTGTCTCTGCTCTCGGCGCGCCGCCAGACGCTCGCCCGCCAGCTCGAGGGGCGAGGCCGACTCGGGGGTCAGGTCCGCGGTCCGGATGCGGCCGACGAGGCGGCGCTCGAACGCCTGGCGGGGATGCTCGCGTCGTTGGCCGAGCGGCTGGACCGGGGGATCGCCGCTGGCGCCGCGGCGCGCGACCACAGGCGGAGCGCCAGCGAGGCGCGCCTCGCACGTCTCCGGGCGACGCGGCGCGAGCGCGACGAGCTGGAGCGGGTACTCTCGGCCGACCGGGAGCGCCGCCAGCGGCTGGAAATCGCGCGCGCCGAGGCGCGGATTCATCGGAAGGCGGCGGTCGAGCAGTTGCGGCGGGAGTTCGACGTCGTCGCCGAAGAGGCCCTCGCGGCCGAGGCGCCGGTGCTGGCCCGGGGCGCTGACGCCGTCGGACGGGTGCGACAGCTCGAACGGGAACTGGCGACGCTCGGACCGGTGAACCCCCTGGCGGCCGAGGAGCTCGCCGCGCTCGTCGATCGGCGTTCGTTTCTTGCGAGCCAGCTCGACGACGTCCGCGCCGCCCGCCGCGAGCTCAACCGTGTGATCGCCGCGGTCGACGGCCAGATCGTCGAGTCGTTCACCGCGGCCTTCGCCGACGTCGGGCGGCACTTTTCGTCGCTCGTCGCAACGCTCTTCCCAGGCGGCTCGGGCCGTCTGCACCTCTCCGAGCCCGAGGATCTCCTGTCGACGGGCGTCGAGATCGAGGCCCGTCCCGCCGGCCGGAACATCCGGCGCCTGTCGCTGTTGTCTGGTGGCGAGCGCGCCTTGCTCGCGCTCGGGTTCCTCTTCGCCGTCTTCCGCAGCCGGCCGTCGCCGTTCTATGTGCTCGACGAGGTCGAAGCGGCACTGGACGACGTCAACCTCGGACGCTTCCTCGCGCTCGTCGCCGAGTTCCGCGGCGACGCGCAGCTCCTCATCGTCAGCCATCAGAAGCGGACGATGGAGGTCGCCGACGCCCTGTACGGGATATCCCTCCAGCCTGGAGGGGCTTCCAAGGTCGTGAGCGAAAAGATCGACCGGCACGACGGCACCTCCGGTCCCACGATGTCCCGTCCGGTCGAGATGCCCGTGGCGGATCCCTCGTGACGACGGGATCGACCGCGTGAGGGTCCGCCGACACCGCGGGGAGGAAACGGTCCGCCGGGCCGAGCCCGCGGGGGCTGGCGCGCCGTCGGCCGACGGGTCGCCGGGCCGGTCCCGGCTCGCCGCGCGCCTCGATCGGACGCGGCAGGCCGTCGCCCCACCGTTCGGGCGGATCCGCGGCGAGAGAGTCGACGAGGCGACCTTGGACGAGCTCGAGGAGACGCTGCTGCTTGCGGACGTCGGACCGAGAGCGACGGGCCGGATCCTCGACGCCCTCCGGGACAGGGTGGGCCGCGGCGCGCTCGGCGCCGCGCCGGGATCGCTCGTCGAGGCCGTGCGAGCGGAGATCGAGGGCGTCTTTTCCCGGGAGGACCGCGCCCTGCGGATCAGCGAAGAGCCTCCCAGCGTCTGGCTCTTCGTCGGCGTGAACGGCGTCGGGAAGACGACGACGATCGGCAAGGTCGCGGCGCAGCAGGTCGCCCGGGGACGCAACGTCGTCATCGCCGCCGGGGACACCTTTCGTGCCGCGGCGGGTGACCAACTCGCCAGCTGGGCGGAGCGCTGCGGGGCGACGTTCGTGCGCGGCGCCGACGGCGCCGACCCGTCGTCGGTGATCTTCGACGCCGTCGGCCACGCCGTGGCGCGAGGGGCCGATCTCGTCCTCGCCGACAGCGCCGGCCGGCTCCACACCAAGGCGAACCTCATGGCTGAGCTGCGCAAAGTGCGCCGGGTGGCTGACCGCCCCCCGGGCAAGCTGTGCGAGGTGCTGCTCGTCATCGACGCGACCACCGGCCAGAACGGACTCGTCCAGGCCCGCGAGTTCGCCAACGCCGTCGCGGTCACCGGGATCGTGCTCACCAAGCTCGACGGGACGGCCAAAGGCGGGATCGTGCTCGCCATCCGCGAGGAGCTCGGCGTCCCGATCAAGCTCGTCGGGATCGGCGAGGACGCCGACGATCTCGTCGCCTTCGACCCGGCCGATTTCGCCTCGGCGCTCGTCGGGGAGTGACGGCCGGCGCGATCATCCGGGCGCGACCTCTCCGGTGGGGCGAATCGTCCGGGGGACCGGTTGGTGAAGGCGACTAGCCTGGAGTTTTCATGTTCGAGACGCTGACCGACCGCTTCGACGACATCTTCACACGGCTGCGCGGACGGGGCAGGATCTCCGAGGCCGATCTCGACCAGGCGCTGCGCGAGATCCGTCTCGCACTCCTCGATGGCGACGTCCATCTCGACGTCGTGCGGGAGCTCGTCAACAAGATCCGCGCCCGCGCGGCCGGTGCCGATCTCGCCAAGAGCCTGACGCCCGCCCAGCAGGTCCTCAAGATCGTCGGCGAAGAACTCACCGCGATCCTGGGGGGCGAGCCGCTCCGGATCAGCTACGCCTCGATGCCGCCGACCGTCGTGCTGCTCGCCGGGCTGCAGGGCTCCGGCAAGACGAGCGCCGCGGCCAAGCTCGCGTGCTGGTTCCGCGCCCAGGGCCGTCATCCGCTCCTTGTCGCTGCCGACCTGCAGCGTCCCGCCGCCGTCGAACAGCTGCGCGTGCTCGGCCGCCAAGTCGGGGCGGCTGTCTTCAGCGCGCCGACCGACCCGGTCGACGTGGCGCGGCGCGGGGTCGCCGAGGCGATCCGAGTGGGCCGCGACGTCGCCATCATCGACACCGCGGGACGCGTATCCGTCGACGCGGCCCTGATGGAGGAGGTCCGCTCCGTCGCCCGGGCGACGTCGCCCCGTTACACGTTCCTCGTTCTCGACGCGATGACCGGCCAGGACGCAGTCGCGACCGCGGTCGCGTTCCACGAGGCGCTGAACCTCGACGGGGCGATCCTCACGAAGCTCGACGGGGACGCGCGCGGCGGCGCCGCGCTGTCGTTCGCCAAGGTCGTCGGCCGGCCGATCGCCTTCGTCTCGACCGGCGAGCGCGTGGACGACTTCGAAACCTTCCGTCCCGAGCGGATCGCGGGGCGGATCCTCGGCATGGGGGACGTGTTGTCGTTGATCGAACGGGCCGAGCAGACCGAAGACGGCGATGGCGCCGGGCGTGTCAAGGACCGGATGAGGTCCGGCCGTTTCTCGCTCGAGGACTTCTACGACCAGCTGCAGCGGATGAAGCGACTGGGACCGCTCTCGGGCATCGTCGGGATGCTGCCGGGACTGCCGAAGGAGATGCGCAACGCGCCGGTCGACGAATCGAACGTGACGCGGATCGAGGCGATCATCGAGTCGATGACGCCGGCCGAGCGCGACGACCCGGCGATCATCAACGGGTCGCGCCGATCCCGGATCGCCGCCGGCAGCGGGACGAAGCCGGCGGAGGTGAACGACCTCCTCAACCGGTTCCGGGAAATGCAGAAGTTGATGCGGTCCTCGGGGATGATGGCGGGAGCGCGCCCTGGCGGGCGACGTGACAAGCGCAAGGGTGGCCGGGTGACACCCGCCCGCAGCCGCTAGCCGCTGGTCGCGGCGAGCGGCTGCCCCGTGGCTTCGATCGACACCGAAGAAAGAGAGAATGACGTGGCCGTGAAGCTCCGCCTCAAGCGGATGGGAAAGAAGAAGCAGCCGACATACCGCATCGTCGCGGCGGACAGTCGCTCACCGCGGGACGGACGGTTTATCGAATTCCTCGGGACGTACGCGCCGCGCGCCGAACCGTCGCTCATCGAGGTCGACAACGCCAAGGCCGTCGCATGGCTCGCGAAAGGCGCGAGACCGAGCGACACCGTGCGCAAGATCCTCGAGATCTCCGGCGCCTGGGCCGAGTTCACGGCGACGCAAACTCCGAAGGCAGCGAAGGCGGCGCGCCAAGAGAGCGAATCGGCGAAGAAGCACGCCGCAAAGGGCAGGTCGGCGGGGAAGGGCGGCGCGAAGAAGGCCGGCGCGAAGAAGGCCGGCGCGAAGAAGGCCGACGCGCCGAGTAGGGTCGCACCGGCCGAGGCCGACGAGGAGACGGCCCCACCGATCGACCCCGATGCCGCATCCCGCGCAGACGGCGGCGAGGCGATTGCCGCCGTCGACAGCGGGGATGATTGAGGATTCCCATGGTCTCAGACACCCCTATTTTCGAAGGTCCTGACTTCGGCTCGGTCCCTGACGTCGACGAGGCCGAAGAGGTCGAGGTCGACGAGGCCGAGGTCGAAGTCGACGCGACCGAATTCGCCGGCGAGCCCGGTTCCGACGACGACTCGGCCAACCGGATCTCGGGCGGCATCGCTCGTTCCGTGCTCGAACACGTCGCCCGTTCGATCGTCGACGATCCGGAAGCAGTCGTCGTGCGGGAGGACGCCGGGCGCAACGGCCTGCGGTTCGATCTCCACGTCGCGCCTGGCGACATGGGTCGGATCATCGGCAAACGCGGTCGCGTCGCCCAGGCCCTCCGCGTGCTCGTCCGCTCCGCGGCGGCGCGCGACGGGACGGACGCTACCGTCGACATCGTCGACTGACCGGCGCGCACGTGGCGCTCCTCGAGATCGGAAGGGTCGTCAAGCCCCACGGGCTCGTCGGCGAGGTCGTCGTCCGGTTCGTGTCGAACCGACCCGAGCGCCTCGAGCCCGGGTCGCGCGTCGTTGTCGGTTCGGCCCGGCGGGAAGACCTGCCAGCAGAGCTCACGATCGTCGCGGTGCGGCCGCATCTCGGGCGTCACCTCGTGCTGTTCGAGGGCGTCGGTAACCGTGAAGCCGCGGAGCGGTTGCGCGGTGTGGTCCTCGGCGCGGAGCCGATCGACGACGCCGACGCGCTTTTCGTCCACGAGCTCATCGGCGCCGAGGTGGTCGACGCCGGCGGCAGGTCCCGGGGGATCGTCACCGCGGTCGAGGCGAACCCGGCGAGCGATCTCCTTGTCGTCGCCGGGCGCTATCTCGTCCCGGTTCGCTTCGTCGTTGGCAGGTCGCCGGGACGAATTGTCGTCGACGCACCCGCGGGGATCTTCGAGTGAAGAGCGGCCCTCCCGGTTCCTCCCGCCCGGGCCGCGAGTCGGCGGCGCTGCGCGTCGAGGTGTTCACGATCTTCCCCGATCTCGTCGCGCGCTACTGCGCCGAGGCGATCTTCGGGCGGGCGATTCGCGCCGGGCTCGTCGACCTGGTCGTGCACGACCTGCGGCTCGGGGCAGCCGACCCCCATCGCTCGGTCGACGACGCGCCGTTCGGCGGTGGCGCGGGAATGGTCCTCGCCCCCGAGCCCGTCTTCGCGGCCGTCGAGCGGATCGGCCCGGTCCGTCCGCTCTACCTCCTGAGCCCGGCGGGACGCCGCCTGGACCAGGCTTTCGCCGAGGAGTTGCAGGCGCGGGGGGAGTTCTCGCTGCTCTGCGGGCGCTACGAGGGGGTCGACCAGCGCATCGCCGACCACCTCGTCGACGGTGAGATCTCGATCGGCGACTTCGTGCTCGCCGGCGGCGAGGTCGCCGCGCTCGCGGTCGTCGAGGCCGTCGGGCGCCTCGTTCCGGGTGTCGTCGGCAACGACGCGTCGCCCCGGGACGAGAGCTTCACGACGGGGCTGCTCGAGTACCCGCAGTACACGCGTCCGGCTGAGTTCCGCGGCTGGGAGGTTCCCGACGTGCTGCGCAGCGGCGACCACGCCGCGATCGAGCGCTGGCGGCGCGCCGCGGCGCTGGCGCGCACGGTCGAGCGGCGGCCGGATCTCATCGAGTCCCGCGGCGGCCTTTCCGAGGATGAGGTGCGTCTGCTCGTCGAGCAGGGCTATCCTCTAGGCGCCGCCGCGCCGCTCGTGACCTCTGCACGCGCCCGGCGCCGCGCCCCGCGAAGGAGCACGACGGATCATGAACCCCACCGATCTCGTTGACCGCGCGACACTGCGCGACGACATCCCCGATTTCCGTCCCGGCGACACCGTGAAGGTCCACGTTCGGGTGGTCGAAGGCAACCGCGAGCGGATCCAGGTTTTTCAGGGCGCGGTGCTGCGCCGCCAGGGCTCGGGCGCGCGCGAGACGTTCAGTGTCCGCAAGGTGAGCTTTGGCGTCGGGGTGGAGCGGACCTTCCCCGTCCACTCCCCGATCCTCGCGAGAATTGAGGTCGTGTCCGAAGGCGACGTCCGGCGCGCGAAGCTGTACTACCTGCGCGACCGGGTCGGAAAGGCTGCGAAGGTGAAGGAGCGTCGCGCCACGCGCTGAGCCGGTGATCGGAGGTTGGCGGATGAGGAGCCGACGTTGAGCGCCGAAGAGGATCTGGACCAGTTTGAGGCGGAGATCGAGCTCGCGCTGTACCAGGAGTACCGCGCCGTGCTCCCGATGTTCCGCTACGTCGTCGAAACCGAACGCCGCTTCTACCTCGCGAACGAGGTGACCGTGACCCCGCACGAGAGCGCGGGGGCGACGCACTTCGAGGTCGAGCTGGGCGACGCTTGGGTCTGGGACATGTACCGTCCTGCTCGCTTCGTCTCGTCGGTGAAGGTGGTCACCTTCCGGGACGTGAACGTCGAGGCGCTGCCCGAAAAAGAGATCTGAACCTCGGGTCGTGCCCGCTGCCGCAGTCGCGGGCCAACGGCTCAGATCAGAGCGGGTCGCTTCCCGTCTTGCCGTCGTCGGCGACGTACTCGGTCCAGCCCCGGCCGTCCCAGTAGCGCAGGGCGTGCCGACGGGTGACGTCGACATACCAACCGAACAGCGGCGGACGACCCGATCCGTCGCCCGGCGGTGGCGACAAGAGCGGCCCAGACGACGTCGGCCCCGGAGCGATCTCGATCGGCGCGAGGGGTTCCGCGCTCGTGGCGCGCGAACCGCCAAACGCGAACTGGTTTCCCGCCGGTTCCGACCCCCCGGGCGTCGGGCTCGGGCGGGGCTGGGGGCGCGTCGTGAACTCGGCGACGAGCTCGAGGATGATCCCGAACGGTTGGAAGATGCCGCAGAGAATCGCCCAGACGACGGAGGGAATCCGCCAGGGCGTGACGCCGCGCATCATCCGATGCCTCGCGGAGATGCGGTAGCCGAGCAGCGCGAACACCACGGCGAAGACGACCGAGAGCGCGAGGTCACCGGCACTGCCGGTGTAACCGAACGAATTCCAGTTAAACGCCCCGGTCACGAAGGTTCTCCATCGTCATTTCCTGCGCCACGCGCCGAGAGAGTCTATCGCCCAGGTCGGCCGTTTCCGCCCCGGGAGCGGGAGAACTCGCGGCTCACCAGCCCGGTCGGCGCGTCGCCCGCCGATCCCAGCAGGCGCCGTGCCAGTGGCGGCGGGCGTTCGCGTCGGCGAGCGGCACGACGACGACGTGCCCGACGCCCGGGGGGATCTCCTGGCTGCACCCTGGGCAGCGGTAGGGCTTGCGGGCGGCGTGGGGCTGGATCGAGCGCACCTCAGCGGTCCTCCCGGTGAGCGGGTCGCGAGCGAACACGGCGCGCAACGGTCTCGGACCGGGCTCTCGCGGACGTGCCACGAGGCATTATCCCCTCTCGCGGCCGAAGTCTGGGCGGATGGGTGCCGTTTTCGCTACAACTTCCCGATGGACTCCTTCCGCCTCGGCGTGCGGTTCCACCCCGCGCTCTGCGCTGGGGCGGACGGGGACGACGGCCTGGTCCCGGGCGATCTTCTGCGCCTCGCGGCCGCGGCCGAAGAGGCCGGGTCCGAGGCGGTCCTGGTCAGCGGCGACCGGGTTCCCGGGGCGCCGGCGGATCCGTTCGTCCTCCTCGGCGCGCTAGCGGCGACGACATCACGGGTCGTGCTCGGATGTGTCGCGACGACGGCCGGCGAACGGCACCCCGCCGTGCTCGCCAAGACCGTCGCCGCGCTCGACGTCTGCTCCGAGGGCCGCGCGCTCGCCTGTCTCGGCGCGCCCCCGGATCCCGGGGGAGGTGGTCTCGACGAGCTCGCCGAGACGCTCCGGGTCGTGCGGCTGATGCTCGATACCCCGGCGCCGTCGTTCGCCGGCCGGTACTTCGCGATCGAGGGCGCCTGGAACGAACCGAGGGCCGGGCGCGCGACGCCGACACCACTCGGCGTGCTCCTCCCGGCGCCCCGCGGACCGGGTCCCGGAGCCTTGCCTTTTTCACCCGCGGCGCTCGCCACGCTCGTCGCGCGGCATGCGGATCTCTGTTTCGTCGAAGCGGGAAACGGTGACATGACGATCCTGCGAGACGTCGGGCGCGCGCTGAGGGCGATCGCGGCGCCGATCGTCGCGCTCGTGAGTGCCGTCGCCGGCGCCACGCCGGGTGACGTCGCGTCCTTGGCAGAGCGCGCTCTCGGCGCGCCCTGCTGGGGCGTCGTCATCGACTGGCGAACGGCCCCCTCGACGGACCGCGTCACCGAGGTCGTCACCGCGGTCCGCGAGGTCGTCCCCCTGTCCGACTGACACGGCGCGGAGCGCGACAGGACCGGGGAGCGACCCGGTCGATCGGGGGTGGTCTTAGGGGTCGATCTCGTCCGAGAGGAGCGAGGCGTAGACGGCCGCCGCCTTGCGCGTCTCGGGGCCGCCTGCCGTGGCGAGCTTCTTGCCGTCGATCGCTGCGATCGGTTGGACACCTCGCAGCGTCGACGTGAGGAAGGCTTCTTCGACCTCGTTCGGAGCGAACTGAGCCAGGGGCACGTCGCGTTCCGCGCCGCCGTGCCTTTCGAGCACGAGGGCCCGCGTCACGCCCTCGAGCAGGCCCGCCGACGTCGGGGGTGTGACGAGCTCGCCGTCGATCACGACGAAGACATTTGATCCGGTTCCCTCGCAGAGCATGCCGGCCGTATTGCCGAAGATCGCCTCGTCGGCACCCTCGCCGTGGGCGCGCTCGAGGGCCAGAGCGTTTTCGGCGTACGACGTCGTCTTCAGACCGAAGAGCGCGCTGTGCTCATTGCGGGGCCAGGGAACGACCATCACCGCGGAGGGCTCGTCGAAGGACTCGAAGGGATCGGCGGCGACGACGAGCGTTGGCGGGTCCGTTCCCCGTCCCGATCCGAGCGGTCCTGCCCCGGAGGTGATCGTTACGCGGATCCTGCCGATGGCGAACTCTGCGGTGTTGACGACGGCGGTGATTGCCCGGGCGACGTCCTCGGCGGGGATGGGGTTGATCCCGAGCCCTCGGGTCGAGTGCTCTAGGCGTGCGAGGTGGCGGCTGAGTGCGAACGGCCGTCCCTTATTGAGCAGGATCGTCTCGAAGACGCCGTCACCGACGATGAGTCCGTGGTCGAAAACCGAGATGGTCGCGTGCTCCTCGGTGACTAGCGCGCCATTGACGTAGATAAGTGGCATGACCCCTACATTACGGAATCCCGCCCGATGGCGAAAAACGACGCCGCCGCGCCATCAGGCCCCTTGGGTTCCTCGGACCGGCGCGAATTCACCGGCGTTCGCCGCGAGCTGCTCACGCACGATCGCGATGTCCTCGCGGTGCGTGATCCCGATGCAGCGCGCGTCGGTGTTGACGACGCGCACGTGATCGGCGCCCGACGCGACGAGATCCTCGATCACCTGGGGAAGGAGCAGCTCACCGGCATCGGATCCCGGGTCGAACGATTGCAGTGCTTGGGCGAGGTGGTCGAGCATCCGGGGGTGGAAGCCCCACAGGTTCATCGACACCCGGGCGGATCCCGGAACGAGTCGCGGTTCGCGGGAAGTCGCCCGCCCAGGGGTCGCGAGGGGTACGGCGACGAACTGGCCGTCTTCGTATTCCGACACGGTGTGCTCGGTGATCCGCAGAAGTTCGCCGTCGTCACCCGTTTCGCACAGCCCGCGTTTGAGCGTCGCGTCGTTGAGCACGGTGCGCACGAGCTGGTACGCGACGAGTACGTGGGCGTCGTCGAGCGACCCATCGGCGCGAGGCCGTGTGAAATGGTCGTGCACGAGCTGGAGCGCCGCCTCGACGTAGATGTCGTCGGCGTTCACGACACCGAAGGGGCCGCCGAGTTCCATCCCCGCCGAGAGCACGGCCTGCGCCGTTCCGGGGATGGGCGCCTGGCAGACGATGGCGATGGGCAGGGATTTCGGCCAGCGCCGGGCGACGTGGTGCTCCATCTGCTCGCGGATCTCCTCGCGCACGACGAGCACGATGCCGTCGAACCCGCAGGACAACGCCGCGAGCGCCGTATAGTCCATGATGGCTTCGTCGTGCGGTCCGACCGGGGCGAGCTGTTTCAGCCCTGCGAAGCGGGTACCGTGACCAGCCGCAAGGACGACGAGCTGCATTGGGGCATCCTAAGTCGCGACCACTCGGTCGTGGTGCGGGAGGCGAGACTTCGTTAGGAGAAGTGATGGCGATGGTCGATGGTGACGCCGAATTGCCGGCAACGCAGCCACCTTCTGTCGCCGCGCCGGTTCCTCCGCCGTCTGACGACCCGCGGGACGTGGCCGAGGAGGAGCTGTCGACCGAAGAGTTGGAGCGCCGCCGCGCCGCACTGACCGAGATCATGGAGCTGATGCGCGAAGCGGTCCAGTTCGATGGCGGCGACCTCGCGCTCGTAGGCGTCGATTACCACGCCGGGGTCGTCGAGGTGGAGCTGCAGGGGGCTTGTGGATCCTGCGCGATCTCGTCGATGACTCTGCGCGCTGGAGTCGAACGCATGCTGAAGGAACGTCTCGAGTGGGTGCGTGAGGTGCGCGGCGAGGTCGATGATTCCCTCGACTACCTGGAGAGCGCGGCCCTCGGACGCGGCGCCTACGTGCCCAAGTACTACTGATGGGGAAGGAGAGGGTTTCTCCACCGGGGCGACGGGTTTCCCGTCGCATCCGCACTGCACCGGGCCCGACTAGCTGATCGCAGGTCCCGCCGTCTTGCGGGCTGGCGCGACGCCAGGTCGCGGAGGAGGGCAGCTGTCGTTGTCATGCCTCTCGGTGCGAGAAGTCTGGCCATTTCGGCGCTGATTGCTCGCGGGCGACGGTCGGCTCCGGCGCGACGACGTCACCGCGCTCAGCGCATCAACTGACGGAGCGCGGAATAGCCGATCGTCTCGAGGCGGGCTGAATCGACGAGCCTCGCGAGCGGACCGTCCGGCCCAAGAAGAGCGGCATCGGCGACCCTGGACTTCCAGTCGACGGCCGAGGCGCGCAGCTCGGACGTGTCGAGGGCCGGCGCGGCGTGGACCTCCGTGACTCCTGGTGGCACGAGGTCGAGATCGGTCGCGCGGCCCCGGAACGCGGAGATCGGCAGGACGCGGTCCGGGGCGATGACGCCCCGCTCGGCGGCGAGTTGGCGGAACGGGAAGCCCACCCGACGCTCCTCTTCGTTGCCGGGCAGTCGCACGGGAAGGCGGAGCTCGGCGGCGAGCTCGAGGTAGACGTCGAAGAACTCCGGCTTCAGTTCGACGCCGCCGAGATGCGAGTCGAGATGCGTCACGTCGAAGCCCCAGAGGATCGACCGCTCGATCTGGGCGCGCCACTCGTGGCGCACCTCGTCGAGGTCGGCGTGCTCCCAGACGTCCTCGATCGTGCGGGGGAACCCACCTTCCCCGTCGAGCAGCGACGGGGAGTGTGTGATCGGCCCCCAGCGGTACAGCTCGTGCTCCGCGTTCAAGGTGAGGTGGACGCCGACGTCCTCGCCCCGATAGGCGCACACCGCACCGCGAGCCCACGGCGCGGGGACCATCAGGGAGGCGGAGGTCGCGACGCCTTGGCGCAACGAGTCGTAGACCGCGACATTCGCGGCGTGCGAGAAGCCCAGGTCGTCGCAAGAGACGATCAGCACTCGCGCCCGCGGTGCCAGACCGAGCAGCTCGGCGAGTGAGGCCATCCCCGGTCGAACTTCCGGCGGGTTCAGTCGCCGATCCGGCTTTGCAACGCGGCGTCCTTCGAACGAACGTCGTTCGCGAGCCGATCCTGGAACTCGACGACGGCCCGATGGACCCGCTCGTCGGCGACGCCGAGAATGCGTGCGGCGAGCAAACCCGCGTTGCGGGCGCCGTCGATGCCGACTGTCGCCACGGGAACGCCGTGGGGCATCTGCACCGTCGAGAGCAGCGAGTCGAGCCCCGAGAGCGCCGGCTGGGCGATCGGCACGCCGATCACGGGGAGCGTCGTGGCAGCCGCGAGAATCCCAGCAAGGTGCGCCGCGCCTCCCGCCCCCGCGATGATGACCTCGACCCCGCGGGCCCGGCAGCCACGGGCGTAGTCGAGCGCGTCGTCAGGAGTCCGGTGTGCCGAGATGACGCGCATCTCCCACGGGATGTCGAGTTCGTCGAGCGCTTTCGCGGCAAGGCGCATCACGACCTCGTCGGAGTCGCTCCCCATCACGATCGCGACGCTCATCGATCGTTCACCCTACGGTGCCTCGCCGCCTGTCATCGCGGGCGGCGGCACCGACCGGTCGTCGTGGGGCCGTCAACGGCATCCTCCTAGCCACGCTCGGGAAGTGGAGCGAGACGCTTCCCAATCTTGCCGAGCATTCGTCCGACGGCGAAGCCCGCGACAACATCCGAGGCGTGGTGGATGCGCACGTAGACCCGACTCGTCGCGACGACGATCGCGGTCGCGAAGTACAACGGGCTGAGCGGGTCTTCACCGTCAGAGAGCAGAGTCGCACCACAGAAGGCCGCGGTGGCGTGACCCGAGGGGAAGCTCGAGGAAAGCGGCTGGCGCAGCGGCAGGGGATGGTCGCACTCGTTCGTCGGACGATGTCGGCGCACGAACGACTTCATCACGACATTGACGAGAAACGACTCCACTCCGGTCGCGATGATCGCCCTTCGAGCCGCCTTCTCGTTGAGCCGACCTCCGCGCAGCGCGCGCAACAGCGCGAAAGCGACCCAGATCAGGCCGAACTCGCCCAGCGCGGAAGCCGTGTAAAAGACGCGATCAGCGACAGGGTTGCCCCGGACACGATCGAACAGCGCGTCGACGCGCTCGTCAAACCCGACGACGAGCCTGTGTGTCATCGCGGTCCGAGGTTAGTCGGACTGCTACGCGGTCGCCTCGTTTGTTGCCGACTTCAGGCCCGCAAACCCGGGACATAGAGACTGAAACGCGCAGGTCCTGCAGAGACCGGATGGACTCGGACGGAAGTCCTCGGCGGTGCAAGCCCTATCGATCGCGGCCCAAACCGCGAGGGCGCGCTGGCGCACGCCGCGCATTCCCTGGTCGGTTGGGGACTCGACCAAGACGATCTCGTCCCGCAGATACATCAGCCGAACCTCCTGGGGACGGGTGCCAAGCACCTCCTCACAGAGCAAGGCGTAGAAGTAGACACCGGCGAGGCTCGAGCGCGACCTGTCGGGCCGCGGAGCCCGACCGGTCTTGTAGTCAACGACGGCGAGTTCGCCGCCGCCGAGGTCGTCGAGGCGGTCGATGATTCCGCGCAGTTCGACGCCTCCGAGCGTCGCGCGCATGTCGAGCTCGAGTCCGACCTCGCGAACGGCGGTGGGGTCCTCAAGTGTGAAGTAGCGCTCGATGAGCGAGGACGCGTCGTCGAGAAGGCGGCGGGCGTCGACGTCGTCAAGCGCCAACCCGGTGAACTCCTCGGACACCGAGAGCTCGTCCCATGCCGTCGCGAGAGACTTTCGGGCGCGGGCACGGGTGCGATCAGCGCCCTGTGCCGATCGGAACAGCAATTCGAGAGCCCGGTGAACGAGCGTGCCGCGCAGTTGCTGGACGGAAGAGGGCTCGGGGAGCCGGTCGATGTACGCTTAGCGGAAGGCGAGGGGGCACTGCACGAATCGGGCGAGTTTCGACGGGGAAAGGGTGCTCGGCAACGAAAGGGACATCGCGATCCCGAGGCTACGCCCCGGATGTGTCGGCGGCACGAATCAGCGCACCTGCCACCGACGACGGGTCGGTGTACGGGCCGAAATGGTCGAGGCCGCTGAACTCCTCGAGAAACGCGTTCGCCAGCGGCGCGACGATGGCGCTGGCCCCTGCGGCCGAGAGCACGCGGCTCGCCGCGCCGCGGGTGATCGTGACGGGGCACGTCACGGCCCGGAGTCGTTCGTCGCTTCGGAAGAGCCTCGCGGCCTCGTAGATGTGCGCCTCGTATTCCGGCGCGCCGGCAGGCTCGACAGAGCCGTCGGGCGGTCGATGAATCCTCCCTCCAGTAGCCGTCGAACGCCTCAGGGTCCCAGTTCACGAAGGGCTGCGATTCCCGGGATCGATTGGCGACAGCTCGGCGAGACGGGTATCCCGATTTCCTGCGGCGTGTGACCTTCACGATTCCACTGTCGGGTGCGTCCGGCAGGAAAGGTGCGGAGACGATCGGTTCGTAACCGCACGGGCTGGCAAATGTTGCCGGGTTCGCCGCTTCACAGGCAAGGATCGCCGACGCGCCAAGCGAGTGGCTGAGCGCCACGGCGCGACGCCGTCCGAGTCGGCCCACCGAGGCACTCCCGTCGTCGACAAGACCTTCCCAGGACGACGTGGCGGGAGTCGGCGACAAGCTGCGGACCCGCAGATCGGGCGCCCAGCACGAGAACCGCCAGCTGAGGTGCCCCGCCAGGGGCCGGAGGCCGCGGCCGTTGAGGCCGGCGCCGGGCACCAACAAGGCGGGTTGTCCGTCGTCGCCGAGATCGTGGGCGGTGAGCTCGACGCCGGCGGTGCTCGCGAAGACGGCAGGCGACGCCCCGACACGTTACCGACTGTGGCTATCCGATCGGGCAATTGAACGGAGAAGGAGTCACGACCGACTACAAATAGGAGCCGTGCAACACCTGCTTACCGAGTCGGGCTACGCCGCGCTCGTCCTTTTCGCCTTCGCCGAGGCCTGTTGCGTGCCGATCCCGTCCGAGGTCACCTTCGGTTTCGCCGGTGTGCTCGCCGCGTCGGGGCGACTGAATCTCGCCCTCGTGATCGCCATCGGCGTGTCTGCGGAGCTCTTGGGGTCGTCGACCGCCTACGCCGTCGGGCGGATCGGTGGGCGGCCGCTCGTCGACCGGCTCGGCCGATACGTCCTACTCACGTCAAAGGATCTCGACCGCGCCGAGCGCTGGTTATCGGGCAAGGGCGAGTTCGCCGTGACGCTCGGCCGCGCCATGCCGGTCGTGCGCGCGTTCACCGCGATCGTCGCGGGAACAGCGGACATGCCGCTTGCGCGGTTCGAGATCTTCAATTGCGTCGGGACCGTCATCTATACGAGCAGCTTCGCGGCGGTCGGCTACGGAGTCGGATACGAGTGGAAACGGATCGCGCACGACGTCTCCATAGCCGGTTACGCGCTCGTGGTGCTTGTCGTTGTCGTCGTCGCGGCATTCATCGTCCACCGGCTGCGGGTACTCCATGGCGAGCGCCGGCCCGGGACCGCGGCTCGCCCGGCGGCGAGCCGGGGAAAGGACTCCTCCGGCCGTTAGCCGGCTTGCCCAGCCGAACCGAATGCCACCGCATGGCTGCGCCGAGAGCCGGCGACCGGATCTGTGGCGCGATGGGACCGTTTCGACGAATCAGATGGGACTACTCAGTGACGAGCGGGACCTCGAAGCGCGTTTCGGTTCCCGATTCAGGTCCGGGCGCGATCGCGAACGAGCCACCGAGGAGCTTGGCGCGCTCGGCCATGTTTGTGAGACCCCTGCTGGCGGGTCCCGAACCCACCGGCAGGCCCACGCCGTCATCGGTGACTGCCAGTCGGAGGCGGTGCTCAGCGACCACAAGGTTGACGTGGACCCGGCTGGCGTGGGCGTGACGGGCGACGTTCGTCAGAGCCTCACGCAGCACCGCGAGCATGTGGCCGGCGACGTGCTCACTCACCTCGGTGTCGATTGGCCCCGCGACCGAAACCGAAGGCTCGAAGCCCAGACTGCGGACTGATTCAGCACACAATTCGAGCACGCGTGTCCGCGGGCTCCGTCGACCAGTAGGCAGGGGCTCGAGGGCGAAGATCGAGGTGCGGATCTGGCGGATCGTGTCGTCGAGGTCGTCGATGGCCGTGTGGAGCACCCGGAGAGCCTCCGGAGCCTGCACCTGCCGGAGGGTGCTCTGTAGTGACAGACCCGTCGCGAACAGTCGCTGGATCACCGTGTCGTGCAGATCGTGGGCGATCCGGGCACGCTCCGCGGCGACGCCGAGCTCGCCCACCTTGGCGTGCATCCTCGCGTTGTCAACGACGATCCCCGCTGCCAGGGCGAGCGCCTGCAGGATGTGGCCGTCCTCCTCGGAGAACTCGTCAGCGTCGATCTTCTCGGTGAGATAGAGGTTGCCGAACACCTCCCCGTGGACGAGCACCGGCACCCCAACAAAGGACCGCATCGCCGGGTGGTTGGCTGGGAATCCGGCTGACGCGGGATGTTGGGTGAGATCGGCGAGGCGCAGGGGATGCTCGTCGTCGAAGAGCATGCCGAGGATGCCTTCGCCGCGCGGCAGGTGATCGATGCAGTCGACCTGTTCGGGAGTGAACCCGACGTTCACGAACTGAGCCAGGCGTCCCGAATCCGGTTCGATGACGGCGAGCGCCCCGTAGCGGGCGTTCACGAGCTGACGCGCTTGTTCGACGATGTGGCGGAGCGCGGCATCGAGATCAAGATCGGCCTCGAGAAGGAGGACCGCCTCGAGCAGCTGCTGGAGACGCTCCGGATCGGTCACCCTCCGGTAGGGCATCGTCCAAGCGTGCCACGCCGACCACGTCGTCACGACGCGACGGGACCTCGCGGCGCCTCGGTGGGACCTTTGACTCTGAACAGGTGGTCGAGGCCGGGCGCACAGTGAGCAGATGGGCATCCGGATCGTTGTCGTCGACGGCAATACCGCGGTCCGGCAGAGCATCCGGGAGCTCCTTGAGGCCGAGGAGGATTTTGAGTTCGTCGGCGAAGCGGCGACGTCCGAGGACACGGAGCTTCTTGTCGAGCACTCACGTCCTGATGTCGTCGTTCTGGACGTCCGCCTGCCCGACGGCGATGGGATCGATCTGTGCAGAACGATCAGGTCGCTTTACCCCCGGATCGCCTGCGTCGTGCTCACGGCCTACGCCGACGGCGAGGCCGTCCTCGCGTCGCTCCTCGCAGGTGCTGCCGGTTACTTCCTGAAACAGATCCGCGGGGGCGACCTCGTCTCGTGTATCAGGACCGTCTCCGCTGGCGGCCAGTTCCTCGACAATTCGCTCATGGGGCATTCGCTTGCCACCCTCGGCACCGGGTCGAAGTACGGTCTCGATGCGACCGAGGTGGCCCTCGTGCGCGGCATCCTCGAAGGGATGTCGAAACAGGAAATCGCGGCAGAACTGTCGATCCCCGAAGACAGGGTCGAGGAGCTCCGTTCGGTTTGCTACGAGAAGGTGCGCCCGAACCGCGCCCCCTGACCTGGCGGCGATCTCCCTTCCGAGTTCAGCTGGTCGCGGAGAGCGATCAGGCCCGGTCAGGGTCCTTTTCGGCGCGTGAACGCGCGGGCACTGATCATCGCTGCTCACCTGGGGATGTCTCATCGTCGTCCTTCCTCCCGCGCCCGACTCGCCGCCGGGTCGAGCCGAGGGCCGTGCCGGCGAGTCGTCGCGCCGAGGCGGCCCCGGGCGCGAGCGCCAGGGCGAGGAGGGCGGCGAGCGCGAGGGCGATCCCGGCCGAGAAGGCGCGCGGCCAGTAGTGGGCGACGACCGTGCGCGTGCCGGCCGGGACGGTGACGGTGAGGAAGGAC